>NZ_JAHZBP010000002.1:0-577627 GCF_019423355.1 Butyricimonas sp.
GACGACCTTTGGGTTATGAGCCCAACGAGCTACCAACTGCTCCATCCCGCAATATAAGCAGAACTTCTTTCGTTTTGCGAGTGCAAAGATAGAGTATCTATTTTACATTTCCAAATATCAGATGATAAATTATGCTTTCACTACATTAAAATGAAACAAATAATTAATAATAATCCTTGTCTATTCTAAAATAAAATGACAATTTTGTGTCGTAATAAATATCAAATCAGATTTATAAACGACACTATTTATGAAAAAAAGTTTTACCTTTTTGAAAGTTATCTGTGTGGCTATACTTTTGTCTATTATGGGAATTTCTGAGGGTCTTGCACAAGGACTTAGAACTTCTTATTTCATGGACAACGTTCCGGCCAGACTTAAAATGAACCCTGCCTTGCAACCCGCCAGAGGATATTTTAATATTCCGGCTATCGGTGCCATCGGATTATCTGCTTCTTCCAACAAATTGAGTATCGATGATTTTATCGACATTATCGAAAACGAGAATGACTTTTTGAATAGCGATAAGTTCATCAGTCGTCTGGACAACAAGAACACGATGAATATCGACTTGACGGTGGACATTATTTCTTTCGGTTTTTACAGCGGGAAAGGATTTTGGACTGTAAATTTGGGAGCTCGGTCCATCATTAGCGCCTCCATCCCGAAGAGTATGTTCGAATTTGCCCGTTACGCTAATATTGATCCGGATTTAGACGACAGGCTCAACCTCGATTACGACATCCGGGATATGGAACTCCATGCGGATATTTTCACTGAAATAGGATTAGGATATTCCCGTCCCGTAACAAAAGACCTGACTGTCGGGGGACGCGTGAAAGTTTTAGTTGGATTAGGTAACCTAGATGCTAAAATTGATCAGATCACCGCAAAAATAAACACGGAAGATATTTTAAGTTATCAATCTTGGAAAGTAAAAACCAAAGGACGATTGGAAACTTCCATGAAAGGATTAGAATTTGGGTATAATTCAGATGGCGGATATATTGATGATATTGACTTTGATTCTCCCGGAGTATCCGGTTATGGATTCGGTATCGATTTAGGAGCAAGTTACAATTTTCTTGGTTGCATTAATGTATCGGCAGCCATCCTCGACCTAGGATTCATTAGTTGGACAAAATCATCTACCACGATTGCCACGACAGACAGCGAACATGATTACGGTGATTTCTCTAATTTCGATCCAAATAATTATGAAACTTACGAGGCAGGAGACGTGTTCGACTTCGACTTGATCCAATTCCAAACGGAAGAGAAAACCAAAAGCCGGAGTACCAGTCTTCGTTCAACCTTGAACCTCGGTGCAGAATATACCCTTTTGAATAACAAGCTCGGATTCGGTCTGTTGTCCTCTACTCAATTCACTCAGCCTAAAGCTTACTCCGAATTGACACTTTCAGCAAACTACCGTCCGAGAAACTGGTTTGGGGCAACATTAAGTTACTCTTTCTTACATAGTGACTTCGAAACGCTGGGAATAGGCTTGAAATTAGGCCCTGTTTTCATCGGTTCCGACTATTTGATGACCAAATCAGCAGGTGACGCCAACCGGGTAAATGCCTACTTAGGTGTTAGTGTTCCTCTTGGCAAAAAGAGATCAGACTATCGTAGATAATAAATCTCCGGATATAAAAAATGGGAAGTTTGCATTTGAAACTTCCCATTTTTTATGTTCTCACACGGACACTACTTTCCCCAAGGGAACGTACCAAATATAACCTGCCACATCGGTATAGCCCATCTGTCGTAATGTTTTACAATAAAAACCAACCTGCCGGATATACGATTTTTCTTCTTTCTGACCGAATTTATAATCCACAACAATGGCTTTTTTCCCATCAACCATAACCCGGTCCGGACGAGCTTTTCCCGAGTTACAGAAAAGTATATCCCGTTCATTAATAACCTTATATCGACCATCAAACCATGCCGAATGGACTGGATTATTCAAATAAGACACCACCTGCTCCCGGTATTCCTCCCTTTCCACCAAGGTAAGTAAACCCGAATGATACATATCATTTACCGCCCGATCGACATCATCCACCGTCTCGATACGACGGAATATCTCATGTAACATCTTCCCCTCGTCAACGGCAGAAATCTCTGTTGTCTCCGGGTCCGTGTAATCTTCATATTTATAGCGGACACTCACTCGCTCGTTCAATTCATAAATCGGATATTCCGCCAGACTTAATGTATCATCGTCTTCTATTTTTTCCTTACCGGCTATCAACTGTTTCTCCCCGATGATCAAGCTCGAATTCTCGGAATTCCATTCCGGCATCCCGCTTGCCTCCAAAACTTGAAAGAGAAAAGCACCAATATCTGACGATTTCCCTTCTTTCGTTATCTTGGGTGCGTAAGGCAGAACATACAACTCCCGTTCCGCCCGCGTGAACGCCACGTAAAGCAGATTCAAGTTGTCAACATAAGCCTTCACGTGTTCACTGAGGTAATCCTCCCGGAAATGACTATCTGCCAGTTTAGAGGAATAGTTCAATGGTGCATACTCCAAATCCCTAAACCCCTCCTCCCGGTTCTTACACCATATCCGGCGCCCGTGACGGATATCATCAAGCTCCCAAGCACAGAAAGGAATAATAACCGTTTTAAATTCCAACCCTTTGGATTTATGTATCGTGAGAATTCGCACGGCATCCACTTCTTCCGAGGTAGATAACACTTTTTTATCCTTTTCCTTCTCCCACCATTCAAGGAAAATAGGAATACTGTTCGTGTTGTTTTTCTCGTAATCAAAGAGAATATCTTGGAAAGCGATCAAGTAAGGCAATTCTTCCATCCTAGCCCGTAAACCGAAAGCCTCAATAATCGTCTCCGTGATCTCGAACAAGGAACTAAATGTCAGTTTCTCCGGCTCCCGTAAAAACGGCAAGTCGATCGTGTCAAGAAAACTCTCGTCCGTACTACCGGCCTTGAAAAGAACATCTTCCCGTGAAGTATCTTCACCCCTGACAAAAGTTCGGTAATTATAAAGCAACACCGTTCGATTCACCGCATCATACGGTTCCACCATGTAACGTAGCACGTTAATAATTAATTCCACGTAAGGCGACGAGGAAACGTATAGCGAATCATTAGATATAAAAGGTATCGGAAAAGGAATATTCTCCCGCTTGTTATATTCTATCAAGTAATCAGCCACGAAAGCACCTTCCTTACCGTTACGCACAAGAATCACACAGTCTTTCAGTTCTCCACCCCGGTGCATCGTGTCATTGACAACATCCACGACAGAGTCCATGATCTCCGCATCACTCCCCTCTTCTTGTTTTTCCCCACTGAAACGGATCTCCACGTACCCACTTCCCGAACGGCTCACAAGTTGCTCCGGCCGGGAATAGGCTTCGGTGATCGAACGGGAATAAACATTCTCTTCTCCACATTCATTGTCATACAACTCCTTTAATTGCCGTGCAGCTAGGATAAAGAACTGGTTATTGAATTCCACCACCTCCTTGTAACTCCGCCAATTATGCTCCAGAATCACGTTATCCGTACCGAAAGTAGCCAAATCACGCTCTACCCCTTCCGCCAACAAACGCCAGTCCCCGTTACGCCATCGATAGATGCTTTGTTTCACGTCCCCCACGATCATAGCCCTTCCTCCCTCGGAAAGCGTGTTCACGACAAGTGGCAGGAAGTTTCCCCATTGCATGGTCGAGGTGTCTTGAAACTCGTCAATCATGATATGCTTGTAGAAATTCCCTGTTTTCTCGAACAGGAAAGAAGTATCATTCCCGGCAATCAGCATGTTAAGTAACCGGGTGGTGTCACTCAGTAACATGAGCCCTTTTTCGTCACAATAATCTCTCACCTCCCCGTACAAGTCATTCAGAATCCCCAATTGGTAAAGATTCTTCGAGAGCAAAACCGCAGACACGTAATCCCGAAAATTCTCGTCATAATACTCAACACTTTCCCGCAAGTTCGTATTCAGTTCCGGGTAGATATGCTCAATCAATGTCCGGATCGACGAATCATGCTTTTTGGTCACCCATTCATCCGGATTATCTATTGCTTTTCGGGCAGAATCGGGAATCTTATCCAGACTCTTATCCCGTAATTTGTAAAAATAATTTATAAAACTTCGTTTCCCTCCTTTAAAATCTTCCGCGTGCAATCCATTCTCCTCGATATTCCGGCAAGCAGACCGACCGAACATCTCCATGCGATCCTCGAAACGGGAGATCACACCTTGCAAGAACATCTTATAACCTTTCAGGAATCCTCGATCGTTAAACTTGTCCCTCACATCCTTGTCGAAAAGCATATAACTCTCTCCAAACAACTCCTTCCCCAGCTCCGCGATCTTACTCTTCACGCTCCACGATTTGGCATCCTCCACGCTATCACTCATCAACTCGGTAATCCACGCCCTTAGCTCCTTATCCTTATTCATGCGTTGCATCACTTGATCCACGGCTCGCTGTAACACGTAGTCACTATCCAACTCGACATTATAACCGGGAAATATCCCCAGTTCACGGGTAAACGCTTTGATTACCCGTTGAAAAAAACGATCAATTGTCGTCACGGATAACCGCCCGTAATCGTGCAGAATCAAAGTACGTAACACTCCGGCCCGTTCCCTTACCTGATCGTCTGTCAATTTCAGCGTCCGTTTAAGTTCCTCCCGGTAATCACTCTTCTGACCTTCCGCCAGCTTGTTCAATTCCCGCACTATACGGGATTTCATTTCTTCCGTGGCCTTATTGGTAAAGGTCACCGCAAGCACATTTTTATACTCAGAAGAAACATTGAAAACGATCTTGAAATATTCCATCGTTAAAGCAAACGTCTTCCCTGCACCGGCTGAGGCCCGATATACACGCAACATACAATATGAAATTTAGAATTTAGAATGTAAAATGTAGAATTTAGAATGTGGTAAAGGGTTTTCTTGGTATACATTTTAATTTCTACATTCTACATTCTACATTCTAAATTATTAAAGTCTTGAAGTTAATATCGCTCTCACATTATCCACGTTCACATCATCGATACCACCTAGGGCAAAATCCCCCCGTTCACGGAAACGCTTTTCAATACGGTCGATCGTGTCGATACCCACGCCATAATCAGACAGGCGGGTCTTCACGCCCAATTCATTGAAAAATTGTTCCGTACGGGCAATCGCTTGATCGGCAGCATCGGGCTGATCTGTGTCAATATTCCACACACGTGCGGCATATTGCAACAATTTCTCACGACGTTTAATTTTCGTGGCATTCATCACTCCCGGTAAAACGATCGCCAGCGTGATTCCATGATCCAACCCGTTGAAAGCGGTCAATTCATGACCGATATGGTGAGTTGACCAGTCTTGCGATACCCCGCAGGCAATCAAACCGTTCAACCCCATCGTGGCTGCCCACATGAAGTTGGCCCGATCTTCATAATTCGGTTTCTCGGCATGAATCAACTTCGGTCCCAACTCAATCAAAGTCTTCAAGATTGATTCAGAGAAACGATCTTGAATCTCAGCTTGTTCCGGGAAAGTATAATATTGTTCCATGACATGCACGAAAGTGTCAACCACCCCGTTAGCCACTTGTTTCATGGGCAATGAATAAGTCACCATCGGGTCCAGTACAGAGAATTTCGGGAACACGTGGCGAGAATTAAACGCCAATTTTTCCAAAGTGGACTGGCGAGTGATCACACCGCCACTATTCATTTCCGATCCTGTAGCCGGAAGGGTCAGTACGGCTCCCAACGGAAGTGCCGCGTTCACCCGTGCGCCCTTTGCCACGATGTCCCAAGGTTCATTCCCCTCGAAACAAGTTGCAGCAGCAATAAATTTCGTCCCGTCAATCACGGAACCTCCTCCTACAGCTAGAAGAAATCCCACGTTTTCCTGTTTTGCCAATTCCACGGCCCGCATCAAAGTCTCGTATTTCGGGTTCGGCTCGATACCCCCGAACTCTACAATATCAAACCCTTGCAACGCATCCATCACTTGTTCGTAGACACCGTTTTTCTTGATGCTTCCACCACCGTAGGTCATCATAACTTTCATCCCTTTCGGAATCCATTTTGCGATCTCGGCAATTTTTCCTTTCCCGAAAAGAATTTTCACGGGATTGTAATAATCGAAATTTCTCATGCTTTAAAATCGTTTATAACTGTTCCATAATTTTGGTTTCATCCTTGATACGTTTCTCTAAACGCTTTATGTAATCCGTAATATATACGGACAAATTGTCATTGATGTTATTTGCTTGTAATGTTTTCAAAGCCGCCTCCAATAAAGCTTTCGCTGACGAGAAGTTACCATCTTTTTCATAGAACCATGCCAAGTTCACCGCAGCACGAGCCGCTACTCTGGGCTTCAGGTTCAAGGCCGCATTCCATATCCGCTGAGCCTCTTCATCATTCTCGTTCTCAAAATGATAGTAACCGAGATTCAACAGACGGTTATTCGTGTAAATCCTACGTTGTTCGGGTTTCCATGTCGGCGTCAAACGTTCCGCGTACTTCACCCCGTTATTGTAGAAAAAATTACATATTATATCATAATTATTTCCCTCGAACAGCGTCTCGTCCACATCATCCAATTTATGAGTAGTTGCGGAATCCACCACAACACCATCCGGGTCATATAAACGCACGAAAAGATTGGTATCAAGCATCAACCGACTCGCACCATCCAACCCGAACTCACAATATTCCACCGAGAGAACGTATGTTTGTCCGGAAATCTTTTCCAATGCGGCAATACCTGCCGGGGAAATCGGTGCAGGAGTATACCCGTCCGGAATATATCCCGTGTTCAATCCCAACCCTTTAACCAGTAAGATAGGTTGTACCCCGTTACGTAACCCATCACGCACCCCATTATAGAAATGATTGACAACCTCGTCCCGCCGTAACCGCAAACTAGCAAACAACTGGTACGCAGAGAGAGAATCCGACTCATGCACCAATTTCCGGTCGATAAACAAAATTTGTGCATTCTTGTTTCCGATATTCAGCTCTCCCGGATGCAACACGTCTATATTCAGCACTTTGTAACTACTACATGAGGCTAATAAGCCCACAAATAAAAATGCCCCGACTATCTTTAGCCCGGCCTTCATCTTATATTTTACACGCCTTTCCATGAAATTACTTGTTTGTTTTATTTTGAGTTTACAAAAAGTGAGCCACAATCACGGCCTGACTTTTCGGCAACCATTCAAATACGATGTTTTAAAAGTAGAAATATTCCGGGAAATAACCAAACGGTCATCGAGAAAAAACAACTTCCCGGATAAAGCGTGCGAATTGTCAATAAATTATTAGTTTCCTTTAGGACGGTATAAATAAACTAAACGTCGGAACACCGTTGGATATGTAGTAGATTATTCATTCCTTTGCTTAACTATTTAGATGGAAAAATGAAAGAATCTGCGACTATCAATATCAAGGAACTCGCCCGGCGGGTACCCCCGGATTATACCTCGGAAAGTCTAATCATTTATAACCATGTGACCCATGAAAAAGCATTCATTGGAGAAGAAATCAGTAGACAGGGGTTCATCGTGACAGAAACCTGTTCTTTCTCGCTTTGTACCCGGGGAGAAGCGGAAATCATGATCAATACTCAAAACTATCATATCAAAAAGAACCACTTGATTGTCGTGCTTCCCAAGCAAGTCATCAAACCGATTCATACAACACCGGATTACGAGACAAAGATTATTTTCATCTCGTCAGACTACTTCAAAGAGAAATGCCAAGAAATGATTCCCTTGCGATTTAAAATGCAATTCCATCCGGTTGTTGGACTTAAAGAGGGTGAAATTAAACTATTGGAATCATATTATTCACTATTATCTAGGAAAACAGATAAACTGAATCCTCATTTTTCTGAACTAGCCGTACATAAACTAGCACATGCTTTATTTTATGATCTTTACAATTTCGTTTATCGTCATATGCAAGATAAAGATTTTGAGTTATCACACCCCAATAGCATATTCAACCGATTCATCACGCTCGTCGAAGAATATCACCTCAAAGAACGAGACATTATTTTCTATGCAAACAAATTATGTCTAACCCCTAAATACCTATCATCCGTCATTCATGCCGCTAGCGGAAAATTTGCGGGGGAATGGATTGACGATTACGTGATCACGCTGGCAAAATCCCTACTTGTTTCAAGTACCAAGACCATACAGGAAATCAGTTATAGCCTGAATTTCCCTTCTCCATCCACCTTCACGAAATTCTTCAAACGTATCATGAAGATGTCCCCTCGGGAATACAGGAACAATCAATTAAACAACACAACACACAAAATATCATGATTGACCAGATAAATTTATTCACTGGCGACGCATCTATTCAATATAGTATAACATTAAACATTATTCTATTGGCCGCTATCGTCATTCTTACCCTCATTTTCTACTTGATAGCACGAAAGCGAAAATACGAAAGACTGGTAAAGGAGAAGCAATTAGACACGCAACAAAAGTTCGCTCGAGAACTTCTTGATTCCGTACCGGCGGGATTTATTCTATTAACCCCGAATGGGACAATCAAACAGGTAAATCGTCAGGCCGCTACCGAACTCGGAGTACAAAAACAAGACATAAGGGATAAAAACATTCGGGAAGTATTTTCAATTTTCCACGAGAACCTCAATATTCTGGATAAACTTTTGAGTCTCCTACAAAAAGACGAGCAGGAAGTTACACTCCCACCTGACACGTTCATCCACGGGGCAACCAATGCCATCTCTTTTCTGGTGAAAGGCTATTTCAAAAATGTTACCGGAGAAGAAGATTCAAATTATATCATATTCACGTTCCGAAACGTCGTGACCGAACTTACCCAAGAATACGTGTTGAACATGGCCCTACACCGCACGAAAATATTTCCTTGGTCATACGATATAAAATGTAATCTGATGATTATTGATCCCCGTTATTTCGAATACCTTGGAATTCCTGCCGGGGATTGCACGCTAACAAACGAACAATTTGCCCAAATGGTGCATCCCAATGATATTGAAGGGGTAATCACGGCTCTTACGCTCACTGTTCATGGAAGTTTAATCGAGACCCCCGTGAGCTACCGTCTTCGGCGAGGCGACGGACAATGGGAATGGTTCGAGGCCCAATCCACTTATCTCGGTCAAGGAACACAAACTCCTTTCCGGCTCGTTGGTGTCTGCATGAGTACACAGGAACACAAGAAAATTGAAGAAGAATTAACCAAAGCCCGTGACAAAGCACAACAAAGCGATAAACTTAAAAGTGCATTCCTTGCCAACATGAGCCATGAAATACGGACACCGTTAAATGCCATTGTCGGCTTTTCCAATTTACTGGTTGATGGAGATATGTCTTTCCAGAAAGAGGAGATCAAAGAATTTTTATCATTGATATACCTGAATTGCGAACAGCTACTAGCACTTATATCCGACATACTCGATCTCTCAAAAATAGAATCCAACACGATGGTTTTCAACATAACAGAACAACCGCTTACGCCTTTATTACAAAATATCCTACGAGCCCAACAAATAAATGTCCCGCAAGAGGTAGAATTACTTTTGGACCTTCCTGCAACCGACACGATCATCACGACCGATCCCCTACGCTTAAAACAAGTCATTAACAACTTGATCAACAATGCTATCAAGTTCACCTCCAAAGGAGCAGTCACACTTGGTTACAGGCAGAATAACGATCAGGTTTCCATTTTCGTGAAAGACACAGGTAGCGGAATTGACGAAGATAAGATAAACCGTATTTTCGAACGTTTCTACAAGGGTGACAATTTTGTTCAAGGAACAGGACTAGGCTTAGCAATCAGCCATACAATCATAGAGCATCTAAAAGGGACAATCACGGTAACCTCCAAAGTTGGAGAAGGCTCCTGTTTCACAATTCAACATCCGGTAAAAAAAATGGGGTATTGAATTTCAATACCCCTATCGTCTCGCATCTGCGACAATTATAACCAAACTTTTAAGCGGATCTTACATATTCATTCCCCCACAAACGTGGATTGTCTGACCTGTCACGTAAGCAGACAAATCAGAAGCCAAGAATACGCATACCTTTGCAATATCTTCCGGAGTACCGCCTCTCTTCAATGGAATTTTAGCAGCCCACTCCTTACGCACGTCCTCAGACAATTGCGCGGTCATATCGGTAATGATAAATCCCGGAGCAACAGCGTTAGCACGAATATTACGAGAGCCAAGTTCTTTGGCCACGCTCTTCGTGAATCCGATAATCCCGGCTTTAGATGCAGCATAGTTTGCTTGTCCGGCATTACCACTCACTCCTACCACGGAACTCATGCTGATAATGGAACCCGATTTCTGACGTAACATAACGGCAGACACGGCTTTCGTGAAATTAAACACAGATTTCAAATTCACGTTGATCACGGCATCCCATTGTTCTTCACTCATACGCATTAACAAGGTGTCTTTCGTGATACCAGCATTATTTACAAGTATATCTACACGTCCGAATTCTTTAACAATCTCATCCACGGTAGCATTCGTAGCCGCGAAATCAGCAGCATTGGAAGCAAACATTTTAGCTTTCACACCCAAAGCGGCAATTTCTTTTTCGGTTTCCTGAGCTATTTCATCATATCTTAAATCGGTGAAAGCGATGTTCGCTCCTTGACGGGCAAATTCCAATGCCACAGCCTTTCCGATTCCTCTTGATGCCCCCGTGATAATGGCGGTCTTTCCTTCTAATAACTTCATAATTACAGTTTTATTTAAACCTAAATTTAAACCGGAACCACTTGTCAAGTGATCCCGCGGCGGGAAAATCCCACCCGATCAAGCGACAAAGTTAGTGATTTAATTCAAACCAAGAAATTATTTTCACTTCGATTGTTTATTCTCCTAAAAAGCATTACACTTGTAGTTACAAGATACACCTCAGGCATTTTATATTACACGCAACCAATAACAATACAACATGAAAAACAAGAACCGACTAAAAACATTACTTTTCTCCCTACTGGCAATTCTATTTACAGGATGCGATTACTGGTGTCAAGACGAGTATCACGTGATTAACAATACGGACGACACGCTCCGGATCATCGTGAATTACGACACGCTCCGGCTATATGGGAATTGGAGAACCGAAGAAAACATGGACACTCGATTGGACGACACCACTCATGTCGTCTACCCCCACACCAAAATAGTATTGGAAGAAGGATCTGAACTATGCGGCAAATACTATAAACCAGATGATTACAGGTTTGAAGACAATGATCTTCAATTCTGGGGAAAATGGATTCAACATATCTATGCCAATACAATTCCCGTGGAATACTCCTACTGGAATCCGGAAAAATGGACATTTAAATCCAAACGAAGATTAAGAAAATATGAACTCATCTTTGACAAACACGAATAAAAATATGAAACAAAAGATTCAACCCAACAAACAAGAACATTCTCCAACGTACACGACTGATTTTAACACATCTCTAAATGATATTGTCATTTATCAAACGGAAGATGGAGAAATCAGGTTGGATGTAAAAATGGATAAAGAAACTGTGTGGTTGACACAAATACAGATGAGTGAATTGTTCCAAACGGACCGAACCTCCATTGTACGTCATATAAACAATATTTATAAAAAACACGAATTAGAAATAGAACGAACCTGTGCAAAAATTGCACAGGTTCGTAAGGAAGGAAAAAGGAATATAACCAGAAATATTCCTTATTATAATCTAGACATGATAATATCCGTTGGTTACAGAGTTAATTCAAAACGCGGTACCCAATTTCGTATCTGGGCAAATAAAATATTAAAGGACTATCTAATCAAAGGATATGCTATCAATCAGAAAATACAGTTAGAACGTTATCAAGAACTGAAAGAAATGGTTCATATTCTTGGTCATACAATCAAAAACCAAGAACAGTTAACATCCGATCAATCTAAAGGATTACTAGCTGTCATAACCGATTATGTTTATGCCCTTGATACGTTGGATAAATATGATTATCAGCAACTGACAATAGAAGAAACAACAAAAAATGACAAGTTTCACGCAACCTATGAAAATGCAATGGAAGCCATTCAACTTTTAAAAGGTAAATTCGGTGAAAGTAACTTATTTGCACATGAAAAAGACCAGTCATTCAAAAGTTCAATTTCAACCATTTATCAAACTTTCGATGGCATTGAACTATATCCAAGCGTAGAAGAAAAAGCTGCAATGTTACTCTATCTTGTAACAAAAAATCATTCCTTCAGCGACGGGAATAAACGGATCGCTGCCATGTTATTCCTTTGGTTCATGGAAAATAATGGAATCTTGTATCGATCCAATGGAGAAAAAAGGATTGCGGATAATACCCTAGTAGCTCTTACACTGATGATAGCAGAAAGCCACACGGAAGAAAAAGATAGTATGGTCAAAGTCGTCGTAAATTTAATCAATCAAAATAACTAATATATGGAACAAGAAATTCAACTCAACGAACACAACAAACAAGAATATCCACCTATGCACACGGCGGAACACCTACTAAATTCTCAGATGGTCAAATACTTCCATTGTGAACGTTCTTTCTCCGCCCATATAGAGAAAAAGAAATCCAAATGTGATTACCACTTCAAAACGGCACCTTCTGCCGAAGACATTGCCACCGTGGAGCAAGCGGTAAACGACATTATACAACAAAACATCAACGTGGAAGAAATTTTCTACCCGATCGATCAGGTGCCGGCAGGCATCAACCTTACCCGCCTTCCTGAACCGGGTATAAAGACCGTGCGGGTAATCCGTATCGGGGATTACGATCAATGCGCCTGCATCGGACTTCATGTCACCAACACGGCCGAGATCGGCACGTTCCGCATCATCTCGTTCGATTTCAATGATGGAGTATTGCGTATTCGTTTCAAACTCGGAAAATGAAATAAGAGTAAATAATAAACTTTTCCCCGAAAATGAACTTTTTTGTAATGTCTGCATTACAAATTGATTATTTATTTCTACTTTCGCGCTAACGATTGCGAGTAACTATATATTTAAAATAAAAATATCATGAATCTCCTTGAACAAATCAAAGAAAATGCGAAGAAGTGCAACAAACGGATTGTACTTCCGGAAGGAACAGAAGAACGTACGTTGAAAGCAGCCGACATCTTGATAGGTGAAGGTATTGCTCAAATCATCTTGATCGGTAATCCGGCTGAAATTAAAGCGTTGGCCGAGAAATTCGAGTTGAAAAACATCGGTAAAGCCACAATCATCGATCCCGAAAATCACGAGAAGAAAGAAGCGTATGCAGACCTTTTGGTTGAACTTCGCAAGAGTAAAGGTATGACAAAAGAACAAGCTTTGAAACTCGTTCTTGACCCGCTATACCTTGCCACTTTGATGATCAAGAGCGGGGATGCCGATGGTGAAGTTGCCGGAGCAAAAAATGCTACCGGAGACGTGTTACGTCCCGCGTTACAGATCGTGAAAACCTTACCGGGTATGTCTGTTGTATCAGGAGCATTCTTGTTATTAACCAACAAACCGGAATATGGAGAAAACGGCCTAATCGTATGTGCCGACTGTGCCGTACTGCCTAATCCGACCGCGGAAGAATTGGCCCAGATCGCAGTGGCTACTGCCGGAACAGCCAGAGCTATCGCTAAAATCGAACCGAGAGTTGCCATGTTAAGTTTCTCCACCAAAGGATCAGCTAAAAACGAACTGGTTGACAAAGTAGTGAAAGCAACGGAACTCGCCAAACAAATGGCTCCCGACGTGATGATCGACGGTGAAATGCAAGCTGACGCAGCCCTCGTGGCATCGGTAGGTGCCAGCAAAGCCCCGGGCAGTCCCGTGGCCGGTAAAGCTAACGTGTTGATATTCCCGAGTCTTGAAGTTGGAAACATCAGCTATAAACTCGTGCAACGTATTGCCGGAATTGAAGCGGTGGGTCCCGTCCTCCAAGGAATGGCAGCCCCGATTAACGACCTGTCAAGAGGTTGTTCCGTAAGTGACATCGTGAACCTTGTTGCCATCACGGTAAATCAGGCAACGGCAAAATAGACTTTTATAGACTCAACAAGTATTACCATTTTCAAATTAAATTATAATGAACGTATTAGTTTTAAACTGCGGTAGCTCCTCTATTAAATATCAATTGCTTGACATGGCAGGAGAACCGACGTTACTCGCTAAAGGATTGGTGGAAAAGATCGGTTTACCCGTGGGAAGTTTCACTCACAAACCGGAAGGAAAAGATAAATACGTGGTAGAAGAACCTATCGCGGACCATACAGCCGGGATCGATCTGATCTTGAAAGCTCTGGTTGACCCGAAACATGGGGTAATCAAGGCCTTGACGGACATTAATGCCGTGGGACACCGCGTAGCTCATGGAGGTGAATTCTTTGCTAAGAGCGCCCGTGTTGACGAGGATGCCAAGAAAAAGATCGCCGCTTGCTGCGAGTTAGCCCCACTTCATAACCCCGCAAACTTGAAAGGAATCGAGACCATGGAGAAACTGTTACCGGGCGTACCACAAGTAGCAGTATTCGACACGTCATTCCACCAAACTCTTCCGAAAGAAGCATATATCTACGGGCTCCCATACAAATACTACGAGGATTATCGTATCCGTCGTTACGGATTCCACGGAACCTCTCACAAGTTCGTGGCTGAAAAAGCATGTAAAATACTGGGATGGAATATTGAGGAGAAAAAAATCATCACTTGCCACTTGGGTAATGGTTCATCCATAACCGCCATCAACAAAGGTAAATCCGTTGACACCTCCATGGGTTTCACTCCCAATGCTGGTGTGATCATGGGAACCCGTACGGGAGACCTTGACTTGGGAGCATTATTGTATATCTGCGAGAAAGAAGGTTTAAACGCAGCACAGGCAAACGACCTAGTAAATAAGAAATCAGGATTGCAAGGAGTATCTGAAGTTTCTTCCGATTGTCGTGACTTACAGGCTGCAGCTGAATCCGGAAACGACAAGGCTCGCCTCGCCCTTGATATTCTTGCTTATGATGTGAAGAAATACGTGGGTAGCTATGCTGCCGCCCTAAACGGAGCGGATTTGATCGTCTTCACCGGGGGTATCGGGGAAAATGACAGTGAAGTACGTGAACAAGTATGTACCAACATGGAATACATGGGTATTCACTTTGATGTTGCCGCCAATAAAGGCGTTCGCGGACAAGACAAAGTACTGTCTACCGCCGATTCCAAAGTAATCGTGATGAGCATCACCACGGACGAAGAATTGGTTATCGCAACGGACACCATGAATCTAGTGAAATAAGCTATTATTTCTATATAAAAAAAGAACGATCTGCATCACAGATCGTTCTTTTTTATATACGTTCAGTCATCATGCTTGAAAAGACAACCGATTGATTTTCTTGCCAGTTAGAACTTGGATTTCCCGAATTTTAGACTGTTCCTCTTCCGAACAGAACGTCACCGCTGTACCGAAATGTCCCGCACGCCCGGTGCGCCCGATACGATGTACGTATGTTTCAGCCACATCAGGCAGATCATAATTTATGACAATCTCCAACTCCTGAATATCAATTCCTCGAGCTGCAATGTCAGTGGCTACCATCACCCGGATAGCTCCTGCCTTAAAGTTCGACAGAGCTCGCTGGCGTTGTCCTTGTGATTTATCCCCGTGAATCGCCTCACTCTTGATGCCGGACTTCTTCAACAAGCGTGATATATTATCTGCCCCATGCTTGGTACGTGAAAAAACAAGCACCGACTTTTTCTCTTGTTTCAACAAGGAAACAAGAAGTTTCTTCTTTTCCGGTTTCTCCACGAAATAGACACATTGTTCCACCGTGTCAACGGCAGAAGAAACCGGGGTTACCTCCACCCTCGTCGGGTTTGAAAGAATACTTCTCGACAAATTCACTATATCCTTAGGCATCGTTGCCGAGAAAAACAGCGTCTGCCGCTTTGTCGGCAGCATGGGTAACAAACGTCGTATATCCGCAATAAATCCCATATCCAGCATCCTGTCAGCCTCATCCAGAACAAAATGCGTAATTGATGAAAGATTCACGTATCCCTGCCGGATCAAATCGAGCAAACGTCCCGGTGTGGCAACAAGAATATCTACTCCTGCCTGCAACAGATCCGTCTGCGGTCCTTGTTTCACTCCGCCGAATATAATTGCGTGCCTAATCCCCGTGTACTTCCCGTAATCCGTGATATTCTCTCCGATCTGGATAGCCAATTCACGGGTTGGCGTTAAGATTAAAGCCTTAATTGCCCGTCTTTTCACGAGACGTCCTTTATTGCCTCGTGTTTCCGAACTTTTTTCCTCCGAACGATCAGCCAGTAAATGTTGCAGGATCGGTATAGCGAACGTCGCTGTCTTACCGGTTCCGGTCTGGGCAATTCCTAGCATATCGCCACCACTAAGAGCCACAGGTATACCCTTCTCTTGTATCGGGGTGGGCTTTTCATATCCTTTTTCACAGATAGCCTTTAAAATAGGCTCTGCAATTTCTAATTCTCTAAATGTCATAATAAATAATTGTTACGTTTAAAATTGCCTCCAGCCATTTTCGGTTCGTACATATAAACCTACTCGGGCAAAGAAACTGTCTGAACAAAGAAAGCTTACAAAGGTCAATTCAACGATGGAAAGAGCCGAACGGAATATGTCCGGAAAATACAAAGAAGATAAAGATCAAAATGAACTCACAATGTTTCACGGCACAAAGATAGTTAATATAATTCAGTTTACACCATATTTCTTGGAATAATTGCAAAAACCCTTATCTCAATAGCTTATTTCTCAGAAAAAAGAACGTTTACTTCCTTTCATCTGTCGAATTCGTTATATTTGCCAATCAATCACTAAAAACGTAAAAGATGGGCGTGTTTCGTAAATTTCCCCGCACCTTTTGGGTGGCTAATACTATTGAATTATTTGAACGCTGGGCATGGTATGGTTTCTTCATGCTTTTTGCCAATTACCTCACGGGATCATCCGACATGGGTGGTCTGGAATTCACGCAAAGTCAAAAAGGAATCTTGATGGGTGTGGGAACGGGAATACTCTACTTCCTGCCCGTCTTGACCGGGGCCATAGCTGACCGCTACGGTTACAAAAAAGTACTGGCCCTCGCTTTCGTGATCTACACGTCCGCCTTCATCTTCCTACCCATGTTCTCCACGTTCACGGGAGTATTCCTCATGTACCTTTACTTGGCTCTGGGTGCCGCCCTGTTCAAACCGATCATCTCGGCCACAATAGCCAAGACCACAACGGATGAAACAGCTTCCATCGGATTTGGCATCTACTACATGATGGTTAACATCGGCGCTTTCTTCGGACCGATGGTCACCCTTTTGTTCAAAGGATCGTCCAACCTCGTGTTCTATGTATCGGCTGGTATTATCGCACTGAACTTCGTGCTACTTCTTTTTTACAAGGAACCCCACCGGGGAGTCGTGCAACAGACTTCTCTCACTCGCACCTTCGGGGATATATTCCGGAATATGTTCAGTATTGTGAAAGACTTGAAATTCGTGGTATTCCTGCTCATCGTGGCCGGATTCTGGACCATGTACAACCAACTCTTCTTCACCCTACCCGTCTTTATCTCGCAATGGATAGACACGAGCGTGTTGTACCATTTCTTTGAAAAGTATATCCCTTTCATCAGCACCAACTACAGTCCGGCTCCGGGAGTTATGGATGCTGAATTCGTGACGAACTTCGATGCCCTCTACATTATTATTTTCCAGATTATCGTGTCAAGTGTCGTGATGCGCATGAAACCCCTTAAATCCATGATTTCGGGATTCCTTGTCTGCTCCATCGGAATGGCCCTCACCCTATTCTCACAAAACGTGCTGTTCACGCTTGTGGCGATACTGATCTTCTCGCTGGGAGAAATGGCCGGATCCCCGAAAATCACGGAATATATCGGCCGGATTGCCCCACACGACAAAAAGGCTCTCTACATGGGGTACTCCTTTATCCCCGTCTTCATTGGTAACGTTTTTGCCGGAATTATCTCCGGTGTAGTTTATCAAAATATGGCGGATAAAGTGATGATCACTCGTCAGTTTGTTGCCGAAAAAGGCCTCCATTTACCGGACGGTTTGTCAAATAACGCCTATTTCGAGCATGTAGCCCAACAAGTCAACCTCACCCCTCACGAGTTAACCAACCTACTATGGAACGAGTATTCCCCCTCCAACATATGGATGGTAATACTGGCTATCGGGCTAGGCACTACCTTGTTGCTCTACATTTACGACCGGGTGATAAATAAAACTAAAAGATAAAAACTAAAGGATAAAAGTTTAAAATCTTAAATCTTAACATCCTCATTCTGCAGCGGACAATCAATAAAGCATTATATTTGTACTCGTAACACTAAAATAAAAGCAAAACATGAAAAAGAGTTATATTGTAATAGGAGTAATTATCGTCATCGTGATTGGAATCTTCATGTGGTTCAAAGGAAGTTACAATCAGATGGTAACCCGGAGTGAGAACGTATCCTCCCAATGGTCGAACGTGGAAAATCAATACCAACGTCGTCTGGACCTAATCCCGAACCTCGTGAACACGGTGAAAGGCTACGCGGAGCATGAACAGAACACGTTGACCCAAGTCGTGGAGGCCCGTGCAAAAGCCACGCAAATGCGGGTAAACTTTGATCAACTGGACGAGCAAACCATCCAGAAATTCAATAATATGCAAGGCGAACTTTCCTCTGCCCTCTCCCGTTTGATGGCGATCTCCGAGCAATACCCGGACTTGAAAGCCAACGAGAACTTCCGTGACTTGCAAGCCCAACTGGAAGGAACAGAAAACCGAATTGCCGTTGAAAGACGCAAATTCAACGAGGAAGTGAAAGGTTATAACGCCTACATTCGTTCATTCCCAAAAAACATCATCGCCGGGATGTTCGGTTTCCTCCCGAAACCTTACTTTGAGGCTGCCGCCGGTGCAGAAAAAGCTCCGGAAGTTAAATTTTAAACAACTACCCCCTCTAACTCCCCCTGTGTAAGGGGGAGTTAGAGGGGGTAGTTGAAAAGATAAAAATCAAAAAGCGTTGGCCTCGTGCGACTGGAATCTAAAATTTAAAATCTAAAATCATCAGCTTATGTCTCCCGAAAAAGCTTTTACCCAACAACAAAAAGATGCCATGGTAGCCGCTATCAAGCAAGCGGAAAAAGACACGTCCGGGGAAATCCGGGTACATATCGAAAACCGTAGTAAAATAGACGTACTTGACCGGGCTGCCGACGTTTTTGCCCACTTAAACATGCACAAAACGGCGCAAAGAAACGGTGTACTGATCTACGTGGCCTTACTCGACCACAAATCCGCGATCCTTGGAGATGCCGGGATTAATGCCAAAGTACCCGCGGACTTCTGGGATTCAATCATGAAAAACATGGTTGCAAAATTCAAGGAAGGCAAGATCACGGAAGGCATCTGCGAAGCCGTCATCACCGCCGGTGAACAATTGAAAGTATACTTCCCCTATCAAACCGATGACGTGAATGAACTTCCCGACGAAATCTCCTTTCAGTAAAGGAACATCACAGGTTTACACGAACAACCTGAACTTCTAATTTGTAATATATAGCAAAATGATAAAAAAACTCCTCATATTATTCACCGTCATCGCGGGAACCCTGCTCTCCGTTCATGCTCAGGATATTCCGGAACCCATGACCCCGAAACGCATCGTGAATGACTTCACGGGATTATTCAGCACCCAAGAACGAGCTGCGCTGGAAAAGAAACTGGTAAACTTCAATAATAACTCCTCCACCCAAATCGCCGTGGTCACCGTACCTTCACTCAACGGGTACGACATCAACGACTATGCTGCCCGTCTCGGGGAAAAATGGGGTATCGGACAAAAGGGAAAAGACAACGGTATCGTCATTCTGATTAAACCCAAATCCGGAAGAGAAAAAGGAGAAGTGGCCATTTCCGTCGGTTACGGGTTGGAAGGTGTCGTTCCGGACGTGACTGCCTCCCGCATCATCCGTAATGAAATCATTCCCGCTTTCCAAGCTGACAACTACTACAAAGGTATTGACAAAGCCACTGACGTGCTAATCGACTTATCAAAAGGAGAATACACCGCGGACGAGTACAAGAAAAAGAACGAAGGCAGTCCTTTTGACATCGTGATCGGGTTCATTGTTTTCGTGATCATCCTGTCACTCATATTCCGAAAACGGGGCGGCGGAGGTTACTCACCCGGTCACACCTCCGGTCGCGGCGGGTTCTTCATCTTCCCCATGGGCGGTGGCAGTAGCGGCGGATTCGGTGGATTCAGCAGCGGTGGCGGGTCATTTGGTGGATTCGGCGGTGGTTCATTCGGTGGCGGTGGTTCCAGTGGTAGCTGGTAACGGTCACCGGATCAACTGATCCACTCGATAAAACGATCAGCGTACTTGATATACAGCAATACCCACACCAGAAAGCGGGCGAAACGCCCCACGAGCATATAGAAAGCGGACATCTTCGGACGGACACGATAAAATCCGAGGGCAATGGCAAACAAATCTCCCACGATCGGCAACCACGTGAAAAGAGCAAGCCAAACGCCGTAACGATCCACGTGTCCTTTCTGTTGCTCCAACTTCTCTCGTTTCACCTTGAACCAGCGTTCAATCCAGTCCCAGCGTCCCAGCCACCCGATCCAGTACGAGGTCAACCCTCCCAGCCAGTTACCCACCGTGGCTATCGCCAAGCATCCCCACACGTTCCCCCCTAAAGCCAGCACGCCTACCAACAGCACGTCGGCACTCATCGGGATAATCGTTGACGCCAGAAAAGAACCGATAAACAACCCCCAGTATCCTAAACTTACCAGTGTATCCATAACTTAATTCATATCATCATTCAATTTCTTCGGGTCTCGCAGAAACTCCAAGTTCCATACCTTCTCTGCTTTACGCCCCAGCAACCAGAAAGATATAGCCAGTATAAAAAAGAACAACCCGGCATGCATGACATCCCACAGCAGGGAGAAATACAACGTGTAAATACCCAACAGAAAAAAAGTGATCCCGAACCCACGGGCAACGGCATCATCCCGTTTCAAACCTACAAATATAGCCACTACCGAACCGAAAAGGATCAGCAAATTCCAAGCCCACAACTCCACCTGTTTCGTGGAATACCAACGAATCCAGCTTTCCGAATTCCCGAATATAGAAAGGAACCACAACGAGATAAACAGGTAAAGCATTCCCACCACGTATGTAGAGTAATCAAAAGTCGTGAACCACTTCTTTCCGGCCAGCAAGAAACGACATACTACCAGCAATCCCCCGAAAGCCACGTAACGCTGCGGGTAATTCAGTCCCAGAAAATGATTGCCCCAGTCACTCAGATACCCTGTCTCGGCCCCGTACCACGCTCCCAGCGACAACAAGGCAAACACCCACACCTGCACCGACGAGAAGTAAAAGCCCAGCACGGCATAAATCACCGCCGCCAGTAGGAAAAGCAAGGAAAAATGCCCGCTCCCGTTATCCATGGCCGCCCCCAAGTAACCGACCGAGACTGCCGTCAGCAACACGCCCAAAAAAAGAATTGTCTCGTTACTGAAAACCTTGTAAGGCATCCGTTTCCGTCGTCGCCACCCCCAGTAATACACCAAGACCGCTCCCACGGCAAACACGCCGCTGGCCAAAGAATAGGAGGAAAGAAACAATCTTTCAAGCAAATCCATGATCAAATGATCCGCCAACACCGACACCACGGCGATCACCCCGCACACGATGGCTATCCAGAACGAATACTTCGCCAACTCCTTCCACTCGAAAGATCGCACCGTGTAACTTTCCTTCAACCGATCCGCCGTACTCACGTCAATCGTGCCGTCCGCCTCCCATCGCTCGATCACCCGTTTCAACAAATCCCCTTGCGACTTATTTAACTTCATGCCTGCTTTCTTTTATAATTCGACGTAAAGATAGAAAATAAATGTAACCACACGAATAATTAATTATTTTACCTTTGCGGTGTAAATTGAAAAGCTATGCAAGAAGATACTTTTTACCAAATACGCCGCAAGCTACACCAACACCCCGAACTCTCGGGACACGAAGCTCAGACGGCCCGTTTCGTCGAGGATAAATTACAAGCATTCAACCCGACCAAAATCATCCGTCACGTGGGCGGCCACGGGCTGCTCGTAGAATACTTCTTCTCGGAAGACGGTCCCACCGTCCTGTTCCGAGCAGACATAGATGCCGTCGCTGTACAAGAACCGGAGGAGATATCCCACCATTCACAAACTCCGGGAGTGGCGCACAAGTGCGGTCACGATGGTCACACGACCATACTGCTCCGGTTTGCTCGAATGTTATCGGAACACCCGTTGACAAAAGGACGCATACTGCTCCTTTTCCAACCGGCAGAAGAGAACGGCTCTGGCTCAAAAGCCGTGCTGGACACGAAGGTGCTGGACTATTACCAGATCGACAAGACGTTTGCCCTGCACAACATACCGGGCTACCCGTTGCACGCCGTTCTCTGCAAGGAAGGTAGTTTCACGTGTGCCGTGGTGAGCGTTTCCATCACGCTCACGGGAAAAACCTCACACGCCGCAGAACCACAGAAGGGTATCAGCCCTATTCCCGCCATGCTCACAATTGTTGATGAGTTATCACGCTGGAATAACACCGATATGCAATCCGACGACTACTTTCTCTCTACCATAGTAGAAATACACGTCGGGGAAGAAGCATACGGCGTGTCGGCTGGAAACGGCGTGATCCGAGCCACGCTTCGAGCCAAGACAGACAAACTGCTACACCAACACGCCGAGCAACTAAAAAATCTGGTAGCCACCGAGTGCGAACGTACTCCCGGCTTGCAACACGAGATGGAATGGTTGGAACCGTTCTCCGCCAATGAAAACGACCCGCAGTCCGTGAGTCTGGTAAAAAGTGCAGCCATTCGCAACAATTTACCATACTTAGAATTACAGACACCATTCAGCTGGGGCGAAGACTTCGGCTTATTCACACAGCAATATAAAGGAGCCATGTTCGGTCTAGGTTCCGGGGAAAACTGCGCCCCGCTCCACTCCCCGCAGTATGACTTCCCAGACGAAGTGATTGAAACAGGAGCAACCCTGTTTTACACGATCGCCGAAGAAAATCAGGGACTATGATGTAAGCGTGTTTTGGGAACTTACTAATTTTAGATTTATAATTTATGATTTTAGATTCCAACCGCACAAGGCTAACGCTTTAACTAGAGGTGTGTCAAAAGGCATTTTTCAAACTCCCTCCCGGCTTCGCCGTACTCCCTCTATAAACAGAGGGAGAGTTGAAATACTCCCTGTCTTCGGGAAGAGTCTCCAGCTCCTCCTCTGTTTATAGAGGAGGTGGCACGAAGTGACGGAGGAGTTCTTTGAGGATAAAATACCTTTTGACGCACCCTCCTTAATCTAAAATCCCTAAATCTAAAATTAACAAGGGTTTTATATCCCCTTTCTCAGGGTTATCCATCCTTGTTACCTGATGGTTGAGTGATTGTTAGGCGGCAATTAGGCGCCATCGCCCGATACTCGCCCGCTTATCGCCCGATCATAGCCGCCATTTTAACAGATGATAATTAAAAATAACACGAACGAATATCCTGTCAAGTAAACCAACAACGAGACAACTTACTCTCAAAAATAAAATTACGAGCCATTATATCCCCAAGAAAAGCCGGGATTTAGGAATACATCGCCTATTCCGTTACCATATCATAGACACCCGACCATGAAAATCCCCAATAAGCGCCAGTTTCATCACGCCATTCATCAATACCAAGAGGGATATAAGTGGCTATCCCGCTAAATTTTTCCTCCGGTATCTCCGTGTAATAAAATGGATTCGTTACATTTTTATAGATCACGACCTGATTATCCAAAAAATCACGATATTCCTTGTAAAGTCCTTCTCTCCCCTCGGTCATATACTTCATATACTCTCCCAAATCAAAAAACCTGTCATACTTGAAGTATTCCACCATAGGATAGCAATAAACGGCATTCTTGTCTATCGTGGCTACATTCTCTTTCTTCCCTTGCAAAACCTCACGAGTAAGATCAAATAAATGCTCCATCCCGTCCATCTTTATCAAGGCAATCGTACCAAACCGATTAGCGGCATTATACGTGTTATAATAATCCCAAAACTCATCACACACTTTCACCAAATCCTTCTCCAAATCCGTACCCTTCCCCCAGAAATAAGGCATCACCCGGGTATAAGGGAAACCCGGTGCCGGAAGTTCAGCCGGGGAGGCAATCACGTATTTTGCCTTGTCCCGCAAATCATAAAGCACTTCAATAGAAGACATCAGACAAGCATCGAACAGGATAAACTCCAGATTCTCCTTGTTGAAAGGAATTGCCTTTGCCATATCCCGCGTGTCCATCTCGTTCGGTCCGGTATAATCCGTACCGAAACTCCGGGTCAGCACGGGTTCGGCATATAACATCCGACTACTCCGACCAAATCCCCCTGAAGGAATCCACCCTGAAGCATGTGAACCAAGAATTAAACCATACGAATCTGACGGGTACAAATCTTGCATCTCATTCAATATCTTTTTCAGCACTTCCGGGTCCGCGGAATCCATCTCCTCATACGTTTTTAGCACTTGTTTCTCCACCTCTTTTCCGTTAAATCGGAACGTGTAAAGCTCCGGTGCGGCATTGGGAGCATCAAAATAAATCACAATATTCGCATTATAACTCTTCTTCCAAGCGGACATCATGGAACTGATATTCTTCTGCATATGCCCCGAAAGATTATTATCTCCCGCCAAATAAACCATCAACGTCCTTGTCTTCTGTGGCTCCACGTCATTTTTCTCGCAGGACACGAGGAAAAAGAAAAGAATCACACCGATATATTGAATAATTCGCATAACTTCCTTGCAATAATTACATAAATTTGTGCAAGATAGTAAAAATCACTGATATATTCCCATTTTATCAAGCCTTTCTTTCATGGTTGACAAAATCATACACGGAAAAAACAGGACAGTTTCAGTTCGTGAAACTTTTCGTTACTTCGTTCTGTTTTTAGTGATCGCCCGAATCCGGCTCAGATGTTCCGAGGAAATCCCCAAGAAAGATGCGATATGCTGCAACTGCACCCGACGCAGTATCTCCGGTTTTTCCCGCAATAACTGCATATACCTATCGGCTGCAGGTTCCGAGAGGTTGGCAATCAGATGGTGTTCTGTCCTCACAAATTCCCGCTCAATCAATCGCCTTGCCCAGTTACAAATAACAATATCGTTACAATACAAATCCTGTAAATCCTTCCCACTCACCCGGTAGAGTTCCGAATCTTCCAAAAGCACCATAGTCTCGTAACCTTTCTCCCCGTACACGTACCCTCTGGCAGATATAATCACGTCTCCCTCCTGTCCGAACCAGATCGTGACCTCCCGGCCATCAACCTCGACAAATGCCCTCGCCATTCCCCGCTTGATAAAGTAGATATTTCTCTCCAACTTCTCGTTGTTGAACAAAACATACCCTTTCGGGTAACTCACTTCCGTCAGGTAGGGTTTCAAGCGTTCCAACACGTTTTCATCAATCATACAAGATATTATTATTGTAAAAACAAATATACAGACTTCTTGATAATTATCAAGTATTTTCCCTCCCGGTCGCCCTAACTTTGTCCCGTAACACTTAATAAATACAACTATGCAATGGATTTTACTGGTATGTGCCGGATTATTGGAAATCGGCTGGCCCCTCGGCTTTAAACTTGCCGGATTACACGAGAAATACTTCTACCACTTCATCGCCCTTTCCGTGGTCTCCATGGGGCTGAGCGGGTTCCTGCTCTATCTGGCACAAAAGAGCATCCCCATCGGCACGGCATACGTCATCTGGACCGGAATCGGTGCAGTCGGTACCGTGCTATTGGGAATTTTCTTTTTCCATGACTCGACGAATATATACCGTCTCCTTTTCGTGTTCCTGATCCTAACGGGAGTTGTCGGGCTGAAACTAGTGCATTAATTAAATAGATAACACCTTCATGAAACAATTCTTACAATCGAATTCAAGCCGGAACCGTCCCAAATTGTTGGAAAGATACAACGGAAATTTCAACGCCTTATCCTTCCCCGTCTTACGGCACATCCCCAGCTCGAACAATAGGCAATAGCGGGTAGTCATTACTTCCCGGCCACTCCACCTGTTTTCCTTCTCGAATCCCGGTTCAACCGTCTCCACCCCATGCTCCCGATAGAACTCCGTTGCAAGACGGTTCACCACGTTCAGCCGCCAGTCGGCACTCCCAGTATACTTCACGTCCCGGTTCAAAGGCTCCTGTACCCATCTCTCCCGTTGCTCCTCCCGTTCCCGGCTCAAGGTATCCAGCAATTGCCGACGATAGCCATTCACCACGGAAGAAGGAATGAAAAGCACCGTTTCATCGAGATATTCCACCTCGCAACAATCGTACTCCGTGTCCCCGCTCTTCCGCAATTGTCCCACCACACGTTCCATCTGTGCGGGATTCGTGGCCACCTCGAACGTCTCGTCACTCCGTATCATCACGGAAACCCCATTCTCGTCCGTGGCCACCAGTACCAGCCGAGCATCCTCCGCGTACACGTCAACCTTCACTTTAATCTTACGCACGGAAGTCCCTTTAGCAAGACGTGTTACAAACTCGTGGTCATAATTCCGGTACAACAACGTTCCCGGTTTCACGTTCAATCTCTCGTTACAAGTCAGACGATTTCCCTCGGCCGTATTCACCTTCACTCCCCGCAATTCCCGGCCATCAAAGTAACACAACCCATCAGCGTTATGCACGGGTTCCAACAACTCTACCCACATCTGATTTCCCTTCACCTGCTTCACCATGGCCACCTTCTTCCCCATCGACTTCGGGGAATCCATGCTCACCATACCCGTTTTCCTCTGCACGAAGAAGTAGTCCGTGTATCCCCGGTTAAAACTCCGCTCGGGATCGGCCTCGAAAGCGGCCTTCACGTATCCGGCACCCACTCGTGCCAAATCCTCATTACGAGCCACAATTTCATCCAGACGACCGGAATAATAATTCGTGACATTTGCCACATAATCCGCCTCCTTCAACCGTCCCTCGATCTTGAAAGAATCAATGCCTACTTCAACCAACTCCGACAAATGAGCCGATAAGTTCAAATCCTTCAGCGAAAGCACATACTTATCCTTCAGCACCACCTTTCCCGCATCATCCTCCACCGTCCACTGCATCCGGCAGGCTTGGGCACACTCGCCCCGGTTAGCCGATCGTTTCGTCAAGTAATGTGACATATAGCATTGTCCGCTTAAACTGACACACAAGGCCCCGTGAACGAAATACTCCAGCTCGGCTTTCACTTCCCGGCGAATCTCCCGTAATTGTTCCAGTGACAATTCCCGCGCCAACACGATACGTTGGAATCCTAGCCGATCGAGAAACTTGATACGCTCCAGATCATAATTATGCATCTGTGTGCTGGCGTGCAACGCTATCGGTGGCAAATCCAACTTCAATATGGCCGGGTCCTGCACGATAATAGCATCCACGCCGATCCGGTACAGGCTGTGAATCAATCGTTCTACCTCCGGCAACTCCTCGTCATAAAGAATCGTGTTCAGCGTGACAAACACCCGGCAATAAAACCGATGTGCATAGCATACGGCCTTCTCTATGTCCTCCAGACTGTTCCCTACCGCTTTCCGGGCCCCGAAAGCCGGACCACCGATATACACGGCATCCGCACCGTTATTGATAGCGGCAATCGCCACATCAACATTCTTTGCCGGGGAAAGTAGCTCCACTCTTCTCATCTTCTACCCTCCAATGCGCTGACATCCACGTCCGGATAATCGGTTCCGTGTACCACGGGAACCTCAATCAACGCTGTCGACGGGAAATATTGTTCCAAGTAATGTTTGAATATCGTAATCGAGTCATTCGTGATCCACTCACTATCATTCGGGAAACGATTGTACACGAGACACGCCACCTTAATTCCCCGCGTACGGCAAAGCTCTAGGCTCATCAGCGTGTGGTTAATACTTCCCAGTTTGGAAGACGCCACGAGAATCAAAGGATAATCATACTCCTGAATATAATCTATCGTGAAATAATCCCTAGTAACAGGCACGTACAGTCCCCCGGCTCCCTCCAGCAACACCATATCGTACAAAGCTTCCAGTTTACGGGTTGAAACCGTAATCCGCTCCATATCCAGCGTCACCTTATCAATCTCCGCCGCCAAATGAGGCGAGGCCGGATACGTCATCACGTAAGGACACGTCGTCCCATCCTTATCCACGGGTTGCGGTTCGATTCCCATAATCTCCCGGTGTTTCAGAATATCCTCTGATATACCGACCCATCCCGTCTGTATAAACTTCTGGGTAATCACGTTTACCCCTCTCTTTCTCAAAGAGCGAGCCAGTAACCCGGTCACCACCGACTTTCCGGCATCTGTATCTATTCCACTTACAAAATATACCACCTTATTGATTTTAGATTTAATAATTTTAGATCCTACTAATTTCTTGATTTAGTGATTTCCGATTTAGTGATTCCCACCCTCTACGCGACGCTCTTTTTAATCACCTAATCATTGAATCGGCAATCACTGAATCTTTCCACTCTCCACTTTTAGTTTTTAGCTTTTAACTTTTAGCTTCATTTCCTCCTACACACAAAATAAAGCGGATGGTAAGTTAGGGCAACCTTTCCGTCAATGGCAAAGCGGGCGTTATAGTCCTTGATAAAGGCATCCACCCGTCCTTTCGTCCAGATTGTCGGATCACCCGAAACATTCACCCCCGTCTTTTTCAGATGTTGGAGTACCGCTAACGGGGTATCAAATTCAAGCATATGAAATTCTTCCTCTATCAATTCGATTTCAAAGTAAGGTTTCAGCATCTTTTCCAGTTCTTCCTTATTCCGATAATCAAGCCCGCCCCCCGTGGTCAGTCGAATTTCACGCAAGTTAAATTTCCCAAAGGTACTGAACACCAACACCCCCCTTTGCTCCAATCGCTTGGACAATTTCTTGAACGTTTCTTCCGGAGTCGTAAACCACTGAAAAGTGGACGCAGAAGCAATCAGATCAAAACTAAGGGGCAAAAACAACTTCTCCACATCCCCCGGGAAACAATGCTTCAGCGGCACATGATTAACCGTCGCCGCGTGATAACACAACTCCTCCACCAGATCATTCAAGTACAACCCGTCACTCGGAAAAGTTCGTTGCAGTTGCGAGGTCAACAAACCCGTACCGCAACCGATCTCCAATATCTTCTCCGGCACACGCTCCACGGATGACAAAATCATGGGAACCATCCGATCAACGACCATTTTCTGCACTCGCGCATTGTCATTGTAACTGACCCGACTCCGCCTAAAACGCTGTTCTACCTCTTCTTTATTTATTTCCATATCTTTTCCCAATTATCTAACACGTAAAACGGGTAATGTCCCCCCGGTAGCGTAATAATCTCGACACGATTCCCCCACCAGTTTCGTTGATTTTCCACCGGGAAGATAACATCCCCCTCGGAAACATAAACCCGCTCCCAGTGCATTTCGGGCATTTCCCGTGCCGACTGCTCCCGGATAAGTCGCAATTCGTCCCTTTGCTCATCAATAGCCCTGCAAGGCCTGTTTTCCTTGAAACGTTCCATTTCTTCCTTCCCGGAAAACATACGGGCAAAGAACTTGTCTCTTCCTTGTTCGGTCATACCCCGTTCGGTCAGCAAATATATCTTAGGATGAATCCCATAATGCTCATCCACCGGGCGTTCTGTCCCGTTGATAGCCACCCGGCAGGAAACAGGAATATTCCAACGACTCAACAACACCGATGCTGCCCACACTCCCATCGACCAAGCCACGACCCGGACACTCTCGTACCCCTCAACCTCCGGTGCATCCTCCCCGGAAATATCCCGGTAATCGTAGAACAAAAGCAAATCACCCATACCCCTCACGTGTTGCACAGTATGTTCATCCATACCCCAACCGCAAAAAAATAACGTGAGCACCCGGTTTCCCTCTTTAGTAATCCATTTCCTTTTCATGAGATCGCCTTTGACGAGTTATCAGTTTCAAGTTGAGGATCAGACCTGTGCGGATGAAATTTAAAATCTAAAATCATGAAATCTAAAATTATTAAAGACTAATTTCTATAAACTCCATCAAACAATCATAATCCTCCTCCGGAATCGCTGCATTCAACGAGAACCGGATACGTGCCTCGTTCTTCGGCACGGTCGGGTATCTCACAGGCAACACAAAAAAACCATTATCTTGGAACAACTCGGACATATAAACACTATTCTCGTTACTCCCACACAGGAAAGGCACGATATGAGAATCTCCCCGGGTCTCGAATCCCCGGTTTGCCAGTGTCACTCGCAGTCGTTCGGCAAGACCGGTCAGTTTCATACGATAAGAGTAAAAATCCGGCATCCGGTTAAGGATAAAACGAGTCCATGCCACGTTTACCGGAGGCAATGCCGTGGTGAAAATCAAACTGCGCTGCGTGTTCACCAAGAAATCCCGAAACATCTCGTCACAAACCACGAAAGCCCCGTAAGATGCAAATGCCTTCCCGAAAGTACCCACGATAAAATCAATATCATCCATGCAGCCCTGCTCCTCGCAACATCCCAGCCCGTTCGTACCCCGAACCCCGACAGCGTGCGCCTCATCCACATACAGGAACGTATCGTATTCCCTCTTCAGATCACACAACTCCTGCAAGTCTGCCACGTCACCATCCATGCTAAAGATTGACTCCGTCACGATAAACACGTTCTCGTACTCCTCCCGATGATTAAACAAGATTTCCCGTAAATGCTCGTAATCTAAATGATGGTAACGCAACATCTCGGCCTCACTCAACCGCAAGCCGTCGATAATACTGGCGTGTACCAGCTTATCTGCCACGATCAAGTCCCGTTTCCCTACTAATGCGGGTAATATTCCGATATTTGCATGATAACCGGAATTTAACACCAAGGCGGCCTCCTTCCCGTACAAATCGCTCAAATCATTCTCTAACAGGTTATAATACTCGTGATTCCCCGATAACAAGCGGGACGACACGGCACTATACGACAACAATTTCACGTCCGTCTCCTTACGAAAATCCTCGTATAACACCGGGTTCGACGCCAACCCCAAATAATCGTTCGACGAGAGATTCAGCATCTCCCGTCCATTATAATGTATCAGGAAACCGTTATGCTGCACGTCTCGCAGCACCCGGTAATTCCCCGATTCCTTTATCTTGTTCAGTTTATTAATATATCGTTCTTTATTCATAGTGTTTTGCCTTCGGCAAAGTTACAAGTTAGCAAGTTACAGGTTACAAATCCTTGCATTTTCAATTACTTCAAATACGAAATCACGTGCAACAAGGCGGATGTCAGCCTTTGCAGTTCCCAGTCACGGATGATGAAAGGCGGCATGACATACACCAGCTTACCGAACGGACGCACCCACACGCCCTCTTTCACGAAAGCGGCTTGGATCAGCCCCATGTTCACGGGTTCCTTCATCTCCACCACGCCGATAGCGCCCAACACCCGCACGTCCGCCACGTTCGGGAATTCCCGAGCCGGGGCAAGTTCTCTTTCCAACTGGTCTTGAATATGCCCGATCATGGTCGTCAAGTCATAACTCTTGATCAGATCCAGCGAGGCATTTGCCGCGGCACAAGCCAACGGGTTACCCATGAACGTCGGACCGTGCATGAACACACCGGGATCTTTCGCACAAATCTGGGTAGCTACATTCTCCGTCGCCATCGTGGCAGCAAAACTCATATACCCGCCCGTAATCGCTTTCCCTACACACATGATGTCTGGCACGATACCCGCATGATCCACTCCCCACATCTTACCCGTGCGCCCAAACCCGGTGGCAATCTCGTCACAAACCAGCAACACGTCGTAATCGTTACATAACTCCCTCACCTGCCGCAAGTAATCCGCCGAGTAAAACCACATTCCCCCGGCACCCTGCACAATAGGTTCCAGTATCACGGCAGCAATACGGTTGTGGTTATTCCGCAGGCTTTGTTTCAGTTCTTCAATATGCTCCGGTAGGCAAGGCTCCCCGTAACGGGCTTCCGGCCGGTGAATAAAATACTGCATGGGCAGTGATCCCCGGAATATATTATGCATTCCCGTCACGGGATCACACACGGACATGGCATTCCACGTATCCCCGTGGTATCCCTTCGTGATCGTCAGAAAATGGCGTTTATCGTCTCTCCCGGCAGCGTACCAATATTGTAGGGCCATCTTCATCGCCACTTCCACGGCCACCGAGCCGGAATCACAATAGAATACCTTGTCAATCCCATCGGGGGCCAGTTCCACCAGTTTCTCGGCCAGTTCTACTGCAGGGCGATGTGTTAGCCCGCCAAACATGACATGTGACATACTCTTTAATTGCTCTTCAATAGCGGCATTAATAACCGGGTGATTATACCCGTGTACCACGCACCACCACGAGGACATCCCGTCAATCAGACGCGTCCCGTCCTCCAGTTCAATATACACACCTTCCGCCCTCTTCACCGGATAAACCGGAAGTGGGTTAACCGTTGACGTATAGGGATGCCACAAATGCTCCCTGTCAAACTTCAATAATTCTGCCGTGTTCACTTTATAAAGTTAAAAGTTATAAGTTAAAAACTAAAAGTTAAAGATTATCTTCTGTCGTAAAGCCTAATCTTTTCACCTTCTCCATATCCTCTATCACCTTCGAGCCGATCGTGGTCAGAAGATCACCCACGATAGCCGAGTTAATCCCGGCCCGGATGGCATCTTCCTCGATATGAGCGATCAGCGCCCGTCCCCCGGCAAAGCGCAAGAAGGCATCGGGATTGATGAAACGGAAAACTGCCACCGTCGTCAACACCTCCTCGTCCGTAAGTGGCGCTGCTCCTTCCAGCGGGGTACCCGGAATCGGGTTCAGCACGTTCATCGGGATAGATTTCACGCCCAACTCCCGTACCGTCAGCGCCAAGTCCACGCGATCTTCCATCGTCTCGCCCATGCCGATGATACCCCCGGAACACACTTCCATCCCCAGCTCAAGCGCATGGCGAATCGTCTCGATCTTCTCGTCCGTCGTGTGGGACGTGCAAAGAGTAGAGAAATAACGGCGGGACGTTTCCAAGTTACAATGATAGCGGGTTATACCCGCATCTTTCAGTCTTTTCAATTGCTCTCTCGTCAGTAACCCCATGGAAGCGCAAAGGTTAATCTTCATCTCCTGCTTGATCTTGACGGCATACTCGCACAACTTGTTAATATTCTTATCCGACAAGGAACGCCCGCTCGTGACGAACGAAAACTTGTTCACCCCGTACTTGGCATTCAACCGGGCCAGCTCCACGCAGCTCTCCTCGTCAATCAGCTCGTACTCCTGCACGTGCGTTTTGAACACGGCCGACTGCGCACACCACTTACAATTCTCGGAACAACGTCCCGAACGGGCGTTCACGATCGAGCAAGTATCAAAATACCGCCCGGCAAAACGATCCCGAATAGCCCCGGCCGCCTCGTACAAAGCCTTCTTATCTTCCACCCGTGACAATACCAACGCCTCTTCCCGGGTAACCTGTCCTCCCTCTTCCACCTTTCGCTTTAATTCCTCTATAATATTTTCTTCTTTCATTTTCTGTTTCCTGTTAAAAAATAAAAAAGGTACCCTGCCCAAGGACAGGAATACCTTCAAATTTCAAATTATGATAAGAATTAATGAAGACATCCTCCATACCCATGCGAGTCGGCAATAGCTCGCACCCCGCTCGTTTCACCTTCTCCACGTACCCTTCGAACAACCTCTCCAACCGCTCGAACACTTCCGCCAGCATCACGATCACGCCCTTCCTCGACGATTTCTGTAACGACATTTCGCAAATATGAATAGCCAGCCGCCCGATCCGGACATTCCGTCCCAGTGAGGCGAAAATAGCGTACCCTTTCCTGTTCCAACGGGAAAAGCACAACATCAAACCGGATCGCATAGCACGTTTGTTCATATCAAAATGTTACCATTACAATAAAACGTCGCAAGTTAATAAAAATCTTTTTAATCGGAGGAATAAATTCGTGTATTTCTCCCACGGATAATTCCATGTACTCCGACTCCACACATGAGTAGAATCATGACAAACTACTCCCAATAAAAATATAAAAAGGCCGGGTGACTAATGCCACCCGGAAAATCGCGCATCAATATATAAAAATCCATCTTTTCGTCATGAAAAAATATGTAGCGCGAAACTTAAGTTCAGGTTAAGTATATAATTGTCTTTCCTTTTGTAAATCCCCCGGGAGAATATGAAATCCCGGGGGTCCCGTTTTTCGCTTTCGTCATCTCGACGATAGATTTTCATATAACGATTTGTCAAATATACAAATATTTTTACAAAATATAGCTATGCGGCTATATTTTTAATTATTATTTTCAACCGAACGTTAATTTAAACGATCGTGGCCATGAAGCATAAATCGTAAATCCTATCTTATTTTCTCTTGTCATTCCGCCAACAAATCTTTAGCTTTGTACAAAACAAAACATCATGGAAAAAATAGACTTGAACAAAATATACAAGCGGAAAAAGAGCGACCGTGACATATTTCAGGAACTCATGCCTTTCAAGGTAAAAGAAATTCTGCTCATCGCCAACTACTACGACTCCTACACCATCGAACGGGAAGGACAATTCTCCGGGAAGATATTCGGTGAATATCTCCAACTGAACCTTTTCGCCGCTCCCCGTTTCACCTCCGTGGCAAACGAGGAAGGAGCCTTGCACGAGCTGAAAAAACGCCATTTCGATTTGATCATCATCATGGCAGGATTGGACAAAGAAACCCCCATCCTCACCAGCCGTCACATCAAAGAACTCTACCCCGACATCTGCCAGCTCATGCTGGTCAACAATAACGCGGACCTCTCTTACCTGCTGAGTTCAGAAAAAGAGATCAGCGAATCCATCGAGCGGGTATTCGTGTGGAACGGCTCCACGAAAGTGTTCCTCGCCATGGCCAAATACCTAGAGGACAAGATCAATCTAGAGGCCGATACCAAGCTGGGCGACGTGCGGGTGATCCTCGTCGTCGAGGACTCTGTAAAGTATTATTCCCGCTATTTGCCCCTACTCTACACCGAGATCATGAGCCAGACGCAGGCCATCATTGCCGAGGAACCCTCCAACGACGAGATGGGCGTGATCCTCCGGATGCGGGTGCGCCCGAAACTGATCCTTGTCAGTAACTTCGAGGATGCCGTGGGCATCATCAACAAATATCGCAACAACATTATCGGTGTCATCTCCGACGTCCGCTACGCCCACAACGGCGTGGAAGACGAGGACGCCGGGGTCAGTCTCATAAAATACGTGCAGCAACTTGACAACAAGATACCCTGCTTACTCCAAAGCCACGAAGCTAACAACGAGCGTCGGGCACGGGAAGTGAACGCTCATTTCATCAACAAGAACTCTCTCACGCTGGCACGGGAAATACAGGACTTCATCAAAAACCAACTCGGTTTTGGAGATTTCATCTTCCGGGACCACAACGGAAAGGCCATTGACCGGGCACACAATATCGAGGAATTCCGCCAAAAGCTCATGACCATCCCCGATGAATCACTGGAATACCATGCTATTCGCAACGGGATCTCCACGTGGCTCATGGCACGAGCTGAAATCAATCTAGCGAAAAAACTACGCCGTTACAGTTTCAGTTACTTCAAAAGCCCGGACGAAATACGCCGTTTCATAGCGAACGTCTTCGAGGCATCGAAACTCAAGAAACTACGGGGACGCATCATCAAGTTCAACCCGAAACTCGTGAACTCCAATCGCTACATCACCCTGCTCGGCGACGGATCGCTCGGTGGCAAGGGGCGAGGATTGGCGTTCCTCTCCAACTTCATCGAGAATGTTTACCTCAAGAAACTCATCCCCGACCTACGCGTGGCTATCCCCAAGACAGCCGTTATCGGCGTGGATGAATTCGACAACTTCCTAGAGACCAACAACCTCTACGACGTCATCTTTGAGGACAAAGAATATGATCACGTTCTGGAGGCCTTCCGCACCGCACGCCTCTCCGAGAAGTTACGTGACAACCTGCGGAAGTACCTTCAGGTCATGACTAAACCGCTAGCAGTGCGTTCCTCCGGGCTTTTCGAGGACTCGCTCAATCAACCGTTTGCCGGGGTCTATTCCACCTACTTGCTCCCCAACAACCACCCGGACTTCGAGCGTCGGCTGGAGGATGTTGAGAACGCCATCAAGCTCGTCTTCGCCTCCATCTACTCGCCGGAATCCCGGGCATACTTCAACGCCATCGACTACATGATCGAGGAAGAGAAAATGGCCGTCATCATACAGGAAGTCATCGGTAACGAACATAACGGACGATACTACCCCGAAATCAGTGGTGTCGCCCAGTCCTACAACTTTTACCCCTTCTCCTATATCCAGCCGGAAGACGGGTTCGCCGTCACTGCCATCGGGTTGGGAGCCTACGTCGTGGGTGGTGAAAAGACGCATCGTTTCAGTCCCGCCTATCCCAAGTTGCAACTGGCCTCCACGCAGGACAAAATCAAGGCATCGCAACGCTACTTCTATGGAGTGAATATGCTTGCGCAGGATTACGACCTCTACCGGGACGGGGAAAATGCCGCTATCAAAGCGTATGACATCTCGGAGGCCGAGCGTGACGGTACGCTGGAATACACCGCCTCCGTCTACGACTTCATGAACGACCAGATTACTTACGACTTTTCCGTCAAAGGACCCCGCATCGTGGATTTCTCCAAAATACTCCAGTACGACTATTTCCCGTTGGCACCTACCCTGCAAATCCTACTGAACATTTTCTCGCAGGCCATGGGTTCCCCCGTCGAGATCGAATTCTCCGTTAACTTCGAGAGCGGCACCCCCATCTTCTACCTCTTGCAGATCAAACCGCTAATCAAAAACGAGTATAACATCGACATCGACGACCTGTCCATCGACCCGACACACGTGCTGTTAAAGGCTGATAAAGGAATGGGGAACGGAAAATTGCAATATATCCGGGATGTCGTGTACGTCGATCCCGACAAATTTGACCGATTACGCACCGAAGAAATCGCCGAGGAAATCAAACGTCATAACTCGCAGATCGCCCGGGAAGGCGATAAGTACTTGCTCATCGGACCGGGACGCTGGGGTACACGCGACCCGCTCACCGGGATACCCGTGCAATGGTCAGACATCGCCAATGCCAAAGTCATCGTGGAGCAAGGACTTCCCGACTTCCCGCTGGATGCCTCCCTCGGCTCGCACTTCTTCCATAACGTCACCTCCATGAAAGTGGGTTACTTCGCTATCCCCTTCCAGTCCGCAGATGCCTTCATCAACTTTGACATCCTCCGGCAACAGGACGTTATCGAGGAGTTTAAATACTCCCGCCACGTGCGCTTCAAGGCCCCGCTGACCGTGTGGATGGACGGGAAGAAACAGACGTCGGTGGTTACGTATTAGTCATAAAGGGGCTGTCCAAGAAGTCAATTTTAAACAACTACCCCCACTAACTCCCCCCTTACACAGGGGGAGAAACCGCTTGGCAATCAGCTCTCCCCCTGTGTAAGGGGGAGCCGGAGGGGGTAGTTGACAATACCATACAAGACTTTTGACACACCCCAAAGCGCCCCGCTAGAGGTCCACGGGCTTTATAGACCTGATAACTCCCTTTCCAAAGCCCTTCCCAGAAATAAAACAATCCAAAATGGCAGTAAATTCTATATATTGAGTTAAAATTATTAATTTTGTTCCTGCGTTAAACCAACTAAAATATTTGAAACATGACGATTGAAAATTACATTCAAGCCGGCTTACAGCATTTGGGTGTTTACTCGGAAAGTATTTCCGACATCATCTACTTCATGGCCCTGCTTGTGATTATCGGTATCATCAACTGGATTATCCACGTGCTTACCCGCCAATGGCTAGCACGTATCGTACTAAAGCTGACCAAACGGACGGCAACGAACTGGGATGATCTCATGCTCGATCAACGATTCTTTAACCGGCTGGGACTTCTCATCGCCCCCATCGTGATACAAATCGTATTCAAGGAATTCGAGTGGACTCAATTTGCCTTCCTTATGAAACTGATCAATGTCTGGATCACACTCTCCTTCCTGCTCATCGTGTCGAGCATACTGGACGGCATCAACCGGATATACGATAGTTACCCGATGGCCAAGGACCGCCCGATCAAGGTGTTCATCCAAGTGATCAAGATATTTTTCTACTGTGCCGCCACCATCATCGTGATCAGCATACTGATCGATAGAGACCCCGTTGCACTACTTGCCGGACTGGGAGCCATCTCCGCCGTCCTCATGCTGGTATTCAAGGATTCTATTCTAGGGTTCGTGGCCGGAATACAGTTAATCTCCAACCGTATGGTAAACATCGGGGACTGGATTGTCATGCCCAGTAGTAACGCGGATGGTGACGTGATCGAGATCAACCTCACCACCGTGAAAGTGCAGAACTGGGACAAAACCATCTCCACGATCCCCACTTACAAGCTCGTTTCCGAGTCATTCACCAACTGGCGGGGAATGCAGGAATCCGGCGGACGACGCATTAAACGATCCGTCAACATCGACATCTATTCCGTGCATTACCTCACGAACGAAGACCTTGAAAACCTGAAACAATCAGCCCTGCTCAAAAGCTACATAGAGGGAAAGATGAAGGAGCTGAACGAGTATAATGCCAACGTGGAAAACCCGCTTGATAAACGCCGCCTGACCAATATCGGGACTTTCCGGGAATACATGGAGGCGTGGCTTGCCGCCAACCCCAACATCAACCTCGACATGACCCACATGGTACGGCAACTACAACCCACCCCGACGGGAATCCCGTTAGAAATCTATTGTTTTTCGGCACAAAAACAATGGGTAATCTACGAACGAGTACAAGCCGACATTTTCGACCACTTGTTTGCCATTCTCCCACTTTTCAAACTGAAAGTGTTCCAATACCCAACAAACATGGAGTGGATGCAGGAAAACTAAAAGCTATAAACTAAAAGTTGGAAGTCATTCACGGCCTCCAACTTTTATCTTTTAGTTTTTATCTTTCTAGTAGCAATCCCAATGATACAACACCCGGCTAAAATCCCGTTTAGCCAAGTTCTCCGGACGGATAAAGAAATTGCACACGCCGGAATCCCCCCACACGATCTTGTAATCGTCCGTCTCGTCCGAATCCAACTGGAACAACAAGATTGAATTTTCCTTCAACTCCTGATGATACTCCCGCGGGTCAAGCTGCGTGAAGAAGGGATACCCTCCCATGCGATGCCCTCCCATATCCAGTTGGTCGTAAACCTTATCCAGCTCATCCTCCGGGGCTCGGTCCAGAGAGGCCACCCGGGCATCGGGATTTGCCTCGTTATAGGCATCCAACAGCAATTTATCGAAACGATAGTCTCCGCCCCCCATCGGCATGGACGATTTCTCGAAATTCAGTCTTAATTCACCATCCACCGGGAAACCATCCGGGTACTCCACGCCATCTGTCGGCAAAACGGAAAGTAAGGCCGTCTCGTCTTCCACGACTTCCTCGTGATAAATCACCCGGAATCCCTTCTGCTCTTCCGGATTCTCGAAATTCAACCCGTGGGCATTTTCTCCCGCAATATAAAACTGGAGAATTCCCTTTGTCGGGAAACCATCCAACGGCGGCATCTCGCTGAAATTCACCTGTGCCAAGAAACGCAAGGGCAACAACTTTCGTTCTTCCACCTGTTCAACAGCCTCTCCTGCGGCTGCGGAAGGCACGGTGGTTGTGCCTCCATCCAACCCGGCAAACGGCCCGGCTACCACGCTCGCAGCCACCGCAGGTGCTTGTCCTTCCGTGACAACCGTACTCCCCGCCTCCTCGTAAGGATAGTCAAACCCTTTAGGCATATAAGGCATCCCCCCGATCTTGCTCTCCCAAGGTTTAGTCGTTCCTTTTGACGGGATCAGCGTCACGCACTCTGTCGTTGTTTTCTCCTTGATAACCCGCAGTATTCGATCTGCTGAAGTCTCTTTCTTCCCTTCATTTCCTCCACCTCCGAATATTTTATTAAAGAATCCCATAATATCGTCTTATTAAATGATTTCCGTGCCAAAAATACAAAAAGAAACTAAAAGTTAAAAGCTAAAAAATAAAAGTTAGAAATAAAAGCCTAGATTTCTATTAACTTTATTTTAAGTATAAGCACACTCATTAACTCCAAATATTCGTTAACATAACACATTTTTAAGTAGCTGAAATAAAGCATATTACAACAAATCTACGTTTCCACCCTCTCGTAACCCGCGCCAGCAAAGGGCTCAGAAGGTTCATAGCCTGCTTAAAGCCTGCTAAAAGCTTGGTATTAGCCTGCTCTACCTAGGCTAGTACCAAGCCTAAAACAGGCTACATTTAGTTAAGCAACCAGCCTACCATCCAGAGAGAATAGCAAGTATATCCAAAAAATAGTTCTTTTTAACGAATCTCCAAACGCAGTAAAGTCATATCCACGCAAGGCCTCCCGTTATCGATGATCGGTTCCGGGTAATTATCCGTGAAGAAATTCTTCACCACGTGGTCCTGCACGAAACCGTAACGCTCGTAATACCCCACGCCACCCTCGCTCGTCCCTACCCACAAGCAAGAAAAACGATCTTTATAGTAACCGGCCAGAAAAGAAAGAATGTACATTCCGTACAGTTTCCCTTGATACTCCGGCAACACGGCCAAATTCTTGATTTCCCCCTTTTCGTCAACGACAGCCTCCCCGATCACCTTCCCGTCCCTCTCCAAAACGAACATATCGCTCTCCTCCAAGTAACGGTCAACCATCGCCTCGCACGGGTCCGCATCCAGTAGAAGATGAAGATACGCTTTCTTATCCCCCGTCACCTTTACCATTCGCTGCGGGGGATTCTTTAAACGCAGGTACAGGATCGGGTAAGGTTTCCCGCAACCGTCCGTTTCCGTGCGGCGTTCCACCTCAAACCCCATCCGGGCATAAAAGCTCACGGCCTGCCCGTTTTGCTCGTTCACGGCCACCGTCTCCGCGTGAACATCCTCGATCGCCCACTCGATAAGATCACGACCGATGCCCTTTCCCCGGTAATCCGGGTCCACGAAAAGCATCTCGATAGATGTCATGTCATACCCCAAAAAGGCTACAATTTCATCCCCTTCATAATGAAGTAGCAAGGGCAACTTCTCGCAATTCTCACGCACAAAAGGCCTGTAAAACTCTATATCTCCTTCCACGAGGAAATCATGGGTGGCTCGCACGGAGGCCTCCCATAATTCCACACATCGTTCCACGATTTCCGCTCGGTTTCTCTTTTCTTTCATTGCATATTCTTTGATAACCACATCCCGATATCTTGTTTTGCCAAGGCCGCCGCCATCAAGTCCGGGAACTTGTCCGGGGTACAGGCAAATGCCGAAACACCCAGTTCTGCCAAGAATTGGGCGTTCTCCTTGTCGTAGAAAGGCGCCCCGTCGTCATTCAGAGCCAACAACACGATCAACTGCACCCCACTCTGCACGAGAGAAATCATCTTCTTGCGCATCTCCCGCTCGTTACCCCCCTCGCACAAGTCGGTCACGAGAACCAGCACTGTGTCCGCAGGACGGGTAATCACCGTCTGGCAATACCCCAAGGCCCGGTCAATATCCGTACCGCCACCCAGTTGCACGCCGAAAAGCAAGTCCACCGGGTCCTGCAAATCATCCGTCAAGTCAACTACCGAGGTGTCAAACACCACCATACGGGTCTGCACGGACGGGATCGAGGCTAGCACGGAGCCGAATATTCCCGAATAAACCACGGACGCCCCCATCGAACCACTCTGGTCGAGACACAGCACGATGTCCTTCAACGCCCGGCGTTTCCGGCCGAAACCGATACGAACCTCCGGGATAATTGTCTTGTATTCCGGCTGATAGTTCCGTAGGTTTTTCTCGATCGTCGTCTTCCAGTCAATTTCGTTATAGCGGGGATTTCGCCGCCTGCTGGAACGGTTCAAAGTCCCGGTAACGGCCTGTTGCATGGGTGACGATAGCTTTTTCATCAGCTCGTCCACCACTTTACGCACCACTTCCCGGGCAATAGCCTTGTTCTTCTCCGGTATCACCCGGCTCAAGGACATCAACGTTGCCACCAGATGCACGTCCGGCACCACCGATTCAAGCATCTCTTTCTCGGTCAGTAACGAAGTCAAGTTCAATCGCTTGATAGCGTCCTTTTGAATCACTTGTACAACCGTCTGCGGGAAAAACTCCCGGATGTCTCCCAACCAACGGCTTACCTTGGGAGCCGAACCACTCAATCCCCCTTTACGGTCACTATCGTACAAAGCATTCAAGGCAGCATCCACGCGACTCTCCTCGGCAGAGAGAGAAACTCCCGTTCCATCCGCCTCGTTTCCTCCCAGTATTAATCGCCATCGCTTTAAAAGAGCTTCTTCCATTTTAGATTTTAAATTTTAGATTTTAAATTCCTCCTACACAGGCCAACGTTTTTTGATTTCCTACTTTTATCTTTTAGTTTTTATCTTTTACCTTTCTCGTTCCAAATGCCTAATAACCGCTCAATCAACGGAATTACCTTCCGGGCATCTTCACCGTTAAACGCCTCGCTTTCCGCGTTTACCCGTTTCACGGCAGAAGTTCCCTTGGCTTTCTCACCGAGTTTACGACGTTCCGGCAGGCTGTACTCGCTGAAAGTTCGGCGGAGTATGGGCAATAACTCCATGAAACTCCCGTCGTTCAGAGTGGCCAACCAACTATTCACCAAACCCCATAACTGATCGTCCAGCAACAAGATAGTACCCGATGATTTAAGGAATCCTTCAAACCAAAATGCCGTGTCGGATGCCGTGTTCCCGGGAGACGTGTAATAACTCAACGTTTGGGCCGTTTCCTCGTATCCAAGGATATTCTTATCCCGCAGTAAACGAGTACAATAACCGGACAACAAGGGATGAGAACCCCGTGCTTCCCGGATCTTATTCACCAGTTCCGTCCACATCTCCATCAATCCCGGTTGGTTCGCCGTGGCCATAGCGTAATCGACAGCCACCAATCGCTCCATGACCTCTGCTGCCGCATCCTCGTCCACGTTCGTGCAAGCCAGCACTCCCCCGGCAAGCACACGGGCCATCATGGCGTTCAACATATCGTTAACCTTCCCGTAATCCAAGTTCCGCACACTCCCGTAACGAACCACGTTCACCATACCGGGGATGGTCTTCATCATCTCCAGCACATCGGTTGTCGAGGCGGAAAGCGCATCCAGCCGGGAAGTCATTTCTTCCACGAGAGCGGGCAAATCCGCGGGAATCACCCGTTCCAGCAAGTCCACCAACTCGGATATAGACGTGATGTCTTTCGACAAATGGGTGTTATATGCGATAACTGCCTCGGACAAAGTATTTCCCCACACGGCCTTCTCGATCACGGCAAGGGTCTGCTCCGGTTCGTAATAAACGGACCAAGCCTCCTTGAAAGTCCCCTTCCCGTCAACCCGTAACGGACGGGCCATCTTTATACCGAGCAAGTTCAGGCGGTGGAAAAAGATACTCCGCTCCAAATCCATCGGTTTCCGCAAATCCAGCTGGAATTCCTTCACCTCGGTCGTGAGGGGTAAGCGCAAGCGTTTCAATAACTTCTCTACATCCACGAGAAGAGGAACTTTAGGCACATCATCCGGTACGCTCCCCATGCGATCACTAATCACCAAGGCCTCCCGGATCACTTGTAACAGAATCGGATCACCGAATCCCATCACCGTGGTCACGGCATCATTGTATTCCTCCAAAGAAGGACGGGGCAAACCGCGTAACGCGGCTGCAACTTGTGCCAAACGCACGGCCTCGATCACGTGAGCCACGGAAATATCCATTCCTTTCGTCCGGAAAAGGGCGGCCACCTTGCTCATCCAACGGGTTCCATCGTCATCCGGATAATGCCACAAATGATCGTACCACCCCGGGGAAACGATTCCCGCCCCGTAACCGCTCCGGAAAGACAACCGATCGTAGGTCCACGGAATCCACGTACACTCCACCTTCACTTTCGGTAATCCCTTCAATAACTCGTTGTCTTCTTTCTGCGTGGGCATCTTCTCCAGACCCGGCACGTGCCAAGCCCCGCACACCACGGCTATACGTTTGAAACCCTCTTTTTGGGCAGCCCGGATCATCTTACGCATCCACGCCTCCCGCAACAAAGTCTCCCGATCGGTCTTGGGGAAATACTCCCGTAACACCGAAACAGCCTCTTTCACGGCGGCAAACACCTCCTCGTTACGCTGACGATTCTCAAAGTTCACTTCCCACCACAATTCCGGATCATCGTACCCGGCCGCTTTCGCCAGATGAGCAAAAGGATCAACGGGCAGTAATTCCGGAACGTCAACTACCCGAACTTCTTCCGGGGTCTCGGTTGCGGACGCCTCCCCCTGTACTTCATCGCACTCCCCCTCTTCGCCGGTTTTCCCGGCCACGGCTTGTTCCTCCCGTTCTTTCCAAAGAGCTAAATGATGCACCAAAGGTAAGTCAAAAAAGCGTAATGACACCTCCTTTTTCATGGCATAGCACATGGCCTGCCATTCGGGTGAAAACTCGGCAAAAGGATAAAACACGGCCCGTCGAGGCTCGTCGGGCTGATACGCCAGCAAGGCCACGGGCGGTTTCATCTGCTCATGAAGTACTCCCGGCAAAAGCGGCTCCGCCTCCGGGGGACCTTCCAATAAAATAACATCGGGTTCCAGTTCTTCCAAGTACGCTCGCACGTTCTTGGCAGACCCCGGCCCATGATGTCGTATGCCTAAAAAATGTATTCCATCAACCATTGTATAAATTAAATGACTACGTGATTGTCGATTACATGATTCCGTGATTCTACAATCACCGAATCGGAAATCACTAAATCACCGAATCAATCCGATTTCTAAATCTAAAACTAGTCACTATAACATTTCCCTAGATGCCCGGTAGATGTCCTTCCAGCCATCGCGTCCCTTCACGACCGTTTCAAGGTACTCCTGCCATATCACCTGATCCTGCACGGGGTCCTTCACAACCGCCCCGATAATTCCCGATACAAGGTCCGTGGCGTTTAACCGGCCATCACCGAAATACCCGGACATGGCCAAACCGTTATTCACGACGGAGATGGCCTCGGCCGTACTCAGCGTACCACTGGGAGTTTTCAACTTGGTCTTACCATCTTCGGTTGCTCCCTGACGTAACTCCCGGAAAATGGTAACCACTCGGCGAATCTCTTCCAATGCAGGTTTCTCTGCCGGAAGGTCCATAACGGCCTCAAAACTCTCCACCCGGCGACGCACGATGTCGATTTCCTCGTCGATCGTGTCGGGCAAAGGCAGGATTACCGTGTTGAAACGGCGTTTTAGAGCGCTTGACAAATCATTTACACCCTTGTCCCGGTTATTGGCAGTAGCGATCACGTTAAAGCCCCGGATAGCCTGTATTTCACGATCCAGCTCGGGAATAGGCAACGTCTTCTCGGAAAGAATCGTGATCAGCGTGTCCTGAACGTCCGAACCGACACGGGTCAACTCCTCGATACGGGCCAGTTTACCATCCTTCATTGCACGCATAACGGGAGTTTGTACAAGAGCCCCCTCGTTGGGACCTTCGGCTAATAACTTGGCATAGTTCCACCCGTAACGGATAGCCTCCTCGCCCGTCCCTGCCGTTCCCTGCACGATCAAGGTAGAATCTCCGGATATGGCCGCCGCCAGATGCTCGCTTACCCAGCTCTTGGCTGTACCCGGCAGACCGTACAACAATAATGCCCGATCCGTGACCAGCGTGGCCACGGCGATCTCCATCAAACGACGATGCCCGATATACTTCGGGGTCACCTCGAAACCGTTTGCCAGTTTCCCGCCCATCAGGTAGGTAACCACCGATTGCGGGGATAGTTGCCAGTTTTCCGGTACTTTATTTGTCTCGTTCTTCTTTAACTCGTGCAACTCTTCCTCGAATTGCTGTTCCGCGTGTTGTCTTAATAATAAACCCATATTTTTACTTTTTGATATTTGTCTCTTATACCCAAACAATTTTAGATGAAAGAATCCTTTAAAAAGCGCTAGCCCCGTGCGGCTGAAATCTAAAATCTAAAATCATAAATCTAAAATTAAAACGCTTGTATTATTTCCTTTTTCATCAATAACAGTTGTTGCAAACGAACCGTGAACTCCCAGTGGCTAGCACTACTCTCCCGTGACGCCCCTAAAGTGGACACGTAATCATACATCGAGGCAGGAAGGCGTAAAGCCAGCGCCTCACAAGTCGGACGATCGTAATAACAATAATCCATGGCGTAAATCATCTTCAACACGCCCCGGGAGAATTTCTCTCCCCACTCGCCGTCATCCTCGCCGAACCATTGACTGATATAAAAATTCCGGTCGGCTTTCCCGCTTAAATTCAATTGCTCCCGCTGTTCCACGGATAGTAAGGGAACCAATTGCATCAAGTCGGATGACTGAAGTACCCGTTCATCTTTCAGCACGTGGTAAGCCCAATCCCGGTCTTTATAACCCAGTATCGTGTCCGTCAAGTAAATATGTTTTGAAAAAGGGGGTGATTTACGCATCCGCTGAGCTGCCGTCTCCGGATCACAATCGAAAAACTCGCACCAAAAGGACAAAGGCATACATTGTGCCATTTGTCGCAGGATATAATCACTGTCGCTCTCGCCTTTATTACTACTCACTTCGTTTATTCCTAACTTCTTGAATTCTTCCGTGTAAGCAATCGGATCCACAGACCAACCAAGCAAACGACGATAATGCAAATGCTTCTTTAACGTCTCGGCAAACAAGTGCAAGATTCGGGATTCCGGGATCATACGTAACAGACGCAGCGCCTCGTCCCGCACGGTAGAACTCCGGTCACCACCCCGTACTTCCTCTAAAAAATCCTCATCCGCTACCGACAAACCAGTCTCCAGACAAGCCAGAAACTCCGCACGATGCTGGGCAGACTCGTTTTTCCATTCAGCACGTAACATCTCGATACCCCGGGCAGGATTCTCACGACGTACCCGTGAAAGTATCAGTTTCCGGTCAGCATGAGTGGCCGTTTCCCACGTATCATCATCCTCTTCCTGCAAAGCGGCATATCCCATAATGGGTAATAACCAACGTCCCCGGTTACCCACCAGAGAGATTAGTAATTGCCGCTCCCGTTTTGCCGTCTGGCTCCCCGGTTGAAATACCCGTGTCAGCACTTGGGGCAAATATTCCGGCGGAATCAACTGTTCCCGCTCTGCCGCTTTCCGGTACCAAAAAAGCAACATATTAGCATACTTTTCCCCCAGCAAAATACTTAGTATTGCGGCCGCTTTCTGACCGACATAAGGCCGCATTTCCGGCCCAGCCTCTGAAACTGGAACAGGATCTTTTAACTTCAAAGGTTCCAAACCCGAACGATAGTAAGCGAAAAAAGCCGCAGCCCCCTTATAGAAGACCTCCTCCCCGTCTGTAGCGTTCTCTTTTACCCGCTCCAACGTCCCGGCAAGCTCTTCCGGTAACTCGCCGGAAGTCATCTCCCGGTTAGCCGTTCCCAACAAGGCTATATTTATGACATTATCCGTTATACTCATTGCTTAACGTGTAATATTTATCTTCTATCCATAACGATAACACTCTCCATGACCGCTCCCCGGCAAGGAAGAACCCCGTGAATTCCCGTCCGCCGGTCACGGCAAAACCTTTCAATTTGCCGGCCTCACCCAAGGTTAACGGAATCAGATACTCGTTGCTATCCTTAATCCACACCTGTTTTTCGTGCATCACAAGGCGTACCTCGCTAACCAACACGGGTACTTCATACGTGAAAGGATTACGGGTCATACTCTCCCGATAGACTTGCATGGCCTCTGCCAATCCCGCACAACATCCTTTTCCGGATGGGATAAAGGGTTCTCTTGTACCTTTCTGTTCACGGAATAATACCCGGGTCGGGGTCACGCCCTTGTAAAACGCCACATCAGCCGCAACAACACTACCCGGTAATAAAGCGGTTTCCGTCAAAGCTCCCGGTGTTAAGAATTGCAAGAAGAGCGCATAACGACAGGTTTGTCGGCCGTACAACCAATTGTACTCTACCGTCAACCGATCTTGTTGCAGACTTTCCGAGGCAACAACCAACCAATCGTCGGAAACCTGTTCCCCGTTAGCCAACACCTCCTCCTTGGCCTGCGGGTATCCCACGAGAGTACGGATTTCATCCTGCCATTCCGGGGACAACTGATCGAGGTGCTTGTAGCTTTCCGCCACGAGGTACGCCCGGCTTGCTCCCGCCGTCAGCTCGTACTTCCAGTCCTCACCGAAATAATGAATCTCCTGTAACTGCCGCATCATCCCCGCCAAACCGGGAGCCTGTGCATCGACCATACGCTTGGAAATCCCGGCAAACAGGGCTTGCGCCCGCTCCGGAACGTTTAACAGACCACTTCGCACAAGGTCCTTTAACCACCCTTGCAAATCGTCCACACCGTTCAGCACCTTTTTGTGTCGAGCCTCCTGCCTCTTCGCTTGAGCCTCTACATCCACGGGTTTATCCGCTTTTTCCTTCTTCTCCGTCACTTTCCCCGCACGTTTCTCCAACCACTCCTTCACCCAATCGGGTTCTTCCCCTGTCGTGAATAAATCCGGTTGAGAAGCATATAAAAACAAAAGCCCCAAGCTGTGTTTACAAGGAAACTTATGGCTGGGACACGAACATTTGAAAGCGATATTCTGCAAATCGACCTGCGTCTGGTAGGGATTCTTACCACTTCCCTGACAATGCCCCCATAACGCCCGGTCACTCGCTCCCCGCAACACCCATTTCGCTGCCGAGGCCAATCCCTTCCCGGCTTTCACGGATGCCGCATCCGGGGCCAATTTTATAATTTGATCTTCTGATAATTGCATGTACTCCAAATTTCAATATCCATTCCGACAAATTTAACGCTTAATCCGAGACTTGAAACACCTTCAACCATTATCTACTAAAAAAAGATTCAGGTATCAGCCATCCTACGGCTAAAACCTGAATCTTTGTATGATCAGAAACACTTACTTTACTTCATCCGCCTCATCACCCAGATCACGCAACCACACACCACGATCAGTACTGGACATATCCAACGCAAGAATATCTTGATCCACGCAAATCCTCCCGGGGTCAGGTACGTGTCATTATCCTTGGCCGCAGGACGACTGACATCAATAGGATACTCATCGTAAACAAGCCAACGAAACATTCCATCCGTAAGTGCATAATTCGAGCGACGGAACTCTCGATTTGCTCCGAGCTCCCCATTACTGATACAATCGGCATCCCCAAGCACAAAGACACGCTGTTCCTTTCCTTTCACGTCACGACGCAAGGCATAACCAGTCACATAGGCTTTTTCCTCCTCGCCCAAAGCCGTGTTTAGACAGGGTTCTTCGAGAGTAAAGTTTTTTGTTTCCAGTTCATTCCAACACCCGTGAGTTGCCGTCGTGAACACGGGAATCACCTCGAATCCCTTATTTTCCGTCTCGCAAATAGCTGCCGCAGAAGGCATCGTGAGGACATTACCCAACTCCACCATACGGGCAAAAATAGGTTCCAAACTTGCCCCTTCCGGTGTGAATGTTGCCCAAAGATAATCAGCAACATACCCCTCACGAGGCTGCACCAGCACACCGGGAACAAAAGCGAGGCCCAATTGTTCCAGCACGGGTGCCATGTACTCCTGCCGACGCGGTTCCCCGATCACCACCAAGTTTCCCCCGTGTTCGATATATCGTTTAATTTGAATCAATTCATCATCCGTCAAAGCTTTCCGTAAATCGGCGATAACGAGTACATCCACATCCGATGGAATATCTCCCCCTTCCGTCAGCGTGAGCGTGTAGGGCGTGTACCCTTGATTGACCAACGCACCTCTTGAATCAAGAACTGTCGTGAACGAGGTATAATTTACCCCGGAACCATCATAAATATTGCGTTCGCCATGTCCATTCAAGAAAGCAATATGCGGACTCTCGGCTACCATCGTCTTCAATACGGCGGAAATCTCCGCCTCGGAAGGATACTTTCCCTGATCATCGAACATACGTAGGAAAGCTTTCTGCCCGTTCTCCCGCTCGATCAAGAACACGTAGCGGTATTCCTCGGCAGAGAGGTCGATCTTCTCCCTCATCTGTTCCGGGGTGAGTATGCTTTTGGGATTAATATCGGAAGTCAGCACGAGTCTCTCTATTGCCTTATCCATTTCCTTGCGGGAAAGATTCATCCCTGCACTATTATCGTAATAATAATAGCTTTTCAACTTCGTCTCCGGCTTGAAACGAGTAAATGTCTCGAAGATATTCCGGGTATTAAACCAATTGGATGGCATTCCAAGATAGCCAAACTTGTCAAGGAGATTAACGTAAGAAGTAATCGTCAAGCCTCCGTCCACCTGTTTCAGTATTTCCTGACTGTTCGGGGTGATCGTACGATCCTTGTTAGCCGTAGCATCGTAGAAACACTTCAATTGAGGAATCGTGGAGACATACCCGAGTAGGGCAACACAGGCTACCAATCCCACGTATTTGCCCACTTTCACGCTCATGGAACAACTCCGACGAGCAAATTGCAGTTTCAGCACCGAGAACCCGAGGAACATTCCCGAAACGAGAATAAAATAAAGTATATCCTCGCTACAAATCAATCCCCGGATAGATTCATCCGCACGTCCTTTAAGCGAGAACCAATACATCACTTCACGCACCCCCTCAATATGTTGCCACAAGCTACCGATAAAGTTTAAAAAGCTAATGAAAGTTAACGTTCCTAAAGCCGCAATGATCTGGTAAGAAGTCAAGGTCGACATGAAAAGCCCGATAGCCGCGTATGTCGCCATGAGCAAGTACAAGCCCAACCAACCGGAAAGTACGAGCGAAAGATCAAAATCTTTGATCGAGAAAAACGCCACGACCACCAGTACCAACACGCTCCCCATCATGATCAGCCCATAAATCAACATGGAAAAGTATTTTCCCAATATGATCTGCAAACTACTGATTGGGGAAGAAAAAAGTAATTTAATAGAACCACTACTATATTCCCGACTCATAAGCCCCATTGTTAACAAGGGAATGTAAAGATAAAGGGTAGATTGGATGGTTGTATAAGGGGCGAAACCACCGATCACGAAAAGCATATAACTCTGGTACCCCTGCATTTGTCCAAGAGTTTTCGCGTTAACGGTATATTCCAGTAAGTTCGCAAAACTACCAAAAACCTGAAATACAAATATGACTAGGATTAACCAAGCTATCGGAGAATAAAAGAGTGTACCTAACTCCGATTTTGCTATTTTATATATTACTCTCATAACGTTTATTAAAATTTATCGATCAATCTTTTTCCTGACAACTGGGCAAAAATCTCTTCCAAAGAGATTCTTTCCAACGTAATCTCGCTTAATCCCCAACCATGACGCACACACGTGTCGGCCACCACCTCGGTGATGTCGTCCCGCTTGTCAAACTGCACTCTCAAGGTGTTTCGATCCAAGTGTTTGAGACGTGTCACCCCGGGGATAGCCAATATATCCTCGTCGGCAGGCGGGTTGTCAAGTTTCACGATAAACGTGTCCGGTTTCACGTAATTATCGAATTCTTCCAGCGTCCCGGAAAAGACCAGATGCCCGTGTTCTATCATCTTGATATCGTCGCACATGGCTTGCACTTCCGACAGGATATGCGTGGAAAGCAAAACGGCATGATCAACAGCAATCTCCTTGATCAACTTGCGAATCTCAAGAATTTGATTCGGGTCCAACCCGTTCGTCGGCTCGTCCAGCACCACGAATTTAGGACTATGTATGATGGCTTGCGCTATTCCCAAACGTTGTTGATACCCGCCGGAAAGATTACGGATCAACCGCTTGCTGAAATGAGCGATACCGCACCGTTCCTTGGCCATCTCTACAGCTTGCTTGATTTTCTTGGGTTCCATCAATCGCAATTCCGCACAAAATTCAAGATATTCATCAACCGTGTGGTCCGAATACAAGGGTGGTTTCTGCGGTAGGAAACCGATATTCTTTTTTGCCTCCACGGGATTCTTGCGAGTATCAATACCGTTAATATACACCGTGCCATCCGTTTGATTCAACACGCCGCAGATAATGTTCATCGTCGTGGACTTTCCCGCCCCGTTAGATCCCAATAATCCCAAGATTCCCTTCCGGTTCACCTCGAAATTTATATCTTGAATTGCCCAATCCACCGTGTAACGATGGGACAAATGCTCTACTTTTACAATAGATTCCATATCTTTTTTTATCATTTAATAATTACTACTTACCTCTTCTCTTAAACCACACCAAAAGATATAACAACAAGATCACGGCCGGGAAGACAACAACAAACGCCACCTTCAAGGTCCCCCGTGACTGGTAGGACAATTTCAAGTGATTATCCGGTTGTGCCGGGCGAAGAAAATAAGTCGGGTATTGATAATCAGCCATCCAGCTACACATAAGCGTTGTCAACGGCCCGTTTGCCACTCCATAATATCTACTCTTGCTAAACTCCCCGGTCGTCATCCAGTCAGCATCTCCGAAAATCAAAATACGCTGCTCCTTCCCGTTCAATTGGCGGGTCAAGGCAAGCACCACGGGTAACTGTTGATTGATTTCCCCTGCTTTCGGGTTAAACACCGGGACTTCCCCCTCGAAATCCATCGTTTCCAACTCGGTCCATGAACCTACCGGTGAAACCACTAACGGTACAACGTTATACCCTTTATCCATCGTGTAACTCAACCCAACGGCCCCCGTCATGCTCAACGGGTAGTTGCGGCTTGCCCACTGGGCGAACGTCGGGTGAATCGCTCCTGCCTGTGGCGTGAAAACAGCGTTAATATTCGTCGGGTCCTCATCTTTACGAGGTTGTATCAACATTCCGGGTAAAGCCTTCACCCCAAAATCCTCGAGTAATTCCCCCGTCACCCCCGAACGATTAACATCCGTTGCGAGGATCAAATGGCGCCCGCTTGCCACGTAAGCACGGATTTTTTCCAGTTCCACCGCAGAAAAAGGTTCTTTCGGGTCTATAATTAAAAGGATTTGCACGTCATCCGGGATCGCCCACTCTTCCGTGAGCGGCACGCTTACCGGATCAAAACCTTGGTTAATCAACGACCCGCGACCGGAACCATTCGTGAAAAGCCACCCGATCTCCCGATCCCCACTTTTGTTCATTTCCCGTTCACCATGTCCGTAGAGAGAACCCATTTTCACGGCTCCATCCTTCATGCGCAACAGGGCAACAGATATTTCCTGTTCACTCGGGTAAGGATTCAGGTCATTGAACATTCGCAAATAGGTCCAATTTCCCTCGCTATCCTCAAGCGTACGGACAACTTGATTATTTTCACCGCTTAAATCATGAATCTTCCGTATTTCCTCGGGAGAAAGCACATCATCAAAATCCAACCCGTTCACCTTGGCTTGTTTACGGGCAGCCTCTTCCAGATCTTCTCCCGGCGCACAACAGGAATGCCCGTTCAACACGTGATCGTAATAATAAATGTATTTGAACTTCATGTCCGGTTTGAAACGGTAATATTTGCTGAACACGGACATATCCCCAATCCGACTCTTCGGGAACATTCTGGCAGCCGTATGTTCGTCCATGATGTTGACATAGGTTGTCAGTGTTAGTTCCTGCCCTTTGTAACGTTCCAGTATATCACGACTCTTTGGAGTTAGTGTCAACTGTTCGTCACGGGAAAGGTCCGTAATACATACTGTGTTTCGTCGGGAAGTTGCATAACCAATCCCCACGATCACGACCACCAAAGCCAAATACTTCACCACTTTCGTGTACCACGGTTTACTCTGCCGAGCAAACTGCAATTTCATGATGGACATCCCGATAAACAGCGCAGGCATTAACAAATAGTATAACACGTCACCACTATTAATTAACCCGGCTATCGGGCCGTGAGGTCCACTACAAATCCAGTAAGTTATATCTCTCCAGAAATCCACTCCTTGTAAAACTCCGCCAATAACCTGCAAAATGGTTAACGCCGCAAACGTACCGATAGCCGCCACGACTTGATACGAGGTTAAACAGGAAACAAACAATCCCACAGCTGAATAAAGGCACATGATCAAGTAAATACCTATCAATCCGGTAATCGCCACGGGATAATCAAAGTCCTTCAGCACGCACATGTAAAAAACCACGTAAACCGTAACAATCGCTAGCATGATCAACCCGTAGAGCATCATCGACAAATATTTCCCCAACACGATCTGCGTGCTAGTAATCGGCGAAGAATATAGTAATTTAATGGATCCACTACTAAATTCCCGGCTCATCAATCCCATCGTCAACAACGGAAAATAAAGATACAAATAGGAAAGTACACCGGGAAATAATGGCGTACCGAAACCGGTAAGCAGAAAATAAGCCGTCATTCCATCCTTTTCCCGGTTATTGATGACAAAATCTTTCAATTCCCATATAATCCTGTCCGTGAAAGTCATGCTCATCTGAAAAGTAAAGATGACCAGCACTAACCAAGCTATCGGGGAACAAAATAAAGAGTTTAGTTCTGATTTCGCTATTCTATATATTGTTTTCATATCCTGTAACATTAAAATTTATCAACCACTCGTTTTCCCGATAGCTGAGCAAAAATCTCATCCATGGATACCTTTTCCATCTGCATCTCGCTCAACCTCCATCCCCGGTTCACACAAATTTCCGCAACTCGTTTGGCCACCTCTTCTCCTTCCTGTTCGAGCTGCAACCGGAAAGAATGTTCATCGAGTTTCTTCACCTTGATCACTCCCGGAATATTTCCTAATTCCCCTTCCGCAGGAGCATTCTCCAACTTCACAATACAAGTATTGGATTTAACACTGTCATGAAATTCATCAAGTGTCCCGGAAAAGATCAAATTACCGTGTTCTATCATTTTAATATTCTGACAAATGGCCTCTACTTCCGACAAAATATGAGTGGAAAGCAAAACGGCATGATCTTGCGCAATCTCCCGAATCAAATCCCTGATTTCCAAGATCTGGTTCGGGTCCAAACCATTTGTCGGTTCATCCAGCACCACCAATTTCGGGTTATGCACGATGGCCTGCGCTATTCCCAAGCGCTGTTGATACCCACCCGAAAGGTTCTTCACGAGCCGCTTGCTAAAATGAGCGATCCCGCAACGTTTCATGGCCGATTCCACGGCGGCCTTCACCTCCCGGTCATCCATCAGCCGCAGATGAGCGCAATACGTGAGGTATTCACTCACGTTATGATCCGTGTACAATGGCGGTTTCTGTGGCAGAAAACCGATGTACTTCTTGGCCTCCACGGGTTGCTTACGGGTATCGATACCATTAATATAAACCGTTCCTTCCGTCTGGTTCAATACCCCGCAGATAATATTCATCGTGGTCGACTTCCCCGCCCCGTTCGAGCCTAAAAGCCCCAAAATCCCCTTCTGGTTAATTTCGAAGTTTATATCCCTGATCGCCCACTGAACACTATAGCGATGGGATAAATGCTCCACTCTTACAATTGGTTCTTCCATAAATTTCTTTTTACAATGACTTATTTTTTATACACAACACTCCCTTAGAGATTGTTTCTACAATCCCTTAATCATATCCAATATTCATCGTGTGAGGGAGTTAAAAACATCGCTTTCAACTCACCTCCTCACGATAGAATTAATTATTATTATTGTCTTGACTGTTGATTAAAATTAGACGAATTTCCGTATTTATACTGCACATCCACGACACGTCCCAAATTCTCGGCTTTGAACAGCACTTTTTCCTTCTGACCAGTCATAGCCTCGAAAGACGCATCCAGTATATAGAATTCTCCGTTATCCAGACCTACCGCTATTTCCTCCCTGTCCTCGTAAGCGTAACGCTCTATATCCAAAATTGTGGCTCCACCGGGAAACGTGTAGTACGGCTCAACCTTACTCACCCGATCCCAATAGTAAAGAACATTTCCCGCCGTAAAATAGAAGTACGAACTCCCATCCATGCAATATTTAGAATTATCGTTCACGTAACCATTCCCGACAAACAATTCTTCTTTACCACCATAGACATACAGGTTCGCATCACCTAAAGCAGGAAAAGCAGCTTTATAGGTTTGGAAATAATAATCAGACCCTTTTTTAATAATCTGCACGAAATCTCTCCCGGAAGCACCTTCCACGCTATACGAATCAATATACATCACTTGAGTACCTTCGCCCATATTATTTATTGGAGTAAAAGTTGGCAAATGCGTACTATCCGGATGCATACTAACATAGATGATTTTCTCCGTATATAGCTGAGGACTATCATACATACCCATCATTCGGTGGTTCAATTCATCATACATATAAATATAACCCAAATACGCACAGTAGTACATATTAGCAATTTTAGCATTACTAATCGCAGGAACATCATTATATTGGCATACTTGAAAACTTCCATTCGGGTTTATTCGGGTATAAAGATTTCCATCGGTTCCTAAAATAGCCTCTAACCGACTGCCATACTCCGCTTGTTTCGGTACAAAACCAGAAGGATAGTCTTTTTTTACAAATTCCTCTTTCGTGGTAATCACTTTCGAGAAATCAAGACCACTTATTTCTACAGCACCACTTTCTTGGATAACCAGAATCTCATCACTTGCACTAGAAAAATGTCGTCCCAAGCGGATTGGCCCGGTTCCCAAATCATCTCCACGGAGTTCCGTGTAAATATTTTCAAAAAGATTATAGGTTATTTCATTTTCACCCGCTTGCTCGGCCCGAACATAACTCAAAATAGATTTATTATTTTGTTCGGATAAAATTGTCCACCCCGTGGAATAACGTGATACCGTGTTAATATCAATCTGTTTCGATGTCAATGAACCGGTCGGTACATGCTCCACGATGAATACGGTCATGTAACGTGCAATTTCCTTAAAAGTATATCGTAACACTTTCTCTCTTGAAATAGTATCACTCCATTCCTCCTGAATCTCGCTTACCCATGCATAAACAAATTCGGTAGAATCTGCACCTCCATAATCAATAACCGGGGTAATAACATATTCTTCACCCAGAGGGGTTGACCAATTACTGGATACATTACTGATCACCACGGTTTTTAATTCCGTGTAATCATAATTCCCCTCATCGTCAATACAGGAATATAGCATTATTATTGCTATCAAATATCCTAAAAATAGTTTTATTGTTTTCATACTCATCTTTATCAAACTATTATTACTCCAAACCTAACACCGGAACTGTCATGGGTTGCCCGTTCTCGTCTATCGTTTCCGGTTCCCCGCGATGGTCAATCAGGTATTGCTTAAATTCCAAAGCATAAGCTCGTTTCTCGCTGTCGCTTGCCCCCGTCAGGTCAGCCTCTGTCACTTGAAGGAATAGAACAAATTTCTTCTGCGAGTAAGTTCCCAAGTAATATTGTTCCACGTTAGAATCCCACCATTCCGGCCGATCAACGGTATTCGAAAATTGGATAATAGCCACAGAATTCTCCAATTTACCTATCGCTAAATCAGAAGTCGTTTCCAAACGAATCACGAGTCTTACCTTCTTACTATCCAGATCGCTCGTTTTGTTTAGGCGAATATAACAGGTATCATGGTAAAATCCTTGACGAATAACCGTCTTCTCCGGCAGAGTGTAGTGTTTGGTTTCCGCCGTGGAAAGTTCCTCATCCACGTATATCTTATAAATTAAATCCCGATCTGCATCCTGTCCGGCAATCTTCACGGCAACCGGAAGGTCGTAATATTCATCATATGGATGATAGATAAACGTGAAAATAGTAGAATCGACCGTCGCATTTTCAAATTCGATATAATGCCTTCCCGTGTTATACGTGGGAATTTCCCTTTTATCACACCCTATCGATAAAAGGGCCAATGCTAATATGGTTAATATTTTATTTTTCATAATTCCTATTCTTTATTGGATGATGGTTTCACTGTCCGGGAGTGGTATCACGTATTTTCCACCACTCATGTCAATCGGGTATTCCCCGTTGTACATATCCCTATTCAGTCGTTTATACAAGTAAAAAGTCTGCCCTTCAGCAATGGATTCACGTGTGGCATCCATGTACATTCGATCCAGAAATTCATCCTTTGTCAAGGAAGTATTTAATTCGGCCGCACCTCTAGCTATTTTCAAGGTATTGAGTAAATTAATTGCCCGTGGTAAATCCGTCTCGGCCAAATACTCACACATGATGTAATATATCTCGCTCATACGCATAACAGGCAAAAGAGGATATTGATACTGTATATTCCATAAAGCACTGGCATCCGTTACAGGAACCCACTTCAAGGAATACCCGGTCTCGTGAAGCAAATAACGATACCTAAAGTCAGCCAAATCCCCCGTAAACAAATTCGTTCTGTTCTTAATCGGGAATTGTGAATAAGACGAATAAAACGATTGGAACCAGTCATTATAAACGTCAAATATTTTCGTGTTATAAAAAGCCAATAAAATATCATCAAATAACTTACATCGGCGATATTGAACATTCGTGTTACTGATATTCCCCTCGGGAGTAAAACGATACCAACCTTTTTCACTTTGGAAACGATACACTTCTTGAGCATATTGATAAGCCATCGCCCGATCTCCCTTGTATTGATAAGCTCTAGCTAGCAAGGCCGTCGCTGCAACATAATTCATACGAGTTCCCCGGTATGCAAAAAAATCACCACCAAGAGCCGTACCTGTTACATTACCATCAAAACGCATACTCGCACTTTCCATCATTTTATAGTTATACAATGTATCGTTATAAGCCAATAGCCGTTGTGCCTGTTTCAGGTCACTGATAATACTATCCAGCACCACGGATGTTGGCAGATGGGTCGGGTGTGAAGTCAAATACACCGTTACATAAGGAACATAAGCCGCATCATCTCCCGTTACAGGAGCCGGGGCAAATAACCTCAATATATCGAAATGCATCAATGCCCGAAGCCCTTTCGCCTCCCCGATAAGAATATTTTTCTCGTTTTCACCCTCGTAGAAAAAGTCGTTCCCGTGTGCCTCTGTATTCTGGATAAGCACGTTACAATTAGCGATGGTATTATACGCTTTTTCCCAAATAGCTTGAGTGATACTTTTGATATTATTATGCTCGTAATTATAATTTATAGCATTACCGAGAAAATAATATTCAGGGTACAAAGCTAGCCAAGAAGGGACTTCATAATTCTGACCGAGCAAACTAATAAAACCAAACGAAAGGTCCTGCCCGTAAAGCGATGTTCCGGACAAGTTCCGGTAAATACCGTTTAGTGCTGTCCTGTAACCATCATAGCTGGAAAATAAATCTTCTTTAGCAATCTCGTTTTCCGGTTCCACTTGAAACCAATCGGAACAAGAAGAAAGGGAAAAGAGTAACAAACCGGACAATAATATATTTTTATACGTTTTCATAAGCGAATGATTTTAGAAACTAACACTTAAACCCAAATTAAAGGTACGGGCAAACGGGTAATCCAATCCTCGTTCCTGCTTAATAGAGGAGAATGTACCCAAATCGTTCGTACTAGCCTGTATTCGAAGGACATCCAACCCGATACGTCTCACCCATTCAGGATTGAATTCATAGGATAACGAGATCGAATTGATCGTGAACTCGTTATTATCCTGCACGAAACGGGAGGTCGACTGGGTGGTCAGCTTCCGATTGGCAATATTCTTTAAAGGTGTGACATCACCCGGCTTTTGCCAACGTTGCGTCAATACCCGTTTATCCGCATTGGACGAAGATAAATCAACACATTCCACTTTACCCAACAAGGTTGAGTTATATTGTTGCCCTCCGAACTCGTACATGCAACTCGTGTACAGGGTCAAACGTTTCCACCGAATATTGATCCCGAACGATCCTTGCCCTTTGGGTTCTGTATTTCCGATAATCTGCTGCTGGGATGATAACCATTTCCCCGTGACATTCCCTGAACGATCTACAAATAATTCCTCCCCATCCGCAGGATTAATTCCCAATGATTTCATCCCATAAATAGCTGTCAAGGAACCACCTTCTTCATATTTTAGGAACGGTTCGGATTTTTCAGCCGAATTCGCGTATGCCGTATGTTGTAACGTTAAATAATCATCCACTCGTTCATTATATGCTTTCAAAGATTCGGATATTTTCATCAATCTCCCCTCGTTACGAGCGAAATTAATGAAAGCATTTACTCCAAAATCCTTCGTATTAAGAATGGTAGCACTTAAACTGATTTCATATCCCCGATTACGAGTTTCCCCCATATTATCCTTGTAGGAAGTGAAACCGGCTGAAGACGGAATGGTAACATCTGTAATCATATCCACGGTCTGACGGTTATACCATGAGAAAGTTAAACTGTACTTGCTTTGGAAAAAACTAAGATCAAAACCGATATTCGTCGTGTTGGTTTTCTCCCAAACGAGCTTTTCGTTTCCAATACCTTGCAGGGTAGCCCCGACACCCGTGGAATACCAGTCATCAAAAAGAACCTCGTAAGTATCACGTGCTGCATAAGGAGGATAGTTCACCTTACCGGTAGCACCATAGGTTCCGCGAATTTTAAATTGATTAAGCCACGGGAGAGCCTTCATGAACTTCAAATTGTGAACATTAATACCACCACCAACCGACCAGAAAGACCCCCACTGTGAATCGGAACCAAACTCGGAAGAACCATCAAAACGAATAGACACATCCCCCAGAATAATATTATCCCAAGAGTAGTTCCCGGAAATAAAGATTCCCATTAAACGGGTCTTGTTATCCGCACCGGAAGGTTTACTCACGATCTCCTTGGCGTGTCCTATCGTGTGTAAAGCTGCTGAAGGAAATCCTCTGTATTGAGACGATAAACTACTCGTTTGATTCTCTTGAGCGTTTATACCCAAGGACAAATTCAAATAATTCTTCCCGATCGAATTATTATAAGCCAAAAATGCGTTCACGTTCCAACTAAAATTGTCCGTACTGCTAACAGACAAATCCCCACGAGTAAAAGGATTATCTTGAGAACTATACTTTGTTGATAAAGGGTCCGTGAAATTATTGTCTTCTGTATCACTTTTCGTAACAGAGAATTGACTTTGTAATTGGAGATGATCGCTGATAAACCAGTAAAAACTCAGGTTATTCGTTAAATTCGTGGATTCTCCACGACTAAAGTTACCTAAAGTTGCCTCGTAAAGAGGATTCGGAATACCGGTAGCCAAGGTTTGTTTCAGTTTCCCGTCCTCATCATGTATGGCATAATAAGGCTGTTGTTTCGTGTAGTCACTAAACGAGCCATAGGGAGAATCTGATGATTTGGCAAGGTCGTATGACACATGGTTCCGAATCTGTAACTTGCCCACTCGATAATCAACATATACCCCAACACTCATACGATTACGATAAGATTTTTTCATAACTCCCCCCTCATGACTATAGCTCAAGTCTGCTCCGAACCGAAACCCTTCCGTTCCCCCCGATACATACAAACTATGAGAGTGATTAAATTGATTTTGCAAAGGTTGTGACATCCAATCGGTATCAACACCCTGTGTAATATAGTTTTTCTTCATGACATAAGCCGTCATATCATTAGCCTTGGAAAGATCGTACAAACCAGACAATAGTTCGGCCTCTAACTTTTCTTTCGCATTCATCAAGTTATAATCAGAAAGATCAGGAGCCGTCAGAGAAGCATTGAACGTGTAAGATACCTGCAATTTACCCAATTCAGGGGTTACCGTTTCGATCACAATAACACCGTTTGAGGCACGAGAACCGTACATGGCTGTCGCTGCGGCATCTTTCAAAATCGTGATATTGGCAATCCTGTTCGGATCCATATCGTATATTTTCTGGACATTCACCTCGTAACCATCCAGAATAAAAACGGGCAAATTGGGATTAGTTGTCAATGAAAATTCTGAAACACTCCCTCCCTGTTGTGCTTCAAGAAGATCAAGCTGTTTCACCCCATCCATTCCGGTACGCCCACGAATATAGAACTCCGGTAACGCATTCGGGTTTGACCCCATCTCGTTATTCTTCACAACACGCAACGAAGGATCAAAAACCTGTAACACGTCAATCACGTTTCTCGGAGAAATCTTCAAAATATCCTCCTTTGTCACCGTCGTGGCTGCACCTGTAAAACTCTCTTTCCGAATATTGGCATATCCGGTCACAATCACCTCGTCTACGCCCACCGTTTCCGGCTGCATCACAATCCGCATCGGTTTCGGGGTCGGTAATCCCAACACTTTATGCACCTGTTTTTTCATTCCCAGAAAAGAAACCTCGATATAAATCTCGTCGTCCATAGGCACGACTAACCGGAACTTACCGTTCACATCGGTTGCTACTCCGGTTGTCGTTCCCTGTAACACGATTGTGGCCCCGATAATAGGCATCGAATCCCTTTCCAAGACTGTTCCCTCGATGACCACTTCTTGTATTGGCTTTCTCGCTTCTTGACGCTTTACCACGATAATCTGTTCTCCGGAAACCCGATACGTGTACTCCTTACCTTGGAATACCCGATCCAACACGTTTTCCACCGTCTCGTTCTTCACGCTGATCGTGATCTTCCCCATCTCCTTCTCCTGCGTGTCGTTATAGAAGAACTTGAAAGAAGTCTGTTTCTTTATCTCCTGAAACAACTCGGAGAGAGAAACATCTTTCAGCTCCAACGTCACCCGTTGTGACTCCACCGGATCACCTTTCACTGAAAAGAATAAGAAACTTGTCCCAAAAATTGTCAATAAAACGACTCTACAGAGAAATTTTAATGACAAAGACAACGAATACTTGTTTTTTTTCATAATTTTGTCATGTTAAGTTTATTAATAAGTAAGGCTTAGCGCAAAGAGCATCGAATAGTGTTGGTCGCACGGATGCTCTTTTTTGTTACCTCTTCAGAATAATTCGATCCTTATCCATCGTGTAAGTAATATTTAAATTTGTACACAGTGACTCGATTGCCATATGAATATCTTCCCGGTCGAACTCCCCGCTAAAAGATTGGGTAAATACAAGTCCGGTCTCGTTCACGATCGACACTCCATACCAGCGTTCCAGCTTCCAGACCACATCCCGGAAAGCCTCGTTATCAATCACCAGTATACCGTCCTTCCACATCACTTCCCTCGCGGCATCCACCTCGTTCACCTCGATAGTGCCACTCTTCGTGTTAAACGTGAATTGTTGGTTAGGCTTGATGACAACAAAACGACTGCCAACACCGACGCGCACGCTTCCTTCCACCAACGTCGCGCTCACCTCATCCCGGTCCCCGTAGGTGTTCACCTCAAAACGGGTTCCCAACACTTCCGTGGTCAACTCCCTTGATGCCACCACGAACGGGCGGGTCGAATCCTTGGCCACTTCAAAATACACGTTTCCCCGGGCCTCGACTTCCCGAATATTTTTACCAAAATAAGCCGGGTAACGCAAAGCACTTTCCGAATTAATCCATACCTTGGTTCCATCAGACAGCTGCACTAGAAAACGCTCGCCTGCCGGAACAATAATTTGATTATAATTCAATTCTTCTTCTTCGATTCCCGTCGAATCTTTTATCCTATACACGATTCCCCGGTGATCCACTTTATCAACACTGACCCACTCTCCCGCCACTCCCGACAGGTTTAACGAATCACCAAGTATGATCTCTTTGTTATCAGCCAACTTCAAAATAACTTCCCGTCCCGAAGAAACGACATATTTTTCACCCGAAGAAACCTCCGAAACGTCTTTCCGTAACCAGAAGACAGAAGACAGGATCATCAATAACACGGCCGCAACCGAACCTATCCTCCACATCAACGTCACACGCATTTTCGATTTCAGAGATTTTTCCATAAACAGACGGTAATCTCTTACCCCCGCCTCCAGCATTTCCGGACTTGCGTGACTTCCCGCGGAAAAATTCCATATTTTCTTGAACTTCTCAAAATACACCCGATTTTCCTGCCCCTCCATCCATTTCGAGAAATATCGTATTTCTTCCGAACCTGCCCGGTTTTCCAGTATTCGGACCAGTAATTCTTCTATATTGATTTTTTTATCGTCCATCTTCTCGTGCTTTTATACACTAAAGACAGCCGAGGGAAACTTTACCCCCAATGAGAAAATGAAAAAAATAAAATAATTTGTAACAACCAGTCCAGTTCGTCTCGTAACTTACTCAATGCTATTGACATATGACGTTCAACCGTTTTTTCCGAAATATTCAGTTTTTCGGCAATTTCCCGGTTTTTCAACCCTTCAATCTTACTCAACACGAAAACTTCCCGACATTTCTCGGGTAAAGTTGCGATGGCCTCTTGAACAGCCAGCTCTATATCCGATTTCCACAAAGCCTCTTCCGCCTCGGGGGATTGTATCACTGTAGAGAAGTAGAAATCAGTTAATTGTTCCTGCTCGTACTTTTGGATATTTTTCTGATGAGCCAACGTATTCAAGCTGCCATGATAAACTGATTTAAAAAGATAAGCTTTAATAGAAAGAGAAATATTCAACGCATCCCGGTTTTCCCATATTTTATAGTACACCTGTTGCACCACGTCCCGGGCCGCCTCCATATCATTCAGCAAACGATCGGCATAATTCAGCAACGCATCGAAGTACGTGGTGTATATATCTACAAATGCAGAGATTTCACCACGCCTCAATAACGTTAACATTTCCCTATCTTCCGAATAATCCACAACCATGTACATTCATTCTTTTATGCAAATATAAAAGATTAAATTAAACTTTTTATTAAAGGAATTAAAAATATATTCGTGCTGAGTGAACAATAAAAAATGGTAACCTCCACGAAGTTACCATTTCTTATATACATTTATCTTCCCCTCCTTCTTAACCAGATAAAAACAGCTATCAACAACAACACCCCCGGATACCCCCACATAAAAGCAATTCGAGCCCCATTCATGGCACGTTGGCTCAAATAAACCGTATCGTCAGGCGGAACCGGACGGCGAATATCAATCGGGGCTTCCCCATCCGACAACCAGTAGAACACCCCTGCAATTACGGCAAAATTAGACGCCTTCACCGTCTTTCTATAAATACTGACTTCCCCGTTACTGATACAATCCGCATCACCCAGAATCACGATTTTCTGTTCTTTACCTCCAATCGTACGCGATAATGCCAAAGCCGTGGGGTAAGATTTTTCGACCTCACTGATAGCGGGATTCAAGCTCACCGAATCATCGACAAAATTCGTTGTTTCCAATTCATTCCAACTTCCAACCGAATCACTTACCAACATAGGAATCACTTGAAATCCTTTCCCCTCCGAGTAAGTCAATCCCGTACACCCCGGCATCGTGACACAACGATTCTTCTCCAATAACCCTTCAAACACGTAAGCTAATTCACAAATTTCCGGAGTAGGACGTGCTTTTATAAAATTTGGCAAGAAATTCTCATTTCGTTCCACCAGACAACCGGGCATGAAAGAAACCCCAAAACGTTCCACCAACGGATTCATATATTCCTGTCGATTCGGTTCTCCTGCAATCAATAAATTTCCTCCACGAGCCACGTATTCATCCAGATTCTTCATCTGCTCATCCGTAATAGGACTCCTCAATTCAGCAATCACCAAAATAGAAATGTCAGTAGGAATCTCCTTTTCCAACGTGACATCCTCGAAAGCAAATCCCTGATTAATTAACGAATACCGAAACGGTTTATCTTGAGCTATACGATTATAATTCCGATCTCCGTCCTGCTTACTATCCCTCTCCCCATGTCCGATCAGAAACCCCACTTTCGGCATATTTGTAGTCACCAATCCTTTCAAAGCGATAGAAATCTCCGCCTCGGAAGGCAAACGCTTGTTATCATCGAACACCCTCAAAAAAGTCTTTTCCCCACTCTCCCGTTCTATCAGGCGTACAAAATGATTACCTTCTGAAGAAAGATCTATTTTTTGTCGAATCTGTTCAGGAGAGAGAAACATCTTGAAATCCATCTCTAAACCTTTAGCCAATTCTCTCGCCCGTTCTTCGTCATTCATATCCGGATAACGCTTATCCAGATCCTCATTCTTCACCTTATCGTAATAATAAACGTATTTCATCTTGATTTCCGGCTTAAATCGAAGGTATTTCTCGAAACGTTCCAGATCTGTATTGATTGCACCCGGCAAAGCAATCCAATAATTTTCATCTAATAAATTCGTGTAAGTCGTAATCGTCAACCCTCCCTTTAGTTGTTTCACAATCTCCTGACTATTAGGAGTCAATGTATTTACTTTCGTGCGGGTCGCATCATAAAAAACTTTAAAAACCGGACGAGAAGAAAAATACCCGATCAACACTACAATCCCAAATATACCAACATACTTCCCCACGGTAGCACTCAACGCCTTTTTCTGCCGATCAGCTTGTAACTTGATAATACTCCACGCGAGGAATAACACGACTACCACGATAAAATAAAGCACGTCCTCACTACATATCAACCCGTTAATAAACTCTTCCGCCCTCCCGGAAATAGACAACCAATAGGTCACGTCCCGCACGAACGCCATGTCCTGACCCACCGAACCGATAAAATTCAAAACGGACAAAACAGCCAGTGTACCCATCGCGGCAACCATCTGGTAGGAAGTAAGGCAGGACATAAACAAACCGATTGCTGCATAAGCACAAATCAATAAATAGATTCCTAACAACCCCGAAAGCGTTAACGACAAATCAAATGATTTCACCGTACACAACCCGAAAATAACATAAACGAGAAGAATCCCAACTAGCACCAAAGCAAAAACCATCATCGCCAAAAACTTTCCTAACACGATATGCGTGTTCGTCACCGGCGATGAATATAGCAATTTAACCTCCCCACTACTAAACTCCCGGCTCATCAATCCCATCGTCAGCAAGGGAATATATAAATAAAGATATTGTTGAACCGTGGAAAAAAGTCCCATCCAGCCACCAAAAATATTTTTAGTCACGCTCTGCAACCCATAGCCCAATTCCTGACTTTTCACTAAATCGCCCATCACCCCACTAAATCCCATACTCGTCTGAAACGTGAAAATCACGATAATCAGCCAAGCAATCGGGGAATAAAACAAAGTCTGTAACTCTGTTTTAGAAATTTTATATATCATACTCAATGTCTTCATCTCAATATTTTTTAGCGTGTATCACATCCTACTTTTTTGACAATTCGGCAAAAATAGTATCTAATGAACTCTTTTCCAGACGAATTTCCGTCAACTCCCAATCCCTAGCCACACTGGTTTGCACGATGCGATTCGTGACATCCCGTTTATCCGTGAAATGTACCCGGTAATCAGAACCGCCTAATTCTTCCACTCTTGACACCCCCGGGATAGCCGCCAATTCTCCCACCGGGGGAGCCGCAGCCAAAGAAACAAACAACGTATTCGGAACAATATAATTATCGAATTCGTTCACCGTTCCGGCAAACACCAGCTTACCCTGTTCAATCATTCGGATATAGTCACACGTGGCCTGCACCTCCGACAGAATATGAGTGGAAAGAATCACGGTCCGCTCCTCGGCAATTTCCTGAATCAAATGCCGGATCTCCACGATCTGGTTTGGGTCCAATCCGTTTGTCGGTTCATCCAGCACCACGAACTTCGGGTTATGGATAATAGCTTGCGCGATCCCGATTCGCTGTTGATACCCTCCGGATAAATTCCGGATTAACCGTTTGCGGAAATGTGTAATATCACACCTCCCCATCACGGCCTTGACCGCACGAGCAACCTCTGCTGCCGGAATCCAACGTAAATTCGCCGTAAAGCTCAAGTACTCCTCAACCGTCAAATCCATATTCAAAGGTGGTTTCTGTGGTAAAAAACCAATATGTCGTTTAGCATCAACCGGATTTTCCGCCAGATCAACCCCTTGAATATACACCTTCCCTTCCGTCTGTTTCAGCACCCCGCACATAATATTCATAATCGTTGACTTGCCGGCTCCATTAGAACCTAGCAAACCATATATTCCGTTTTTCGTGATCTCAAAATTAATATCCCGAACAGCCCATTGCACGCTGTAACGATGAGACAACTTCTCTACTTTAACAATCGTTTCTCCCATAAATAAACAATTTGTGATTTCATACTATAACAAACTGAACGCCATGCCTCCGGCAAGGCAGGCTACAAGTTGACGAAATTCAAACTTGTAACCTGCTTTTTTTCAACACCTAAACATCTCTCTAATTTTCCCTCACGAACTTAAACACCAGCGTAAAATCCTGCTTCATCGGTTCCTTACCAAAAGCGGAAGAAACTTTTCTATCATTATATGTTCTCTGTAAAAAATCTGTCGGTTCGTAATCAAAAATACGCAATTCCAACGTATTCCCACCATCCAACACCCGGAACCCGACTTGAGCTTTACGTAAACTTACATTCGTGGCCGAATAATTCACGTTAGCCTCGCTCATCTCCATCGTCAGTACGGATTCAAAAGGCGGGTTATCCCCCATTTCATACAAGTACTCCTCTTCCTCTTTCACGGACGTCAGGTCACAATTTCTTAAATAATGAGCTAAATCACCCGTGATCAAGCTAACATCCATTCGATTCGTGGTTCCCGACGTGAACACTAGTTTATCCGTTTGCGGATTATTCTCCGGTAAATGTTCCAAATCGGATTTATCTTCATCAAAAACGGAATTCTTCACGTGAGTAAGACTTGTAAATCCATCCATCCGCCACGTTCCCTCCAAATCCTTGAAGGTCGTGGGACCATCAATCGTGATTGTCGTCCGGTTCCTCTCCCCTGCCAAGTAATGCAAATCACTGTCGGACATACGCAGCACGATTTTATCCTTACCCACCTCTTTTTTCAAACACTTAATCTTTACCTGTGCGGACGAACCCTTCGTCGGCATCACCAATTCCAAGCCCCCGCCCTCAATCTCAAAATGAGTGCCCAACACGGCCGTCGAAGAAGGATCTATCTCAAACGGAACGGTAACCGGGTAAGAGGGATGCGTGTAACTTGTACCCCCGATAAACAGATTCATGGAAACCGTCAAGGAACTCTTCAAGATATATGCATCTGCCGCAAAGGAAGTTGTAATCACCTCCTTCGTTTCAACAGGAATCAAAACAACCCGATAGTTGCCAAAAGCATACCCCGGCACATCCGCCAGTTCCAAGCGAATCTGCCTGTCTGAATACACGTTATCCACGGGAGTAATCACCACCTTTGCCGAATTTTCCCCTTGAGCCACCACGAACTCGTGAGCCGATAACGAATACTCTTCTCCTTCAACTGCCGTACCGAAAACTTCAAAAGGAACGGTCAACTCTTGTTCCGCCACCTCGGATAACCCGATTTCAACCTCTATCGCTTGATTAGAAGATAGTATATAAACAGCCCTTTTGAAAGAAACCGTCCGGGCATCATCGTCATCCTCAGAACAAGCCGTGAAACACACGATCACCGAAAACAAAGCGATCAATCTTAATATATTCTGCATAGTCATCTCATTTACTGGTTACTACTGGAAACAGCCCGCACGCCGATAGCTTCTTCGTACGCTTGTTTTTGGGCAGCGATAATATCCCTTTCCGCATCTGTCAACCGAGGTAATGCCGGAAGGGTAAAGTCCATATCATTAAACGCCTCCTCACGGGGTGGCAATTCATTCGGTTTTTCACATCCCCAGCAAAAAAACATACATAACATCACACAACAAAAATATATCTTTTTCATAGCTTTCATTTTTTAAAGATTTTCATATCCGGGATTCTGCACCAAATTCTCGTTAGCAATCAGATCGGCTTTTCGGAGAGGGAACGTGTAGAGATACTTCTCGGTCGTGTACTTCACGAAATTATAACCCACCCAAAATTCCGGAGAACCGTTCCGTTTCAACTCAAACCAACGATCCCCCTCCATGAACATCTCCTTTCTCCGTTCATTCAAGACAGCTGACATCAAAGGGGTTAACTTGGCACCCGTAGCATCCGTCTTTATCACATCACTCTCGTTCACGGTCGGTAACGTGGCTACCGTATAAGGAACATAATCGGCAATCCGCTTGGAACGCAACAAATTCAAATAGATCAGAGCATTGTCAGTATCTGACAAATGAGCGTAACTCTCCGCAAGAATCAAACACATCTCAGCCGCACGAACGCAAACCCGAATACCTTTCGTGCTAAAAAATTCAGAATCAAAAAACGTCGTGTAACGAATATCCCGTTCTTTTTCCGGGAACAGATTAATCAGAGACATATTCACCGGGCGAGTCTTGACATTCTTCAAATTCCGGTTGTACGTCGTTAGCGATCCCGTGATAAACGTGCGAAATAGCATATTCCCTAGTTTTCCTTGTGGGGACTGGATCATCTCTTTGTATTCATCCCCCTCGACAAGAGGATACTTATCTAAAACTTCCTTTGCTATCTTTATCGCGTTCTTCCAATCCTGAGCCCAGAAATAAGTCCGGGCAAGATAAGCACGAGCAACATCCGCAGTGAAACGATACTGTTCATCCGTTTGATTCATCCGGATGGCCATTTCCAGATCCTGAACAATAAAATTCACCAACTCTTGAATATTTCCTCTCCCCGGTTTAGCCTCTATATCAAAATGCTCCACGTTAGGGACACCCATGATTTCCGTGGCCCTATCCTTCTCGTACGCCTCGCAACACTCACGCATCAGGTTAAAATACATCACCCCTCTCATCGTGTAGGCAGTTGCCAGAATTTTCTTCCCTAACTCCGTGTCTCGCTCCTTCAGATTATCTATAATAATATTATAATCCTTGATAAGGCTATAATAATTCATAAATCTATACTGGGCCGAATTAACATTCGTACCCACATAAATATATGATAAAGCGTTACTTGTCATCAAACTGGTATTCAGATTATCAGAATAACATTCCAACTCGATCATCCAAGCAAAAGACCCCAGCATATTCGCGGCCCCGGCAGTCCCTTTATCTATCGCGGACAATTGATTATTGATCAGCGTGGCATAATCCTCGTCCGTTTCAGGCAAAACCTGCCCGTAATTTTTCACCTCCAGATATTCATCACAGGAACAACACATTCCTACAATCAACACCATCATATATAACTTCAAACCTTTCATAGACATTGTTTTTAATAATTTCAAAACTAAAAACCGACACTCAAACCGAAAGACATCGAACGGGTAACCGGATAAGTCGCTCCCGGAGTCTCCGGATCAATTCCCGAATAGCCGGTAAACGTGAAGAAATTATTCATCGTGAAATACATCATCAAAGAAGATAATCCCATCCTTTGCAGCATCGGTTTCGGCAAATTATATGAAAGCGTAATATCACGGATTCTCAAATAAGAATTACTCTCATAAAAAGCACCGTTCACAATAGAGGCATACATCGCGTTATAAGTCCCCAACGACAAAGACTCTCCTAAATAATCCACTATTCGCGGATATTTCACCCCTGTCGTACGCTCTTGCGTCCACCGATTCGTCACGTCTTTGCTCACGTTCAAGTGATTACGATACAAATCACTGTAAGCGGATTGAGGCGTTTCGTTTCCATACCAAGCCACCTTGTCACACGTCGCCGGGGAATTCATCAAACTACTGGTCTTCCCCCCGCAAGCGTAAGAAGCCCCCACGTTCAGCCTCAAATTCTTGTACGTGAATTGCACGTTAAAACCACCCGTCACCGGGGCATTCTGCGTCCCGATATAATAACGATAATTCTTCACCTCGTTCAAATCGGAAGTCTCCTTAATATCGGCATCCGGTCTCAACTTGTAAAGATAAAGTCCCGTCCAAGGATCAATACCGATCAACTTTCCCCCGTAAATTCCATCCTGCGGGTAACCTTCAAACCTACCGTCCACCAACGTCGCACCGTTAGAAGTACGGAAACGAGCCAATTTATTGTAATTCCAAGCGACATTCGCCCCCACGTCAATACCAAAATCACGAGTTTTCAACGCCGCCACCCGTAACGTACCTTCAATACCTTTATTCACAATATCAGACGCGTTATAAACAATTGATTTGAATCCGGTTGTACTTGAAAGAGCCGAATTAGAAATAATATCAAAACTCTTCCGGTAATATCCCTCAACCAACCCGCTCACCCGGTCATCAAACAACCCGAAATCAAGAGCCACTTTCATATCCCTTGTTTTCTCCCAGCGCAACCGTGAATTCGGGGCCTTATCAATACTCCCGGTTTTTTCCCCGTTCCAGTAGGAAGAACCGTATTTAATCACTAACTGCTTATACACCCCTTGAACGACATTTCCCGTGTATCCACCGGCCACTCGCAAAGTTAACCGACTGATATAAGGTTGTAATGCTGCCATAAAATTCTCCTGATCCAGATGCCATGCCACCCCCAATGACCACGTCGGGTTAAACTGCTCCTTACTACCGAAATTATTCGAACCATCCGTGCGGAATGCCGCGTTCAAAATGTACCGATCCAAAAACGTGTAATCCAAAGAGGCATAAAAAGAAGCATACGTGTTTTCCTTAATCGACTGCCCGGATAAATCATCCATTAAATTGGCATAAGAAGACGCATCCGATCCATCCGGATCCGGATTCACAGGCGTGGAAAAATTACCGGTATCCGGATCGTACCCGTAACGTTTCGTGTAAAAACGCTTGGACTTATTCCCTCGTAACTCCGCTCCCCCTAATAACGAAATTGTATGCTTATCCCAGAATGTATCCATGTAAGACACCTGAGCCCGGGCATCATAACTATCACCGGAAGAGGCGGTTTGCGTGATAGAACCGTAAGGAGTCCAGTTTTCATTCGTCCGGTCAAAATAGAGCCGGTCCGTGAAAGCCGCGTAAGTATCTTTACCAATCACGTCTTCCGATTTATTATGATCGTAGGAATAAGAAACCAATCCCGATACAGCCAACTTACTAGTAATGTTATACCTCAAATTCAAAGAACCGGAAGTTGTCATTTTGTCATTCTTACCTGACGTTTCATCAATCTCCCGCAAAACATTAAACCCGTTAGACGGGAGCAAATCCGTACTGATATCACCATCATTTATTGCCGACAGATTCTGGTAAGTCATATCCGCCCGGTAACTCCCGTCCTCGTTATAGGGACGCTCGTAAGGGTTAGCAAAATAAGCGTAAGAAAACGGATCAACACTACCGGAATAAGAACCCGAAACCAAACGGGACACCTTAACAGTCGCATCGATTGTAATCTTGGGGGAAGGCATCATGTGTAACTTCAAATTCAGATTGTAACGGTCATAATCGGTTTTACGCACCAAACCCTCTTGGGAAGCGTATCCCATAGAAAAATAATACGTGTACTTCTGGTCACCACCGGAAAGAGACAAGTGATGATTCATCTCGAAAGAATTCCGGAACAACTCGTCAAACCAATCCGTGGAATGGGATGCCAAATCATTTAAATAGGCCTCCTGTTCTGCCACGCTCATCGCTTCGAATCCTTCATCCGTCCAAAGTTTACCGTCTCGTCCCAGTTTATTTGCCCGAACCATTCCCGTTATCCCGACAACCGCCACGTGAGGGGCACTGGCAGCAAAAGCATCCGCGGAGAACTCGTCCCATAACTCTTGTTCCCAAGCTAACTTCTCTCTCGAATTCATCAAATTAGCATCCCGTTGCGGTTTTAATCCCATCGTTAAACTCATCGAATAATTCACCTTCATCTTCCCGGGACGTCCTTGTTTCGTCGTGACCACGATCACACCGCCTGCAGCCCGTGAACCATAAATCGCTGCCGCAGCCGCATCCTTTAATATCGTCACGTTCTCTATATCACTCGGGTTAATTCCCGCTACCCCGTTCACGAAAATCTGGTTCAAATTACCGGATTTAATCTGATCGGTATCAATTTCCGGAAGGTCATCCTGCAAGGGTACCCCGTCAACAACCCACAAAGGCTCGGCATCTCCCTGTATCGTGTTTATACCGCGAATCCTGATCTTCGACGACTCGCCCGGACGCCCGGAGGTAGCTTTAACGGCAACCCCGGCAACTAATCCCTGCAAAATATCATCTACCGAGGTAGGGATCTTGTTTTCGAAAGCATCTTTCGTCAAAACAGCCACGGACCCGGCAGCCTTACGTTTCGTGGTCTCGCCATATCCCGTGATAACCACCTCTTCCAGCTCCCCCGCTTTCTCTCGCATCACTACGTTTATTTCCCGCTGAAAATCAACGATCTTAATCTCCTGTTTTTCCATCCCGACAAACGAAAATGCCAGCACGATTTCCCTCTCCTTCGGAACAGCAAGCGTGAAACGCCCGGCAGTATCTGTCACGACACCCATGTTCGTACCTTTAATCAATACCGTCACGCCCGGAAGAGCATTACCGTAAGCATCCAGCACCCGTCCCTTCAAACGTTCCTGTTCCACCTCTCTCCGGGGAACATCCTTCGTTTTGACTATAGCGATAACCCCGTTCACCAATTCGTAAGTATACCCGCTCCCCTGCAATATTCTCGTCAATAAATCATCCAATCCCACGTCCTTCAAGTGTAAAGTTACACGCCCCACTCGTTCCAACTCGTTACCATTATAAAGAAATCCCTTCCCCGTCAATTGCTCTACCTTCTTTATACACGTCTTCAAATTTGCATTTTCCACCTCGTACTCCGCAATCCGCTGGGCTTTCACCTCCGAGAATCCGTTTAAATTAACTGCCACAAGCAAGATAATCAAATACTTCATGGCAAGGAATGTCCTATTCCCCTTTAAAGGAATGACCAACTCCCTACATTTTGATTTTTTTTTCATAAATTTGTAGAGTTTACTTTGTTAAACATCGCATGAGATTGGCAGAAGGTTGTGGTTAGCTGTTCTGCCGATCTTTTTTATTTATCTATATAAATCATTTTCCCTCTTACCTCAATTTTCAGGTCGGAAACCCGTTCGATCAAATCTATGATAATCTGAAGATTGTCAAAACGAGGCAATTTACCAGTGAAAAGCTCCTGCCGAACCTCCACGTTAGCATAAAAAACCTGAATATTATACCATCTTTGCAGGATCGTGAAAACTTCCTCCACGGTATTATTATCAAACTGGAAAAATCCCTCCCGCCAAGAGACAAACACGTCAGTATCAACCTCCCGAACGCTCATCTCCCGGTTATCCCGATGGAATAATAACTGTTCGCCCGGCAAAATATCGACCTCTTTTCCCGGGTTCGTCCGGTCATTGATCCTCACGTGCCCACTACAAAGCGTGGTATGAGCCAACGGAGAGTCTAAATAGGCTGAAATATTAAAAGAGGTTCCCAGCACCCTAACATTGAACTCGTCCGTCTTCACGATAAACGGTTTGCCTTCATTCTTCTCCACTTCAAAATAAGCCTCTCCTTTCAACTCTACTTCCCGAACGCCTTCCCCGAATGCCACCGGATAACGTAATTCAGACATCGCATTTAACCAAACTTTCGTACCATCCGCCAGCGTTAGGGAATACTCTCCCCCTAACGGGGTACGAATCATGTTGTATTCGCCGAGCGTCACGCTATCTTTATTCTCCTCATAATAAACCACATTTCCTTTTACTTGAATATTGGAACTCCTTTCTCGAAGTTTCATTTCCATCCCCTCATGCAAGTCCACCTTCTGACCGTTTGCCAGAATTAATTCCGCATATTTCCCGCCTGCCGACAGTGCAACCGGAACCTCCTCCCGAACTTCCCCGGAACGATTCATCAAAAAACAAAAAACTCCACCAAACAAAAGTAACACGACCGCCGCATAAGGCAGAATCCTTTTCAGCACCCTATTCGGAACATTCTGATACAAACGACGTTGATTTCTCCGGAAAGCCCCCGCCACGTCTATATTCTCGTATTGCTTGTACTTATGTTTCAATTCGACAGTAGAAGATAACTTTTGATAGAGAACCCGGTTCCGGTCATTTTCCTGAAACCATTCCTCCAATACAAAGTTCTCCTCCTCTGTCAAAGTCCCCAAAACAGACTTAACAATTATACGCTTGATCTTCTCGTTATCCGCATTCATACCACATCATATTTACCATACATACACACGAAACAAGGAAACGTGCAAATCATTTCCCTATTTTTTGGGGAAAAATAATCTTTATTATTTACCAAGGCTAATAACACACTGATTTACAAAATAATAAATACAAAACCTACTCAAAAGCACATTATTCCCACAAATTCTATAATTACAAGGCATCAAGTGTAACAAAATGTTATAAAATTATGACCAAATTCTTATCATCATGTTACCCGCTCCCATTCCGCTCCCATTCCTCCCCTATTCCGCTCCTATCATTATAATAATATATTATACTTACATAGTAAATATTAACATGACAATAAGTATATAATAATAATTTGATAACATGATAAACACGACTTGTGAACTTTATCAAAACAGTTCAAACATTTATCTTTTTATGAACCTTCAATGCCAAAAAGATGAACTCACAAATCACACCAATAACATATTAACCCTAAAACATAGAAACTGATAACATTATTTTGTAGCAACTCTTTACCTCTTCTCAACTGACTCCTGACGGTTTCCTCTGATATTTGAAGCATATCAGCAATTTTTTGATTTTCTTCCCCGTCCAGTTTCAATAAAAAAATCTGGCGACAACGTTCAGGCAGTTTCTGAATGGCAGCATACAACTCCCGATACACCTCTTCTTCCATCATCTCCCGCAAGAAATCCTCATCAGATTGTTTTTCAAACCCCTCAATAGAAACAGAATGGGTATCTCTCAAATAATTCAACGAACGATTCCGCACAGAACTATAAATATAAGCATGAAAGGACTTGTCATTTATCAATCTTTTGCGGTCCTCCCACAAACGGCAGAAAAAATCCTGCACAATATCTTCCGAGGCATCCCTATTCCTCGTGAATTTTATGGAATAAAGTAACAAAGGAGTGTAAAATTCATGAAATAAAGCCGCATACGCCTTCCTGTCTCCACTCGACACCTGCTTTACTAATATTTCCATGGACTCCATCATAACCTTTTATTATAGTATTACACCCATCCTCAAAATTGGATCTGTTCAAAACCACCAAACGCCTCTATCGATTTTAACAATTTACGGATGCAAATATCAAATTTATAAATAAAAATGACAATCCCCATATATGATGAAAAATAAATATTCACTCCCAAACAATGGGGAAGATTTCATGTTGCTATATAAAACAACGAACCACTCCGCAAGGGGTGGTTCGTTATCTTTTCATTTACACGAATAAATCAATACTCGTCCTCGTTAAAGAAAAAATCATCTTTACTCGGATAGTCTGGCCAAATATCTTCAATACTTTCAAATATTTCTTCATCATCCTCGATATCCTGAAGATTTTCGATCACTTCCATAGGTGCCCCGGAACGAATGGCGTAGTCTATCAACTCATCTTTTGATGCTGGCCAAGGCGCATCTTCCAATTTAGAGGCAAGTTCTAGTGTCCAATACATAGTTATATCGTTTTTAATGTAATTTCTTATTTTTGCCGCGAATATATAGTTTATTTCTAATAATACAACTTCTTTTTCCTAATAAGAAATTATTTAGACACATTAAATCTAACGTATCGCCATAAATAACGCAAAACGATCTAAATTGTTACACTAAAAACTATTCATCATCGGAGAAATGAATCAACACTTTTCGATACGTGTTGAATATCTTCGCTTTAGAAACAAAACCAATATATTTATGATCTTGAAGGACAGGGAGATTCCACGCTTTCGAATCCTCGAATTTCTTCATAACAACCTCCATCGAGTCATTGATGTCGATCACCACGGAAGGCGTTGTCATGAAATCCCGCACGTAGGTTTTTGAATACAATTCTTGATTAAACATCACTTTACGAATGTCATCCAGCAAGACAATCCCCAACAATTGCTGGTTGGAATTCAAAACAGGGAATAGATTCCGGCTCGATTTGGAAACCACCTTTACCAGATCACCTAATGTCGCATCCACCTCGATCGTCTTGAAATCCGTTTCCACCACCTTGTTCAATTTCATCAAAGTCAACACGGCTTTATCCTTGTTATGAGTCAACAAGTCTCCCTGCATGGCTAAACGACGGGCATAAATAGAATAAGGTTCCATCCCTTGACTGGTCAGGTAAGAAATAACCGAGGTCAACATCAAAGGTAGAAATAAGGCATAACCTCCCGAAATCTCGGCAATCAAGAACATGGCTGTTAACGGGGCCTTCATGACACCGGACATCGTTCCCGCCATTCCCGCCAAGACGAAATGACTGGGTTCCACGATACGGATTCCGCTCATATTAATCAACATCGCCAACAAATACCCGGCAACACCACCCGTGAACAGACTCGGTGCAAAAACACCACCAACACCCCCACTACCATTGGTTAAAGCCGTGGCAATTACTTTTACGAATATCAACCCGACCACGAAAAGGATCATCATCCAAGCACTATCCCGGAAACCGAAGAAATAAGTATTATTTAATAATTTATCGGAATGTCCGGCCATCATGTCATCCAAAGCCGTGTAACCTTCACCGTATAGAGGGGGAAACACGAAAATAATGACGCCTAACAAGGCCCCACCGATGGCTATTCTTTTCCATGTATGCTTGATACGCCCTAAGAATTGTTCTACCCGGAGATTCATCCGAACGAAATACACAGACAACACCCCGGCAAAGATGCCCAGTATAACGTAGTACGGGAAATTGGCCATCACGAATTTATCCGTGATCTGGTAGGAGAACACGAAACCATCCCCCATAAGGAAGAATGTAACCACGTACGAGGTAATAGCCGTGAACATCAACGGTACCAACGAGGCCATCGTCAGATCAAGCATCAACACCTCCATCGTGAATACAATCCCGGCAATCGGAGCTTTAAAGATCCCGGCAATGGCACCTGCCGCACCACAACCGATCATCAAGGTCATCACCTTGTAGTTCATCCGAAACAAGCGTGCCAGATTCGAACCGATGGACGCCCCGGTCAACACGATGGTAGCCTCCGTCCCGACCGATCCACCGAAACCGATGGTCAGGGTACTGGCAATCATCGAGGTATAGTTGTTGTGCGGTTTAATCATACTGTTGCGACGGGAAATAGCATATAATACCTTTGTCACACCATGACTGATTCCCTCTTTCACGAAAAATTTCACAAATAATGTCGTCAGCAATATTCCGATAAAAGGGTATATAAAGAAAAGCAAGTTACCACTGTCCACCTGCATTCGTTCCGTGAAAAACATATGTGTAAAATGTACCATATTTTTCAGCACAACTCCCGCCAAGCCGGTAACGATACCGACCAGAATACTCAACATGACAATAAATTGCTTTTCCTTGATGTAACGGACCCGCCACACCAAAAATTTACCCAATAACCCCTTTTCGTTAATCGCCGCCATGATCTAAAAGTGTATCAAACTTATTTTTTCATTATACCTTTTATCGAACCATATTGCGGGTAGAAATCAATGGAAATACCTTCGTTATTGATGACATCCAAAGGGAATTGCTTGATGAATCCGAGTTGTGGTATGACACTCTGAACCGTCATCACGGTCTCTTTTCCTTTCAGCAAGCATAAATCGGCAACAGCCGGTTCACGATAAGAGAGAAACGGCACCGGACGGGAATTCCCAGCCTGTTGGGCATCTTTCTTCGGAACATAGATATTTTTCAATTCAACAATATAAGGGATAGCAGACACGTTGTTTTTTGCCGTAATCCCGTCGTTCGCGGAGAAACGGAACAAAACGATCGATTCATCGGCTTTTTCCGGAATAAAAGAGATGGTTTTAACCACTTCACGGGTTTCCCTTTTTCCCATGAACAAACTCATGTAATTTGCCTCAAGTTCATCCAGAGCTTTTAAAGCCTCTGCCGTGGCCGAACCTCCGGCCAATAATTCCAATCTTTTTTTACGAATATTGAATATCTCTGACGTGATCTCATCCACGTAATCTTTATTTTCTTTTAACACGTGACGTTCTATCGGGTCCCATACCCGGCGCATCTCTCCTTCAACTTCCATCTCCGTGAAATTGGAATCAAGTACTTCCTTCTGGGTGGAACGAATACCGAAATACACGTAATTAATACCTGTCCCCACGCTTTTCTCTTTTTCCTCGTAAACAATCTCTTCGTCACGAGTTCGGTTCGTGTTGCCACTTCCCACACCGGCTAAAAAGCCTTCAGGAGTTACATTCAACAAAATAGAGTTATATTCTCCGATAGCATTCACGGTATAAGAAGCTTTCGGATCAGGCAAGGCCCGCGGAATAAATTTGATATTCTTAATCGTCCACTCTTCGCCTTCACTCGTGATCTCCGGAGAAACACCTAACTGTTGTTCGGCATACTGCCGGAAAGGCCCCGGAATCAAACGGCTACATTCCATGGTAACAACCACGTCATAACTGATCTTTGGTAAAGTATAATCAACTGACACCTGCGTGGTCAACTCTCTCTTTTTCTGTCCCGAAACAGACAGGGATACTAATCCCACTAACCCGATTATAAAAAATAACTTTTTCATCTTTCTATCGCTGTTTAGCCATATTATATGTTTCCATCTTTTTCCACACCCAACCCAGTTTATCAGCAATGTCCCCGGCACGTGTTCCTCTCATTCCCTGCTCCTCTGCAGCCAGATCTCCAGCTAAACCGTGGGCATACACTCCAATCATAGTTGCATCTAATGGAGAATGACCACTTGCCAGTAAAGCGGCGATAACACCCGTCAACACGTCCCCCGCTCCTCCTTTAGCCATTCCCGGGTTACCTGTCATGTTAAAGTAACATTCACCCTCCGGGGTAGCTATTATTGTATGCGCACCTTTCAGCACGACATACACTTGGTGTAGACGTGCAAAGGTGCTTAATTTATTTAATCTATCAAAATCATTTACACTTTTTCCTGCTAATCTTTCAAATTCTTTCGGGTGAGGGGTCAGCACTGCTCCATCCGGAAGAAGTTCCAGTAATCCGGAATCCGCTGCCAACAAATTCAAGGCATCTGCATCCAACACGATCTTTCCTCGCCACACGGATAATAGTTGACGGATTCCTTCTGCCGTGACAGGTGAAGTCCCGATTCCCGAACCAATCCCGACCGCTTGGAAACGGGAAAGATTGTCTACACCGGAAAAACAAAATTCATTCCGATCCACTTCAACTAATGCCTCCGGCACGGAGAGATGAATCATTTCTTTCAACTTACGGGGAACATGCACGGAAAGCAGTCCCGTTCCGGACCGAATAGCCCCCTTGGCTGCTAACACGGCTGCCCCCATCATGGAATAAGAGCCTACTATTAATAAGGTATTACCCAAAGTCCCCTTGTGGGAAAACTTTGCCGGAATCAATAACCGGGATGTAACTACTTCTTCTGTCAGATAATAATAAGCAGCAGGATACTCCCGCAAGATAACCGGGTGTAAACGAATATCCAGCACTTCCCAATGTCCCACGTAAACTACATTTTCCGGGAACATAAAGGCTAACTTAGGAAATTGAAAAGTGAACGTGTAATCAGCCTTTATAATCGCCCCGTTATTTTCCCCGTTATCCTCTCCCATTAAACCGGAAGGCATGTCTATTGCCACAACCGGATGGGACAAACCATTTATCCGACGAATTATATCTCCCAAAAATCCCGTTACCGGACGATTTAACCCGGCCCCGAAAATGGCATCCACCAGCACGCTATTTTCGTCCGGCTGCAAATTATCCGGATTTTTCACCTCAATATAACATCCTCCCATATTAATGAAACGTTCCCTGTTCACGGCACAATCCGGAGAGAGATGATCGTTTTCATGCAGACCGAAGACCTTGACATTCAATCCGTTTTGACACAACAATCTTGCCACGACATACCCGTCTCCCCCGTTATTTCCGGAACCGGCCAGAATGTTAAAAATATGACTATTGGGGAAAAAAATCAATAATTTTTCTGTAAAAACAGTAGCCGCCCTCTCCATCAAATCTAACGATGTTACCGGCTCATTCTCAATCGTATATTTATCCAATTTTTGTAAATCCGATGTCTTGAAAATTTTATTATTCTTCAACATGACGATAGGTTTCAAACGTTTTCAATGACTAAAGATAAAAAAATAATTTATATTTGCACACTATTAGCGTGAACGAAAAAATTTAATTATTTACCAATACAAATTAAAAACAAAAGTTATGTTCAAAAATCATCCTAAAGGGTTGCTCACCGCGGCTCTAAGTAATATGGGAGAACGTTTCGGCTATTACATCATGAATGCCGTGCTAGTGTTATTCCTATGTTCTAAATTTGGTTTGAGCGAAGCCGCCAGTGGTACCATTTATTCCTTTTTTTACGCCGGCATCTACATTTTAAGCCTTGTCGGAGGTCTTATTGCTGACCGCACGCAAAACTACAAAGGTACCATTAAGACGGGTCTTGTAGTTATGGCAATAGGGTATATTATCCTATCTGTTCCAATCCTCGCGACATCGCAAAATACAACTTGGTTATTGACTCTTACCTGTGTTGCCTTGTTCTTGATTGCATTCGGTAACGGTTTATTCAAAGGTAATTTGCAGGCAATTGTAGGTCAAATGTATGATAATTTTGAAGCTGAGGCTGCAAAACAAGGGCCGGAAGCTCTCAAAATCGCAAAAGACAAGCGAGATTCAGGTTTCCAGATTTTCTACGTGTTTATCAACGTGGGTGGTCTAATCGCTCCGTTCATTGCTCCGGTTTTACGCCAATGGTGGTTAGGTGCAAACGGGTTGTCTTATAACGCACAACTTCCTGCTCTTTGTCACGAGTACATTAATAATGCAGCCAATATGGCTCCCGAGGCTCTTGCCAACTTACAACAACTTATGACTGCTGCCGGTGGAGCTATCAGCGATATGACAGCTTCTTGTCTCCAATACCTGCAAATTTTCAATGAAGGTATTCACTACTCGTTCATTGCTTCTGTTGCAGCCATGCTAATTTCTCTTGTAATTTTCTTCGTTTCACAAAAAACATTCCCGAACCCGGCAAAGAAAGCCGCAGCACAGAGTGTAACTTACACGGCAGAGGAAAAAGCTGCTATGGCTAAAGAGATTAAACAGAGAATGTATGCATTATTTGCTGTTTTGGGTATCGTTATCTTCTTCTGGTTCTCATTCCACCAGAACGGTATGTCCCTTTCATTCTTTGCACGTGACTTCGTAGACTCTTCTGCAGTTGCTCCTGAAGTATGGCAAGCAATCAACCCGTTCTTTGTTATTGTCCTTACTCCAATGATTATGGCAATTTTCGGATTCCTTGCAAGACGCGGTAAAGAGATTTCAACCCCAAGAAAGATTGCCATCGGTATGTTCATCGCAGGTTTGGCATTCTTGTTCCTTGCTGTTTTCTCAATCATGAAAGGTTATCCTTCTGCAGACGCGTTCAGAGGTCTTCCTATTGCAGAACAAATGGCAGCAAAAGCTCATTGGTGGGTTCTTATTGTTACTTACTTCTTCCTGACAGTTGCAGAGTTGTTCATCTCTCCTCTTGGATTATCGTTTGTATCAAAAGTTGCTCCAAAGAGTATGCTTGGCTTGTGTCAAGGTTTGTGGCTTGCTGCTACCGCTCTTGGTAACCTTCTACTTTGGATTGGTCCTCTCATGTACAACTCATGGCCGATCTGGCAATGCTGGTCAGTATTCTTGATCGTATGCCTTGTATCTATGGGAGTTATGCTTGGTATGGTGAAATGGCTTGAAAGAGTGACAAAATAACCTTATTTATCAACATATAAAAAAAGGGTTCAGAAATTCTGAACCCTTTTTTATATCAAAATCAGCTCTTAGAAATTAATCTGAAGTCCCACGCCCAACACTTCCTTAAACTGGACCCGCGGACCCGCCGTACCGTCTTTTTGGGCGATCTTTACATCATTGTCATATAACAGGTTCGTTGATAAAGTCGTTGAGAACCATTTATTAATGGCCATATTTAATTGAACCTCCCAGCGAACATCCACGTTCTGAGGATCTTCCAGATAATTGGAATACAATTCCAGACGAGAATAAACCTTCATATTAGGCAAAAACTCGTAATTCACCTCTGCCTTCAAGTTTGCACCAAACTCGGATAACAGATGTTTTCCTTTATCCACACCGAAAGCCCCTTCATCTGACAAACGACTGTCGGCTACAATAGTTCCCCTCCAAGAGGCCGGAGTAAAAGTGGCCGTGAATATCTTATTTGGACTCCAAGTAACACCGGTACCAATCATCAAGTATCCCGGAGCCATAAACTTTGAAATAAAGTCAGAATCCTCGATATTATAATCGTATCCTTTCGCAAACTGCGTGTTGAAGTTCAACAAAGCACTCCAGTAAAGTGTCTTGTAAATCTGATACCCGTAAGTGGAGGCGAAATATATCTTATCATTTGTTTTCCGGGCACTCTTACCATCATTTTTCGTCAAACCGTATCCCAGTTCCAAACGATTTTGCCACAACTGGCGATCTCGTTTAAAATCGGCACTATATGTTATCTGGCTATCAAATGCCAAGGCAGACTCACCTCCGGCAGACCAACTACTCAAACTTACTTGCGTTAATTTTAACCCGAAGTAACCGGCTTTTGTCCATGCGGTATCTCTTACCGGTTGCGCATACAATTGTCCTAAACCCAATACAAATAGGGCAATAGCAAAGAATCTTTTCATCATACTCTCATTAAATTATTTAGGTTTAAATTTTAATATCTTTTGACTGATAAACGTAAAACAACAAAGATTTGTTATAAAAAAAGCAGGTTATTTTCTAACCTGCTTCAGAAGAAGTGCTTTTCTCACTTATATTTTAGCACATAACTCGGAAATCTTCACAATCACGCTCACGATTTTCTCCATAGAAGACACGGGTATATACTCGTAACGTCCATGCCCGTTATGTGCCCCATTGGATAAGTTCGGCGTGGGCAATCCCATAAATGATAATCTTGACCCATTAGTACCACCGCGAATAGGAACAATCAAAGGTTTAATACCCAGTTCTGCCATGGCCTGTTTAGCTATTTCCACGATATATCTCACCGGTTCCAAACGTTCTTTCATATTTGCATACTGATCCTTCATTTCCAAAAGTACCGGTAAATCATACTTCTTTGAATATTCCCGAACTCCATTTTCAATCACGTCTTTTCTCCATTCAAAACGCTCCTTATCAAAATCACGGATCAATATCTCCAACAATGTCTCCTCTACTGTCCCCTTAATGGAATAAACATGGAAGAAACCTTCGTAGCCGGAAGTATATTCGGGTGCTTCTTTTTTAGGGAGACTAGCCATAAATTCATTAGCCACTTTAATTGAATTGACCATTTTATTCTTGGCATATCCCGGATGGAAATTACGTCCTTTGAAAGTCAAACGAGCCAATGCAGCATTGAAATTCTCGCACTCTAATTCACCAATCTCACCACCATCCAAAGTATAGGCGAATTTAGCCCCGAATTTTTTCAAATCGAAATGATCTACTCCTTCACCGATTTCTTCATCAGGAGTGAAACAAACAGCAATCCGTCCATGTTTTATTTCCGGGTGTTGAATCAAATATTCCATGGCCGTCAGTATCTCGGCAATTCCCGCTTTATCATCCGCCCCCAAAAGCGTGTTACCGTCCGTAACAATCAAATCTGTTCCGACATAATTCATCAGCTCCGGGAAATCATCTGGTGACAGCGTGAATCCCTTTTCCTTGTTCAACAACACGTCATTTCCCTTGTAATTCTCTATAATCTGAGGTTTCACGTGTTTGCCCGTCATGTCCGGACTGGTATCCATGTGAGCGATAAAACCGATCGAAGGACACTCTCTATCTGCATTAGCAGGTACAAAACCCATAACATACCCGTAATCATCCACAGCAACATCCTGCATTCCTATTTTCTGCATCTCCTCGCAAAGAAGATAAGCGAACTGCAATTGTCCCGGAGTACTTGGAACTAAACCCGTCTCCCGATCCGATTCCGTGTGAATCTTAGCATACCTGATAAAACGCTCAACTACTGGCAGCATAAAATAATTTTAGATTTATGATTTATGATTAAGTGATTTATAATCCCGTAACGTGAATCACGCAATCATAAATCACACAATCATCAATTAGTAGGCTCTCGCAATCAACACCCTCTTATGAGAAGGTTTACCTGTTACCATACATTTACCCTCTTCGTCGGGAGCATCGAATGGAATACAACGGATGGTTGCTTTCGTCTCGTTCTTGATGAGTTCTTCCGTTTCCGGGGTCCCGTCCCAATGACACAGGAAGAATCCACCTTTCGTATCCAACAAGGTCTTGAACTCCTCGTAAGAATCCACTTTCGTGATCAATTTAGAACGACGTTCCAAAGCCAATTTGTATATATTTTCCTGAATCTCTTCCAATAAAGTCTCGATATGCTGTTCCACACCTTCCAATGGCAATGTCTCCTTGGTCAAAGTATCACGACGAGCCACCTCGATCGTACCGTTTTCAAGATCACGCTCTCCCATAGCCAGACGTACAGGAACTCCCTTCAACTCGTAATCGGCAAATTTCCAACCCGGCTTTTGCGTGTCACGATCATCAAATTTCACGCTGATTCCCGCAGCCTTCAATTTATCCATCAGACCACTAACCGTTTGACGGATTTTTTCCAATCCTTCCAAACTTTTATAGATAGGCACGATAGCCACTTGAAGTGGAGCTAATTTCGGGGGTAAAACCAAACCGTTATCATCGGAATGTGACATGATCAGCGCTCCCATCAAACGGGTAGAAACTCCCCATGAAGTTGCCCATACATATTCCTGTTTTCCCTCTTTCGTGGCAAATTGTACATCAAAAGCCTTCGCAAAATTCTGACCTAAGAAATGAGAGGTTCCAGACTGAAGGGCTTTCCCGTCTTGCATCATCGCCTCGATAGTCAAGGTATCCAATGCCCCGGCAAAACGTTCCGTTTCACTCTTATGCCCCATAATCACCGGCATAGCCATCCATTTTTCGGCAAACTCAGCATATACACGAATCATTTTCTGAGCTTCCTCAACCGCTTCCTCTCTCGTCGCGTGAGCAGTGTGCCCTTCTTGCCATAAGAATTCAGCAGTACGCAGGAACATACGCGTACGCATCTCCCAACGCATCACGTTAGCCCATTGATTACAAAGAATTGGAAGATCACGATAAGACTGAATCCAATTTTTATAAGTATTCCAAATAATCGTTTCAGAAGTCGGACGAATGATATATTCCTCTTCCAATTTGGCAGCAGGATCCACAACTACCCCACCTCCATTCGGATCATTTTTTAATCGATAATGAGTTACAACCGCACATTCTTTCGCGAAACCCTCCACGTGATCAGCTTCTTTTGAAAAGAATGATTTGGGAATTAACAACGGAAAATAAGCATTACTATGTCCTGTTTCCTTGAACATCTTGTCCAATTGCTGTTGCATTTTTTCCCATATGGCATAACCGTAAGGTTTAATCACCATACATCCTCTTACAGCTGAATTCTCGGCCAATCCGGCCTTTACGACCAGATCATTGTACCATTGCGAATAATTTTCTTCTCTTGAAGTTAAAAACTTAGCCATCTCATTATTTTTTGATAAAACAGCAGCAAATTTAAAACAAAAACTAGGAAATCCGATTATTATTTTCTATTTTTATAACATAGAATACAAAACAAGCCGCACACGTATATTTATAACAAAGAAGCAACGAATGAATGGTACGCATTTTGTTAGAAGTAAATAAACCAATCGTCAATGAATTTGTCATACAAGAAAGGAATTAATATTATTACTATGAAGATAGCATTATATTTTTCAGCATTAGCAATCCTATTAGGAGCTTGCTCTTCCTCGCAAAACTTTACGCGAGCGCAGGAAGATGATATCTACTATGTTCCCGGTAAACGTTCCCTCTTCGCTCAAGAAATTAAAGACAAGACCGGAGTGGACATTACCTCGAATACTTCTTCTAGTTCTCAAATCAGTAAAAACACGAACAATGATAAAGTTTATCCGAAGGAAATAGATAACAGTGTAAATCCAAAATCTCATTCCATCGGTATGGCTCGTTATGCAACTGAAAAACAGGTGCAAAAAGAAGAGGCCCGAACCGGACAAACTGTTAACCGGATTGCTGTTCCGGCAGACGACGGGTACTGGATCGGAGGCTTTAAAGGTAGTGAAAATGATTTGGAAGAATGTGTCCGGATCATGAATCGTTACCCGGAAGGTTTCGCCTATTTCGGAAACGGGTACGAAATTGCCCAGAATCTTTCGTTCAGCTCCGACTGGAACGTGTACACGATTGACGGTCGCTACTGGTGGTTCCCCAGCAGTTCGAACGTGGGACTATACTCTCAATTAATTTTCGGTAATTACCCCAAATACATTTGGACCGTAATTTGGAACGATCCTCGTTTTGATAGTTTCGCATGGAGTAACAACGTAAGTTTCGGTTGGAACCGCTGGGGATGGGGAGCTTCGTTCGGTTGGGGTAACTCTTGGGGATGGGATCCATACTGGAATAATTACTACGGTTATAACCCGTGGGGTTGGGGACATGGTTTCTACGATCCATGGGGATGGGATCCCTATTGGAATCACTATTACGGTTATTATCCACACTGGGGACACCGTCCGGGACATGGACATCACGGCCCGAACTGGGGTAACCATCGACCGGATTGGGGTGGTGCCAGCAAACCGACTGTAACTACTCGGTATGCACCTAAAAAACAATACACGACGAATAGAAACGCCCGATCATATAGTACCTATTCAAGAACTTCAAGAAGTTCCGCTATCCAATCTAGGTCAAATAGCAGCCGTTACGAGTCCGGTTCAAACTACAATCCATCGCATAACAACTCCGGCTATTCATCAGGAAGTTATTCCAGAGGAAACAGCGGATCTAGCTCGTATGGAAGTAGTTCAACGACACGTTCTAGCAGTGGAGGTAGCGGACCTGTTCAACGTACAAATTCGGGTAGTAGAAGATAAGTCTAACTAACATTAATTGTCTATGAAAATACTATATATACTTCCGACATTACTCCTCTTCTCCTTATTCGCTTCGGCCCAAAACGAAGAGGATGCCCTTCGATTCTCTAGGCTAACCCCATTCGGATCTGCAAGAGTTACCGCAATGGGAGGAGCGTTCGGCGCATTAGGTGGAGATTTAACGACCTTATCCACAAACCCAGGTGGTATTGGAGTATTCCGTAAATCTGAGATCAGTTTTACATCTATGCTCGATTTTGCTCACGCAAAAACGAAGGGGATTGATAATGAAAAAAATATGTACCTGTTAGGTGGACTGGGATTTGTATTATCGTTCCAACCTATGAGTAATAAATGGAAAAATATCAACATCGGTTTTAATTACACGAACCTAAATAATTTCAATCGAAATATTTTCCAAGGATATTATGAAACCAATGGAGATTCATCCTTATCGAATATATGGAAAGAGGAAGCAGACGGTTTATCCCCGCAAGAATTAAATGATTTTACCACAGGACTTGCTTATGATGCTTACATGCTTTACTTAAGCCCGGAGGCTTTAGAAAACAAGGACTATGACTACCAAACTCCAATTAGAAGTATTGATCAGTTACAACATTATAAATACACAAGAGAACGGGGTTTTCAAAGTGAATATGCCATATCGGCAGGGGCTAATTATGATGACAAATTTTACTTTGGTATAACTTTAGGAATTCAATCACTACATTACAAATCATTTTCCGTGTACACAGAAGAAATTATTGGAGAAACAAATAACAAACTGGAAAAGTTTAGTATGTACCAAGACTTTACAAGTAGTGGTGTCGGGATAAATTTCAAAGCAGGTTTTATATATCGTCCGATTCCTGTTCTCCGTTTAGGTTTTGCCATTCATACACCTACATATTACGATCTCGATGCTTATGCTAATAATAATGTTTCAGCCAAATTCACAGAACTTCCGGTTGAAGACGCCAAACCTACGGAAAAATTTGAATATGGAGAGAGTGCATGGACAGATTACTCCTACAAATTAAAAACACCGTGGAGACTTATGGCAAGTGCCGCAACAGTTCTAGGCCAAAGAGCTATTATCAGTTTTGACTATGAATATGTTGACTATACCACGGCGAAATACTCAAATGATGGTGCCAAAAACGAATATTTAGAAACTAATAATGCGATAAAAGCCATTTACAAGAGTACCCATAATTTCCGTGCCGGAGCAGAATATCGATTTAATAGCGTATTCTGTCTACGAGGTGGTTATGCTTATTCTGCCTCACCCTACACGAAAGGAGAAATGAATGAAAAGAATGACATTCAAACAATCACGGGGGGGTTAGGATTAAATTTTGGAGTATTCTACGCAGACCTTGCCTATCTTCACAAGAATTCCAAATTAAACGGTCTATTCTATTACTACGAAACCTCAAAAGGAGAAGTAATTGAATCACCCGAATTTCAAACGAAATTCAAAGATAACGAATTCAGGCTAACATTAGGAATTAGATTTTAATAAATAAGAAAGAGGTCTGTCTAACGATTTTGTTGTTAAACAGACCTCTACAAACATTAACATCACACACTATTTCTTCTTTCGCGTTGGCTTTTGTGCCAGATTCTTAGGACGCATACTATATTCTTTTGCACCGAATTCCGGTTTCTCCATGATTGATTTCGGGAAAACCTTCTCCGCACCCGGAGTCAAACGAATCAAACGTTCCAATAAAGCGGCATATTCTTGATGAATATACGGATCTTGACGGTCATCACTGTTATAAGCAATATATTGTAGATAAGAGACGCACCTGCCCAACCATTCTACCGGAGTCTCCGGGGACCAGTAACTACCACGTACAATAAAACGAAGTTGTTCTATAAAATCCTGCTGATTGATAGACGTATCAGCCATCGTGGCACGGATCAACGCATCAGTTTCATCATATTTTTTATCTCGAACCAAGGCATTAATTTGTACCAGATACTTGTTCAAGGATTTCCCCTTAAATTCCGGTAACCTATTTAATTCTTCCAAAGAAATATTACGAGTCTCCATATACAGCTTATTATCCACAACCTCTTTTCCCAAAGCCTTCACGAAAACATCATAATTTTTCACTAATTCCTGAAAATAAGGATTATCTGTACCTCTTATATTAGCTTTAAATATATCCCAGACATCCGAATCCGTTAATTTTGCCCCCTTTTTGATCAACATCTCAAAAGCCTTCTGCACATTCTCTCGTTCATAAATCGAGGCATTATAATGAATATAATTCGTCAAGAACTCCCGGTCGTCACGCCCTTTAGCAAATTCTTCAATTAGATAACCGGAACGCAATTCCGGTACTAACGCACTTTTTCCCGTGGCAAGAAACTGTTCGGCCTCCTGCCGAGATTTACTCCGATGTACCACATCACCGTTCTTGGGATCCACAAACACATAGGTTGGGTAAGAATTCACGCCATAACGCTTGGCAAGCTCCACCCCTTCCCCATTCTCGGCATCAATTTTCATATTCACGAAATTCGTGTTATAAAAATCGCCAATAAAGGGGAGAATGAATACATTCTCCGCCATATTTAAACAGGGACCACACCATTTTGTATAAAAATCCACGAATATCAATTTATTCTCAGCTTTAGCCTTATCACACGCTTCTTTCCAAGTTCCATGATAAAACTGAATACCGTAGTTTTTCTCTGTTTGAGCCGAAACATGAAGGCTTAATAAAAGAAATACAATATATACAAATTGTTTCATAATCATCTCTTTTAATATCCGGGATTTTGCTCACATGCAGAGTTGGCATTAATCTCTGATGTTGGGATATTATAAATCTTTCTCCACTCTAATTTCTGCAAGAATGCTTGCTCGAAACTATTACCTCCATCCTCATCTTCTTTATCTTTTTCCTGTTCATCTTCCAATTGCTCTGCCAAACTCTTGTTCATCTCTAGCAACCGATCAAATCTCCGCGTAGCAAACCACTCATGCCAGTTTTCAAAAGCCATCTCGATCCACCACTCTTTAAAGATTTCGTCCATCAATTCATCTCGACTGGCTGGCTCTGTCACATCAGCACCTACTCGGTTACGCAACTCTTTAATCGGAGCCCAAGCATCAGCAATCGAAGCATTACTACGAGCCAAAGCTTCGGCTTTAATCAAATACAATTCTGCAGTACGTAAAAATATTACAGGAACACCCTCTCCCGGGATATATAATTTTTTCACGGTATTCACATTATAGGTTACTCCGTTATAAACAACATCTTTATTCTCCGTAACCAAATCTTTTCGGGGATCTCCTTCTATCAAATTCATATAACTTTCTGACGGTCCCCAAATACCGGTGGCACCAAAAGCTTTCTCCATAAAATATGACACATCAGACACGTCATCCGTACCAAAAGCACGGCAGAAAATAACCTCTTTTGATGTCTCCGCATTCGTGAATACATTAGAATAGCTAGGATCTAAAGGATTTGTCGATGTAATAGCCTCGTCTGCAGCAACAGCGGCTTCACTATATTTTCCTTGATAAAATAACACGACAGCCTTCAAAGCTTTTGCCGCTTGCACGGAAGCCTGTGTAGAAGTCGTGTATTCCGGAGCCTGATTCAAAGCTATTTCCAAGTGCTTATAAATCTCCTCGTAACTTTGAGCAACGGTAGCACGCACTTTCACTGCATTAGAAACCGAGGGTATTTCGTCCCGAATCAAAATACCATAATTACTATTTTCATCCCAGAACTCACTAAATTGTCGCAATAATCTAAAATACGACAATGCCGTAAGGAAATGACATTCACCGATAATTTCTGCTTTTCTACCAGCCTTGAATTCACTATCATCAAGTTTCTCCAAGGCTTGCAACAAATAATTAACATTCTTAATGACTTCATAATCACATCCCCACTCTTCATCCCCGAAGGTACTATAGGAAAGAGTCGGCAAATAATTCTCTGAATAATAAATAGCAACCCCGGAAGTAATAAAATTCTGACGTAATAAAGCTCCCGACATAAAACTACCACTCAATGTGGCAAACGTATAATTCGTACTTTTTGCCGGTAAACAACCATACGTACCGGTCAAAGCTAATTCTGCCATTTCAGGCGAGGTTATCGCATTTTCAAGATCCAACTCGTACATTGGATCCTGTTCCAACACATCCACCAATTGACAATTGGTAAGACCTATTATAATTGAAAATACAATCAGTATTTTTTTCATACTCAAAATAATTAGAAATTAAGTTTAACACCAAAAGAGAACGTACGTGAAGACGGGTAATTCCAATTCTCATAATTTGAACCATAATTTGAAGTCGCCGAACCGATCGTACTCGGATCTTGTCCCGGATATTCCGTGATCACGAAAAGATTATTTGCCGTGAAATAAATCTCTCCGGAATTCAAATATTTACCTCCCCACAATTTTGGAATATCATAGGATAAACGAAGTTCCTGCAAGCGAAGATTAGAGGCGTTAAATAAGGATAAAGAAGTATTTGGAGCAACCCCATCACCAATATACATGGCTGGTAATTTAGCATCTCTATTATCTTCACTCCAACGATTATCCAAATTATAATCCACCAATCCGGTCAATTGATTCGGTAAGTTTTGTAATGTTTTATTAAACAATTTCTTCCCTCCTATCTGGAATCCAAAATGCATATATAAACTCAAACGCTTATAAGCTAATGTCGAGGTTAATCCTCCAATAAGGTCTGCTTCCGGAGAACCGATAATCATTCGGTCTTTATTATCAATGTAACCGTTTCCATCCACATCCCGAAGTAACAAGTGCCCCGGACGTAAACCAGACCCATTGTAAGTATTTTTGCCGGCAGCCACAGCCTGGGCATTCAACTCGTTAATTGTGGCCTGATCCTGAATAATTCCTTCATATTGATAACCAAAGAATGCACCCATCGCGTGTCCTTCTGCCAACACTTGGTTTCCGGACCCTTGTATCGTAATTCCCATTCCGTTATCTGTTTCACCTTGTTCCACAAGCTCCAGCACTTTATTCCGGTTATGAGAAGCATTCAATCCTAATTCCCAGCTCCAATCTTTCTTTCCGCGTAACAAATTAGCACGAAGAGAGATTTCAATACCTTGATTTCGTACAGACCCCACGTTTGTTGGGATAGGTTCTACGGCCAAACTTGAAGGCGGAGTGTAAGTCCAAATCAAATCATCGGTATTCTTGCGATAATATGCGATACTACCACTCAGTAAAGAACGTAGGATCGAGAAGTCAATACCCAAATCATATTGCACGGTAGTTTCCCACTTAATATCTTTATTTCCAAGCTGACTATGCACAATGGAAGGATTATCCAAATAACTACCTGTTGAATATAAATCCTTATTAGCATAACTTCCCAAATCAAAGTTCTGAACTCCCGTCTTACCTACACTGAATTTAATCTTCAAATCATCCAGGAACTTGACATTTCTCATAAAACTCTCATCACTCACACGCCAAGCAATAGCCCCCGAGGGGAAGAAACCATACCGATTATTGGAGCCAAAAGAGGAAGAACCATCATAACGAGCCGTGAAAGTAAGTAAATACTTATCTAGTAAACGATAATTTATACGGGCAAAAGAAGACTGCAAGCCATATACCGTACCACTTCCACTTTTACGCACAATTTCACTGGCATTCGTGATTCCCGTCAAAACCTTATCCATCGGATAATTTTTAGCATCTACTCCAAAACCACGTCTTTTCGTACGTTCAAATGAAATACCAACCACGGCATCCAAAGCATGAATATCATTGATACGCCCTACCCAAGACAACGTATTATCAAAAACCGTAGTAAACGAACGACTTGTAGATTCCGTTCCATACCCTTTATTATCTGAGGTCAAATAGGTCGGTTTATAAGATTCCGAATAAGACATATTCTGATTCAATGATAACGTAGTCTTTAATTTCAATCCTTTCCAGATATTTAATTCCAAAAACGACGTGGACAAAATACTGTAATTATCATTATAGTTTTTTGCATTATTCTGTGCAACAGGATTAAATGAATTTCCTTCTTTGTAATAACTTCCATCTTCATTATATATCGGATAATCAGGACGGAACCCAATAGCCGTGTACAAAGAAATACCCGGAGAGCTGACATCCGTGTATCCTAACGTGGTCGATGTTCCAAACTTCAAGAAATCTGTAATATCATAGTCCAGGTTTATACGTCCCGTGTAACGGGTAAAATCATCATGCTCAACCATTCCTTGATAATCCAAAACACCCAAAGAGATATAATAATTTGAATGTTCACCCCCACCACGAACAGATAAATTCAAATCATGTCGATGAGAAGGACGTTTCAACTCTTTATACCAATCCGTGTTACCGGACTTCAAATCCGTACTACCCTCTTTCAATATAGAATTTGCCGTTTTATTGGAAGGGTCCACTTTTAGTGTCTGCTCTGCCACATAACGCACGTACTCACGAAACTCATCCCCATCCAACGTGGAGAAATTATTAATTCTCGAATCCACGCTAAAAGCATAATTTACATTCAGATCCGGCTTTCCACTTTTACCGCGTTTCGTAGTTACGATGACCACACCATTAGCGCCTCTGGAACCGTAAATCGCTGCTGCAGATGCATCTTTCAACACGTCCATGGATTGAATATCCGATGGAGAGATCGCACTCATCACGTCGGAAGTCACGGGCATACCATCCACCACGTACAAAGGCTCGTTATCTCCCGTCAACGAAGCCTCACCACGAACCCGTACCCGAATCTTCTCGCTCGGATTGGATGATGCCAGAGAAACAACAACCCCGGCTGCCGCATTCTGCAACATGGTCTCCACATTGGTTGCGGTTTTCTTACTTAATTGTTCCTCGTTCAAAGAGGCCACCTGTCCGGTCAAATCTCTTGTTGCAGTAACACCATATCCAACAACCACAACTTCGTCTACACCGACAGCCTCGTCCTCCATGACCACTTTCAGCGGGGCAGGATTCGACAAACCTTTCACTTTCACAAATTGTTTTTTCATTCCCACGAATGAAAACTCCAGTTCGATGCTCTCGGCACTCGGCACGGTCAATTTAAAATTACCGTCCAAATCCGTTGCAGCACCCAAGGTCGTACCCTTCACCAAAACGGTTGCCCCGATAATTGCCATTGAATCTTTATCCACCACTTTCCCTTCAATGACAATTTCTTTCTTCTGCTCGCTTGGCACGGGCTGTGTCGGGATTGATTCACAAATCACAATAATGTCCCCCTCGAACTTGTAGGAAAGCCCCGTGTTCGCTAAAACCCGATTCAAAACACTTTCCACGGCCTCCTGTTTTGCCTTCACAGATACCTGTCCCAAATGTTGTGTCAGTTCCATGTTATACACGAAAGACAAAGCCGTTTGTTTTTGAATCTCTCCGAACAAGGTCCGGATAGACACATTCTTTAAATTCAAATTTACTCGTTCTTGCTGCGCACTTGTATTAGCAACAAGGGTGAACGAGAACACAAAAATAAATAGTGCAGTCAATTTCATAACTAACCATTTTTTTTGTCCTCCATGTCGCCAAAAAAAGGACATAATTGATTTTTTTTTCATAACTTTGAACATTATAAATTTTTACTTAGTGATAAGAAATGCGCCAACATGACTTATCAAGGTTATCAAAATACCCGGAAGGTCTCGAACACCTTCCGGTGTTTTTTATTTAGAAATACAAATCGTTCTATCTTTTATTGTAAAAGTGACGCCAACCGCACTTTTAATTGCTTTTAAAATATTATCAATCTGATCATAACGTTTCACGTGTCCCGTAAAATGCAAATTCTTTAATTGCTCGTTCGTGTAAAAAACATCCACGTCATACCACAAAGAAAGCGTGTTCATGATCTGTTCCATGGTTTGATTTTCAAACACGAAAAAGCCATCTTTCCAAGAAACATAAGGTTCAATATCTACCGTTTTCACGTTCACGGATGCATCCGTCCGCCTGTATTCTCCCAGTTGTGAAGGTTTCATCCGGTATTCCGGCCCTCCCTTTTCAGCGCTCAATCCAATCGATCCTTCCACCAATACCGTCTGCACTCGTTCTTTATCATGCGTGTTCACGTTAAAAGACGTCCCGTACACCCGGATTTTGATTCCGTCTGCAATCACGTAAAAAGGACGCTTTTCATCTTTCTGCACTTCAAAAAAGGCCTCCCCCGTTAAATATACCTCTCTTTTCTCTTTATCAAACACCACCGGAAACTTCAATTGAGTGCCAGAATTCAATTGAACCATCGAACCGTCTGCCAACGTGATTTGGTACTCCCCACCCCTCGGTGTTTGTAATACATTATATTGTAAATTCCTCTTCTCATTTCCATTTGCAGAATACACGATCCCGCTACCGGAATTCTTCGCGTTCACTCCCTCACCCACGATGATATCACGGGTCGTATCATGTTGTAACACCACCGACTTCCCATCTGCCAGAATCAGGGTTGCCTTCGTTTCTCCCGGAAGAATATCCACGGTAGCAACCTCCACGGGTTGTTCGTGTTCATTATTTCTTAATAGCACGAAGATCGTCCCCAAAGGAAGTAATAGCATCGCCGCATATTTCAACCACACTCCGATACTCTTTCTCTTTATACCGGCTCGTTTTTCACAACGTTCGTAAGCTGCTCTATGGTCAATTTTCTTGTACATTCTATACTTGTATAAAATATCCTTTCCCTTACAAACCCTGTCAAACATGGCTCGGTTTTCCGGTGCCGCATCCAACCATTTTTGCAATTCCTGCATCTCTTCATCCGTAATTGCCCCGGACAAATAAAGATACATTATTTCAACCATTCTAAATTTACAATCATCCATTGCTTATCCTTTTTCTATAATTAGAACAACAACCTATTTCAAGAGAGGTACAAAAAATAAAAGAAATTTCATCCAAAAAGCAAAATTCTTTACGGACAACTCATTTTCAATAGATTACCAAACAAAAAAAATCAGATTATTCCCAAAGACATCATCACGAAATACACCCGTCCCAAACGTTCCCGAATATATGACATGGCCCGTTTTTTCTGTGTTTTAACCGTTAATATGGATAAATTCAACAAAAGAGCGATCTCCTCGTTTCCCTTTCCCTCCAAGTGCAATAGAAAAATATTTCTACATTTATCCGGAAGTTCATCTATCGTCTTGAATAGCAAGCGATACAACTCTTCCTCCATCATTTTCAAATCAATATCATCCCCTTCATCCTCAAGATTCAACGAGGCAAGATATTTCTCCTCCACGTTCTTGTGTTTCAAATGATTCAAACCGGCATTCTTCACCGAATTATAGAGGAAACTACGAAAAGCATTGTAAGTCGGATATTGGGCATCCCGTTCCCAAACGGCAATAAACACCTCCTGCACAATATCCTCCGCCACGTCCTGTTGCTCGACAAACCCCATCGCAAAAAGAACCAGCGAATTATAAAACTCGCTGAATAATTCACGAAAAGCTTCCGGCTGCTTCGCATTTATCCGTTGTAAGAACTGTTCTTCCCTCTTTGGCATCAATACAATTTTCAATCCAATCACAAAATTAGAAATTCAAATGAACAAACCTATGAATCATAAAAAATAAAATTATCCTCTATCATAAAATGATCGGGTAAAAAAAGGACCGATTCCTATACTATATAGAAACCAGTCCTTCAACTATGTAAACTACGAAGATCTTATTAACGTCTAAACCCGTTCTTTTTGTAATCCTTGGAATTTCATCTCGATCATTCCCCGCCAATAATGGAAACCTCCACACAAAATCTTACACATCAGCACGCATTCCGTTGTCTGTTTCCGGATCAATTGTAACGAAGAAGTGTATAAAAGTCGATCCAAGTTGTTAACACGTATCCGGATAATCCTTTGTTCAGACACCCCGGTAGTACACGTCAACCAATCCACATCGAACATCCCCAGAAGAGAATAACAATAAAAGGCAGAATGCTCGTAAGCATACCAATTCCCATCCTCTTGATAAAGAAAAATATATTCTTCATTCCGTTTTTCCTTTTGCAATATCTCTTCCAGTTCCATACACATATGAATTTTATTGAACAATGATTATTTTACACGCTTTTGTCTTACCGCCAACAACCGAACTCATCTGCACCATCCCGCTCCTGTTACTTCCAAAGCCGATATGCAGGTAAGCATGAGTATAATAATTACTATTAAGCTCCGATAAAAAACCGTCTACACCCGGGAAGGCTACAGGCAAGCTGGCGGTAGGATGCAAAGCCAACCAGGTAGTAGACAATGGATTCATAATCTGTATGGTCCAGTTATGATTTGTTGTATTTACTAAATCCAGAACATACGAATCCCCATCCTTTTGAGTGGAGATTTCCGGGTTCCAACTAACCTCAACAGACAGGGACAAGTTATCACAGGTAATTGTCAAAGTTGTGGATACAAGAGTAGACGTTCCCACGAAGTTTCCGACAATCTTGTATTTGTTACCTCCCAACGGTTGGACTTGTAAACCGGTAAGCCAAGTTGTTCCTCCCGTCACCACGGGCGTGACACCTCGGCTCGAATACACCGTGCAAATTTCAATACCGTTAGCAACAGAGGTCGTTTGGTTTGTACCATACAAGTTAAACACGTTATTCGACATCGTCATCCGGTGTTGGGCGTCAGCCACGATACAAGGGAAATCAGCGTCTTCATCCGTCAATTCCACCTTCAAGGCATTTGACGGGGCAAAATTGATCGCATCAGTCACGCTGGCATATCCCGGACCGTTCACGCTGACCACCGTGATGATATAACGATGATTCCGCACGACATTCAAGGGAGTACCTACATTATCTACCATCACCACTTTATAATACCCCTCTTTCCCTTTATACTTGGCCTTAATGATTACGCCCATGTAATCGCCCGACGTACAATTCCGCTCGTAAATATACAAGGAAGGGGTTTCCCCGTCCGACCATCCATTCGCATAATTCAACGTACTACCGGAAAGAGGACGTCCCGTCACGGGAGTAATAGTTGTTGAATAATTCGTCGGGGTCAAGTAGCCGCAATCGGCGCCCTTGTTCACGGTTATACTTTGAACGGTAAAATCATTCAATCCGTTCGTGGCGTCAACCGCACCTTTTTTTACCTGTACACAAGCCACGGCACGTAACAACTTCACGTTATCCGCCTTCGTCACGATATTAATTCCCGTCGGTAGTTCAACACGTCCCCACATGATCAAAGGCATCACGTTATCCACCAGAGTTCCCGCAAACGTCGAAGTCTTTAGCGCAAGCATGGCCGCACTTTCCGTCATCGTGGGGGTAATGTCTCCGAAATTCAGCCGGTCAGTCACCCCGTCAGGAGTCCGCCCATTAGGCACCAGATGGATAACACGTCGTTTCGAAGTAGCATCCAAACGTATCGAGAAAGAAATTTCCGTCCCGCTGGGTGTCAACTCCCCGCCATCCACCTTCACCCGCTCCATGAACTTCCCATCCTCGTCGAACACCAGCACGTCCACATTCCGGATCTCGCTGTCCGTGTAGGAACGAGCAAGCGACTGTACGTTTTCCGGCTCTGGCAGAGTCACAGTAAGAGCTACATTCACTTGACGAGGTGTCTGTATAGGATGACTATCATCACTGGCACAAGAGGCGAATAATATGCATATTAAATATGGTATTATTTTGAGATATGATTTCATAGTATTATTCCATTAATTTAATTACAACATTTATTCAGCATAAATGGTTTTCTCATTTTCATCACGTCCAATCATTTCAGGTTCTACAATCACCTCTTCACTTGAAGTTTCAACCACATTCGTATTCATACTCCTAGTAGTCGTCAATTTCGTGTTAGGAACATGCACAGAAACCGAAGCCGAATGTTTCACCCTATCATAAGTAATTGTAGCTATATGCCCATAGGAAGTTGTGTAAGTTTTAGCTTTACTTTGCCCATAACTTGCAACGGTTATAGCATAACCTTCTGAATACAGGAGAGTACCTCCCCTATTATAAAAATTAAACTTATTATTATCTCCAGATGCATTCGTACCCCTTTCCATCGTACCATTCTCATATGCGTACATATGAAAATTCATAGCCGTATTGGATGGTTTACTTGAAGTATACCAAATAGCATAAACCTCCAATTTTATTTTACGAGGAGAATTAGCATCCCCTTCAAATAATGGAGCATTGAAAAATGTTGTTTCTCCTTGTCCCTTCGTGGCATCTCCCCCCCATTCCAAGAGAGTTCCTCCATTATAAGCAAAAGACTCTCTTCCATTATTATCACCTCCACCTGGTCCTGTGACCCCTTTTCCGGGATTATTAGCTTGCATACCAAATCCAACAGGTATTTTATCATATAGACTATTATTATTACCTACATTTGTAAGATGATTTCCGGTAAACTCCACGGCAATATCAACATCCGTAGAACCACTCCAAGTGAACTTCACAACAAAGTAATGGAAAGGCGGTATCGTCACGATTATATCTTGATAAACATTAGCCGTTACTACATAATCCGGACACGAAGCATGTCTGAATGTCATGGTTCCCGAACGAGGTTCATCGTCATCCTCTGGGTTAGCATTTCCCGTGTTACGATCCGTCGTGAATGATAGTATTTGCCCGATCGGATCCCAAGAAATATCATGAATCCAAGCTTGTTGAGGATTAAAATTCTCGATCATCTTTGTTCCACCATATACAATCACATCTTGCGAGTTCGTCACGGCTTGCGTTGCTGTTCCTTGCGGGGCAACAGCGTCAATCGTGTTATCATTATCCACGTAGATATAACAATTCACCAATCGAATCGTATCTGTATCCAACGTCATAACATTCTTCACGATGACAAGCGTATCGCCATAAACAAGGTGTCCCTCGTCCAAAGTTTTGTTATAAGCAACAGAAGAACGGGTGAAGTTAACGTTACTTATCCCGGCATTTCCACTCTGCACGTTTGCGGTAGCCTTTCTGGGATTCGTGGTCAGGAATTTCCAGTTACCGCCGGTACTCGTGATCTCGACTTGTTTGCTCGTGTGAAGATTCGGGCAGAAAACCAATCGTTTGTTATTCACTGTAATCGTTCCCTCGTCCGGTCTTTGCGTCACAGGAATCTTTTTCGTCACGTTATTCGCCTTGACCGTGATATAAGAACTACGAGGCTGCCCATCCACGTAAGTATCCACGTTAGCCGTGATCTCAACCCCGTTATCCGCAATCTTCCGGACGGAAGTAATCCAACCTCCTGCCGGGTAATCCACCGTGAAATCCGGGGCATTCGTGTTCACGTAAAGCGTATCTTTATGCGATAGTCCCACGGACGCCTTGTCCGTGTAAAGCTGGGTTTGGGACAAGTCGGCATTCAATTCTACATCCTCCCAACCCAAAACATCAGCCGTCACATCCAACTTTCCACCTACCAGAAGACGCACGAGTAATATTCCGTTTACACGGGGAACCCGCGGGATGACCACATCTGTTTTTTGAAAGCGACTTCCACCCTCACAAGCCAAGTCGACACTCACCTTCATGTGGCTCTCCGTCGTGTCCTTCGGGTTAGCATTCAAGTAATCGTTCCCTTTATGGGCCGGGATAATGAAGTACAACGTGTCACTACGCTGGTGTCCCGGTAACGAGGTGCTATCCTTGACCCGGAAAATCCCGGTCATCGGCACCGTGCTTACCCTAGGATTCTTTGCCGTCGGGAATAACCCGCCTTCCCAGTTCAGGGTAGTCGGGACATCTTTTAATTCAAAATTATGCGTCCCGTTCACATCCAATCCGCCCGCATCCGCAATAACCACCTTCACCAAGGCCACATTCCGTGACAAGATCGTCGTTCCCGCAACCGAATTATCCTGCCCGCCAACAACCAATTGTCCGTCAATGCTGGCCGTACGTAATTCCGGCATGGAAGGCAATGTTCCTCCCACCGGTTGTGTTTCCCACATCTTCGAATCCTCGCGAGCGACACTGCACACGGGTTGTATCAATCCACTGCTAAAATCAGTATTGGCAGTCACCAAAGCTATATTCCACGTCCCGGCAGCAACAGTCATCGAAAGTTGATCCGGGCCGTAAGTTACCTCTTGAACCTTATGGTTGAACTTTCCGGCATCACTTCCCTGTCCATCAAAAAGATAGACCAACGTGTTACTGACAATATCCCCTCCCGCTCTCGTCATGTTGAAAGTCAGTAGAGGATCTCCACTCGCTTGCCCGGACAGGGAATCCCTGTCGTCCGAGCAAGCTGATAGGAGAATAGTCAATAACCCCGCTAACAATATGTTTATATATTTTCCTGCCATAATTCTCTTTTTTCATTCACTACCTCCCCGAAGGGAGTAGAATCTGTTTATTTACGGATCGTGAACTCGGCCGAGGATTCCGCATCCGAAACACTGATCGGTTGCGCACCCGTGGGTTGAGTTACAGACTTGATCTTCAACTTCACTTGTTTTTCCGCTGCATCCGTACTATATAGCACCACACCATACACGTTCGCGGAACTATGATTCCCGTCACCACTGATGCGGAGATCATGCATATTCGTGAATACAAAGTCTTTACCTTCTTTAGCCGAAGCATCAGGAACCGTCACACAATTCACGATAACATCACTTCCGGTAGCATTCGTAAGCAAAGCCCCGTCAGAAGCCCGCACCAAAGACACCGTGAAGAATCCCGATACAACGTTATTGTTCAATCTGTGATCGCCAAGGGAAGCAATCATTAAACGTGCCGGTTGATCGACAACCACCCCGCTACAACTCAACAACTCCCCTTCAAAAGCCACGTTCGAACCACTCAGGCAATGTACCTTGTTAAAGTTAATCACGACCGTCTTGGGTAATTCATAACGGGTATCCTCTAACGTTTTCACAGAGAACGATGATTTCTGTGATCCATTGGCAAACATCACTCTCGGGGTTAATCCCATATCAAAGTCAAGAGCATCGGCTGTTCCTTCCCCGTAGATACCATCCACGATGATATTGGCTCCCGTCGAGTTCGTCAAAGGAGTTCCATCCGGTTTGAATAATCCAAGTTCGTATAAAATATCTTTTGTTCCCTCTTCTCCCTGTTCCGTACGAACCATCTTAACAACAGCCTGTTGATCCTCGATCACCGCTTTACCCACGGGTTTCACCAGATAACTTTGCTGTGCATCCGAAAGTACGAGTTCAAACTCTTTCATCCCCTCGATCAAATTATTCGCTTTCACGGACACCTCTATATCCTGTTTTACCAGATAACGGTCAGCCGTTCCCCGAGATGGGGTAAACGAAAGCTTTCCTTTCACCGGTGTAAAATTATTCGCGATATTAGCCGTTTTCTCTTGGGTAGCATATCCCACGCTTACCGGAATTGGTGCGCCTTCTTTCGTCGTGGCATACCCGGTCAGAGTCACGGTAAAAATAGCCGTGGCTATTCCGTTCACCGGTTTCGTGATCTTCACGTCCGAAACATAAAGACCATGTCCCAGTTTCACGAGACGACCTCCCGCTCCTAGGAAAAGTAACTCCCCGGATGAAGCGGTATATGCCTGACGATAAGCCGTCGGTTTATTATCCGTCACGTAACGGTCAAACTCCTTTTCACCCGTGGACGAAAACATACAAACCCGTCCTTCAGAAGAAGATAACAATAAAATCTCCCCGCTGTTAGTCACTTTCATTTTGTCAAAATTACCATCCAGTGAACGCTCGAACTCCACTTTCCCGGTCGGGTGAATACGTATAAACGTACCTCTACGTCCACCCATGTCGTATGTCGTCACCACGGACTCCCCGGTTGCCGGGTTCATCCCAATTCCCCGTACATTCCCCTTGGACGTACCCGAATATAAGGCTGTTCCGTCATTACGCAACAAAGCGTAATATCCTTGACTTCCACTACCTCCAACCAAAATGTTACCATTACGAGCCACCTGAAGATGATCTAGCATAGCGGCCCCTTGGTTGGCGGGAATCATATTCTTCGCAAACACGATGTCCCCCTCCGGACGAATCTTGTAAATAATCCCCCCGTCTGTCGGCGAATTACCGATCACCAGTACCGAACCGTCATTAATATTGGCATTCAACCCGGTCACGACAAATTGTTTTGCCGGGATCGCCGTCATGTAATAAGGTTTTCCCTTATCATCCAGACGAACCACGAGAGCCTGCTCCTTATCCTTTCCGGCAGAGAACGCCGCACAAATGTATTCAATCGAATTTCCCATCACCGCGAACTGGTCGCAATAACCACCCCCGGCATTTTTATACTGGTAAACCACGCTACCCGTCGGGTCCAGTTTCAATAGGATTCCCTGACGACCGTCCGCTCCTTTCGGCTCCGAACCGGACACCACGAACGCCCCGCTCCGCAACAACATCCCTTTCAGGAAATTACTGCCCTGATCCCCGGCATAAATATCGGTAACGATACGTCCGTTGCGTTCAACCACAGCGATACGCCCGCACAACGTGATTCTATCTTTTTTACCTTTAACATTCGGCATCGTAGACTGTCCTACCACCAAAACCCGGTTGTTATCCAACTCCGCTATCTCGTTCACGGCGGTAAAACCCGTCAAAGGAAGTGAAAAGACCACGTCTCCTTCCCGTTCCACCCATGTCAGGTTATATTTCTGACCTTCTTTACCTACTAAAGCTACTTCATCACCGGGCAGCGGACAAACCAGTTGAATCTGATTTTTATCACCATACACCTTATCGAACACCACCGGCATATATTGAGCTTTCACCTGCAAACAAGTGACAACGCTCAACAGGAACAATATCCACACTCCATGAATTCTTGTCTTCTTCATATTATCGTTTACTTTTTAATTCTACCTCTTATGATATATCTCAACACGTCTTGCCCGACGATTCACTTGGATCCAGTCAATATTTCCCTCCGACTGAGTTCCCATTTCTTCCTTCATCTCTTCTGGAGAAAGTTTCACCTTGCCGTGAGCCTTTATATTGAATTGTATATTTACACCATGATCCCGTAAAAACTCGGCCACGCTCTTTGCTCTTCGAGCCGACAGGGCATAGTTGTAATTATCACTACCCATCTCGTCCGCGAAACCGTCAAATCTCAACTCGGTGAAATAGTAGGTACCCATTTCATTGATAAACTGCTCTAGGCATTGAGTGGATTCTCGGGTCAATTTGTCCGAATCGAAATCAAAATAAAGAGTCATTAGCAAACCTTCCGGTGCATATCGTTTTAGTGAAATAGTTTCCTTGGTAACCGTTTCCGTGGCCCCGTTCAGTAACAAAGCCCCGCCCAAAATCGCGTTTTCCTCGCTCATCCCGAAATGAGGGTCTCCTTGTTGGGTCCCCAAATCTTCATCGGTTTGCAGATAATAAATATCATCCCGGGACTCCATTTCCCGATCCGAAACGAAATAAGCGGTTCGCAAATCCAGCGGACACATAAAATAGTCGTTGAAAACCGAATTCACCGGATAAGGGAAATGACGCACGCTGCCCGGAACTACTCCCTCGTGATCGTAGTTGGCATTGAACAGATCATACCCACCGAAACCCGGTAACCCGTTAGATGAAAAAATAAGACGTCCCTCGTAAAGCAAGGGAAAAATCTCGTTCCCTTCCGTGTTGACATCCGCCCCCAAATTCATCGGGGTTCCCCACTCTTGCGTCTCCTCGTCCCAATGAACGACGTACAAGTCAAATCCACCGAATCCTCCCGGCATATCAGAAGTGAACAACAATGATTTTCCGTCATTAAACAAGTAAGGATGAGCATACGAATTTTCTGGGTCTTGCGGGAAAACCGGAATGTACTTTCCAAAACGTTTACTCTGGTTCTTGATCACCGAATAATACAATTTAGTCCGGAAAGGACGATGCTTTTTGTCCACCATCTCCACCGATACATTCTTTTTATCGTACTCGATCACCGTGGTCACCATCAACTGCATATCCGGTGAAAACGTCACCGGTCCATTCTGCAAATCCACCGGAATCCTCCGGAAATAATCGGAATATCTCGGTGATTTCTGTGACATCACTTTCTCCCCGGCCTCCTTCAACTCGTAATAGTGAGTACGATGGAAAAACAACTTCCCGGGATCGTTAAACTTACTGTAACTGATGGCATAGAAAGGTTGTTCCCCGTAATTCCCGATCCAGAACTCGGCATTCGGCGTGTTCAAAGCCAATCGTTTGGCCGTGAACCCGGGAAATTCCTGCACGGAATGACGCATGGCAAGAGCCTCCAGTGTATTTTGGTAGCGTTGGTACCTGCTATACTGATCTTTATAGGCATTATCCAAGCAAATCGCCTCGGCTTTCCGTGTCTGACCTTGGAAACGCAACGCATCAATGTAATCACACACGTCATCCACGAGGAACAAATCCCGTTCCAGCTCCATCGCCTTCTCGTAATGCCCGATAGCCCAACTATAATCCCGTACCATGAAATACAAGCGTGCGATCTTCAGGTGAAGAGCGGCTTGATTTTGCAGATTCTCTTCTTTTTTAAGAGCCGTTTCATACTGCGCCATCGCTTTATTAAACTTCTGTCTAACAAAATTACGGTCAGCCCGTCTCTCCACCCGTCCCAGCTTTCGTTCATGCGCCTCGACTGGAATTGCCCCGTCCATCAAGAAAAGGAACACGGCAACCGACAAGAGAATGTGTATCTTCTTTTTTCTCATTTTCAGCAACATTTTATCTGTAATACTAGCGGAATATATTGTATGTAAGACTCACTCCGAACTTCGTCGGACCAATCCATTGTTTGGTCTTCTTGAGTTCCAGCGGGAACTTCACGTATTCTCCTCCTAGTTTATATTTATCATACTGGAAATGAGCATACCCCACACCGAGATTCAAATCCAGTCCCAAACGGGAATTAAAAGCAAACTTGTACCCGAAAGTAATACCTCCCGATACCCCCCATCCTTTCCGGCGATGGCTTCGAAGCGGGTCATTATGCTTCAATAACCCGATATTAAAATTGCCATACATGGCGTAAGGACCGATATAAAATCCATCCCATGAATCATTCGTGTAAAAATTTTGCGGGTTCCAATAATACCGCAACTCCGCGGCTCCCATTAACACGCGGAAAACCTCCTCGTTCTTTTTAAACATGTACGGTAACCATGCCCCCTCGGCATTCACTGTAAGTTGTCGCGTTAACGTGTATTCAAAACCGATATTAGGTGAACCGGTCAACCATAAAGGTATATTTACCTTGACACTTTGCGCCCGCACCCCACCAAACAAGCAAAGTAAAACGGAAACAAGTAAAATATATCGTACAACTGGTTTCATAGTATTCTCTTTATTCATGAATATTGCATCATTCCATGTTTGTATTACCACTCTCTATATCTTCATTCCATCCCACGATCGTAACTTTAATCACGGTGTAAGAATCGATTTCGATAATGATTCGTTGACCATGTAATAACCTGAGTGGCAACCCGGTCAGTTTATCTTTCACTTCCACCGGTAAATGATTGACAGCAATACCGTCACTATCAAGGAATGTATAATTCAGTCTCATAAATTCGCCTTCTACAGACGGTAAATAACGATGATCCACCTCTAAGTAATCAGCAGTCGTCTGTGCCGGTAACTCTCCGAAATGAAACATGTGGTCATCCGAGGTCTGCCGACCGGCTATCGTATCATGTTTCAAATACTGCACGGTGGATGCCCCTTCTGCCAACAATTGCACGTTTGCTATGCGAGACACATCACCCGGAAAATTTTTAAAACGCACGGTTACACGTCCCGTGTAATATTCCAACTCGACCGTGTCAGTACGCAAAATTCCCGGATGATCAATCACAGGTACAAACTTCTGGAACAACACGTCCGAAGGATGCACGTAATGATTCTCCCCGGAATCGCTGTTATTCAACATAAAAGCAGAGGTTTCCAGTTGTTGTTCATCCACAAATGAAAGACTATCCGTGTTGGTATAACAATAGACTTTATATTCACCGGGGGGTAATCTAAAACTAAACAACCCTGCTCTCATACGGGGATCTTTCCACGGGGCAGCCTCGTAACGCGCTCCCACCAACACTCCGGTCTCGTCATAAACCAGTACACGACAGTCACTAACCTTATTATCCACCACTTCGGGTACGTAAACTTGGTAATTGGTTTCATCTTTAAAATAATCATAGGTACATGACGCAAGCAGGAGCAGGATAATCACACCCGTAAATACTATGAGAAGTCTGTTCTTTCCCATATTTAATATTTTTGTTGATTTTACACTGATTTCAGATTCCCCGGGAGCAGAGGATCCCGCTCCCAGGCAATCATCTTGAGTGTATAAAAAGGAATTCTTTTACAGTGTAAGTGCTGATTCCACGATATTACTACTCCAAGCCTCCGGCGTACCGACACTGATTGTCAAACCACCTTCTTCTCTAGGCTTGGTCGGTACGTCCGTGGTACCTCCTGAACGCAAGGTCAGATTCACTTCGCGAATCGTGTTCGGCGTGAAATTCTCCTTGATCAAACCGGACCAGTAAACCGGACCGTCAGCGGCCATTTCATCCCCGTTTGCCAAAATATGACCCGTTGCTCCACGTCCGGAAACAACGATAAAGTACTGCCGATCGGTAGATGCTTCCGCTGTTGATGCACCATTAACAGCACGTCCTCCATTATTCGGCCACACGATAATATCTCTCCACATGGTGAAATTACCACCCAAAATAACCTTCGGATCATATCCTGAAGTAGGATTAGCCGTGTTGAAAATAGTACCGTCCTTCACGGCCAATATATTGGCATCGGTTGACGTTGAACTCACACCACCTGCGTTTGCAGCCCCAACTTTCATGTTGTCGGGTAAACGATAGATCATGATAGACGCGTCTTTCGTGAAATCAACCGTGTTCAAATTATCCGTCTCGCTATCCTTCACGTTCAAACGAACACGCAACATGGCAACTTCGCGCTTCAGAGCAATGGCCGGTACTGTAGTAGTAATTCCGGTTGTAACATCAAAACTCGCTGATGCTCCCATGAAAATTTCTGACGGCTCGGTATAAGCAGTATTACCCGCGGTGGTCAATTTAGACGAACAGAATGTCGGGAAGTCTCCCGCTTTATGCTCTATCACCAAATTCGGGAGAGTCTTCTGACGCACATTCCACATGGTCCATTCCGTTGGAGTTGTACCTCCATCTAAATAAGTGGTAATTGCATCGGAAGAACTTTTCACGTTCGCAACAGCAACTAACGTGTAACCGGTACCTACCGGTACGTCCGTGTACGTGAAAGTAGTCAATGCACTTGTCGGGTTCACGATGGTTGAATAAACCACTTGACCGGACGTGTTGTACAATAAGAATTGTAATTGTTTGATATTTGACCATGAAGTTTCTGGAATTGCCGTGGATTGCGGAGCTCTACCTTCCATTCCGGTTTTGTCAAAAGTAACTTGAAACGTTAAACCGGCTTTTTCTGGATCCGGATAATCCGAACCACCACTCTTTGAACAAGCACACACTACTACCATTGCAAGCAATGACCATAATAAACTAAATCTTTTTTTCATAACCCATTCTTTAAAATTACCTAACATTTGAAATCTGACAGAATGTCATCAAAAATTTTTACTACACACTATTTAAATTTACCGTTACTTTGTAGGTAACGGTAAAACATAAAATTTAAAATAAAAAGGGGTCTTTCGGCGGGTTATTATTTATATAATGAATTTTTGTAGTCCGAGGAAGGCGATCTAAACTCCGCCCATCTTTCAGAAAATCGAGGTGGGTAATAGTTTTTTTGTCTCCAAAAAAACTATCACGCAAAAAAAATTGAATTATTTTACCATCTATTGAAAAATAATCGTCGCATTATTTGAAATAATAAAAATATATATATAAATTTGCACTCATTAAAAGATTCCGTTACCTACAAAGTAACGGATTTTTTTCTGACTAATTGTCAGACATTTACCTTCTTGATATCACATAATTCCTATATTATTCTCAACACAACACCTTCTTTGATAAAACAAAGGCCACAAGTGCATTATTCAATTGGTTTACCTCATCTTCCCGGTAACGCTGGAAATAAGTCTCGGTCACCTTTACCGATGAATGCCCCATCGCGTCACAGATCAGGCTGGAATTATAATTTTGTCGCAACGCCGTGGTTGCCCAAGTATGACGTGCCACGTAAGTACTCAATTGCTCTCTGATCTTCAAGAAATATCCCACCTGCCGCAACCGGTAGTTATGCAGGCGCAACATCCGAGAATACTGCCGGTACTCGTCCTGCTTGGGATCTTGAATAATAGGGAGCAAATAAGGAGAATCAGGATACATGTCCTTGTATTTCTCTATAATGGCCATCGCTTCCGGACAAACCACAACAGTTAGTTTTCGTCTCGTCTTGTGCCGGTGATAGACAATCACGTTCCCCTGTAAATCACATTTACGCAGGAATGCCAAGTCAACAAAAGGCATCCCTCGAAGCAAAAACAGCAGGACAAACATATCCCGGGTAAAAGAAAGCCGTTCAGGCAAAGGCTTTTTATCTGTCATCAACCGACAGATTACCTCCGGGGAAACCGCCCTTTTCACCTGACAATCGATCCCGGTATGCACCCGGCTGAAAAGACGGGGTATATAAGAGGCTATCCCTCGCTCAACCGCTTGATTATAAACAGATCTCAGCGTCCGCATATACGTTGAAATAGAATTCCACTTCAACTGGTCGGACAACAGTTTCCGCTCGAATTGAGACAACCACTCCGGGGTCAATTGCTTAAAACTAACTTCACGTCCATTCGCAAATTTCTTCAACCGTTTCAAAGTACTCTGATAAACATGAGCAGTACCATCCCGCTGCTCCCGTTCCAACTCGACAATAAGTCGCTCCATAAACTGTGTTAAAAATTCTCGTTTCATTTTCTATCTGTTTAGATTTCAATTTAAGTGTTTTATAATTTACCCCCAATTGACACGTGACCAAACACGTGCCAACTAGCTATTTATGCAAACATTTCAACAACCGACCATTCACTTGTCATAAAATCGTACATCCAAACCATGAGAAAATTAAAAGTCTATTTTTAAGAGAATACAGTCTAGGGCTACTTCTCCTCTACCACCAAGACCTTTTCCATTTTGGTGTTTTTTTCCTTCACGGGTGCATTCATCCCGGTGGTATTACAAACACCATCGAACCCGGCATTCGGCTCTATTTCCAGCTTACGCGTGTAAACATCACCTTTCACCATGCACCCGGATTTCATGTACAGCTCATTCGTCGCACGAATATCTCCTTGCAACAAACCATACAACACCGCAGTATCACAGTTCACATTTCCCTTGACTTTTCCTTGTGGACCAATCACAACTTTTCCCTTACAAATAATGTCTCCCTCTAACGTTCCCTCCAGATGTAATCCTCCAGCAATAGTGATTATCCCTTTCACTATCGTCCCTATTGTTATCATTGTCAGGTTGTCAGCACTGACTTTCATTACTTTTTCAGTGTCATCTTCATTCTTTTTCTTTCCAAACATATCAAATATGAATTAGTCATTAAAAAGATGAACACTCTTCGATTTTCAAATATTAGTATCTGACAAATATAAAATAAATAGGTGAAAAATAGAACACACTGTCGACAAAAAATAGTAAATAAAAAAAGTTTTACATAAGTAAAAATAATGACAAGAACACCGAAACGAACGGGAATAATACTGCACGGCAAGATTCACGACTATCGAAAAACTGACAAAAAGTCTTGTTTATCCCCCTCTTCATTTTCTGTTGATCGTAACCCGAAATATATTACCTTTGTATTTATAAATAACAGGAGAAAAGAACATCATGAAAAAAGCGCTTGTTTTATTATCCGGGGGACTGGATTCCACGACAGCCCTATACGTTGCCAAAGAGCAAGGATTTAATGAATTATACGCCATCACTTTCGAGTACGGGCAAAAACATGATAAAGAGATAAAAGCGGCAAAAGCCGTGGCAAAAGCCGCCGGAGTGAAAGAACACAAATTCGTGAAAATCATGCTGAATCAATGGGATGGTTGTTCCCTCACGGACGAGAAGATGGACATTCACGATGGGGATATAAATCGAACCACCATTCCGGACACGTACGTTCCTGCCCGGAACATGGTATTTCTTTCCGTGGCGGCCTCCTACGCGGACGCCCTCGACATCACCGACATCTTTATCGGGGTCAGTGAGGTTGACTACTCCGGGTACGTGGATTGTCGGGAAGAATTCATCCGTTCCATGGAACAAACCATTAACCTAGGAACTGTTCTCGGTGCCGAGAAAAAACAAAAAATCACCCTTCACGCTCCCTTCATGCACATGACCAAGGCCGACGAGGTGCGTCTGGGGAATCGTTTAGGAGTTGATTACAGCCTCACTTGGACTTGTTACCGCGGCGACGAAAAACCCTGCGGTACCTGCGATAGCTGCCTTCTCCGGGCCAAAGCATTTGAAGAGGCGGGAATAAAAGACCCGTTGTCTAATTGAAAATGAAAAATGGAGAATTGAAAATGAAAAAACCGATTTAATTTATGATTTATGAATTACGATTTACGATTGAAAAAGCGTGGACTTCGTGGGTGGAAATCTAAAATCTAAAATCAATAAATTAGTAGGATTTAAAATTTAAAATTGATAAATGGTAATTAGAAAGTTATTCAAATTCGAGGGGGCACACATCGTGCGGAATTGTTCTTCACACCGTTGCCGGGAGAACATTCATGGACATTCGTATATCGTGGAAGTATTTATCACGTCCGACAAGCTGGACCGGGGATACATGGTGATGGACTTCGTGCTACTGGATAAGGTGAAGGAACTCGTGGATAGTTTCGACCATACCTACTCGTTGTGGCAGGAAGAATCCGACGAGTTGAAGACTTTTGTATACAAATACAACCGCCGGGTAGCTGAAATACCCGTCTCTCCTTCTGCTGAAGGATATGCATTGTTATTCCTTTACCTAATCGACAAAATCCTGCAAAACACGGAGCATAAAAACGGGGAAGGAAACGTACAACTCTCCTCCGTTCGGGTACATGAAACGGCAACCGGGTATGCCGAGGCTTTCCGGGAAGACTTGAAACTCGTGAATTTCAATGTTCACGACATCCGTTTTTCCGAGGCAATCCGGGAAGAATGGAAAAATGATCAGTGGTGGGAAGGAATTAAGATAAAAGATAAAAACTAAGAAACTCACGTATGTTACATTTGGCAAAGGATGGTATTTTCCCGATCACGAAAGACAAGGACGGTAAATTGCTAAAGGAACTGCCCGCCTCGGGATTGCACGTTGCAGGAACGATACAGGGCGAGGGAAAATTAAACGGTGTACCTTCCCTGTTTATTCGGTTAGCCGGATGTAACCTCCATTGCACGTGGAAAACACTTGCCGGGAATACTTGCGAATGTGACACGGCATACGCAGCCTTTAAAGTAGAGAATTCGTTCTCCCTGCCCGTGGAAGAGATCGTGCGAATTATAGGGCATAACCGGGGAAACATAGATCATATCGTAATCACAGGTGGCGAACCATTCTTGCAAGCGGATAAAGTCCGGGCATTGTGCCTACAATTAAAAAAAGAGTCCCATTTTCATATTACCGTCGAAACCAACGCCACGCTTTATGTAGAAGAATGTGCCGAGATGATCGACTTTTTTAGTCTTTCCCCAAAATTATCCGGCTCTGTTCCCCCTGCACCTCATATGGACCACCACAACAAGACCCGCATTAATATCCCGGCTATACAATCATTTATCACGTATGCCCGTAAAAACAAAAAAGACTTTCAACTAAAATTCGTTTACTCCGGGGAAAACGACGTACTCGAAATACAGGCACTTTTAAAACAACTGGATGGATGGGTAAACGAAGACATCCTATTGATGCCGATGGGAGCCACTCCCGAAGAATTAAGCCTCTCGATTCCCAAAACACTGGAACATTGCATCCGGAACGGGTGGCGTTTCTGCGATCGGCTGCACATATCTCTTTTTGGCAACAAACAAGGAGTATAAATATAAAAGCGGCATTCTATCCCATTTAAGCACGTGAACATCCGTCAAAAAATACACATGAAGAAAACCCGGACTAACAAAGACGACTCAACTCGGCTTTATCTCGGCTTTAAGTCAGCTATATCTCAGCCGTGTGCAATATTCTGGGAATAATATCGGTTGTAAATCTTTCTGATCACTTACAATAGTCTATCTCTACTCCTTCTCTTACATACGTGTCATTATCTCTTCGTTATTCGTCGTTATCCACTCGCTCCTAGGAACGGAGAGATAACAAAAGGATAACGACAAAATATGAAAAGGATGTAAGCTGAAGAGTGGAAATGGACAAATTCTAACACAAAAGAAGGCAAATCCTATTTATTATAGTCAATATACTCTTGATCATTCATCAAAGTCTCCAACTGATCTCTTTTTAAGTGACATTTATATACCCAAACTTGATTAGATTGCATATCGTAAGGAAATTCTATCATAGGATTAATTCCCTTCACCACTCCGGCACATGGAGCATATAATTTTGTAGAACCACTAGCACCTTCTATTTCTGCTAACAATTCACCTTTTACAAAAGTTTCATCTACCGCCTTGACTGGAATTACACAACTAATAGCCCCTCCTATAGCCCGAACTAGATTATACGAAATTCCTACTTGAATGTAATTATCTCCATTTTTCAACCAAACATGACTTTTCGTATAACGATTACCGGTTTGTTCCAATTGTGAATAATACGCCTGATCCCGAGCCTGTGAAGGCAACGAAGATATATTCACGTTACCAGCCTCTATATTCCGGTTACCCCCGGAAAACAAAGCTATCAAAAATAAAATTTGAATAAAGAAAAAAACTCTTTTCATGCCCCTTTATTTTTTTGATTATTAAATAAAATGCGTTTACACGCTGTCAGCAAAGTTAATAATTGTATTTAATATCATATCAGATTCTTACAAATTATTCTTCAAGTTTTAATGTTGCCTGTTCTACTACACCCGTTCTTTATAAATAATCGCAATAGGTTTATCTGCAATATTGTGGTATTGATTTACCAAGACAGAAGTCTTTACATCATAGATATACAAATGCCCTTTCAGAGCTTCTGTTTCATCTTTTTCATACAACCCAACATACAGTAAAGTCCCATCCGTGTTCATCGACAAACTGGTGATCTCCATTCCCTCAGGTATCGAAATAACAGGTGTTGTCGACAACCGATTCTTCAAATCCCAATAATATATACCATCCTCGCACGTGTAATACAGACAACTACATGATTTACTCCCGGTAAGCAATGAATTCCGGTTAACTTTCAGTGAAACCGGACTATCATAGAATTGAAGAATGGTCGGGTTGCCTAAGCTAAAAGTTGTCTGGGACAAATAGATATAGGAAGGCATCGCTTTATAGGTAGCTATGACATACACGCTACTCCCAACAGGACAAATACCCCAAATATTAAAATCGACATACTTGCTTAAAGAGCTATTTACCCCTCCAAGCGAAAGAGAATAGAACACGGACGTTTCATAATTAACAAACACGGGTCTATCCACCGAAACAGCCGCATCAACATCCAGATCTTTAAAATATTCTGTCAGCACTAATTCATCTAAACCATAATCATACACGTATCCCCGTCTGTCACGTGAGACGAGATATATGTTGTTATTAGCAGAAACCCCAGCAAACTTCACGAAAGCACATCCCGGATATAGTTCCTTAAACGAGGTCATTCCTTCAACATCGAAAGTCCGGGAATCCATATTATAAATCCTTCCCTCCTCACCAGAACAAACCAATAAACGATTATTTACCTGCACCATGTCGGTCACATCTTCCATTTTCGTTTGCGGGTTTATCAGCTCCATTATATCCGTCCGAAACGTAGGTGCTTTCCCAGTATTAATTTCCTCCTTTGTTAGTGTTCTCATAAAAGAAATTCGTCCTTTTCCATCCCCATCCCGACTTAACACCGTGATCCCCTCCGAAAACTCGGTATCTATCTGTAAAACAAAATATTTATACCGGATCGTTTCCCCGTTATCAACCCTCAATCGTAACCCGAAAGTTCCCAATTCCCGAAAAGCATATCTCAATTCCGGATCGTGCGACACGATATGTAACGAATCTTTAATCGGATAGGAGGCCATTCCATTTTCATCCGTATTCAACGTTCCGTAACTCCATTCATAAGCGAGAGGTAACTCTTCCCCGGATTGTTCCACGCTCAAATCACTTACCACAAATTCCTCACCGAAATAAGCCGTCAGCGTGTCATGAGGTGCGGAAATCGTGATTTCCGATAACTCCCGATCTCCCAACGAAGACTGATCATCCAGACAAGCTCCCAACCCGAATAAGGTAAAACACAAGATCCCGATACTGTATTTCATTTTCATCTCCAATAACTTTTATTTGCTTAACGAATAAACCGATCCGGATCAACCATAGCAAACCCTTCGTACGTGTTTTCCGGATCACTATAATACTCGTAAGCAGGTTTCAACACGTATTTTATCCAAATCATATTTCCCGGCATCTGAAAGAAGGCTGTCGGGGCATTTTCCAAAAACTTCCCGTACTCCTTCTCTTTTTCGGCATAAAACACGGGTTTTAACTCTTCCAAGGCCCAAAAGTTTTCCAGTATCTTCAAATATAATCTATCATTATTATTGTTATATTCTCCTAGGTAATAACTGGCCCACCAAGTTGGCTGCGCTAGTTTCCCATCCATAATGGAAAGGCAATAATGATCCCCTTCCATCGGTCTGAAATAGTCGTTCTCCCGAAACTTCAAATAAAGAAGAACAGAATGATTCATCAGGTCCTCCGTCCGTTTCAACTTCAAGGACAACACGCCTTCCACTTCATTTTTAGGAATGATCAAAGTACCAAACTCATAATGTTTACCGAATTCCGCCGTGGTTGAATCCTCCACGACTTCCAACTCAAAATATTGATCCTCATCAACAGACATTCCCATACTCTTCACCGGAATACGATACTCCACCTCTTTCTCTTCATAAATTGCGAAACTGAAAAATACTGTATCGGGAGCCACGTTAGAAACATATTTACTAAGATCCCAATTAAAATAGATACTTCTTTTCTGGTCCGGATTGTAATAGATAGCCTTATTTGAACAAGCCCCTAACAGAAGGAATATTCCTGTATATATCAAATACTTTGTCGTCATACGTTTTCTAATTTTGTAATTTAACGAGGATCAAGTTCTTCCGTGGGTAGAGGCAAGGTGTAAATTCTATCACTCCCTTTTAAAGTTGCACCTAACGCATGAACATAGACATCCCGATTCAACCTTTTTAAACAAAACCACCATTGCCCTTCTCCAAATAACTCTTTTCTCCGTTCATTCATAATATCATCCAAAGTAATATCTTTACCCGTATCTCGATCCGCAAATTTCACCATACCTCTCGCCGCCACCACGGCATCCAAATAATCTCTTGCATGTTCTTTATCTCCTTCCTCCAATAAGGCCTCAGCCATAATATAATACATTTCCGGAATACGAATCATACTAAAACCGAAATATGCACCTCCGGAATATTCAGAGGCATCATTCGCTTCATTCATAATTTTAGCACAAATATCTTTCGAATTTCCTGTATCTTCTTTAGAAAGAAACCAAGCAGATAATCGTTTATCTTCCCCCGGTTCTGGTCCTTCTGTATTTTTATATAATAACTTCCAATCGCTAGGAAGAGTCATCAATGTCTTCACCATATGCATATCATATAAAAACGAACTAATCTCAGTTGTATATAAACCCCAAATTGTCTCAGATAGAGAAATTCGTCTCTTCATAAATGTCGATAAATCCTCTTGATCTACAAATTGGAACTTCTCTGATTGAATCACTTTATCCGCATACTTTTTAGCATTTGTCAAATCCCCTTTCATCCAGTATACTCTAGCCAACATTGCTTGCACTGCATACAAATTAAAATGCAATTCTCTGGCTCCCGTAAATCCCTTTCCTCCACCTTTACGGATCTTCGGCATCAAAATTTCATCTTCAACCAAACAAATTTCAGCCTCTTTCAAATCTGTAATAACTTTCTCATACACCTCTTCCACTGATGAAAAAGGAGTCACTTTAAACGTGTATTTTGTCACATAAGGAATCGCCTCAGCTTTCGCATTCTCGTTCGTAGAATTAATATGTACAGCAAACAATCGTAACAAATCAAAATGAATTGCAGCTCGTAATCCCAAAGCCTCTCCACGATATAAATCATAATACTTAAAGTCTTTCACGCCCTTTTGATCCAAATTCTCTATTATGTTATTTAAATAACTAATTACTAAATAACTCTGAATCCACATATCTTTACATGAAACTCTTGCATATACATCGCTATAGTCTAAACGAGATAAATATATCCAGTATCCTTCATCTGTTAAAAAATTTTGAGCCAAAATTTCAGGAAATAACACAGACATATCCCCACCATACATATCCTCCTTCACCATCGACATATACACCCCATACAATGCATCCTCCACACCTTCCGCCGTACTGAACATATCATCATTCACTACCTCTGATTTGGGATTTATATCCAAGAAATTCCCACATCCCAAGAAAAATAAAGAGACACATGCCAATAATATTCTTTTCATCATCATCTTCTGCCTTTAGTAATTATCAAAATGTCGGTCTAAACGTGATATGGAAACTCCGTTGAAAAGGATATTCCGTACCTCGTTCCTGTTTCACGGAAGAGAACCGGGCAATATCGGCAACGCCTATGCCTAGATTCAGTCTCTTAACCCCGATCTTGCGCAAATAACCGGGTTTAAACTCGTAATTCAACATGATACTCGTTATCGCGAACGTGTTATCCCGTTCCACGAAACGCTCGGAATACCGATTTTCATCGCTCACGTTCTCCGGAATCCCCAAGAAACGCACCAAGTCTCCCGGTTTCTTCCACCGTTCGGTAAAAGCCCGACGATCCACATTCCCGTAGGGATCAATATACTCCACTTTATTCGCCAAAGTCGTGTTGTAAATATCACCGCCAAACTTGTACGCCGTGGTGACATTCAACGTGAATCCCCGGTACGACAAGCTCGTGAAAAGACTCCCCTCCAGCATGGGATTCGTGTTCCCAACCTCCACTCGCTCGTTCTTATCATAAGTAAACGTGTAATTCCCGTTCTTCTTGATATACACCTCCTGCCCGGAAGCCGGATCAATTCCCGCGGAACGCATGGCATATATACCGAACTGAGATCCCCCTTCCACGAACATCGGCTGAGGTTTCACGCCATAATAAGCCGCCATGTTCTCCGCCTTCAACGCATCCGAGATACTCGTCAGCTTATCAAACACGTGCGATCCGTTTACCATCACCATCCAAAGCAGGTTATTTCGCTTGACCACTTGTGCAGAAATGGAAAACTCATAGCCCGAATTCTGTAACTTCCCCATATTCACCAACACTGAAGAAACACCGACAGAAGACGGTAAGGTCAAAGGCATCAAGGCATCCTTCGTTTTGTTCACGTAGTAACTGGCCTCCACGTTCACCCGTTCTTTCCAGAAAGTAGCCGTCAATCCCCAATTATACTTTCGGGTAACCTGCCATTTCATATCGGGGTTCCCCATCGTGATCGGAACCGCACCCATCCCGCCATAATGAATTAAGTCGGAATCATAAAGATAAGTGGTCAAAGCCTGATAAGGCGTGAATGTCACGTTAGCCGTTGAACCCACGCTAAACCGAAGACGTAAAATATTCAACCAATCGAAATTCATGAATCCTTCTTTATGCAGATTCCAACCGATTCCCGCCGACCATACCGGGGCAAAACGATGTTTACTGCCAAACTTCGATGAACCTGCCGTCTTGTAGGAAGCATTGACAAAATATCGTCCCAGCAAATCAAGACTACCGTTCACAAAAAACCCCACCTCTGCCGATTCCTTCTCGCCACCCACGGGACGCGTAGTCGCGTACTGCGAGGCAAATTTAATATCCGTCATCTTATCCTTCATAAACCCTTCCGCCTTCACCTGCATCGAAGAAGACTTGTCCTTCCCGATGTCCGTACCCGCACTCAAGGAAAGAACCGTAGTCCCGACATCATTCAGCGGTAAACGATAATTAAGTACCAACTTCCCCGCCCAATCCGTCGTCTCGGTTGAATATGCCGTGTAAGTCCCTTTCTTGTTTTGAGGAATCTCCTGCAAGGTGAAACTCGCATCCTCCGGGGAAACATACACCTTATTCCACGTGTCCCCCTGTCGTACACTCACGTTTCCCGTGATAAACAAGGTCTCGTTCATATCCCAGCGTAACGACAAATAATTCGTGACCGCTTTATTCTGACTTTTCGAAAAGCTTGCCAGCGTGGCATTATACAGTGGATTGACTTGCCGTTCCATTGTCCGGTTTACCGGATCGAAATAATAATTCCGTATATACTCCCCGTCCTCGTCATATACCGGGTTGTACGGGTTCAACCTCGTGTACTGCGCAAAACTCCCGTAAGGAGTATTCTTTCCCTCGGTCATGGTATAAGCCAACTGGTAAGTGGCCACCACATCCCGGGCAAACCGGTACGACAAAGAAACATTCACCCCGTAATTCCGGCGATAATCACCTTTCATCACCCCGTATGTATTCGACAACCGTCCCGTTACCTTGTACTCGATTCCACCACCCCGCCCGGTCATCGTGGCAGAATGACTATGCGTGAAAGCATTCCGCAAAGGTTTCGTCGTCCAATCCGTGTTGACACCCCGGCGGATGTTCTCCAGCTTATAATCATAAGCCGGGTCAAGACTACCATCTACCCGGTCATACAATCCCGCCAAACGCTCCAGTTCCAACTTTTCCTCCGCATCACACAAGCGAAGAGAGGTCAAATCGGGAAAACTGAACATCGGCGTGAAATTATAACTGAATCTCGGCTTATCCGACTTTCCCCGCACCCGTTCCACCAATATCACCCCGTTTGCCGCTTTCTCCCCGTAAAGTACCGCCGCGGATGCATCCTTCAACACCAGTACCTGTTCTATATCGTAAATATCCAGATCATACAAATCCTCCACGGAAATCTCCACCCCGTCCAGCATAATCAAGGGGGCATTTACCCCTTCCTGTCCTTTTGTCATGATTGAACTCGCCCCACGAATCAGAATCTCAGGCACGACGTTCGGATCAGACCCCGCCTCGTTATTCTCTACAATCCTCAATCCCGGTGTCAAGATTGCCAATGCCTGTAACAGGTTCGTCGGGGATACCCGCAACAAATCCTCTCCCTTGATCCGGGTAATCTCCCCGGTAAAAGCATTCTTCGCCTGCGTGTAATACCCGGTCACGATCACATCATCCAATTCTTTCATATCCTTCACCATCATCACCCGGATATGCCGGGTACTGGTAACCGTGACTTCTTGATTCTTCATCCCGACAAACCGGAAAAGTAACACCATCTCCTTTTGTTCCGGAATTTCCAATCGGAACTTCCCGTCCGTACCCGTGGCACATCCCAAAGAAGTCCCTTTCAGGACAACCGTCACGCCCGGAAGTGGTTCGCCATCTGCATCCTTCACCTCTCCCGTGATCACGATCAAGGCAGAACGCGATTCACCCGCCACGGGGATTTCCGGAAAACATACACAGCAGAACAACAGAATCCATTTCACAACACCACATAAGTTGCCGTCAAACTTCAATACCAAGTCTACTCTCATTTAATTTGATCTTTTAATACCATACGTGCAAGATATGTTTCTATCACTTTATTGTCTAAACATATCCATTCGCACCTAACATCATTCATCGCACCATGCGGTATAAACCCGTAAAATACATCATCACACCATCATTGCTACCTGACGCGAACCCTCAACTTTATCATTCACGTTCAATCGCATAATTTACCTTCTATCCCTGTTTTCTACAACTATTTCAAAACAAGGGGAACAAAAGTAATAAAATAAATAAAAAATTTCAATCAAGCAAGTATCGATTTTGGCGAGTTGCAAGATTAGGGAAAAAAGAGATACCAAGTTTCAATTTCACAAACAAAAACGACACGAAGATTCTCTTTTTGTCCCGAAGATAAGACAAATATATGAATTATAAATCAATGATATAGAATATTACAAGCAAACTATTCCTTAAAAGAAAAGCCGGAGACACCACTGGTACGGTCCCATATTTTTGCGAAGTTGTTTTAACGCCTCTCCCTTTTTATTTTTAATCGTCTGTTCGGAAAGATTCAACTCCTCCGAAATCTCCTTGGTAGAATACCCTTCCAAACTCATCGCCATGATCTCTTTATAATCACCCGCCAATCGGGCAATTTCAGTCCAAATAATCCGTTTCACCTCATGTTCTATGATTTCCCCTTCAATATCGAGACTGGATACCTGTTGCAACAGAACTTTATTCTTTATGTCCAGATGCCGCAACTCGTTCAGACAAGCATTTCTCACGCAAGCATACAAAAAACTGATAATCATCTGGAACGAGGTAAACTGTTTCCTTTTCTCCCACGTCTTGATAAAACTCTCATGCACGATGTCCACGCAAACATTCTCTTCCCGCAAGAAACGTCCTGCGTAAACTCCCAATGTTGCAAAATATTGATCATACAACAATTCCAAGGCTTTCTCATCCCCTTTCACAAAACGCTCATATACGGAAGACTCTACCAACATCACCATCAGATTTATAAAAAAACATCATATTCCACACCTTAAAGATATTCTTTTCAAATGTACCGAAAATAGTAGAAACAACAAAATAGAACATGTTAATTTGTTCTTTCCATCTCAAAAAAGATAATAATTCATCACACAAAAGAAAAAGCTGCTCGAAAAGTCCTATCTGTTACAAAATTAACTCATCCGGCCTTCGCCCACCTCCTCTATAAACAGAGGAGGAGCTGGTGAATTGCCCTAAAGATAGCAAGTAACTCAGCTCTCCCTCTGTTTATAGAGGGAGTACCCCGAAGGGGGGGAGGGAGTTAGAAAAACAACTTTTCGAACGGCCTTACTCTATGGACCTTATAAATTTTTGGCCTACATCATTTCGTCTTGTAAAATACTCTCAACGGCCGATCGGCAATTCCCCCGTAAGACTCGATCAATTTACCGTCATTCGCATCATAAATGTCAATTCCACCCTTCAAACCACTTCTCTCGCTATCCACGTAGCAAACATAAATCAGCGTTTTATCCGGATCCATAGCCACAGCCGTAATCTCCTTTGTATCGGGGAATGTGATAAACGGGGTCTTCGGGAATTGCCCGGTACAATTCCAACGATAAATATTATTCCCGTAATCATAGTAAGCATTCTTGTAAGTTTTACTAAACATGATCGTTGAATTCTTATCCAACTTCAAATCCGTTCCATCAAACTTAATCAACTCCGTTAACTTGGATAAAGAACCACTTGTCTGAAATACTCGACCTTGTGACGGATCTTCCTTCAAAACAGCTATCGTGTAAAGTTTCGTGATCGTCCAAGGCACCATTCCGATGATATTATAATCCTCGAAATAGTTGGAAGAAGAGGTTGCTTTATTTCCCGTCGGAGAATAGATAATAGATTTATCGTAATCAATGAAATATTGATAGGAAGAACTATATCCAAAGAAACAAGCATCATAACCATACCCAACAGCATTATCAATCACCAACACTTCATCAAAGGTAAGCTCGTAACGATATGCACTTCCATTTTCTGATAACATCCAATTCGTTGCCCCACTTCCCATCAACTCCTTACAAGTGAAATCCGGAATAATATCCCTTACCCTGTTCTTATACATAACTCCGAAAGTCTTGGCATTCAATTTATAGATCAATCCATCCTCCCGAGAGGCCAACAGCAGATAGGGACCGAACTGTGCCAGATCCGTGCAATTTTTAATCGTGTAGTCCGGGTTCTCCTTTGTCAGAACATCCGTAACAAATTCCTTCTTCACCCCGGATTCTATTTCCTGCCGGGTCAAAGTTTTCATAAACGAAATCCGAGGATTCCCCGCATCATCCTGACTCAATACCGTGATTCCTTCATCATAAGGTGTCGTCACGTTCAACATAAAACCTTTAAACGAGATCGCCTCCCCATTATCCACCTTCAATCGCAAATAATAAGTACCTAATTTCCTGAAAGTATAACGTAACTCGGCCTCGTTAGATATAATTTTTAAAGAATCCTTTGCCGGATAATCACTCTCATTCTTGGTATTATAGGTCGCATACCCCCACTCGTAAGTCAACGGTCTATCCTCCCCGCTTTGCACAACATCCACTTTGTAAACAAACTCCTCGCTTAGATTCACGCTCAACGTGTCGTATTGAGAAATGATTGAAAGCCGGGAGAAGTCCGGGTCCGCCAAGCTCGTATCGTCATGAATACAAGCATCTAGTAAACCACTTACCAGAATGGCGAAAACTATGTAATATATCTTTTTCATCGCTCTTCAATTTTTATTTAGATCACTATACAGGAGATTACATCAAATAAATTTATCAGGATTCGGCATATTCACCCCTTCGGTCGGATGTTCCTGATAATACTCATACACCGGTTTCAACACGTATTTCACCCAGATACCCGGATAATTTCTAGACCAGAACCATGCCGGGGCATTCTCAAGCAACCGCCCGTAATTCTCTTCGAAATAAGCATATTCCACCGGACGAAGTTCCTCCAGTTCCCAGTATTTTTCCAACATCCGCTTAAACAAATCGGAAGAGAACGTTCCCAAATCAGCATCTTTCCACCAATCCGGCCGGGAGTACTCCCCGTCAGCTATCGACAAAATATAATTATCATCGGCAATCGGTTTAAAATACTCATCCTCTGCAAATCTCAAATAGAGGTAATACGAACGTTCCTTCATGTCACCCGTCTTGTTTAACCGGATGTTCAGGACACCTCGAACGCTATCGGCGGGAATCACCACCTCTCCCATCACGTAATGCATGTTCTCCCGGGCTGTTGAAGAATCGGCAACGACCATAACCACCGGGTGCTGCACCTCGTTTACGGGTTTACCGATCACCCGGATCGGGATACGGTAATCGTAGTCATCCCCTTCAACCGAAACAAAAGAGAAAAAAATAGTATCTGTTTTACTTTCCCGGTCAAAATAGACAGACCTTTTCTGATGCACGTTATACATCAGGTCATCATCCGAACAGGAAAGCGCACTCAACGCTAATCCAATAGCAAAACTAATTAATGTTATCCTTTTCATGTCTTTCGTTTTTAATGTTAACGGGCATTCATTTCCTCTTCGGGAACAGGCAAACAATAGATCTTGTCACTTCCCGGCAGGGTTACCGCCCCTATGATTGAATATACATCCCGGTTCTGCCGTTTCATGCAAAACCACTCTTGGCCTTCCCCGTAATATTCCTTACGGCGTTCCTTCATAATATCATCAAGCGTCAATTGTCGAGCCGGAATCCGGTCTTTAAACCCGACCATTCCCCGGGCCTCCACAACAACATCCATGTAATCCGTGGCCAAGTCGATATTCTCTTCCAGCAAAGCTTCCGCCATGATATAGTACATCTCCGGGATACGAATCATGTTCACTCCCAGAATAACGGGTTCATCGTATTTATTCGGGTCAGCCAAAAACTCGTAGTTAATCAGCTTGAGGCAAGTCGTGGCATCTTTATCCGGGTCCACGTCAAACCAGAATCTCCTGTAATCCACGCCCTCTTCCGCTCCCTGATTATCTAGGTACAAGTCCTCCCAATCCGAGGCCAAATCTATTCCCGTACTTCTAATAAATAAATTCTTCATCGAGGTCCCGAAATCCCTTGTATAAATTCCCCAGATCGTCTCTTTAAAAGACAACTTACTCTGTACCATGCTCTCCACCTCCGTTTTATCCACCAACTGGAATTTATGAGAATCAATCACCTTTTGAGCGTAGATCTTGGCATTCTTCAAATCGCCCTTCATCCAATACACGCGGGCCAAAGCTGCCTCCGCTGCGTACAAATTGAAATGAGTCTCCCGGGCTGAAACGAAATCAGCAGCGTGTCCCGTTCTTTCTGCCTCCATCAAACTCTCGTCGTCTGCCAAAAGACCAATTGCCCGTTCCAGATCTTGAATAATCTTATCGTAAACCTCCGTTACCGAAGAAAAGGGTGTCACGTAAAACTCGTAAGTCGTGACGTAAGGAATGGCGTGTGCCTTGGCCGTTTCATCTTTCGAGGTAACATGAACGGCATAATATCGTAGCAGGTCAAAATGCAGATAAGCCCGAAGCCCTAAAGCCTCCCCAAGGTAAATATTATAATGTTTGAACGCCTTCTCGTCCTTATTCTCTAAGTTTATAATAATATTGTTCACGTAACCGATCGCCGTATAAGCTTGTTTCCACATCTTCATCACATCCGATTCCATCATAAGATCGCCCATGTTCAATTTCCCGATCTCCGTTCCCTTGATACCGTCATCCACGAAATTCTGTGCGAACAGTTCCGGGTAATACACCGACATATAATTACCATACAAATAACTATTGGACAAGGCCGAATACACACCATACAGGGCATCCTCCACGCCCGAAGCCGTGCTGAACATATCCTCGTCAATCACCTCCGCCTTGGGATTTACATCCAGAAAGCTATCGCAACTCCACCCACACGAGGCGATCAGTAGCATATATATTATCTTTTTCATAGTCATACGATTATATTGTTTCATTAAAAGGTAGGTCTAAGTATGAAATTAAAGCTCCGACAATAGGGATAGGAAGTACCTCTTTCAAATTTAACCGTGGAAAGCCGCCCGATGTCCGATGCTCCGATACCCACGACCAGACGTTTCAGACCGAACAATTTCAGCTTTTCAACATTAAACTCGTATTGCAGGTTAATATTCGAAATCGACAACTCATTCTTACGCTCCACGAAACGTTCCGAAAGATAAGTAGCCCATCCGCTTTCCGGGATGCCCAAGAAACGGGTCTCGTCCCCGATCTCTTTCCATCTTTCCGTGAACGCCCGTCGATCGACATTCTCTTTGATGTTTATATTCTCCACCTTCTTCGCCAGTGTCGTGTTATAAATATCACCTCCCAACGTGTAAGCAGCCGACACGCTTAAAGAAAACCCTTTATACCGGAACGACGTGAATATACTTCCTTGTATTGTCGGGTTTGTATTCCCCACAACCACCTGATCGTCGTAACTGTAATCAAACGTGTATTCCCCGTTTTTATTTATATACACCTCTTTACCCGTGGCCGGATCAATCCCCGCGGAACGCATGGCATAAATCGCGTATTGAGACTCTCCCTCCTTGAATTGAATCTTGGGAGCGTTCCATTCGTCCGAAGACGTAGTTTCCGAGTTCGTCCGCTGCAAGGCATTACTGATCTTCTCGATCTTGTCATACACATGCCCGCCATTCACCGTCAGCATCCAGCTCCAATCCTTCTTTTGTATGATCTGCCCGGAAATAGAGAAATCCAACCCGGCATTTTTAGCCGATCCCAGATTAACCTTCACGTTATCCACGCCCATGGAAAGGGGTACATCTATCGGGATCAACATATCTTTCGTCTTCTCCACGTAGTAATCGAATTCCACTCGCAACCGGTCATTCAGGAATCCACCGGTGACCCCGTAATTCATTTTCAACGTCCGCTGCCACTTTAAATCCATGTTTCCCATCGTGATCGGTAAAGCCCCGACACCCGCATAATAGCGATAATCATTGCTATACTTATATGTCGTGATCGCCTGATAAGGAGAAAAACCGGCATTACCCGTGTACCCGTAGCTTACCCGGAAACGTAGCGTGTTCAACCAATCACATTTCAAAAACTCCTCGTTGTGAACATTCCACCCGAAACCGACAGACCAGAAGGGAGCGAAACGCTGATTCTTACCAAATTTAGAGGAACCGGAAGTCCGGAAAACTCCGTTGACAAAATACCTGTTCCGGTAGGAAAGATCTACATCACCAAAGAACCCGACTCTTGTTGATAATTTCTCGCTCCCGCTAGGAGCCTTGTCATCGTATTTCATCGCATAACTCAAATCGTCCAGTTCGTCCTTCAAGAACCCCACGGCAGTGATCTGGCTACTCGTAGTCTTCTCCCTTGAAATCTCTGTCCCGGCATGAATACCGAACACGCTACCATGCTCATCCAAAGCGATAGAATAGTTTGCAACCAATTTTCCCGTGTACGAATTCCCGTCGGAAGAGCTTTGCCTGTATTCCCCCTTCTGCGCAAGCTCTTCCGGAGAAGTGTAATTTTCATATGCCGAATTTTCCGGCGAGGTATATTTATCACTCTTCGAATCCGACAGGTTCAAATCGAATTGCCCGTTCACGAAAAAAGACTTGCTGATATCCCAGCGCAGGGATAAACTATTTTTGATCGATTTACTCTTAGATTTCGAAAAACTGGAAAGCGTAGCATTGTATAACGGATTCTCTATTTTCTCGTTGCGAGAGGGATCGAACTTGTTGAAATAGTAATTCCGGATATACTCGCCATCCTCGTCATACACCGGCTCGTAAGGATTCAACTCGGTGTAGGTTGAAAACTGACCGTAAGGAGAATCCTTGCTATCCGTCATCCCGAAAGCAAACTGATAAGAGATCGTCAATTTATTCGTCATGTGGTAAGCCAATGAAAAATTAAGACCGTAATTCCTTCTGTAGTCCCCCTTCATGACCCCGTAAGTATCTTTAAAAGAAGCAGATGCCTTGTAATCCATATTACCTCCCCGACCGGCAACCCGCAATGAATGAGAATGACTGAAAGAGTTTCTCAATGGTTTTGAAATCCAATCCGTGTCAATCCCCTTGCGCACGTTTTCCAACTTATAGGCATAATTTCTGTCAGCGTTACCATTAGCCGAATTATACAACCCGGCCCGACGTTCCAATTCTAACTTTTCAGAGGCATTACACAAGTTCATGGAACTCAAATCGGGGAAACTGAAATCAGGAACAAAATTATAACTGAACCGCACTTTATCATCCTTCACGTGAGCCCGTTCCACCACGATCACGCCATTGGAAGCCCGTTCACCATAAAGAACGGTTGCGGCTGCATCTTTCAGTACGTTCACACTCTCTATATCGAACAAATCCAAATCGTAGAGTTCTTCAAGCGAGATTTCGATTCCATCCAGAATAATTAAGGGCGTGTTAATTCCCGCCTCATCACTGGTCATCAATGAATTGGTTCCCCGGATAATAATCTCCGGCACGGCGTTAGGGTTCGATCCCTGCGCATTATTTTCCACGATTCTCAACCCCGGCACCAAAGTACTCAACGCTTGGATCAGGTTCGTGCTGGATGCTTGTACCAGCTCTTCCCCCTTCACGGTGGTCACGGAACCCGTGAACGTGTTTTTATTCTTCGTGTAAAAACCATTGACTACAACATCATCCAGAGCCGTGTCCGCCATCTTCAGAACAATTTTCAAGTTAACGTCACGAGTCACCGGAATCTCCTGGGAAATCATACCGATAAAATTGACCACGAGAACCATCCCATCACTTTCCGGTAGCTCCAGTTTGAACTCCCCGTTCACGTCAGAGGCCACGCCAATCGTCGTGCCTTTCAGCATCACGGTTGCTCCCGGAAGAGGTTCATTCTTCTCGTCGAACACGGTCCCGGTAATCGTAACCTTTTGCTGACCTCTCTTTACCTCTTTCTTTTTGATCACCACCACGTCATTCACCACGGAAAAAACATACCCCGTGTTGCGTAAACAATAATCCAAAATCTGGTGTACCGTCGCCTGCCGGAACTCTTTCGTGATAAGTGGAATCCCTTTTATTTCCTCGTGATTATACACGAAATTCAAAGCCGTCTTCTTTTTCAACGTATTGAGTACCTCCAACATGGTCGATTTCTCAAACTTCAAATCCAGCTTGATCGAATCATTCACCAAGCGAACGTCCGAAGCGTAGATTCTCATAGAACTAAACAAAATGCAGCCGATCACGAGAGACCACCTGATCCATCCCCTGCATTTGTCCCTGTTTAACACTCGATTCGTTTTCATGTTCATATAATTAGTTGTTAATAGGTATTCTTTTCGGGAGACAGGGGACTTTCCCCGCCTCCCGGTATATTATTCGACTTTAAGCGCCTTCTCAATTTGAAGAATCAATGCCCGATAATGAGCTTTCGTGTCCTTATCCGCGGTGGATAACTTACCTTCCAACAATTGTTTCACCCGAACCAGCATGTCCTGCAAGTACACCTTGGAATCGTCGATTGCAGTGGTAGTCACTTTTCGCTGCCAACCGTACCCGTTCCCGATATTTTCAAGATGAGCGGCCACGAAACCCCGTCCGTACACCTGTTCTATCTCCCGGAACTCGTCCAGATACCTACTCACCATCCCCGTCTCATCCAGCCCGTAAGCGTTGATTTCGTCAACAGAAGGAGCAAAAGCATCACCGGAACGCAAATAAAGAGCCTCGTCTGTCAAGAATGGTAAACCTTTCTTCTTTCCTTCCATCCCCTCTGACGCAACTTCAACAATCACCCGCTGTAACATCTTCTCGCTCTCGGAAAGTTTCCGGTTATTCAAGGTAGAAGCCCACACTTCATGATACAAATCGTCAAAGAACTCTTTCACCGTGTAAGGATCACGAGACACGTGAGCGGAAAGAACCACGTTCTTGTACAATTCGGCAACATTCTTCGCGGCAGCATACCGTACCGTCGGTGCCAGTGAAACGCCCAAGGCAAACTTATCCGTCAGTTCCTTATCGGCCAGCCAATTCTGGGTTTTCAACTCCCGAATCACCCATTTAAGCGAGTTCTTTTGTACCTCCCGGGAAACCGAAACAAAACGTTTGCCCGGAGTTCCGGCCTTCACCTCCGTCAGGTAAATACCTCCCACGTTATACATCACGTTCTTCAGATAACGATAGTATTGATTACCGATAGTCTGGTACATGACCTGACGATGTTGCCCGTCAGGATCATCCCCCAACCACTCGTTCAAATGACTCATAATATACTTCAGATTCTGAATCCCATAATCTCCCGCTTTCACCGGATCATCCCCCAAATCCTCTTCTATCGCACTAGGATCAAACCGGGCATAAACCTGTTGCCGTCCATAACGGTACCTGGGATCCCCGGCCTTCTCATCCAACCATTTTTCTAGGATAGGAACCTCGGCCATAGCATCTTCTACCTCAGGTAGTGGCGTGTATAACCATTTTATGACAAACTCGTCATAAACCCCCAAATCCGGTGGTGTCAATCTCACCCCTTTATCCCCCGGCTGAGCGACATAATTATAGCGGGCGTAATCCATGATGGAAGGCGTGGTTCCGTATGTTTGCGTGAAACTTGCCGAGCGCAAGGAATCCACGGGATAAGCGGCAGAAGCTGCCATATTATGCATCAATCCCAGCGTGTGGCCCACTTCATGAGCGATCACGTAAGCCAGCGATTCTTTCACCACATCATCCGGCATCTTTTTTGCCCGGACACGGGGATCAACCTGAGCCGTCTGCACGAAGCGCCACCCGTTAATCAACCGGATTACGTCGTTATAGATCAGCACGCTGGCATTAATAATCTCCCCCGTACTCGGATCCACCCACGAGGGTCCCATTGCGTTGGCCGTCGTTGACGGGATGTAGCGAACACAAGAGTATTTCAAATTATCGGGATCAAACTCTGGATCATCCAAGGGAAAATCCCGCACCTGAACCACGTTCTTGAACCCGATTTTCTCGAATGCGGTGTTCCATCTTAAAATTCCCTCCCTCAAGGGTTCTTTCCACGATTCCGGGAACGTGTTATCCAAATAATACACGATTGGTTTCACCGGCTCCACCAACTTTCCCTGTTTCCACGCATCCATATCCTTAGGTTCCAACCGCCAGCGATTAGCCACCGAATATTTCTGAATACCGTCCTCTTCCATGGAAACGTACACTTTATTCCCTAAAAATATACCTAACCGGGAATCCGTGATCCGAGGACGCATCTTGTTTTCCGGTAAAAGCAACAACGTGCGTGTAACACGAGTAGTCAATGGATCATCCTTCTTTACCGTGAGCATACCCATCGCTTTCGTCGTGACCAGATAAGACAAAACGGATTTAATACTTACATTATCTTCAAAAGCCTTGATCTCGGTCAACATAGATCCCTCTTTATTCAAACTGGCAGAATGACTGAGTATTCCACCCGAGTTCGGCATAATTGGAGACAAAGAAGATTCATCCTTCGTGAACATATCCGTCATGTCAAAAACCACCGCAGAACTATCCGGCGTGTACGCCAGCACCCGGTAAGACTCGACAATAGGATCCCCGAAATTCTTCTCCATCGCTTCTTCTAGCCCGGCCTGTCCCTTGTCATAAGTCATTTTCGAATTGACATTCCTCAAACAGACCATACTATCCAATAATGTAAATTTTATATGCCGGGGAGTTCTCGGCTTATAACCTACCACGCAGATGCTATTATCTGTCGCAGAAGTTACCGTGGAGGCCAATAAAAATTCCCGTCCCATGTACTTTAAAGGCATTTCAAAAAACAACTTGCCGTCCACCTTGTGCAAGGTCATAAAACCGCCTTTCGCCACCACGTGTGCCTTGTTCTTGAACAACTTGTCATATTTACCAAGCACAACCTTCGTCGTTTTAGGCTGAACCTCTTTCTTTTTCCTGTCAATTCCCTGAGCTGAATAAGGACATAACGCTACCACGAGCATTACCGCAGCCAGTACACTCCAATTTTTCATACATTTAAAATTTATTATACGACACTCCGATGATTAATTTAGCTGGCCATGCTTGAATTAATGTTTTATAATTATCACTTTTTTATCCTCTTTTCGAACAAAACTTACATTCGCCGATTGTTCCAATATCTCGAACAAATTCGTTATACTCTCGTACCTAGGCATAAACCCGGAAAATTTATAATCCTTGATCTCCTCATCATCAAACACGAACTCCACGTCATACCAGCGGGAAATCTTTTTTAACAAATCCTCCAGACGTTCCTCGCTGAAACTGAACTGGTCTCTCGTCCAAGAAATATAGGACTCCACGTTCACTTCCCGGGTCGTCACTTTCGAATCGGCCACGGCAGCCATCAGTCCGGGAGTCAACGCAACAACCGTATTCCCGCACTCAATATTCACCCGTCCCTCGACTAACGTCGTCATCGAAACTTCATCGTTCTGGTAAGCAGAAATATTAAACGTAGTACCTAACACACGCACGGCATACTTCTCACAATGCACGATAAAGGGTTTTGCGGCATCCTTTGCCACTTGGAAAAATCCTTCTCCTTCCAGATACACCTCCCGGGTATCACCCGAAAAAGATTGCGGGAACTTTAACCGGGAATCGGAATTCAGCATTACCTTCGTACCATCTGACAACTGCAAGGAATAAGCCCCGCCACGAGGTATTTTCAGCGTATTATACACCAAAGAATCCGCCGTCCGGGGAGTATGATAGATCAAGGTTTCACCATTATTACTCACGAAAGGTAATTGCTCGTCAAGCGTGTCCGCCACCCCCGGGGCAATCAGCAAAGTATCCCCTCCCGGCAGAATCAGCGAGGCACGCTTCCCAAAAGAAAAATGGTTGCCCGACTCCACCCGGGCCACGGGCAGTACTTCCTCCCCACCCGTCGAAAACATCAGATAAGAAGATACACTCAATAACACGATGGCAGTCGCGGCAACACCACGATACAAGCGTCGAATGGAATGTCTCTTCCGAATGTCTTTCATGACAGACGGCCACGACCGACGAGCATTAAAATGCTCGTATAAAGGATATTCCGTGTGTTCCTCGTATTCATTTTCCAATCGTTCATACAACTCCTCGTTGGCCTTGGAACGTGATTTCCAAGCCGCGAAGAAAGTTTCCTCTTCGGGAGACAAGCCTCCTTGAAGTCTTTTCACGATCAACTGGATAATATACTCTGTTTCCTTTTTCATTTCGTGCTATTTTACCTTATAACACTTCACGAAGAAAAAGGTACCGACAAATTTGAATCTTTTTTAATAACTTGTAAACAAATCCCTAGTGAGCCTCCTAACGCTCAACAGTGACTCGCACCTATGTCTCACTAATACCTCATTCATTTTTCAAGAAAAAAGTAACGAAAAATTGACTGCCCGTATCGGCAACTTATCGAAGACTTATCGGTAACTTATCGAATACTTACCAGTGAAACACCGACGGGACAAGGGAAAGAGTGTAATGCAATTATACTAAATTAACATTTAGGACTTCCTCGTTATCCCCAGTTCCAAGGTCGAAACATATTGAATTTTCCCTTCATCCAACAATTTCCGGACTTGCCCGATCACGACTTCTTCGTCCTCACCCAATTGACGCACCAACTCCCGGATATTCGTATTCTGTTTGGCAAGCACCTGCAAAATCTGTTCCTCCAGACTTTTCCGCTCTTCCCGATGCAACCGTTTCTTCTTCCCGATACAGACATCACATATCCCGCAAGGCTTCTCTTCCTTCTGCCCGAAATACTCCATAAGCAAAAGCTGGCGACACGTTTCGTCATCCCGGATATAACGGGCCATGGCCCCGATCTTCGTGACAAACAACTCCTTCCGGTTCTCGTAAGCCTCCCTCCCGATCGTGATATAGGACAATGGCAACCGGGGTTGGTAATACACGATGTAAGGTTTCACGTCCCCCGGCACGTAGCGAATAATCTTACGTTTTGCCAAAGAAATAAAAGCATCATACAACACCTTGCGTGTCACGTCGAGCTGATCAGCCAAGAAACCTTCGTCCACGTAAGCATCCTGCACGAAAATTCCGGCATAATTTCTCATCAGGAGAACCATAAGTCTTTCCAACAAGGGATCACCCGTCTCGAACTCGTACAACCGATCCCGTAACACGGTGAACATCACCCGGGAACGGGAATTTATATCCGTCGTGTACCCCAAGAACCCCGCAACCTCCAGAATACTGATGGCAGACATCACCCTCGCCTCGTTGAGTTTAAAATTACGGGCAAACAGTTTCAAATTGAACTCGAACGCCCGTCCCTGTCCCTCGCCCTCACCTAACTGATAATAGTTCGCCAAGGCCTCGTACACCCTCAATATATAATCTTTCGGGGGAAAAGCATCATCAATCCGTTTTTGTAAACCACCCAAAGCTGCCCGGCTGGAAAGTAACACGGCGTATGCCCTTTTTCCATCCCGTCCGGCACGTCCCGCCTCTTGGAAATAGGCCTCCGGACTGTCCGGCACGTCATAATGCACCACCACCCGCACATCCGCCTTATCAATCCCCATCCCGAAAGCGTTCGTCGCCACCACCACGGGAACCATCCCGCTTTTCCACGCCTCCTGCCGACGTGCCCGCTGTGCGGAAGATAACCCGGCATGATAAAAGTCAGACTTGATCCCCGACTTGTTCAGGAAAGCGGCAATCGAAGAAGCCTTCAACCGGGTACGCACGTACACGATCGCTCCCCCCTGCACCTTGGACAAAATATTGAATAATTCCAACGGCTTGGCCTCCGTGTCCCGGATCACGTAGGAAATATTTTCCCGCCGGAAACTTTTAGAGAGAACGTTCGGGGTCGAAAAGTGCAGCTGTTTCTGAATATCCTCCACGACCTCCGGGGTAGCCGTGGCCGTGAGTGCAAGGGTAGCCACCCCGGGAAAGAATTCGCGCACCTCCGCTATTCGCAGGTACGGGGGACGAAAATCATACCCCCATTGCGAGATACAATGAGCTTCGTCCACGGTAATCAGACACACGTTCATCAACCTCAATTTTTCCCGGAACCGTTCCGAGTACAATCGCTCGGGCGACACGTACAAGAACTTAACCGTATCATATATACATTTATTAATGATCGACTCCACCCGGTCACGCCTCATCCCCGTGTAGATCGCCTCGGCCGGAATCTGCCTGTTCTTTAAATCCTCCACTTGATCCTTCATCAAAGCAATCAACGGGGTCACCACCAGACAGACGCCCTCCATCGCTAACCCGGACACTTGGTACGTGAGCGACTTTCCCCCTCCCGTGGGCATAAGGGCAAGCGTGTCCTTCCCGTCCAGCACGGAACGGATAATCTCTTCCTGCAAGGATCGGAAATCATCGTATCCCCAGTAAGTCTTTAATATCTCTTTTATATCACGGGTCATTCTTCGAATTCTACTCGCAAAAATACAAAATAGACGAAAAAACTCTCACAAACTCGTATATTTAAATCGCTTTTTATTATTTTCGCCCGAATATTAATTGCGTAAAATCATGAAACTACAACATATACTGATTTTTATCCCCTTCCTGTGGGCTTGTAACGATAAGTTCGCGAAAAACGAGCAACCCGTGGCAAAGGTTTTCGACAAATACTTGCTGAAATCGGAAGTTTCCGGCTTTATTCCCCAGGGAACCCCCTCGAAGGATAGTCTCATCATGGCACAAAGCTACGTGCGGAACTGGATTACCAAAGAATTACTGTTGCACAAAGCGACCCAGAACCTGAGCGACGAGGAAAAAAACATTCGGAAACAAGTGGAAGACTATTCCTCTTCTATCTTGATCCATAAATACAAGGAGAAACTGATTTCCCAGAAACTCAGCCGGGAAGTAAGCGAACGTGAAATCTCGCAATACTACGACGCGAACAAATTCAACTTCGTGCTGAACACCCCGGTCGTGAGAGCCTTGTTCGTGGTGATTCCCAAATCCGCCCCGAACATTGAAAATGCTCGTAAATGGTTCCGTTCCAAGGAAGCCAAAGACCAGGAAGCGTTGGAAGAGTATTGCATCACGTCAGCCAAGAAATTCGATAACTTCAACGACCAATGGATCGAACTGCGTAACCTGCTGAACCTCCTGCCCATCACGTCGGCAGAATGGGAAAGTAAATATAAAAACAAGGAGTCCATCGAAATCGAGGACGACGAGAATCACTATTTTCTCAAGATCAACGAGCTACGCCAAGCTCATGAAACGGCACCTCTCGGTTACGTGAAAAAAGAGATTGAGATATTGTTGCTGAACAAACGTAAAATCTCCTTCGAAGAGAATCTGGAAAAAGACATCAACACGGAAGGTCTTCGGAAAGATTACGTCAAAATATATTAACAGGATTAGAAAAATGAAAATAAAAATGCGAAAACGAACGGATTATTCGCGGATTTGAAGAAAAAGTATTAGTTTAGAGCGTTTTTATTGAGTATAACCTTATTCATAAATTATGAGATATTTATCACTGCTTGTACTGTTATTTTTAGCTAGTTACGCCTCGGCACAAAAAAACGTGATCGACAAGATTATCGCTGTCGTGGGTGAAGAAATCGTGTTGAAATCGGATATCGAGAACCAATTTTTACATGAACAATCCCAAGGATTAGTAAATTCTTCCACCGACTCTCGTACCAGAATATTAGAAAATTTATTGGTTCAGAAACTATTAGTGGCTCAAGCTAAGATAGATAGTATCGAGGTAACCGACACGGAAGTGGAAAACGCGTTGAATTCACAATTGGAGCAATACGTGCAACATATCGGTTCCCGGGAACGTCTGGAAACCTACTTCGGAAAATCATACGAGGACATCAAGAACGAAATGCGTAACCCGCTTCGGGAGCAGATGATCACGCAAAGGATGCAGTCTAAAATCGTGGAAAACGTTCGGGTGACCCCCTCGGAAGTCAGGTATTTCTACCGGAAATTCAACAAGGACAGTCTTCCGGAAGTACCCGATAAATACGAGATTCAACAGATCGTTATCAAACCAAGAATCAGCGACACCGAGAAGGAACGTATCCGTAACCGGTTGAGAGATTTCCGTGAAGAGATTCTTGCCGGTAAACAAACGTTCAACACGTTAGCTGTATTGTACTCGGAAGACCCCGGATCTGCCGCCAAAGGTGGTGAATTAGGTTACCAAACCAAGAGCGCGCTGGCCCCGGCATTTGCCGAAGCTGCCTTCAGCTTGAAACCCGGCAGGGTATCTAAAATCGTGGAAACGGAATTCGGTTTCCATATTCTTCAATACATCGACCGCCAAGGAGACAAAGTAAACGTACGCCATATCCTGCTCCGTCCCCGGATTTCCGATGAAGAACGGCAAGAAGCAATCCAGCATTTGGACACCGTGTTGACTTACATCCACGACGGGAAAGCCACGTTTGAAGAAGCCGCGGCTTATTTCTCCATGGACAAAAAGACCAGAAACAACGGCGGATTGATTTTCAACGAGGAAGACGCTGATTCCAAACTCCCCAGAGAAACCATCGAAGGAGAAATGGCCCGTCAGGTAAACAAACTGAAAGTGGGTGAAATTTCCTCTCCTTTCTTGGATCAGACACGTACAGGCGAGGAATACAAGGTGATCAAAATCAAGGCTTACTATCCTTCCCACACGGCTAACCTAGACGATGACTGGATCAGCTTTGAAAACGGGTTGAAAAGCAAAAAACAACAGGAAGTACTTGATAAATGGATCAAGGAAAAACAAGCAAACACCTATATCCATATCGACGAAGATTACAAGAACTCCAAATTCCATTATGACGGGTGGTTCAAGTAATTGACAAGTTAAGATTTACAATTAAAGATTGATGATTTTTCCGCGATGAGAGCAGGTTTATGGGTTGGGATATTATGTATTGTATGGGGACTACTCCCCTTGCAGACAGTTGTAGCACAGGGAAATAAAAAAGCTAAAGTCAAGATCGTTAATGCCGATAGTTTACTGGTGGGAACGCTGGGCAAACCGTCTAGGTTTATCGGGAACGTACACATGACGCATGAAAACACACTCATGTGGTGCGATAGTCTCTACCAATATGAACTACCGGACTCCAACTATCTTGAAGCATTCGGCCACGTGCGGGTGATCAAAAACGATAGCATCCGTATGTCCGGTGACTACATGTACTACGATGCCAACAAAAAACTGATTCAAGTCCGCCGGAACGTCACGCTGGAAGATCCCCAGATGATCCTGACCACCGATTTTTTGGATTATGACGGACTATTTGACATCGGGTATTACTTCAACTGGGGACAACTGAAAGATAGCCAGAACACGTTGGATAGTAAAAAAGGAAACTATTTTACCCAAACGAAGATAGCTCTCTTCAAAGACAGCGTGAAAGTGAATTCTCCCGAATACCTGATCTTTTCGGATACCTTGAAATATAACACGGAAACCAAGCTGGTTTCCATTCTGGGACCCACGAACATATACGGGAAGGAGGACGAAAATAACACCCTCTACTCCGAGGATGGATGGTATGACTCCAACTTGGGACACGCAGAACTGTACAAGAACAACCGGGTCACGCACCAGAGTTACGAGGGGGTGGCCGATACCATGGTCATCGATAGTATAACCGGAATGGCTTATCTCTACTGGAACGTCACGCTTGTGGACACCGTGAACAACGTGATCGTGAAAGGTGAATACGCGCAAATGGACCGGGAACAAAACAAGGCATTCGTCACCGACAGTGCCCTGTTAATCATGGTCGGAAAACAAGACTCTCTTTTCGTACACGGGGATACCCTGTTCATGGATCAGGACTCTGCCAAGAACCAGATTTTACGGGCTTACTATAAAGTCAAGTTCTTTAGTCAGGACTTGCAAGGATTGTGTGATTCGATGGTCTACCTTTCTGTCGACTCCACCATCACCCTCTACAATGAGCCAGTGGCATGGGCCAGTGGCAACCAAATGACCGCCGAAAAGATTTCCTTGCTCACGGGAAACGGAACTATTAAGGAATTCTACCTGAATACTAAGGCCTTCATGGTCTCTCGAAGGGAGGAAACCGAGATGTATGACCAGATCAAAGGGCGAAATATGACCGGCTATTTCCGGGATAACGAACTCTACATGGTGTATGTGAACGGTAACGGGGAAACCATCTACTTCCCCGATGATAAAGGAAACATCATTGGTGTTAACACCGCCAATAGCTCCAACATCCGTATCATGATCGACAAACGGAAAGTCACGGACATCGTCTTCATCAACAAGCCCGACGGGGAACTCAATCCCTTGTTCTTGGCCGATCCCGAAGAAGCCCGTCTGAAAGACTTCCGCTGGTTGAAATACATGCAACCATTGAACAAATTCGACATCTTCAAAGAAACCAAAGAACCCGACCCTGTCGAGAAAGAAGAGGAAGAAAAAGAATAATGTAATCAAATCAAACAAAGGATGCATTATGATGACAAACAAATCAAGATCATATAATTCCAAAGCCAAGAAACAATCATCACAGCATAAGCACCTTCAATCTATCAACACAAAGCACAAGAAGAGCATCAATCTTTATACCCAGCAAGCAATGATTGATGCAAAAGAAGGTAATACGATCAAATGTGATAACTTTGAAGATTATTTAAAGCATTTAAAATTCTCATAATCTTATCAGAATTCCCTAACGCTGTTCATAGTATATTTTTTACATTTGTGAAAAATAAAACGATATGCAGCACCGGAAAAATCTTAACCTCTACTTATCGGGCATCGTGGTCTTCACGCTGACCATACTCTTGTTGTCCACAGCTTTTGCCCTCGACGAGAGTTTAGGGAACCGGATAGCCAAGATTTTTTGGTTCTACAAAGTTATTATCGTGGCAGGAATTGCCTGCATACCACTCGCATGGATGCGTCCTTTCCGCTTTTCGATAACTGACCTGCTGGTTCTCCTTTACGCGGGCTATACCCTCAGTAACGACTACTTCGCGGGGACAATCGCTCCCACCCGAACGAGCCTCTTCATCTTGATCATCGTCACGTATTTCATATTCCGACGGCTGACAACATTCGTCCCGCTCGGTTTCACGCACGCGGCTCTCCTGCTCACCGGGGCAATAGAAGCCATCTGGGGACTCGCCCAACTATACGGTTTTACCCCCTCCCAACACAGCCGTTTCGAACTGACCGGATCATTCTTCAACCCCGGCCCCTATTCCGGATTTCTAGTTGCCATACTACCGTTAGCTTTATACTACACGCTTACCGCCTGCCGGATAGCCCGCATCCTGTCGGGAGTGATTCTCGTACTTCTCCTGCTCGTCCTGCCCGCCACGTTAAGCCGCGGGGCTTGGTTAGCCGCCATCGCGGGATGCGGAATTGTATTAGGTAACTACTTTCACCTCTATAACCGATTGAAGTTTTTATTTCAAAAACATCGGCTCGCCTCCTTCATCGCAACGATCTGTATATTCCTCCTCGTCACCGGGACTCTCATCGGGATATACCAGTTAAAAAAAGAATCTGCCGATGGACGCAGACTCATCTGGAAAGTCTCGTCCACCCTTGTAGCCTCCCATCCGGCAACAGGCGTCGGGTTCGGGCATTTTGCCGGGGCCTACGGGGAAGCCCAAGCCGCCTATTTCTCTGCCACGGAGCGTCCCGCGGGAGAAGAACTCGTGGCCGATGCCCCCGAGACAGCCTTCAACGAATTCGTGCAAATCACGACAGAAACCGGAATCATCGGTTTATTACTTTTCCTGACAATCATTTTTTGGGCCTTCAAAACCGCCCGGCATCCTGACAATAAAGTCGCGGCAGGCGTGACCGGTTCGTTAGCCGCGTTCCTCGTTTTTGCCTGCTTTTCCTACCCGTTCAGCGTGTTGCCCCTTTTCGTCCTCTTCACGCTGCTCTTGGCACAATGTACCTCGATGCAATGGGGTTCCCGTTGGCTCTCCGGTATCTTCTACCTGTTCCTGCTTCTCCCGGTCTATTTCCTCGCCACCGGGCAACAGGAACGGGAACAAGCCTACAAACGCTGGAAATCCGAACAAATCTATTTTAACATGCAGATATTCGAACGCACCGTAGATAATTACAAGAAACTCTACCCTCTTCTGAAGGATCAACCCGCCTTTCTCTTTGAATACGGGCAATGCCTCTCCCGCACGGGACAACCCGCAACCAGTAACCTCATCCTTGAAGAGGCTACCCGCCTGTCTGCCGATCCCATGATCCGTAACATCATGGGCAAAAACTACCAAACCATGAAACAATATCCCCAAGCTGAATCCGCTTTCTTGAAAGCCTCCCACATGGTCCCCAACCGCCTCTACCCACTTTACCTACTCGCCAAGATGTACCACGAAAGCGGCCAAACCGACAAGGCCATCGCCACCGCCCGCCTGCTACTCGAAAAAGCCCCCAAAGTCCCCTCTTCCGCCGCCGAGGAGATGAAACGGGATATGCAGAAACTAATTATAGATACTCAATAGAGCCCCATTTTATTTATTACAAATTAGTAATGCCCACGTCGATCACACTTATTGCCGGAATGACGGTCGGAACCTTCGTCAGTTTATTCATCATTCCCTTGTTTTATTACTATTTAGAACGTATTTTTATCTCAAGAAAAAAATGAAGAAAGTAATTAAATCCATATTCCAGTACGTGGGAGCCGTCCTGCTGGCCATCGTGATTGCCGCCCTGTTGCGCTTTTTTATCGTGGACTTTTACAGCATCCCTTCCGACTCGATGTACCCGACGATCGAACCGGGAGATTTTATCGTGGTGAACAAAATGTACATGGGAGCCCGCTTTTACAAAAACTTCGATTTCTTGGACGGCGCACACCCGGAAACCGTGCGGGTACCGGGGTTCTCTTCACTGAAACGCAATGACGTGATCGTTTTCAACTTTCCCACGCACACGAACGGTCGCTGGGATATGGATTTAGGAACATTTTACGTGAAACGCTGTATCGCCCTGCCCGGAGACACGTTATCAATCATCGCCGGAATCAATCATATCAACGGTAAAACCGGCTATGGAAACATGGAGGAACAACAACGCCTACACCATTACCGCAGGGAGTATGCCCCGGGAATTTACAACGCTTTCCCCTTCGATTACTGGCATCGCTGGAACATCCAAGACTTCGGTCCCCTGTACCTTCCCGCCGCAGGAGCCACTATCACCATTGACACGTTAAACTTTTCGCTATACCGCCACCTGATCGCTTACGAAACCCAAGCACCCGTACACTCGCAAGATCGCCAGCTCTACATCCGGGATTCCTTGATCCGGGAATATACGTTCCAAAAAAACTGGTACTTCGTGGCCGGCGACCAAGTCTTCAACTCTAGGGATTCCCGATATATCGGTCCCATCCCCGAAGACTTTATCGTGGGCAAAGCCTCGTTCGTCCTCACGTCAAAAGACCCACACACGAAAAAATACGTATGGCAACGCTTTTTCAAGAAAATAAAATAAAAAACTAGCTAAAAAAATTAATTCTTCAACTAGTTTCTTGATATTATAAACTTATTGGATTTAGTTTTTACCTTTCTTCTTCATCCCCAACTCCTCCCGCAAGAAAGGAGCCGTCACGGATTTTTTGTTAAGCGCAACTTCTTCCGGAGTTCCGGTGCAAACGACAGTTCCCCCCATTTTACCACCGCCGGGTCCCATATCGATAAGATAATCGGCCACTTTAATCACGTCTAGGTTATGCTCGATGACAATCACGGTATTCCCTTTATCAACCAGCTTTTGTAGCACTCCCAACAATATATTTATATCCTCGAAATGAAGTCCGGTTGTAGGCTCATCCAGTATATATAGCGTACTCCCGGTGTCTTTCTTCGAAAGTTCGGTAGCCAATTTAATGCGCTGGGATTCTCCCCCGCTTAACGTAGTACAAGGTTGTCCGATCTTGATATACCCCAACCCGACATCCTGTAACATCTTCAATTTGGATTGCAGGTGAGGCAGATTCTCAAAGAACTCTACCGCCTGATTGATCGTTAGGTTCAACACGTCACCGATGGACTTTCCTTTATAGCGAACCTCCAAGGTCTCTTTGTTGTAACGTTTACCATCACAAGCTTCACAATGCACGTAAACATCCGGAAGGAAATTCATCTCGATGGTCTTCACTCCCGCACCTTTACAAACCTCACAACGTCCTCCGCTCACGTTAAAGGAAAAACGTCCGGCCGTGTAGCCCCGGATCTGTGATTCCGGTAACTTTTCAAATATCTTCCGAATATCGGTAAACAATCCCGTGTAAGTAGCCGGATTGGAACGGGGGCTTTTACCTAACGGGCTTTGATCCACCACCACGACCTTATCGATTTCAGTCATCCCTTCTATCGATTTATAAGGTAACGGTGCAGCCAAAGCATTATAAAAATAAGCACTCAATATCGGATGCAAAGTTCCATTAACCAAAGAAGATTTTCCACTTCCACTCACCCCGGTCACGCAAATCAATTTCCCCAGAGGAAAATCGACACTCACATTTTTAAGATTATTTCCGGTACATCCTTTCAGGGAAATCTTCTTTCCATTCCCCACTCGACGTTCCGCCGGGATAGCGATTACCTTCTCCCCTTTCAGGTATTGTGCTGTCAGACTATCACTTTCCAGAATATCGGAATACCCCCCGATAGCCGTGATCTCCCCTCCTTTTCTTCCCGCCTTAGGTCCCAAGTCCACGATATAATCGGCATTCTCCATCATCTCCTTATCATGTTCCACCACGATCACCGAGTTACCGTTATCCCGCAATTCCTGTAAAGAATGAATCAACTTCCGGTTATCCTTCTGGTGCAACCCAATACTCGGTTCATCCAATATATAAAGCACGTTTACCAACTGTGAACCGATCTGAGTCGCCAAACGAATACGCTGAGACTCCCCCCCCGATAACGTCATGGATTGACGATTCAAGGACAGATACTCCAAGCCAACATCAAGCATAAACTTCAAGCGAGTTCGGATCTCTTTCAAAATCTCCCCAGCAATCTGTTTCTGTTTATCCTCCAGATGTTCCTCCACGTTACCGATCCACTCGTACAAATCAGATAACTCCATATTCGCTAATTCGGAAATATTCTTCCCGTTAATATAGAAATGCAGAGCCTCTTGGTTCAACCGTTGACCGTTACACACGTCACAGGTTGTTACGGAAATAAACTGTTCCGCCCATTTATTCGCTTTCTTGGAAGTCGAATTTTCCTCCTGCATGGTGACATACTTCAATATTCCCTCGTACGTCGTGAGGAAATTGGATGATACCCCGATCTCCGCATTCTCCAAACGGAATTGTCCCGGATAACCGTACAATATATCCGTCAAAGCCTCTTCGGGTAAATCCCGGATCGGTTGTTTTATATCGGCACCATGTTTTCTCAGAATCGTTTCGATCTGGTAGAAAATAAGAGATGCTTTATATTTTCCCAAGGGCAAGATTCCCCCAGCATGAATGGATAATGAATTATCCGGGATTATCTTTTCCATCGCCACCTCGTTGACAAATCCCAATCCCTTACATTTCTTACAAGCCCCGTGAGGAGAATTGAAAGAAAAGGTATGCGGGGCCGGATCTTTATAGGAAAGCCCAGTATCCGGACACATCAAATGGCGGCTATAATATTTAATCTCGTCAGATTCGTAATCTTTTACCATCATCACGCCCTTACCGTGTTTCATGGCAGTACCCACGGAATTTTTCAAGCGTTTCAGATCAGCCTGATCCATGACAATCTTATCCACCACGATTTCGATATCGTGCATCTTATAACGATCAACACTCATTCCGATCGTTATCTCCCGCAACTCTCCATCTACCCGTGCCGAAATAAAACCATTCTTCCGTAAATTCTCGAATAACTCCCGGTAGTGTCCTTTACGTCCTTTTACCACGGGAGCCAACAACAATACACGCCGCCCAGCAAAATCACGCTGCAACAATTCCAATATCTGTTCATCCGTGTACTTTACCATCTTACTACCCGTGGCGTATGAGTAAGCAACACCCGCACGGGCATAAAGCAAACGCAAAAAGTCATAGATCTCGGTGGTCGTTCCTACCGTAGAACGTGGATTTTTATTCGTGGTTTTCTGTTCAATTGAAATCACAGGACTTAACCCCGTAATTTTATCCACATCCGGACGTTCCATACCTCCCAGAAAACGACGGGCATATGCGGAAAAAGTTTCCAGATACCGACGCTGCCCCTCGGCATATATCGTGTCAAAAGCCAAGGATGATTTTCCACTCCCGCTTAACCCGGTAATCACCGTCAACTTATCCCGTGGAATCGTCAGGTCTATATTTTTCAGATTATGCTCTCTGGCACCAAATATGGCTATATTGTTATCTTCTTCTTCTCTGTACTCCATGAATTCCTATTCCTTAAAAATCAACTTACAAAGATAGGGAAACTATTTCGAATGGAAGAAAAATTTATGATTTATGATTTACAATTTGCGAATAAAAAGTATAAACTTGATACCGTAAAAATCTAAAATCAGTAAATCTAAAATTCATGGAGTAATGTGTGGTAGGAATTTAAAATCGGAAATCAAAAATAAAAAAAAGGAGGGATTTCCTGTAGCGTCTTAAATGGAATACATTGGGACTGACGAAAAGATGTTGTATGTATGTGTGTGCGTGCGTCTGTGTGTGTGGTGTGTGTGCGTGGTGTCCCGTAGGATATATTCCAGTACTTTTAAGAACTCTATCAGAAAATCAGCTTAAACCCCAGTCAAAGCTATCCCCTCTCTTTATGCTAGATGATTCAATCTAATAACAGCTAAAAATAAATCATAAGTTCATCATCTATTCTACTTCTTTAACGTTACCGCTAAAGAAAGGTTTCGTTTTTTCTCGAAAAAAATCGAGAAATTTTATTTTTCAATTATTCAAACTAACTCTTCAGTTTTCAACCATCAAGAAGCATTCCTTGATTGTGAATACATAGAGTATAACGGGAATTGTTGGGATAGGTTACACTTTCGAGTAAAAAAATCATGATTTTTTTTATTCTGATGAAATTTGGAGGAAATATAAAAAGAAACTACCCCCTCCAGCTCCCCCTTACACAGGGGGAGAGCTGATTACCAAACATCACAATATTTCAATGTAGCGTGTCCTCCCCCTGTGCAAGGGGGAGTTAGAGGGCGTAGTTTCCGAAGAACAAAAAAAAGAGCGCCTCACGACGCTCTTTCTTATATGAAGATTTTTAAATCTTACTTTTTCACGGCTTCTTTCACCTGATCGTTAGGAACCATTTGTTCCTTAAAAGTATAGGCACCGGTTTTCGGAGATTTCACCATTTTGATGATTTTTGCAAATCCCCTACCATCTGCTGTTTTAAGTGTTGCAACAACTTTCTTTGCCATAGCTTAATTATTTTATTTCTCTGTGTAAAGTTACTCTTCTCAGAATCGGGTTGTATTTACGCAACTCCATTCTCTCGGGGGTGTTCTTTCTGTTTTTGGTAGTGATATAACGAGACGTACCCGGCATTCCGGATTCTTTGTGTTCCGTACACTCCAAAATCACCTGTATTCTGTTTCCTTTGCTCTTCTTTGCCATCTCTTCTTACTTTATACGTTCTTAATTAAACCATTGGCAGTAGCTTCTTTCAAACAAGCACTAATACCTTTCTTGTTGATCAGGCGCAATCCGGCTGCAGATACATTCAAACGGATCCATCTATCTTCTTCTGGCCAATAAAAATTCCTCTTAAACAGGTTGATCTCGAATGTTCTCTTCACTCTTCTTTTGGAGTGAGAAACATGGTTACCAACCATCGCTTTCTTTCCAGTTATTTGACAAATTCTTGACATCTCTCAATATTTTTATAAACGCTTTCCAAACAGGATGCAAATTACGCACTTTTTATTCAAACAATCAAATGTTTCGGTAAAAAAGTTTCAAGTTTTTTTTACCTCAATATAAAATATAATATCACGAGGAATATTGCCAAGGCAATAAATTCCCGGATCACTTTTTTTCTTCTCTCCGAACCCGCCTTTGTATCGGCCTTTCTCAAAATATCCAGCAACGCCCCGGTAGGACAAAAATAGTTACACCAAGGACGGGCAAAAAATACGGATAAGAGTAAAAATATGACAGCCAAAGCGATGACCCACCCCGTTGCAGCGGTCAATAAAAATGCCGGGAAGGGTTCCAACGATGCCAATTCCAACGGGATTCCCCACAATAACAGAGCGAGAATCACCATAAAATAGATCACGCGAGTATATTTAAATACATTCTTCCACACTCCCTTTGGGGCTATTTTTTTCTTACGAACTTTCCCTACCAACTCCTGCGCTGCCCCAAAAGGACATAAATACGCACAATAATAAGCCTTATTCAAGAATAAAGGACAAGCCAAAGCCAACACGGCAATCACGGGCAACAAAATACGAGCCCCCCAAGGTACCCCGTTCAACAACCAGTTAAATAACAACTCTAATGAAACAAAGTACCCGGACCAGAAACCAAGAATCAACACGGAAGAAACCTGCAACACGTAACGCCAACGTTTCATCCGACTTCCCCAGAACATACTGGCTAACGCCAACAAAACCACGATTCCCCCCAAAGCGTGCTGTAACAATTTCATCCAATCCACGTCAAAACCACCCCCGTCACGTTCTAGGTAAAACTCCAGCGCTCTTTTCACGCTCCCCCGGATGGCATCACTCGACATCGTGGCCCCACTCACGGCCTCCACGTTCAGTTGCTCGGCCTCCTCCAGCGTCTTGCCATTCCACGCCGAAAACAGGTTCTTTTTCTCCAAACGTCTCAAAAACCCGGGCGACTCGCTATTATCTAACAAGGTAAGTCCTAAAATCACATCTTCCTCGGAAACAGCCAAAAACAAAGGCACATTCCCGGCATAACCGATCAGATCGTCCGCGATCGGTGTCGTAACAAGTAATTTACCGACCTCTTCCCCGCCAGCCTTCACAACATAGTGAACCTCGTTCACTTTCTCAACACTCGTACAGGTCGGAAAATATTTCTTCACCGCATCCAGCGGAACAACATTCGAAACTTCTGCTTTCACCTCTTGATACTTCGGGGCCTCGTTGGTCGTCTTGAAATTCAACGAAATCAGGTAAATGATAACACACAACAAAATTACCTTAGGTAACTTCGTGATAAAAGTTGCAACATTTTCTTGTATATTCATATCAATCTTATCCATTTTTGAAGGACACAAAAATAAGGAGAAAATCATTTATTTGTATATTCTGCCCGACTTAATTATATTTGTCACATTCTAAAACCAAATAATAAAATTCAAAATGAAAAAAGTCACTTACTTAGTTTGTTGCGTAGGACTAGCGCTGCAATCCTGCCAATCAGGGCAAGTGAAGAATGAAAATCCATTTTTCAACACGTATGAAACCCCTCATGAGGTTCCCCCTTTCCACTTGATTAAAAATCAACATTATCTCCCTGCTTACGAGGAAGGAATGAAACAACATCAAGCGGAAATCGACGCAATCATCAACAATCCGGAGGCTCCGACATTTAAAAACACGATCGACGCACTCGAAACTTCCGGCGAATTACTGAACAAAGTAGCCTCCGTGTTCGGTAATCAACAAGGTGCGAACACGAACGATTCGATCAAGGCCATTGCCAAAGAGATCACCCCGAAACTCACCGCACACTGGGATGCGATCAATTTAAATGACAAACTTTTCGAGAGAATCAAAACGGTATATAATAATAAGGAGAAAGAAAATCTGACCCCGGAACAATTAACCGTACTCGATAAATATTATCAAGGTTTCGTTCGGGGTGGAGCCAACCTCTCTCCCGCAGACAAGGAAACGTTCAAGAAATTGAACAGCGAGTTATCCATGCTTAGCCTGCAATTCGGCGAAAACTTGCTGAATGAAACCAATAGTTTCAAACTGGTCATTGATAACGAGAAAGATTTATCCGGTCTTCCCGAAAACGTGATTGCCACAGCTGCTACCGCTGCCAAGAATGCCGGATTGGAGGGAAAATGGGTGTTTACCCTCCACAATCCAAGCATGATTCCGTTCCTGCAATATGCAGACAACCGGGATTTAAGAGAAAAAATCTACAAGGCTTATATCAACCGTTGCAACAACGACAACGAGTACGATAACAAAGAAATCATATCCAAAATCACTTCCCTGCGAGTACAAAAAGCCCAGTTACTCGGTTATGATACCCATGCGGCATTCATTCTCGACAACAACATGGCCAAAACTCCGGAGAACGTGTACGACCTGTGTAACCAAATCTGGAATGCCGCTCTACCGATCGCTAAAAAAGAAGCCAAAGAACTTCAAGACATGATTCGCAAGGAGGGTAAAAACTTCAAATTGCAGCCTTGGGATTGGCGCTATTATGCTGAAAAAGTAAAGAAAGCCAAATACGGACTGGACGAGAACGAACTTCGTCAATACTTCCCACTGGAAAACGTCAGAGAGGGAGCCTTCTACACAGCCAATAAATTATACGGAATCACGTTCACGCAACGTACCGACCTCCCCGTACCCCATCCGGACGCTTTGGCATTCGAGGTGAAAGAAGCGAACGGAGATCACATCGGGATTCTATACATGGACTTCCACCCGAGAGAAAGCAAACGTTCGGGAGCATGGATGAACGCTTATCGCAAGCAATCTGCATTGGGTAAAAAAGTAACCCCGATCATCACGAACGTGTGCAACTTCACGAAACCCACAGGGGATGTTCCGGCATTATTGAGCTTTGACGAGGCACAAACTCTTTTCCATGAATTCGGTCATGCCCTTCACGGTTTATTGTCACAATGTACATATAATAAGGTATCAGGAACTTCTGTTCCTAGGGATTTCGTGGAACTTCCCTCCCAAATCATGGAGAACTGGGCCGCTGATCCCGAAGTACTAAAAGTTTATGCCCGTCATTACAAAACGGGAGAACCGATCCCGCAAGAGCTTATCGACAAACTAGAGAATAGCGGACATTTCAACCAAGGATTCGTCACGACCGAATTCATGGCAGCCGCTTTACTGGATATGGCTTACCACACGCGTAACACGACCGATCCCGCTAACCCGAATGAATTCGAAAAAGCCACGTTAGAAAAAATCGGACTTATCCCGGAAATCACGGTACGCTATCGCAGTCCCTACTTCCAGCACATATTTGCCGGAGGCTATTCTTCCGGATATTACGCTTACACGTGGGCAGAAGTACTGGATGCTGATGCTTTCGAAGCATTTAAAGAAACCGGAAACATCTTCAATCCCGAAAAAGCAAAAGCATTCCGGGAGAACATTCTTTCCAAAGGTGGCTCCGAAGATGCCATGACCCTTTACCAGAAATTCAGAGGACAAGAACCTTCTATTGATCCGCTATTAAAGCGTAAAGGATTAAAATAAAAAAATTAGAGGATTGTGAATCACAATCCTCTAATTTTTTTATTTTTTCACGCAACCTTTTCAAGAATCCTGCATCTAATAAATAAATTCACACTAAGTAATAAAAATGGGTTTATTGCAAAAAAACGGATGCTCAAAGTAGTTCCAATTTTAGGGTTAGTAGTAAATAGTGAAAAAGCTGTCTCTCGTCAAGACAGCTTTTTTTGATGATATCTGCACCACTCGGCAATCCCACACTCTTCACACTTCGGTTTTCTTGCCACGCAAACATATCTTCCGTGCAATATCAACCAATGGTGAGCCGTGGACAGCCACTCGGCAGGAATATGCGCCACGAGTTGTTTCTCCGTCTCTAACGGGGTCTTGGCACCCGTTACCAGCCCGATACGATCGGCTACCCGGAAAACGTGCGTGTCGACAGGCATGGCCGGACGCTTGAAAGCCACCGCTTCCATGACATTGGCCGTTTTCCGTCCCACCCCGGGCAACGTCTGCAATAACTCGAAATCATCCGGGACAATTCCATTGAAATCTTCTATCAACTTTTTCGCCATCGCTGACAAATGCTTGGATTTATTATTCGGGTAAGAGATAGATTTGATCAACTCGAAAATCTCCTCCACGCTCGCTTTGGACATAGACTCCGCATCCGGAAATTGCTCGAACAAAGCGGGAGTCACCATATTCACCCGTTTGTCGGTACATTGAGCCGATAAAATCACCGCTACCAGCAACTGGAAGGGATCATTATATTGTAACTCCGTGTCAGCTACCGGCATACGTTCCCGAAACCATGCCAACACCTTATCGTATCTTTCCTCTAATCGCATAATATTAATTTCTTTGCCTACAAAGATAAGAAAGCTGAAAATTAAAAACTTCTATTTCACCCTAATTTTCTCCCTTTTTTAATCTTGAGCCGACCAGTCCGGCCACGAATTGCTCCGTCTGAAGCCACAAATTCTGACAAGCCTCAACATCAAGAGCCACTTCCGGTAGTCCCACCTGATGTTTATTCCTAAAAAAGCCTCCCGATATATTCACATACTGATCGGAAGTTGCCAAAAGTATAGCCGTCATCGCCCCTCGTTCCGGAGATTTAATAAACGGACGGAAAAATATATCCGCCAAAGGGTCATACCATTTGTGCATGGTGATCATCCCCGTGTTCACCACGCCCGGATCAACCGCATTCACGGTAATCGCACGCCCCTGTACCCGCCTTGCCAGTTCCGTCGTAAACATCAGTATCGCCAATTTCGAATTGGGATAAGCCTTAAAGCGACGGTAATGCTCCGGATCCAATTTAAAGAAACGATCTCCAACCTCTCCCATCTTACAAGTAACCGACGACGTGTTAATAATCCGGGCCTTCCCGGTTCTCCCCATATTTGGAAGTAACCAATTCGTCAACAACCAAGTCCCCACGTAATTCACCCCCACGGTCGTCTCCAACCCGTCCTCGGTTGTCGTGAAATCTCTACACATGATTCCCGCATTATTCACCAACACGCTCACCTCCCGTCCGTTCAACCCGTCAACAAAAGAACGGATGGAAGCAACCGACGCCAAATCCAACTGATGCAACTCCACCCGACCGTTTCCCGTCTCTCGCACAATCTCATCCCTCACTCCTGCCGCCCGTTCAACATTCCGACAAGCCATAACCACGGGAACTCCCATACCGGCAATCGCTCTCGTGATCGCCTTTCCCATGCCCCCATTAGCCCCGGTGATGATAAACAAACCCTTGTTCATTTTAGATCCTACGAATTATATGATTCTGTGATTTTCGATTAGATGATTATAGAATCACTTAATCATTAAATTGACAATCACTCAATTTTTTTCATTTTCAATTGCTCTTTTCACTTTCCTTATCATCCACCTCACCACCCCGTAAGGCAAAAAGAATAAGAAACCGATAAAGAAATAATTAATCACCCCGGGAATCATTTGGGCTCGGTGACAGAACATACCGTTGATTGCCCGGCGAGCAAGCGTGGCAGGTTTCATCATCACACCGATTCGCACGGCCAACCGCTGCAAATGAAGAGGTAAATTATATAAATCGGTAGCAATCGCCCCCGGACAAACCGTGGTAACGTTCACCCCGTAATCAAGCATCTCCAAACGAAAAGCCCGGGAAAAACTCTTCAAAAAACACTTCGTGGAAGCGTATAACGAAATTCCCGGATATGGAAACCAAGCCGACATCGAAGACATATTGAGGATATGCCCTTTTCCCCGTTTTCTCATATCCTCCCCGAAATAACGACAAAGCAAAACCACCGTGTTCATGTGTAACATCAACATGGTCTGCACAACTCCCACCGAAAGATTCACGATATGCTCGAACCGGAACATTCCAGCATTATTCACCAGCACCTCCACCTGTAATCTCATCGCCACGCAGAAACCATGCAAAAGTTCCGCCGCATCGGGTTGTGACAAATCCATGCAAAGCAGCCACGTCTGCACCTCATATGTTTGTGCAAACTCTTCAGCGTGCTGTGTAAGACGCTCTTTCTCGTTACTGACCATCACAACATCATACCCCCGGGAACACAATTCCCGGGCATACTCCAAGCCGATTCCCGAACTGGCTCCCGTGACGATGGCCACCGGATGAACACTAGGCTGATCAATTACTTCCATAAATCCGATTTCAATTTTTCTTGGAAGCCAATTCCAACTCCTTCAATAACTTCTTGGGTAAATCCGGAATATGCTTATGACAGGCCATCTCCCTAGAATACATACGGGCAATACAATAATTCGCGTGTTCGCAAGCATTCCGGGCATTCTCCTCCCTCTCCATCCGGTTCACGAAATCCGGTTCATTCAACAAGGCACGAGCCATCGACACCCCGTCAAATCCGGCATCCAACACCATATCTATCTTTTCCCGGGAAACCAATCCTCCCACGTACACGAGAGGTAACTTCACCGCTTCCCGGAATTTCAATGCATCTTCGAAAAAATAAGCTTCTTTAAACGGTACCGTCGGAATCATCATATGCCCGGCAATCCGAACGCCTATCGGTAACCAGAATTGTTGCATATAATACGTCAGACTACGGATAGGCATAGCCCCCCTCATCACGTACATCGGGGCCCGGCTGACAAAACCACCACTCAGAATCAAGGCATGAGCCCCTGCCTCTTCCAGAGCCTTGGCCACTTCGATACATTCCGGCACCTCCATCCCACCCCGGAATCCATCCCGGGTATTCATCTTCACCAGCACGGCCATGTCATCCCCCGCCGCCGCCATCACTTCCGCCATCACCATACGCATAAACCGCATCCGGTTCTCCAGCGATCCCCCGAACTCGTCCTTCCGGTGATTCGTGTAAGGGGAAAGGAATTGGCTAATCAGATACCCGTGTCCGGCATGAACCTCCACGGCATCAAATCCCGCCTCTCTAGCCATATTCACTGCCTGTCCAAACGCCTTTGCCATCTCCACGATCTCCTCTTTCTTCATACCCCGCACCAACGTCGGCGAGTAGATATTAAAACCACTTGAAGCGGAAATGGGCGTGCAGCCACAAATCCCCTTGTGCGACATATTCCCGCAATGCCCGATTTGTATGGATGCAGCCGCACCCGTGGCATGTATATCGTCCGTAAGCTGTCGTAACGCAGGAAGGATCTCCGGCCTCAACCACAATTGATGGGGAAACGATAAACCGCTACGAACAACAGCCGCATAAGCGATTGTCGTCATCCCGATACCACCCCGGGCCACCGAAAGATGATAATCATGTAACATTTCCGAAGGAGCATTCCCCGGACACATACCCTCGAATGCTGCGGCCCGAATCGTTCGGTTACGTAAGGTCAGCGGTCCGATCGTTAATGGCGTGAATAACTTGGATTCTCGTGTCATATTATTCTTCTTAATATATAAAAGGAATCACCCGTTTCAGACGACGTTTCTTCACCTCGTCCCCGAACATCCCTAAATATTTGTGATAAATTGTATTAGCTCTCGGCACTAAATTAGCGAACGTCCAAATGGCAAAAACCGCCCCGGAAAGTGACCACGTGAGAATGGCAAAACCGATCCATTCTACAATCTCGCCCAAATAATTTGCAGAAGTCACGTAACGGAACATCCCGCCCTTGGGCAAATAATGCCCCGTGTCACCGGGACGCCGCAAATGACGAATAATATGGTCCGATTGTATATTCGTGAACATCCCGGCAAAGAACAATATCGTCCCGATAATAAACTGCGGGGACATCAACCACTCCGGGGTATAAAGATCCGACGGGGCAAAATAGAAAATCCACCCTCCCTGCATACACGCATTCAACACATTAAACGTGATCCCCATCAACATGATTCCCATCGGCATTCTCCCCTTACCTTTCAGTAATAACGGGAAAATAAACGCACGCTGAAAATAATGTATCTCGAAAAAAATAAAGAAAATCAACGGCACCAACTCATATCCCCTATCCGAGAAATACCAGAAAAGTGCCATCGCTATAAAAACAGGAGCCTCCATCAAAACCCAGCCGATCCGGTTATCTATTGGTCGCCCCCACTTGGCATCGAAAAACATACCATAACCCGCTTTCACAAAGTACAGGGCTACAAAAACAATAACTGCAATTCCGGTCATCACGGCCAGAAAAATATGAAACACATCCATCCTACAATTTTATTGATTACACAAGTAACCAACAAATATCATGCCAATAAACAATAAATGTTAAGAACGATAGAAAAACTCAAACGCCAATCCAACCACTCTCCATTCTTTTATCTTTCAGTTTTCACTTTACCCCGCCATGTGGCCCCGGTAACCCGTCCCGGAAACGAATACTCACGTGTGTTCCGTCACAGAAAGGTTTGTTCGATGACGCCCCGCAACGGCATAGTGTAACCCGGTTACGAAGTTCGTACCTCACGCCCTCCGTATCGTCAATCGGAATCCCGCCCCGTACGAACAAAGGACCACTGCAACGCTCCTGCGGGTCTTCCAACAGCACCAGCGATGGTTCCAGTTTATTTTCAATAAATTCCCCTTTATCCTTATCCCAAGCCTTCAAACGACCCGCCGGGCAATAATTAGCCTCCCGGATCGTCAACTCCCTAGCCTCCGGATCATCGGACTCCTCCACGAGATTCCAAACCTTCCCGTAAGCATCACAAAAACGGGCAAAAGCACAATATTTCTCATTATCCGTCAGTTCAAGCGTAGGCCCGTCAACCACATCGGCATCTTTCAATAAAGGAATATTATCGGCTGTCAGCGTGGGATCCCAATTCGTGTTCAAGTGAGCCCCATCGCAATACGGCTTATTGGCAGAAGTCCCGCAACGACATAAAGCCGTGGGGTTATCATTCATATCGTACTCAACCCCATCCCGGTACGACCACGAACTTCCCTCTACATTCTGCACGATAAACTGTTGTTTTAAAAGCGGATGACCATACACTAGGTAAGGTCCTTTTCTATCGACTACAATGGAATACTGTTTATTGATTTCAGGTGTTCCCGGTTCTATCTCTCGTTCTTTCATAACTCTATCAGATTAATTATTACGATAGATATACCCGCGAAAGACCTTTTTTGTTTCTTTCCGGACCAAATATTTTAGAAAAAGTTGCAGACTGGGAGGCAACATGAAATATGTACCTGCAACTCTTTCCGTTTTACTTCTTTATGCGGGTAAAGAAATAACGTTCCTCGTCCGAGAGATCTGCATTAAACGTGTACCCGTCCTCGTTGAAAGCCTTCAACTCTTCGGGATCCTCGACACGGTTCATCACGATATATCTCGTCATCGTCCCCCGTGCAATCTTGGCATAAGTACGAACTGTTTCGTATTTACCATCCCGCCATTCCTGAAATTCCGGTGTAATCACTCTCACCTGTTTCCTCAACTCCTCCATTTTCAACGCTCCCTGAATATCCATACTGGCCAGATTCACCATAATCCCTCCAACCTTACGCACATCTTCCAATAATGGAGTCGTCAACTTCGGAACCCAATAATCGTACAGGTTCTCCCCATCCAACTTCACAGCAAACGCAATCCGGTAGGCTTGGATCAAATCCAACGGACGCACCAAACCATAAAGCGTTGAGATAATCCGGACACGATCTTGAGCATACTTCAAGTCCTCTAAAGAAAAAGAATTCGGATCAATAGCTTTGAATACACTTCCGTTATAAGCCAACAATGCCTGTTTTCGAGGATTCGAAAGCGATCCGAACCTCTGATAACGTTCGTAATTCTCCGCCGCCAGCTTAGGACTGATCTTTAACATCTTTTCTAACTGGGATTCGGAAAAGCGGCGCATTTGCTCCGCCAGATATTCCGCCTCTGCCGTGTACTCCGGTGTGGTACCCGGAAGTTCCTGTTCCACCACGGACATATCCATGGTCTTGGCCGGTGATAAAATAACTAACATCGTTTATCTGAACTCTTCAACTTTATACCCCGCGTTCTCGAACGCCTTCTTCACCGAGTGCGTGTCTCCGGTCTTCAACATAACCGTCAGCACCTTGTCCGGATGTTGCAAATCCACGCTCCATTCCGTCACGTCTCTCAAACTATTCAAAAACGGAGTGACTTTCGATACGCAGCCACTGCATTTCAACGTTGTCTTAAATCTGAACTTTTTTTCCATGTTGCTTTCTTTTATTGGTTTATATAATAGCTACAATTTCTTCCATTTAATTCTCAAACTATTAGTCACCACGGACACCGAACTGAAAGCCATCGCGACAGCCGCAATCATCGGGTTGAGTAAAAAACCGTTGATCCCGTACAACACCCCTGCCGCTAAAGGAATACCAATTATATTATAAATAAACGCCCAGAACAAATTTTGTCGAATCGCCCGCACCGTCTGATGCGAAAGTGCGATAGCACGGGGAATCACATTCAGATCGGAAGTAATCAAAGTCACCTTTGCCACGTCCATGGCAATATCCGACCCTTTTCCCATGGCAATACTCACATCAGCCTGTGCCAACGCCTGCGAATCGTTGATTCCGTCACCCACCATGGCCACCACTTTCCCTTCGTGCTGCAAGGCCTCCACGAAATTAGCCTTCTCACCCGGCATCACTTCAGCCTTAAAATGACGAATGCCCACCTGATCTGCCACGGCACGAGCCGTCAAGGCATTATCCCCGGTCAGCATATAGACATCAATTCCTTTTTCATGCAGCGTCGTAACCGCCTGACGAGAACTCTCCTTGATCTTATCGGCAATGGCAACCAATGCCAAAACCCGTCCCTCTCCGGCAAAAAAGACAACCGTTTTACCGTCGCCTTCCCACCGGACAGCAAGTTTCTCGTTATCATCGTCTAAAACAACACGATTCACGTCCAGCAAAGCCCGGTTCCCGACAAGATATATCTTATCCCCGACTTTTGCCGTCACTCCTTTACCGGTCTGATTCTCGAAATCCGAAACCGATATTTCATTCACGACCTTCTCCTTAAACTTCTGCACCACGGCATCTGCCAGAGGATGTTCCGAACGCCGTTCGATCTCCAAGAGGATGGATGGATAACGCTCGTCTTCCGCCCCCGGAGTCCAGTGAATATCCGTCACGACAGGTTTTCCCTCCGTGATCGTCCCCGTTTTATCCAGCACGATCGCGTTCACCCGGTACATCAACTCCAAACTCTCCGCATCCTTGATCAGTATATTATGTTCCGCCCCTTTACCGATCCCGACCATAATCGCTGTCGGCGTCGCCAATCCCAGCGCACACGGGCAGGCAATAACCAACACCGTGATAGAGGTCAGCAATGCATGAGTGAAAGCAAGGTCTCCGCCTATCAGCATCCACACGATAAACGTGATTACCGCAATCCCCATCACTACCGGAACAAAAATTCCGGCAATACGGTCCACCAGTTTCTGCACGGGAGCTTTACTTCCCTGTGCCTCCTGCACCATCCGAATAATATTGGCCAAAACGGTTTCTCCCCCGACCTTATCGGCTCGGAAACGGAAACTCCCTTTCTCATTTATTGTCCCGGCATACACGGGCTGTCCTTTCACCTTCTCCACGGGTATCGACTCCCCGGTAATCATACTCTCGTCGACAAAAGAAGCCCCTTCCGTCACTTCCCCATCCACCGGAATCTTTTCCCCCGGTTTCACGACCAGAACATCCCCTACCGCCACCTCACGGATAGGTACCTCCTCTTCGCTACCGTCGGCAAGAATTTTAGTCACCGTTTTGGGTTGTAACCCCATCAATTTCTTTATTGCAGTCGAAGTACTGAACTTGGCCTTTGCCTCCAGCAAACGCCCCAACAAAATCAGAGCAATAATCACCGCAGCAGCCTCGTAGTACACGTGAGCCTCCAATCCCCGACTCGTCCAGTATTCCGGCCAGATCGTGTTGAACAGACTGAACAAAAATGCCACTCCCGTACTGACGGCCACCAACGTGTCCATATTCGCACGCCCGTGTTTCAACTGCATATAGGCATGGACAAAAAAGTCTCGCCCGAAAAACGCCATCACCGGAATGGTAAAAGCCAGCATAATCCAATTACCATAGGGCATATGCATAAAAAACATACCAATCACGAACACGGGTATCGCCAAAACAATAGCCCCGATCGTCTTTCGTTTTAACGCGAGAAACTCTTCCCGCTGCAAACGATCCGCTTGATCCGTATCCTCCGTGTTTTCCACCACCAATTCGTAACCGGCAGCCTCCACCGCCTTTTGAAGTTCCACGGGTGTAATCACCTGCGGATTATAATCCACTAAAACAGTTGAACCGGCAAAATTTACCTTTGCCTCGTAAACTCCCTCTTGAGCGCCGAGTGTTGTTTCCACATTCAAAGCGCAGACAGCACAACTCATGCCCAAAACTTGGAAAGTCTCTTTCGTATGAATTTCTTTTCCTGACATTTCACATTGTTTGAATATATGTTTACGGAATATCGTAACGTTTAGTTACAATCTTACCACGAACAACCCTTAACTTGCATCAAATCTTATACCAGCGAACTGTTTTATTTTAACATTTTCACAAGAAATGATCACGCACATTGACGAATTACGAGTATTTGACCTCCTCACTTACAAAAATAGCATTAAAATTACCTGTGCCATAATAACCCTCACGAACATCGTCAGAGGGTAAACCGTTGCGTAAGCCACCGAAGGCGTGTCACTATCCACCGTGCTATTCACGTAATTCAACGCCATCGGGTTCGACATACTCCCGCACAACATCCCGGCCACCGAACCGAAATCAATCTTCATCCATTTAATGGACACGGCCGCAACAAGAATCACCGGAATCACCGTAATGGTAAATCCCAATCCAACCCACAACGCCCCTTCCGGACGGAACACGGTTTCGAAGAAATGAGTTCCCGCATCCAATCCCAGACAAGCCAGATACATGGAAAGCCCCAGCGCCCGTAACATCAGATTGGCACTGATTGTCGTGTAAGTCACCATGTGAATCCGAGGACCGAAAGCCCCCACGAGAATCCCCATTACAATTGGTCCCCCGGCCAATCCCAACTTTACCGGAAAACTGATGCCCGGAATCGTCAAAGGAATTGATCCCAGCAACAACCCCAATACCATCCCGATAAAAACGGCCACCAGATTCGGCTCGTCCAAATCCTTCACGGCATTCCCTACCACGTTCTCCACCTTCGCGATGGCCGATTCCTCCCCGACCACCGTCAACCGGTCACCCAACTGCAACGTCAAGTCCGGCGTGGGCAACAACACGATTCCCGCCCGGTAAATGCGGGTTATATTTATCCCGTATTGATTTCTCAACCGCAACGCTCCTAACCGCTTCCCGTTAATCTCCGGCCGGGTAATCACGATCCGGTGGGACACCAATTGACTATCAATAGCATCCCAGTCAATATCTTCCTTATTCCAATCCCTCGTATCCCGCTTCCCGATCAACATCGTCAGCGCCTCCACGTCCCCTTCTGTCGTGATCATCAACAAACAATCCCCCTCTCTCACCACGGTATCGGACGCCGGGATAATCACCTTCTCATCCCGCCACAACCGGGAAACCACAAACTTTTTGGACGATTGCCGGGCGATCTCTTGGATGGTCTTACCGGACACGCCGGGATTGCTCACGAGAAATCCCATAACCACCGTCTTCTTGTGGCTATCTTCATCACTTTTCTTGAAAAATATACTGGATGCGAAAAGTTTACGTACAAAAATAACAGCCAGAATCACACCCACCACCCCTAACGGATAAGCCACGGCACACCCCAGCGCCAGATCCGACTGTTGAATAGCGGGATCATTCAATTGTTTCAACGTCTGTTGAGCCGCACCCAAGGCAGGCGTATTTGTCACCGCACCACTCAGAATCCCCACCATATCCGGTAACGACACTCCCGTGGACCAATGAAATCCCAAGGTCATCACGATTCCCAACAAGACCACCAACATGGCCAACATATTCAATTTCAATCCCCCCTTTCCCAAGGAAGAGAAAAAACCGGGTCCCACCTGCACCCCCAAGGCATACACGAAAATAATCAACCCGAAACTCTCCGCGTAATTCAACATCTGCGGATCGATCGACAACCCGAAATGTCCTGCCATGATACCCACGAAAAACACGAAAGTTACTCCCAACGACACGCCCCATATGCTGATTTTTCCTAAAGCCAGCCCCACCGCAGACACCAGCGAAACCACGATTACTGCCTGAATCACTGAATGTTCTGTTAATAAACTACTCAACCATTCCATAATCTTATCTTTAAGCACAAAATTAATTAAAAAAACAGGAATACGTATCAAGAGCTATTTTGTTTTTAATTTCACTTTTCCTAACTTTGCGAACAACCAAAGTTGGATTATGGAACGTGTGCAAGACAATAAACAGAGTAGCCTGATGTTTGAACAATTATTCAAGCAACACTATCGTACCTTGTGTTTTCATGCCATGAGCTTGGTAAACGACTTGGACACCTCTAAAGATATTGCACACGACGTGTTTCTCAGCTTGTGGTATCACCGGGCCACCATTGATTTCACCCGTCCGATTCTCCCCTACTTGTTTAGCCTCACCCGTAATCGGGCATTGAACTACTTGGAACATAAAAAAATCCAGAATAATCACGTGCGTCAACACCTTGCCGACGACCCGACTTACACGCTATCGGACGATTCCACCCGGGAAGAATTGTTGGAACGCATTCTAGCCCGCATCGAACTCCTCCCCGAACGTTGCTCGCAAGTGATGAAACTCTGTTTTATCGAATGTAAAAAGTATAAAGAAATTGCCGAAGAATTAAACATTTCGGTGAATACCGTGAAAACTCACATCACGACAGGCCTAAAAACCTTACGGGACGAATTTCCCGCTTCTCTCCTGTTGCTCCTATTCTCACATCCGCACTGACATTTCGACTGATCCGGCATCAGTCATTTCCCCCGTTATTAAACACTCTAAACCTTTCTTTTGCCTTATCCAACTCTCCCTCATCGACCTCAATACCCGGTATAAAGAAAGAAGATTCTACCCCAAACTGTTTCTTTTTGGCTGACTTATTCCAATTCCCGACAATCTTCCCGTCGTGCAAAATCACCGGGTAGAAAATTCCAAAGGTATTAAAAGCCTTTCTATAATATTCCGGTGCCAATGCCATCGAACGATCTTTATAACTAATAAGATATTCATCATACGAGGGCAACAAATGTATAACCCGCTTCGCCCGTACATTCCTTGCACATGAATGATGGATTAACCAGTCCGTCTCCCCGATTCTCTCCTTAATCAGCTCCGCATCAATCAACCCGACCGCCTGTTTTGCCTCCGTTATAGATAACCCCGACCACCAGATAAAATCCTGCAAGCTGGCAGGGGAATGACTTCTGAAATATTTGATTGCCAATTTCGCCAAAGCCTCTTCCTTATGCAACTCCTTCATCGGTAGAACTCGCTCATCCAGCAAAGCATACGTCCTTTTATTTCCTTTATCCACGCCATTACAGATGATACCGTCAACTTCCGCCCTTCCCAGAAAATACTTCACCAAATCATCCCCCACGATAACACCCGCCCGATTCAATTCCTCACCAATCTCCTGTCGGGTCAAGTATCTCTTCCCCTCTAAAGCCCTCACGATCACTTCAAGACTCTTGACATGCAACTCTTCCGATATTCCATGATTTTTCCAATACGAATCGTACGCCAACCTCACCCGTCTAGCCGACAACTTCAACATCCATCGAATATCCTCCGCCACCACCAGATGCCAAGTCGGACGCAACACGTGAGTCCGCAATATCTCCCCTTTCTCCAAAGCCGCCTCCACCTTCCGGATGTCCGGATTCTTCAATCGTAATCCCACAGCCCACTTCGCCATACTATACTCCTGCCCCTGCAAAGCACCCATCCATGCCACAAGTTCCTTGGGATCATTAAAAGCCGGGTTCACCAATTGCTGACTCCTCAAACGAATATCTGTAATCATATATCTGTATTTTTAGAACTGCCTCGTTCATTTTTTCAAATATATAAAGAACTCACTAAAAAACAGCAGAACCGGGTAAAATAAAGTAAATATATCTTTCAATTAATATATCCTCACCCGTCTATCATTTTGATAAAACGTGCAGGAATACCGCCAACAATCGCATTCGCCGCCACATCTTTCGTAACGACCGCACCCGCACCGATAACAGCATTGTCACCAATGGTTACTCCTTGAAGAATTGTAGCGTTGGAACCTACCCACACATTCTTACCCAACACAATAGGAGCCGGATAAGTCGTTTTACGATCTTCCGGGGCTAATCCGTGGTTGAGCGTGGCAAAAACAACATTATGCCCGATTTGGCATCCGTCGCCAATGGTCACCCCGCCATGATCTTGAAAATGACAACAGGCATTGATAAATACGTTCTCCCCAACAGTAATATTCTTGCCATAATCCGCATAAAACGGAGGAAATACTCGAAGAGACGACGGTACTTGATAACCAAACAATTCGGAAAGCAACCCACGTACTTCGTCCGGTGTACGATATGCCGTATTCAACAGGAACGTGATCCGTCTCGCCTCGTTACTCATGGCATCCATAAAACGATGTATTTCCCCTGTATTAAGCGCCTTACGCGTCTTTACATATTCATTAAATTCCTTCGTTGTCATCATTTAATTTGTTCGAGCTTGTTGTACTCTTCATCCGTAACCGGTTCGAGCCATTCGTTGGAGGTTTTCTCTCCGGGAACCTCGAAGGCCAAATGAGCAAACCAACTATCAGCGGCTGCCCCGTGCCAATGTTTCACGTTCGCGGGAATATGGATGACCGTACCGGGCAGAATCTCCACGGGAGCCTTACCCTCTTCTTGATACCACCCCCGTCCGGCAACACCGATAAGCATTTGCCCGCCACCTTTCGTTGCACGATGGATATGCCAGTTATTGCGACAACGCGGTTCAAACGTAACATTGGAAATCGCAACTTGCTCACGAGAAACCGGGGCGAGGTAGCTATTACCAATAAAATACTTCGCGTAGGCCGTATTCGGCTCGCCGATAGGGAAAATCATTTCACGTTGGAAAGCAGCCTTAGCATCATTACCTGTCGAATCCTCTGCCCACACTCCCTTGGCCAAATTAAATGCAGCCCACGCCTTCGGCCAACCGGCATAAAATCCTATATGGGTGATAATCTCGGCAATTTCAGTACGGGTGATTCCGTTCTTTTTTGCCGACTGAAGATGAAAAACAAGCGAATTATCCGTAATACCTTGACTAATGAGGGAGGTAATGGTTACTAGACTACGGTCACGCAGCCCCAGTTTATCCGTGCGGCTCCAAACTTCACCAAAAAGTACATCATCATTAAGTTCCGCAAATTTAGGGGCAAACTCTCCGAGTTGATTACGCCCAGCCGTCTGTACGATCTTTTCTTGTGCCATAACATTGAATGTTAAAATACTGAATACTGAAAATAAGAGAAATTTATTCATAGTCGGTTTGATTTATTGAATGAAATTATTGATTTGATTTGCAGGATTAAGGGGCGTCTGGTCAGAAAGCATCAGTCTCTTAACCATGTGTAACGTTCCCTGTTTGTACTTTTGAAAATGTTCCGATGCGATATGTAACTCGTAAGCCTTTTGACTGGCATAGGTTTCGAGAATCGTTACCATACAGGGATTCTCTTTTTCGCTAACAGCATACATGGTCAACACCCCCGGTTCGGTGCGCAGGGAAACTTCGCCCACTTCCGTCGCGTATTTCATATACTCGTCAAGATACTCCGGATAAACCTCTATTTTCGACAGGCGCACGATACCATCAGCCGCCATCGGTTGTTTCGCACACATACCGGGCTCCTCATCCAGATTCAGACACTTCCCGATCACCTCTCCCGTGGCAAGGTAAGAGTAAGTCGGAAATTCAAACAACACAGGCTTTAACCGGGTATAGTCGAGTTTACCGTTATTATCAAGTACATCGGGAGTCGCATAAGTATTAACCACGGTGCAGATGAAATTATCAAACCCCTCGGTTTCGTAAATATCCACCACGTTACACTCCATTGTCAAGGGCGACACGTCAATCACAGGCGTACCATTCTCGCCGATATGATAAGCGAACACGCTCGATTTATCAACCGTCTCCCCGCTCACACTACCCACGTAATCCGCTTTAGGCAACATCTCCCGGCTAACGAGATTAATGGAGAGTTTTTTCGATTGCTTGATTCCCTGATTGGAATAATGTTGTTTACTCATACTGACGAGTACGCGATCATGACCGATAACACCCGTATGTCCGACAACAAGCCAATTCACCTTTCCTTCCACCTTCGTACCAACAACAGTCATCGGCTTCGGATAGAGAGCCAACAGTTTGCCGAGATTTTTCTTTTCCACTTCCATTATATTGGGCTGATCAGTATTCTCTTTCACTGTCGGGCTGCATGACAACATGGTAAGCAGCGCAAAACTCGATACTGTTTTCAAAAGGTTTCTCCCGTCCATAATTTGCTATCTTTTATTGTTAAACTTCTGATGGCAAATTTACAGCAATGGAACAAGCGGGTTTGTATATGAATTACGGATATTCATACCCAAATTCCCGATTTTATAATCGGACCCTATTTATATAAGTAATCATGAATGATGCCCTTAAAGTAAGTAAATCTACCCTTAATCATGCAAATCTCCAGTTCGTTGCTAGACTGTTACCAGACAGTTAGGCGCTCTCGCCGCATTGTCGCCGCCTTATCGCCCGATTATAGCCGCCATTTTAACAGATCATAAGTAAAGATAACATTTGCCTTCTTTCTATTTCAACCTCTAACAAACAATCTACAAAGTAGCAAAAAGATTCATACACCCATATACTACCCCAAAGTATCCCTAGAATTAGGTATATCTATCGGAAGTAACAACATTTGTAATTTTTCTTTGAAAATATTTCATTTTTCACTCACCCATTTTTCAACCTCACCTGTGTATATAGTGTAAAAGATCAAACCAGAGACAAATGAAAGAAAAACTGGATAAAATAGAATTCATACTGGAACACCTTCGAGAACCGGAACGGCTACTAGAAGAAGAATTCATGAATTGGTTGCAGGAAGAAGAGAATAAACACTTGCTCGAGGAAGTGACTACGAACCGGATGGCATTTTTGCAAAAAGAATACGGTCAACAAATAGAACCGGAACTGGAATGGCAAAAATTATGGCAACAAATGCAAAAGGATTTCCATACCTCCATACCGGAAAAGAAAAAAATCAACCGAAGGGTATGGTATTCCGTGGCAGCAGGAGTATGCGTACTGATGGCTTTAGCGGGAGGTTTGTTGTTACAACAAGGGAAAGAGAAAAAGTCAGTTTCCCCCATGGCACAAATTGAACACGTGGGAAAACGGAGTGCGCAACTAATCGTTTCCACGGGGGAAGTTCTTGACCTGTCCCAAGAAGAGATTTACCAAAAAGCCGTGGACGGGACGTTGATCACAAATGACACATTAAAACTACTCTCCTATCAAAGCAATGCAGGGGAAACATACACGACCGGAACCAATGCCCCGGAAAAGGTAAACAAAGAAACCGTGTATCACACATTACGTGTTCCGGCAGGTGCCGACTACCAAGTAACATTAGCAGACGGCACGAAAGTATGGTTGAATTGTGAATCGACGCTACGGTATCCCGTGGAATTCGGGGATGAAAAACGGGAAGTATATTTGGATGGAGAAGGATATTTTGAAGTAAACAAAGCCGCGGAGTGGCCCTTTATCGTCAACGCAGAACAAATGCAAGTAAAAGTCACCGGGACAAAATTCAACGTGAAATCTTACTCCACCGAACCCATCGTGCATACCACTCTCGTCGAAGGTTCTGTATGGGCTTACACCGATCAGACACAAGTGCAATTAACCCCATCCGAGCAATTCCGATACGATAAGGAGACCGGAAAGACATCTGTACAAAAGGTTGACACGGAACTCTACACGGGATGGATTGAAGGTATGTTCGTGTTCCGGAACCAACGTCTGGAAGACGTGATGAATGACCTCGCACGCTGGTACAACATGACCATATTCTATTCCACTGCAGAAACCAAGGAAATCCGAATCTCCACGAATCTGAACAGGTACAAGAATATTGACGATCTATTGGAAATTATTAATGAAAGTGGTAAAGTGGTTGTCGCCCGCAAGGACAACACCATAACCATCCACGCCCGATAATAAAGAAAGGATCGGGGCCTGCGCCAACATTTCCCGATCCTCTGTATTAATTAGTTATAATTAAAACATTTCAAAGGTATGAAAAAAAGATGGAAGAGTGATTTTCCGTTAGAGAGAAAATTGCAAAAAATTTTTAGATGTATGAAATTAACCTTTCTACTACTCACGTGTTTCGTCGTTCAGACTTTTGCTAGCCTGAATGCACAGACTGTCACGATCAAAAAACAAAACGCATCACTGGAAGAAGTGATTTGGGAGTTAAAACAGCAGACCCGGTTCACGTTCATGTACAACAACGAAGACATTGCCCGGATAAAGGGGATCGATTTGAATGAAAAAGAAGTGGACGTGGAGAAAATTCTGCAAAAGTGCTTGAAAAACACGAATTTGGAGTATGTCGTGTTAAACAATGCCATTGTTATAAAACTCAAAACAAATTCTACCGACGAGAATAAATCAATCACATTGAAGGGATGGGTTTATGATAGGCAAAAAGAACCACTGCCTGGAGTCACCATTAAATTAGCAAATACGAATATCGGAACAGCAACCAATAACAAAGGGTGGTTTTCAATACAATTACCTGTTATGAAGGGTACTTTAGAATTCTCTTTCGTAGGATTTAAAGACAAGAAAATCAATTTTACCGAAAAGACCGACACCCTTCGAATCACGTTAGAAGAAGACATTAAGTCTCTTGACGAAGCTGTAGTTGTTGCCTATGGCACAACCAATAAGCGAGAAATGACAGGGGCTGTTTCTGTTATAAAAGCTGATGAAATAAAAGGAATTCCATCTCCCAGTATTGCGAACTTACTACAAGGTCGAGTTGCAGGAATGGATATCACCAATATGTCAGGCGCTCCCGGTGGTGGAGGCACAGCCATCGTCATCCGAGGTTACAACTCTCTAGATGTTGAACAAAACCGACGATACTCCAATCCCCTATGGGTTGTTGATGGTGTGCCACTGAATTCATTCACGTCTCCCATTACCGGAACGAATCTTTTAGCTGACATAAATCCCGACATGATTGAATCCATTCAAGTATTAAAGGATGCTTCTTCTGCAGCGATATACGGCTCGCGAGCTGCCAACGGAGTTATCATTGTAACAACAAAAAAGGGACGACAAAATCAAGATGCGACTTTTTCCGTGAATATTTCACAATCATGGAATATTCTACCAGAACTACCAACAGTGACGATTGGAAAGGGAGAACGAGATTTCAGATTAAATGCTCTTAAAAACAGACCTTCTGTGGCGTATTTGGACCCGGTAACAAAACGTTATAAATACCCGGAATCTAACCGGGAAGTATTTGATACGAAAAAAGGTTCTTATGACTATTTTTTCACTCCAACAAGTCATAACAGTGATGGCCTTGTGTTGCAGGATAGCTTGAATTCATTTTACAATAATGCAACTAATTTTTTTCCCATCTACTATGAAAAAGGAAAAATCACTAATGCGAATATTCAAACCTACGGAGGTAGTGATAGAATGTATTACGGTATTGGCTTAGGTTATTACGATGAATCAGGAGTTCTGAAAGGAACAGGATTCAATAGAATAGATTTAAATGCTAACATGAATGTTGTTCCCGTTCGGAAACTAAATGTCGATTTACGTCTGAACGCGACCTTAACCAACCGGAAACGAGGAGAAAAAACAGAAGGAATGGGAGCAGCTCCTATCGTGGAAACTGTGCCGGGAGACCCTTATGAATTAAGCTCTCTCAATCCCGGTAAAGGATCGGTTGTATGGAACGATGTACTCGAGAAATTAAAAGGGACAAAAGAAAAAAATCGTTCCGTTCGAATCCGAACAAACTTTAAAATCGGATATGATATTTTTGACGGACTTAATCTATCGACCTCTTTGGCCGCGGATTATTCCATCCATCGTAGAAATTATTTCCAACCCTCTTATCTGGACGAACATGGTTTTTCACAAACTGTCGGAGAAACAGGGATTAATTTAATGGTCTTAAACGAGAATTTATTGACTTATCAAAAAACAATAAAAGAAGATCACAATATAAATTTTGTCGCCGGATTCTCTTACCAATATGATCAGGTTGAATACAATGGAGGAAGCGCCCAAAACTCTCCAAGCGATAAAATTTACTATTCTCGTCCGGGCTTTCCTGTCTTAGGGGAACTAAATTACGGTAACTACTCGCAGACCGTCGCTTTTCAGCGTTACCTTTCCGACATGGAGGAGAAAACTCTTGTTTCTTATTTCGGACGTCTGGAATACAACTACAGAAAGAAATATTTGCTTTCCGCCAGTTTCCGCCGGGACGGAAGTTCAGTTTTTGGCAAAAACAACAAATGGGGAACTTTTCCTTCTATTGCCGCAGGATGGACCTTCACAGAAGAAAATTTCATAAAACCATTCAATTACTGGCTTTCATTCGGAAAACTTCGGGCTAGTTGGGGACGTTCCGGACAACACTTTGAGCAATCGTTTCTAGCCCTAGGTTTAATGGAGGCAGGAAATGCACATCAAGGAAATTCAACTCTAGAACCCGTTTGGGGAGGGGGACTATATAATGATGATTTGTCTTGGGAAGAAACCGACCAATATGATTTCGGATTAGATTTAGATCTTTTCAATTACAGGCTAGGTATTACACTGGATTACTATTACCGGTACACAGATAAATTATTGTGGGCCGTTGACTTACCCGGAAACTATAATGGCTATAGTGCGCAATGGAGAAATGCCGCGGCAATTTCCAACGAGGGAATTGAAATATTGATAAAATATGAAGTCTTACGAACCCAAAACACGTATTGGAAAATATCCGTGAATGGAGCGAGGAACTGGAATCGTTTTGAGAAATCATATAATGGCAAAGATATTTCTGTCGGAATTATAGGTAAGCCGTTAAATGATATATACGTATTTCCAACAGACGGCTTCATCAACAAACAAGATGAGATGCCTTTGTATCACAATAGTCAAGGAGTAGGGCAATATTTGTTTTTTGACATTCGAACAGCCAATTTTTATCAACCAGGTGATTACAAATTTATAGACACAAATGGTGATGGTAAAATATTTATGGATGACATGATCTATGCAGGTAGCGCCCTTCCAACAATAAGCGGAGGTATCGTGAGCGAATTCAGATGGAAAAATTTTGATCTGAATCTATCCATGAGTTACCAAATAGGTCGCCACATGGTCAACACCACATACAAGAATGCGTTAGCAACAAATGATCATTCCAATTTATTACATCCCCTACTCCTGAATCTAAACAAAATTTCATTCTGGCAGCAACCTGGTGATAACAATGCCGATTTTGCTCAAATGCAAATAGACCAAAACAACATGGTGTATTCCGGTCTACTGATTGACCGGGAAGTTGAAAAAGTAAATTTATTAAAACTAAAAACACTAACCATCGGGTACAATTTATCAGAAACAATCACACGCAAACTAAAATTAGAACAAGTTCGTTTATTTATAAGTGGTGAGAATCTTCTGACTTTCACGAATTATTCCGGTATTGATCCAGAAACAGTGGATATTAGCACAGGATTGGATTACGGAAAAAATTACCCGTTAGCACGGAAATATACATTAGGTTTAACTGTAAAATTTTAAAGTATGAAATATAAGATTCTTGTTTTCATTTTATTTGCAATTATCCAAATAGGATGTGAAGAGACATTAGATATTGAACCGGAGAGTTCTTTGACATTTAAAAATGCATTGAATACCCCAAAGGATTTTGAATCTGCACTTAACGCAACAGATTATGCCGTGAAATACATGATCTGCAATTACACGGGTGAAGATCCGGGAAACCAAGTTCAAAAGGGATGGTACACGGATGAAGTCCAACAAGGAACATACCTGGAAATACTTCAAAATAATAGTCCTGAATACATTCTTAATCTCAATTGGAAACCATTCTATGATGCAATTGCTTGTGCAAACGTCGTTCTGCATCATGCCGAGGGAAGTGGTATTTCCAAAGAAAGAAGTAATATTTATAGAGGACAAGCATATTTCTACAAAGCATTAGCATATCTTGAATTATTACATACTTGGGGGGATTGTATTTTAATACGTGACGAAATTGAATTTCTCCCTACCCCTAAATCCGAATGGACAGAAGTGGCTGATTATGCAATAGAACAAGCACAACATGCCATTGATTTATTACCGGAATTTGAAAAAGTAACAGACTGGCAAGGCAATTCACCTCGTTTCAAATCAACACCTTGCAAAGGAGCTGCCAACGCTCTCCTCGCCCATTTGTGTGCATGGAAAGCAGGCGGGAAGTACTTCGCAAAGCATCAAGACTACGATGAGAAAGAATTATGGGAACGGGCGGAAAAAGCATGTAGCCAAGTGATTGGTTCCGGAACCTATGAACTTGTCCCTAATGCAGAAGCGATATGCACGGATGCCTTAGTAGCTAACAGTAAAGAAAGCGTGTACGAGACTGTTTTCAAGGATTTCTGGAATGAATCAAGTGGTTTCATGAATGGTGCTGCAGATATGCTTTCTATACCCGGATTCTTTTATCATTGCTATCCTTTACGAGCTGAATTTCCTGCCGCTTTCATAAAATACATTGGGGTTTGGATACATAATTCCACGGTAAGAGAAATGTACTCCGGCACGGACGAACGAAAATATGCTTTTTTCTACCAATTGGATGAAATGGATAAACCCGAATATGGGGGATACGCCTTCCCAAACAAATGGCGTTTACCCATGGTTGAAACTTCAGGACCAAACGTAGGAAAAACCTTGAATGTAAATCAAAATAAAATCTGGTGGCGTTTGGCTGATATTTACTTGTTAAGGGCAGAATGTCGTTCACGACTTGGGGGTGAATACACGGCTGGAGCCATAGATGATCTAAATAAAGTACGTGAACGTTCCAAAGCAACACTTTACAACGCAAGCGAATATGGTGGAGATTTGAGATACACTATTTTCAAAGAGAGAGAAAAAGAGTTGATCATGGAAGGACAACGTTATTATGATATCATTCGAAATGGATATGTACGCACGGAGTTGGCTGGAGAATTCAAAACCGTAACCGATCAAGATCTTATTGACGGTGCCCTGTTCTGCATGATTTCTAAAAAGGCTTTTAGTCAAAATCCTTTACTACGACAAAATACGTATTGGCATAATCGAAAATAATTAATTGATATTTGAATATGAAAAATATATTACTCATTACCGGAATGTTATTTGTTTTATCCGCATGTGATACAAAACAAACCATTATCGATACTGGTATTTCAAATCCATATTTCGATGGAACAATGATGGAATACCTACGTTCAGATAATTATAATTGGGAGTTAACAGTTGAAATGATTGAACATGCTGGACTGACGGACCTTTTTGAGGGGACCGTAGACTCGTTACCTACAATCACTTTTTTTGCACCTCCCAGTTATTCCATTCTTCGTTTTTTATGGGAATCACAAGAAAAAGGTGACCCTAATAATTATTACAAGAAAGTAAATGACATCCCCGTGAACCTATGTCGGGAATTCATATTAAAACACGTGGTAAAAGGGAAACATCTAAAAGAAAGTATCAAGTTTAGAAATATGTCCTATTATATCAATGCAGCAGAACAAGATGGCGGTACCCCTCTTACTTGTTTAAACGGGAACCGCATCATCGCTTATCTGGAAAGAGAATCTTACGCCGGTGTTGCTGATGCCGGAGCTATAAAAATGCACCTTTTTTCATGGACAGCCGACTCTTATGTACCGTTAGCATCCCCGGATATACAACCGACTAACGGTGTCGTTCATGCTCTCAATTATGGATATGATTTCGGTAATATTTAAGAAAAAAATTATGAGAATAAGAATTATAACAATATGTTGCCTCGTTTTTTCAAGTGCAATAATGATCAACTGTCAAGATATAACCATTGGTTACCTGATCACAGAGTATGCAAGTTACAGCGTTGATTCTATGATCGTAAAAAAAAATCTTGATACGACACCTCCTAGTGAAATCCCCAATCCTAGATACGAAATGTATATAGAAATGGGATTTACACCACAAGAAATCGCTGATTGGTTCGATATTTTTCCCACGATGATGTCAGGAGAAGGAGAAGATTACGAGAGAGTTCTGCGTGATATTCCGTGGGTTAGCTCAGCAATAGAAGGTATCGAAGGAACCCCACCCATCCTTGTGTCAATCAAATCAATCACTACTGATGAAGGTGATATAGAAAAGCTAAGTACTTATCTCTCAGTCAGAGGAAATGGAATGTTACAAATCCCAGTAAAGAATGACATACCTGCCGGACGCTATAAAATTTCTCTCACATTTACGAATGAAGGAAGATCTCAAGACGTGAACGATTGTTTTACCATTATCGTGAAATAATCCTTCAAGTGTGTGTTTCAAGAATAGGTGGAAATTCTCCACCTATTCTCTTTATATATCTACATCACAAACTCATCAAATAACTTATCAAAAGTAGCATCCGGATCAGTCAGAAAACCGGGATGCGGACGAGAGGTTTGGATAATCGTGCTACGAACGGCCGTCAGCCAACGAAAACGCTCCGGAACATCCAATTCGGCAATCGGTCCGCCATCACGGGAACCGGAACAAATTCGATCGAAAATTTGCAGGTTCACCCGAATCTCCTCTATATCGATTTCCGGAAATAGCATCCTTAATTTTTCCTCGTGAAGCACGTACTTCGCCCGCAGAAATTTTTTCCGCTTGGAGAACAAAATGATCCCCACGTTAATAAATTCTTCCCGTTCCACCCGCGGGACAACCCGGATAACGGCATATTCATACAAGTATCTCTCTGGCATGTTGTGCTTCTTTTATAAATATTTCCGAATGTGCAACCCGTTCCGTTAAAAAACGAACATACGTCTCCCGTATTTCTTGATTTGTAATACCCAGATCATCCCAATTTAGCCAATCCTCCGGTATCAACGCCACGACTTCCCTTATCCTTTCCGGGGTCAATCGGGTTTTCAATCCGGCATCGACTTCTGCCAATTGACTTGCCCGAGGTAATAAAACATGATTCTTTACTTCTGCAAAAGGACTCAAAGCGTGTTTCTGCCAATTCGTCCAAGAATAATGAAAATAGAGTGACGAACCGTGATCTATCAACCATAGTTCCTTGTGCCACATCAACAGGTTCGTGTTACGAACCGTGCGATCAATATTCGTCAGTAAAGCATCCAACCAAACGATTTTCGAGGCCAGTTCCGCATCAATCACGTTTACCGTGGGATCAAATGCAAGAGCCCCGGATAAAAAGTGCAACCCGAGATTTAATCCCCGGCTCGCTTTCAACAAATCCTGTATTTCCTCATCTCCCTCCGCCTGACCGAAAGCCTCATCCAGTTGTAGAAAAACCAACTCCGGTACTCGTAATCCCAAGACACGAGCAATCTCCCCTCCGATCAGTTCGGCTATCAGAGCCTTCGTGCCATGCCTGGCACCCCGGAATTTCACCACGTACTTGAATCCATCCTCCGCCTCCGCCAATGCCGGTAATGAACCGCCCTCTCGTAATGGCATGATGTATCTCGTCACATTTTCTGTTCGTAATTCCATTTCTATCTCCTTTTTACTCGAACAAAGATAATCATAAAATCACAACACGCTATCTACATCTCATGGGAATACACCCGGGGAAATCCAATTCGTTCGACGAATGGAAGAATTACGTCCCCATTCATGCGACACGTCCAACCGTTAATAAGCCCTGTTTATTCCCCATTAAGTGATATATACTAAATTTTCAACGAATATTATTCATACTTATATTATACCAACTCCCATTCAACTCCTATTCATTTCCTATTTAACTCCTATAAAAATAAGAAATGAATTATAATTTTATAATAATTATAAAATCAATATTACGTCATTACTATATCATATAATCAATTTATAATACACATACAAGTATTAAATCCCTACATCTACCCGGTGAATACCCACGAATTACAGGTCATAGACAAAAATATCATCCACGATCTCACTTGAAAAAAAGAAACGATGTTGATTCAGTGAGACACAATTGTCAATCAGGTGATAAAACCCTCATTTCACTTCCCCTTTCACAATCAACTGGATCCTTGGTTGACGGGGATCATTACAAAAGAGAGTGATAACTTTACGCTGTTTACCGTTTCGCCCGGCAGAGTGGAAGATGACATTCAAGTCCATTTCTTTGCCGGGAAGAAGGACACGCTGACTGGGGAGTACCGCGGTACAACCACAAGTGGTTTCTATTTTACGGATGATCAAGTTACGTTCCCCAACATTTTGAATTTTAAAAATCATCTTGGCCTCCTCTCCTTCCCGAAGAGTTCCAAAATCACGTTCCGTCGAGTCCACCATGAAATGAGGGGCTTGTGCTTTTTCTTCCTCGCTCCAATGTGCAAAATCCTCCCGTACAGGCACATCAATCATAAACCCGTAATCATAATTCACCTCCCCGTTTATCATGAAACGCATCACGTTATAATAATTACCTAACATGGACTCATTCTTTAAACGTAACGTCACGATTAACGTGTCACAAGTTCCGGGTTCCACGGTATATCCTCCCAAACTCCAATCCTGTTCGGAGTGTCCGATCTTCCGACAAGTGATTTCCGAAAAATGATTAAAACCTTCCAAACGAATCCCCGTTTTCGTGGGATTGTACACCAATACCGTGTCGGAACGCTCCTTACCAATATATACCTCACTCCACCCTGCCTTTTCCTTGCTGAAAAACAAATCTCCCGCCGGGTAAATACACTTTTTAGAAGGCTTGTCCGAAGAACAGGCTCCCAGTAAAAGAGTGATAATGAACCATCCAAATACTCTCATCTCTATCCAACTTTAGAAACCCAAAATTACTACTTTTATACTGGAAAATGGAAAATGCCCCATAGAAAATGAAAAAACGAAGGAAAGAGGCGGGATATAGATAAAAAAATCCTAATTTCGTGCCAATTTACATGACACAAAAATGCGTAATTACGATTATATCATTGTCGGGAGTGGTTTAGCGGGTCTTTACACGGCCTATCGTGCGTCTGCCTATGGGAAAGTTGCACTATTAACTAAATCAAACATCAGGGAAAGTAATTCTTATTTTGCCCAGGGAGGTATTGCAGCAGTCACCGGAGAAGATGACGCCCCGTTATTTCACTTTCAAGACACGATCACGGCAGGAAGAGGTCTATGTGACTATCCCGCGGTGAACGTACTGGTAAATGAAGGGCCTGCCCGCATACAGGAATTAATCAATGACGGCATGCACTTCGACACGGAAAACGGGGAGCTAGCCCTAGGGCTGGAAGGAGGCCATCATCAAAAACGAATTCTTCATGCCGGAGGTGATGCCACCGGAAGAATGATCACGAATTTCGTGATTGATAAAGTGGAGCATTGTCCTACCGTGGAAATATTCGATAATCATGCCGTCATCGCCCTATTACAGGATGAACACGGATGTTACGGTGTCAGATGCTGGGATTTTAACGAGAACCGGGAAGAGATCTTCACGGGACACAACGTGTTCTTGACTTCCGGAGGAACCTCGGCCATCTATAAACGAACCACCAATCCTCACACAACCATCGGAGATGGTTTGGCTTTAACCTATAATGCCGGATGCGAAATCGTGGACATGGAATTCATTCAATTCCATCCTTCCGCTATCTACACGCCTACCGGGGAGGCATATCTGGTGAGCGAAGCCGTACGCGGTGAAGGCGCACACCTACTGAACCAGCAAGGCGAACGCTTTATGGTGGGAAAACATGAACTGGCTGAACTTGCCCCGCGGGACATCGTGGCCCAGTCCATATTCCAACAAATGAAAGAACACCACGAGGACTACGTTTACTTGTCATTAAAACACCTTGATCCGGAAAAGATCAGAAAACGTTTCCCCAACATCTTCGAGAAATGTGCGGAATTAGGTATCGACATGACAGACCGTATTCCGGTTGCTCCTGCAGCACATTACACCGTGGGCGGGGTGAAAACGGATCTCACGGGACGTACCAATATCCCACACTTGTACGTGTGCGGAGAACTCGCCTCATCCGGTATCATGGGAGCCAACAGACTGGCGTCTAACTCACTGATCGAATGTTTGGTGTTCGGGAAACGTGCCGTGGAAGATTCCGTGCGTAACCGCCGGGAAGACCCGATTCCGGAAACCATGCCTTTATTCTCCCTAGATCGAGAGAAACTAGATGCCTACCTGTCTTTAAAAAACAAGGTAGCCGACATCATGACTCAAGAGGCCGGCATTATTCGCACGGAAAACGGATTGCAGGAAGGATTGGAAACCTTGCTCCGCTTGGAACAAACCGAAATATTCGAAGAGAACGAATACTATTCGCTGGTAAGTAAAAACTTACTTACCGTTGCCAAATTAATCATCCGTTCCGCCCTCTTCCGTAAAGAAAGCCGCGGCGGTCATTTCCGTTCCGACTACCCCACCCCGAATGATGACTATGTTTGCCATATCATTCAACAGAAGGGCAAAGAGATCAAAACAACACCGGTAATCCTGAACAATTGAAAATGGAAAATGGAGAATTGAAAATGAGAACTCCTCCGCCCTTCGGGCACCTCCTCTATAAACAGAGGAGGAGTTTAGTTACTCTTCAATCTCAAGATGGTATTTTTAACTCTCCCTCTGTTTATAGAGGGAGTACGGCGTAGCCGGGAGGGAGTTTAATCTAAAATCATAAATCAAGAAATTAGTTGAATTTAAAATCTAAAATTAATATATGTACGATTCGCTCATAGACAGACTCATCGACCTCGCGATTGAAGAAGACATCGCAACGGGAGATATTACGACCAACGCCATTATCCCGGTACACGCTAAAGCGGTTGCCGAAATGAAAGCAAAAGCCGACGGTGTTATTTCCGGACTGGAAATCGCAAAACAAGTATTTGAAAGATTTGAAAAAGATATAGTATGGGAACCTCTCGTTACTGACGGGACTGCCGTAAAGAAAGGGGATATCATCCTGCGCATCGAAGCCAGCTACCGCACGTTACTTTGTGGGGAGCGTCTATCATTGAATATCCTGCAACGGATGTCCGGTATTGCAACAGCTACTTCTCACTACATGAAAGAGCTGGCAGGAACACATACCCAACTACTGGACACCCGGAAAACAGCTCCCGGCTTGCGGGTACTGGACAAAATGGCCGTACACCACGGAGGAGGTTCCAATCACCGGATGGGACTTTACGACATGATCATGCTGAAAGACAACCATATCAAGATTGCCGGAGGTATTCCGAATGCCGTGAAAGCCGTGAAACAGAATCTTCCGTTAAGTATCAAGGTGGAAGTGGAAACCACAACATTAGAAGAGGTACAACAAGCCATTGACGCGGGTGCAGACATTATCATGCTCGACAACATGAGTAACGAAACTATGGCCGAAGCTGTGAGACTTATCGCGGGCAGGGCAAAGACAGAGGCATCCGGAAACATAAGTATCCCCCGTCTCCAAGGTGTTGCCGCTACCGGGGTTGATTACATCAGTGTCGGTGCCCTCACCCACTCGGTTACAGCTTTGGATATTAGCATGAACATTAAGATGAACTAAAAGATTAAAACTAAAAGATAAAAATTGAGGATTATAAAACTTACTTTCGTAAGTTTCAATCTAAAATCATTAAATCTAAAATTATTATATCTTTGAAGTCTCAAAAAACAAGGTTATGACGCAGACAGAGATTATCGACAGGATAAAACAACTTAAGAAAGAGAAAAACGCCATCATTTTGGCGCACTACTATACTCGTCCTGAAGTACAAGACATTGCAGACTATTTGGGTGACTCCCTAGGACTTTCTCAGATGGCCGGAACCACAGAAGCCAATATTATCGTCTTTTGCGGTGTGCATTTCATGGCAGAAACAGCATCCATCATCTCCCCCAATAAGAAAGTGCTGATCCCCGCGGAAGGAGCCGGTTGCTCTTTAGCCGAGGGAGTAACCGGGTATGACTTGAGAGAATGGAAAAAAGCAAACCCGGATGGTCTCATTGTCAGCTACGTGAACACCACGGCTGAAGTAAAGGCTTACACGGACTATTGCTGCACGTCTTCCAATGCCTTGAAAATAGTGCAAAGCCTGCCGAAAGACCAAAAGATACTTTTCGTTCCCGACAAGAATTTGGGTGCTTATATACAAAAAGTCACCGGAAGGGAAATGGAAATTTGGAGTGGAGACTGTTGCGTACATGACAAAATTGACACCCAGATGGTACTGGATAAATTGGAAGAATATCCCGATGCTGACGTGCTGATTCATCCCGAATCCAGTTGTTCGCACGACGACCGGATATTAAATCATCCCCGTGCCTTCATGTATTCCACGGCAGGAATCATCAAACATGCCAAGGAATCCCCGAAACAACGATTTATCATTGCCACGGAATTGGAAACCATCCATAAACTCCAAGCAGACAACCCGACCAAAGAATTCATCCCGATTCACCCGAAAACGGTATGCGGACAGATGAAGAAGGTTACTTTGGAAAAAGTACTCGAAGCCCTTGAAAAAGAACAATACGAAGTACGGCTCCCGGAAGACTTGAGAGAAAAGGCTTGGTTACCCATTCAACGTATGTTAGACCTTAGTTAAAAGGATTCAGTGATTGACGATTTAAAGATTAGGTGATGAACTTATAGGGAAAAATCACAGAATCAGGGATCAATAAATCACTCAATAAATAGAATCTAAAATTTAAAATCTAAAATTTAAAATCAAAATATGAACGTATCACTGAACTGGTTGAAAGACTATCTAAAGATCGACCAAAGCACTGAAGAGATTTGCAAAATTCTGACAAGTATCGGACTGGAAGTTGGCGGGTACGAAGAATTTGAGGCAATAAAAGGGGGATTAAAAGGATTGGTCATCGGTCATGTGTTGACTTGCGAGGCACATCCCGATTCGGACCATTTACACGTGACAACAGTTGATTTGGGAACGGGTGAACCGGAACAAATCGTCTGCGGGGCTCCTAACGTGGCTGCCGGCCAGAAAGTAGTCGTTGCCACTGTAGGAACAACCCTTTACAAAGGTGATGAAGAGTTCGTGATCAAGAAATCAAAAATACGGGGTGTAGCTTCTAATGGAATGATCTGCGCCGAAGACGAAATCGGAGTTGGAACCGATCATGCCGGAATCATGGTATTACCCGAAAATACCCCGGTTGGAATACCGGCCGCAGACTATTTCAATGTTTATCGGGACACGGTTATCGAAGTCGATATTACCCCGAACCGGATTGACGGTGCCTCACATCTCGGTGTAGCTCGTGATCTGGCCGCTTATTTACAACAGACACAAGATATTCACTATACTCTTCCCTCCGTGGAAACTTTCCAACCGGACAGTACGGATGCTAAAATCACCGTACGAGTAGAACGTCCCGAGGCCTGCCGTCGGTACGCCGGAATATGTATCGAAGGAGTAACCGTTAAACCGTCTCCTGAATGGTTACAAAACCGGATGAAAGCTATCGGATTACACCCGATCAACAACATCGTGGACGTGACCAACTACATTCTTTTCGGTCTGGGACAACCTTTACACTCTTTCGATAAAGACAAAGTAAAAGGAAACGAAGTCATCGTGAAAAGTGTTGCCAAAGGAACTAAATTCACAACTTTAGACGGCGTGGAAAGAGAATTGCATGAGGACGACTTGATGATCTGTAATACCGAGTCCCCCATGTGTATTGCCGGAGTATTCGGTGGACAGGAAAGCGGTATTTCGGACACGACAACAAACGTGTTCTTAGAAAGTGCTTGCTTTGACCCGGTATTCGTTCGTAAAACAGCTCGCCGTCATGGTTTGAACACGGATGCCTCTTTCCGTTATGAACGGGGAACAGACCCGAATATCGTGATCTACGCGCTGAAATTAGCCGCCATGATGATTAAAGAAGTTGCCGGAGGTAAGATTACTTGCGCTCCTATCGACATCTACCCGGAACCCGTGAAGGATTTCGAAGTGTCCATAAAATATGCTCACGTGGATCGATTGATCGGTAAAAAAATTGACCATGAGGTAATCAAAAACATCCTCCGTTCTCTTGAAATGAAAATTGTGGAAGAGTGCGAAGAGGGGCTTTTATTGAATGTCCCCCCCTACCGTGTTGACGTGCAAAGAGAAGCTGACGTGATCGAGGATATTCTTCGCATCTACGGTTTCAACAACGTGGAAGTACCTGCCAGCGTAAGATCCACGCTAAGCTATTCCGAAAAGCCGGATGACTTCCAGTTGAAAAACATCATCTCAGACCTATTAGCAGCAAACGGATTCTGTGAAGTAATGAACAATTCATTGACGAAAGCCAGCTATTACGAAGACTTCAAGTGTTTCGATCCCACGCAGACGGTAATGTTATTCAACCCGCTTAGTGCAGACTTGGGAGCTATGCGTCAATCCTTGCTCTTCGGCGGACTGGAAAACATTGCTTACAACATCAACCGGAAAAACAACAACTTGAAATTATTCGAGTTCGGTAAAGGCTATACCTTCAACAAAAAAGAAGGTATTGACAACCCGCAAAAACAATACAAAGAAGACAACTTGCTTTCTCTCTTCATCACGGGGAATAAGAACATGACCACCTGGAATGTCAAAGAAACGAAAACTGACTTCTTCTATTTGAAAGCGTATTGCGAAATGATATTAACCCGTCTAGGACTTCACCCCGATAACTTGAAAATTGATGCCACTGACAAGGACATCTTCCGGGAAGGGCTGACGTACAAAGCCGGGGATAAACATATCGTATCCATGGGTATCTTGAGTAAAGCCCCTCTGAAAAAAGCAGATGTTAATCAAGAAGTCTACTACGCTGAATTCTCGTGGGAAAACATTCTGAAAGCCATCAAAAACCTCAAGGTAACCTACACCCCGCTACCGAAATTTCCTTCTGTAAAACGGGATTTAGCCTTGTTGCTTGATAAGAAAGTCACTTTCAAGGAAATCAAAGAAACGGCGTTCCGTACAGAAAAATCATTACTGAAATCCGTCACGTTATTCGACGTGTACGAGGGAGAAAAACTCGGTGCAGACAAGAAGTCCTACGCCGTCAGTTTCACCCTTCTCGACGAAGAGAAGACCCTCACGGACAAACAGATCGACAAAATCATGAACAAGTTAATGGGTACCTACAAACACCTGTTCAACGCTGAAATCAGATAGTTACAAGTTTACAGGCTACAAGTTATCATTCCACTTGTAGCCTGCCTTTCAATTTTCCATTTTCAATTCTCAATTTTCAATTGTATGAAGTCCCTTCTCCCCTCCTTTATCCTTATTCTTCTATACTTCATTGCCGAAGAATTTTTTGGTCCGAAAATCGGTTTGATAGCCGTGATCGTATTAGGAGCCGGAGAGTTTTTCTATTCATGGATCAGGGAGAAACGTATCAACAAGATGACACTCTTCAACACCCTGTTCTTCATTGCCCTTGCGGCAATCAGCGTGTTGCTCGAAGGAACTTCTTTTGAAAGGATACAACAAACCATTGTAGAGGCAGCCATGTGTGTACTAATCGGGATCTTCGCATTCTCGAAAGTGGACATGACTCAGACATTGCCCGAATCATACCGCAAGACATTACAGGTCACCCCGGAACAGCAACAAGCCATGCACCGGATGCTACGCCTGCTATTTTACCTGCTCGTATTACATACAGTCCTAGCTTTCACTTCTGCCTTTATCTTTGACGAAGAAATACATCAATTTATAGAAGGACCTCTATTGTATATTCTGATTGTCCTGTTTTTTCTCACATTATTTGTTAAGAACAGACTACTTGCCAAAGCAGCCAGTCAGGACGAATGGTTACCTATCGTGAACGAGAAAGGCGAAGTCGTCGGTAAAGCTACCCGTAGAAGTTGTCATTCCGGCTCCATGCTCCTGCATCCCGTCGTGCATCTCCACCTTATCAACGAACAAGGGGACATTTACCTGCAAAAACGCAGCATGAAAAAGAACTTTCTTCCCGGAATGTGGGATACTGCCGTGGGTGGTCACGTCGCACTGGGAGAGAAAATAGAAGATGCCTTAAAACGGGAAACTTTCGAAGAACTGGGTATCACGAAATTCAAGGCCCGTTTCCTCGGTTCCTACGTGTGGGAGAGTTCCCGCGAACGAGAACTCGTATTCCCTTTTCTTTGTACCTCTCATGACGCCATTCACATCAATAACGACGAAGTAGACGAGGGACGCTTCTGGTCTCGTAAAGAGATCGAACAAAATGCAGATGCCAACATCTTCACCCCAAACTTTTTACACGAATACAATCGTCTGTTGAAAAAAATCAAATAGCCGATCAGCGTCCTAATTCCTGTAATTTGGTCTTCGCCCGATCCATACCTTGATCAGCCGCCTTGCGATACCATTTCACAGCCTCCTTGATATTCTTTGTCACGCCGTAACCATATTCATACAGTAATCCCACGTTAAACTCCCCATACATATTACCTTGTGCGGCAGCCTTACGATACCACTCCATTGCCTTACCATAATCTTGTGGAATCACCTCCCCACTATAATACAGGTTTCCAAGACTATTCTGGGCAGAATCAAATCCTTGGTTAGCCGATCTTTCGTACCATACTTTGGCCATAGACAGGTCTTTCGAAACACCCTTCGCATACTGATACATCCGTCCCAAATTATATTGAGCATACTTGTTTCCCTTATTTGCGGCATTCCGATACCACCTCACTGCCTCTGTAAAATTCTGGCCTACCCCGTTCCCATTCTCGTACAAGATAGCTAACTCATTCATAGCGGAAACATTCCCTTGATTAGCAGCCTTTGAAAGCCATTTAAACGCCTCTCTGTAATTCCGTGTTGTCCCCTTACCATTATTATACAACCATCCGACCATGTGTTGGGCATAGGCATCATCATAGTCAGCCACTACCAGATAATTTTTTAGAGCCTCCGTGTAATTTTGCTCGTTATAATATTTGGCCGCCCGACTAGAGTATTCTTTAAGTTCAGATTCTGAAAGAGCCGTTTCTACAACTGTTCCAAGAGTTTTCAGCTTCAATTTCTCTTTTGCCGATTCATACCCTTCATCCGCCGCTTTCCGATACCACCGGACAGCCTCACCCATATCTTTCGTCACTCCCTTTCCGAGTTCATACATTAATCCCATATTATAATAGGCAATCGAATAACCTTGTTCGGCAGCCTTACGAAACCACTTCACAGCCTCTGTCCCGTTCTCAGCAACACCAAGCCCTTCCGAATACATATACCCGATTCGATTCAACACTCCCCCTTTATTCCCAGATGCAGCCATTTTATAGTATTTCAAAGCCTCCGTGTAATTCTTCTTTTCATAATAATCATCCGCCAACTCCTCAAACTCCAAATAAGTAGTATTGTCTCCCGACAACAGCTCTAACCTTTTAGTGGCCTGTTCGAATCCTTGCTCTACAGCCTTCTCGTATAACACCTTGGCCATATCCTTACCAACTCCAACCCCAGTTTCATACATAACACCAAGATTAAACAAAGCTCTGCCATACTCCTGATCAACCGCTTTACGGTACCACTTCACGGCCTCAACTACATTCTCTTCAACACCCAATCCACACTGATACATATACCCTAAACTACATTGTCCCCTTGCACTTCCTAACTCTGCCGATTTCCGATAACATCTCACAGCCTCAATCACATCCTTGACAACCCCTTTCCCCTCTTCATAAAGAAGACCTAGGTTACAATATGCTTCATCATGATTCTGGTCCGCCGCCTTACGAAACCACTTTGCAGCCTCCGCATAATTTTGAGTAATCCCCTCACCATCCTTGTACATTAACCCCAAATTATTCTGCGCATAAAAATCACCGTTCAAAGCAGCCTTCCGATACCATTTCACCGCTTCCGCGTTATTCTCCGGCACACCTAATCCTAAATCATATAGCAATCCAACCATATTCTGAGCTTCCGTATTCCCAGCATCTGCTGCCAAGCGATAGTATTTCATCGCCTCCCCGTAATTCTCCTCGTCGTAATGCTTCCCCGCTTGTTTCATCCAGTTTTGTACTCGCTCATCATCCTGTATGACCACCCATCTTGCATGATTTTTACCTACATCATTTCCTGCCTCTCCGGCATATGAAACCGTGTTCACTCCCAGTAAGCACGACAACACACCTATCATACCTATTGTTCGATTTCCCATATCGTTCCAATTTTACACCTCTTTTTATATTTTCTCTTAATTTATAACCACGTAAACCTGCCCGGCCTGGTATTTAACCACCCGTACCACTTTTCCTCTCTCGATAAAAGCACCCGTGTCTGACACGGCATCATACACCTCATTTCCGATCATTACCTTCCCCGCCGGACGTAAATCTGTGAATGTAATCCCCACCTTACCGATCTCCTCCTTTACCGCCATATCCACACCCACGAAACCATCCTCCACTTTCTGTTCTGCGTGAAGAGCAAAATTCAATCGTCGGGAACCAAACAATTTTCGGCTCAACCAAATACTCCCGAATAGTGAAAGTAACGAACAACTCACCACGAAAAACAACGAGCGAATAATGGCACTTGTAAAATCCGGCAAGAAATCAAACGTGAAATCGTCAATCCCCGCCAATACCAGCGACGCCACCACGCAAACAATTCCCAGTACCCCGGTGACACCGAAACCCGGTATCACGAATATCTCCAGCAGCAACAGGATAATCCCCACCACAAACAGGATCATCTCCACGTAATTTGCCATCCCTTCCAAATACAACGGGGCAAAATACAACAAACACGCTGTTATCGCTGCTACCAAGGGGAAACCAACTCCCGGAGTCTGCAACTCGAAATAAATTCCTCCGATAATAATCATGATCAAAATCCCTTGTACGATCGGGCTGATCAGAAACCCTATAAACCGATCCATCGTCGTCGGTTTATACTCATGCAACTCGTAATTCGTAATTCCCTCTTTCTGTAACACTTCCACCACGCTCTCCGCAATTCCGTCACAGAACCCGTATTGTATCGCCTCATGCGGAGTAAACGTTACCACTTTCCCGCTATCCGTTACCCCCTCAACTACAACCCTCTCGTCCACCATAGCTTCGGCAATCCTCGGATCCCGTTTCCAACGAATCACCCTTTGCCCGTTCTCCATCACAGTATCCTTCCCGTGTGCCTGAGCCGTGGCCCGAATCATCGATCGCATATATGACTGGTACTTATCGGGCATGGCATCCCCCGTTTGGTTCACGACTGTTGCCGCACCTATATTCGCCCCCTCCCGCATATAAATACGGTCACAGGCAATAGAAATCAACGCCCCCGCAGAGGCTGCATTATTATCAATAAACACCCACACCGGTTTCGGGTAATTCAATATCAAGCTACGTAGAGAATCGGCATACACCACCATTCCCCCGTACGTGTTCATATGCACCAAAATAACATCTGCATTTTCGTCCGTGGCCCGGTCAAAAGACCTTTTCACCAGCCGCCATATACTAGGACCAATCTCGTCCTTAATATCCACCTTGTAAACCAGTTCCCGATTCTCCCCCGAATCATTTTTTTCCTCCCCGGCAAACATCTGCAGGCTTCCCATCAACAAAACCAAAACAATCAACCACTTTCTCATCATGCTATATCTTTCAATTTTTGAATATTTTCCTCCCCCAACTGTTCCTCTACCACCACCGTTCCCGCCACTACTGAAAGTAACGACACGAAACTGCAAACCACTATACTCCCCCACGGGATCATCAACGACAAGGCAAACACAGTCCCGATAGCCGTCACGCTTCCCGCATTATGTCGCATATAACGAACACTCTCCTTTACCCGGAAACGCTTTCTCTCCACGGCATAATCCATAAAAGCGAACCCGTAGAAATAAGCCCCCACTCCAAAGGTCAGTACAGGCATAACCAATCCAGCCAAAGGAATAAAAGAACCGAAAAACAACACAATCATCACGAGTAATTGCAGGATCATACAACGTAACGAAATTGCAATACCTCGTCCGATTTCCCAAACCAATTGCTTCAGGTTAAACGGGTACCCCCGTCCCGATACAATTGCCTCTGTCCGTTCCGAAAGCCACGAGTAAACGGGCGACATCACCACCATTACCACGTACCCCCCGAACGAAATAAATAGTATATAATACAGGAAACGGGTTAACAACTTTACCAAGAATCCGGCCACTCCCGACACCCATTCCAACCACGATATACCCTCGATCCACTCCGTCATTTTCGCCTCGATCACACCGGAAAGTCCGTCCCCCAAATACCCCACGGCATAATTACCGGCCACGAACAACACGATGACAATTACCACCGGGAAAAGCATAAAATACCACAACTTACTAGAAAACAACAAACTTATCGCCTTCCCGTATGCTCGTATTCCTCTCGAAAAATCTCGTGCAAAACCCATAAACAGTGCATTAAATTTCCTGTAAATTTAAACATTTTTTCGCAAACATCAAGGTAACGACGTTGCCTTAGAATTCTTTATAAACTTTACAGACCTTATGAACTTTACGAACTATTTTGTACTTTCGCGTGAGAAAGTAAATTCCTTGATTTAACAATAACGTGAAAAACAAATAACATATGCAAGCATTAACAGCAATTTCGCCGATTGACGGCAGATACAGGGATAAAGTAGATAGTCTGGCAAACTACTTTTCCGAGAGTGCCCTGATTCGTTACAGGGTAATGGTAGAGGTTGAATACTTCATCGCTCTCTGCGAGTTACCGTTACCGCAATTACGGGGATTCGACCATGCGCTGTTTGACAACTTGAAAGAAATATACCTAGACTTTACCGTCGAGGATGCCCAAAAGATCAAAGACATCGAGAAAGTAACCAACCACGACGTGAAAGCCGTGGAATACTTCATCAAGGAACGGTTCGACGCACTGAATCTCCACGAGTACAAAGAATTCATACACTTCGGGTTGACTTCACAAGACATCAACAACACGGCAGTACCCTGTTCTTTCCGTGATGCCATTCACGACGTTTACTACCCCGTGATTGACGAACTAATCGCCAAACTCGAAGAGCTGGCCGAAGAGTGGAAAGACGTACCCATGCTGGCAAAAACCCACGGGCAACCGGCATCCCCGACCCGATTGGGTAAAGAGATCCGTGTATTCGTCTATCGTCTGACCAAACAACTGGAACTACTGAAAAAAGTAGCTTGTTCCGGTAAATTCGGAGGTGCCACCGGGAACTTCAACGCCCATAACGTGGCTTACCCGGAGATTGACTGGACGGCATTTGCCAACAAGTTCCTTACCGAAAAACTGAAAATAGAACGGGAACAATACACCACCCAAATATCCAACTACGACAATTTTGCCGCCGTGTTCGACAACTTGCGCCGCATCAACAACATCGTGGTAGACTTGGATCGTGACTTCTGGACGTATATCTCCATGGCCTACTTCAAACAGAAAATCAAGGCCGGAGAAGTTGGCTCGTCAGCCATGCCCCACAAGGTAAACCCGATCGACTTCGAAAACTCGGAAGGTAACCTAGGGATTGCCAATGCCGTGCTTGACCACCTCAGCAATAAATTGCCAATCTCCCGTCTGCAACGTGACCTCACGGATTCCACCGTCTTACGTAACATCGGGGTACCCTTGGCCCACACGATCATCGCCTTCAAATCCACGCTGAAAGGATTAAATAAACTGATCATCAACAAACCGGCCATCGAGGCAGACCTAGAGGATAACTGGGCCGTGGTAGCCGAGGCGATCCAGACCATACTTCGCCGCGAAGCTTACCCCAACCCGTACGAGGCGTTAAAAGCCCTTACCCGTACCAACAGCAAGGTAACCCAAGCCTCCATCGCCGAGTTCATCGACACCCTTGACGTATCTGCCGAGCTGAAAGAACAACTCAAACAAATCAGCCCGTCAAACTACACGGGAAAACTATAAAACAATTGAAAATTGAAAATGGAGAATTGAAAATGTATTCTATTCTCATTTTCAATTTTCAACTTTCAATTTTCAATTATTATGCGTGATTTCATACAAATTTTGAAGAGGTTCATCCCTCCTTACAAATCCAGACTCGGAAAAAACATCTTCTACAATATTCTTTCCGCCGCATTCGGTTCTGTTTCGTTCGTGTTACTCGTACCCGTGCTAAACATCCTTTTCAACGTGACAGAAGAAGTAACAGAACTCGTTCCCTTCGAACTAAACAAGGAGAGCTTGATGACGAACTTCAACTATTATGTCACGCTATCAAAACAACATTTTTCCGCATCGACCACCTTACTATTTGCCGGTGGTTTCTTCGTACTGGCCGCATTATTCAAAACGGGATTCTCCTATCTCGCCTCCTACGAGATCGTGTTTATCCGGAATGGTGTCGTGCGGGATATTCGTCGGAAAATATACCAAAAGATATTATCACTCCCCCTTCCTTTCTTTTCTGAAGAACGCAAGGGTGACATTATCGCCCGTACCACGGGTGACGTGCAAGAAGTAGAGAACTCCATCATGAACTCGTTGGAAATGTTCTTCCAGAACCCCATCATCATCCTGATCTACCTCTCCGGAATGATCTTCATGAGCTGGCAACTAACCCTGTTCGTGCTGGTACTACTGCCCATCATGGGAACCTTGATCGGTAAGGTGGGAAAGACTTTGAAAAAGCGCTCCAAGGAAGGGCAGGACAAGATGGGCGAAATCCTGTCCAACATCGAGGAAACCCTTTCCGGCCTCCGCGTGATCAAGGCATTCAACGCCGAAGATAAAATGGATAAACTCTTCACCTCGCATAATGAACAGTATCGCCAGATCATGAACCGTCTGATGTGGCGTCGTTCACTCGCTCACCCCATGAGTGAATTCCTTGGAACCATCGTCGTGGTAATCGTCGTGTGGTTCGGAGGCCTTCTTATTCTCGGGCAGACACCTCTCATGGATGCCTCAAGTTTTATCGCCTACATCGCCCTCTTCTACTCGATCATCAACCCGGCAAAACAATTCTCCACGGCATTATACAGCATCCAGAAAGGAGCCGCCGCCATGGACCGTATCGACCAGATACTAAATGCCGAATCAACCATACTGGAACCCGAACAACCGAAACCGTTAAACGGGTTCAATAAAGAGATCGAGTACCGCAACGTGAGTTTCGCTTACCGTCCGGATCGCATCGTCCTAAAGGACGTGAATGTCAAAATAGGAAAAGGACAGACCGTTGCCCTCGTCGGACAATCCGGCTCTGGGAAAAGTACCTTTGTCGATCTCCTGCCTCGTTTCTACGACGTGATCAAGGGGGAAATCCTAATCGACGGCATCAACATCAAGGACGTGTCGCTACACGGCTTACGTGAACTCATGGGGAACGTGAACCAAGACCCGATCCTCTTTAACGATACTATCTTTAATAACATCGCCTTCGGCGTCGAATCGGCCACTCGGGAAGAGGTCGAACGGGCTGCCCGGATCGCCAATGCCCACGAGTTCATCATGCAAACCGAAAAAGGATACGACACCTGTATCGGGGACCGCGGGGGCAAGTTAAGCGGTGGACAACGCCAACGCTTGAGCATCGCCCGGGCCGTGTTGAAAAACCCGCCCATCATGATCCTCGACGAGGCGACCTCCGCACTGGACACCGAGTCGGAAAAGCTCGTGCAGGAGGCCCTCGATAACCTGATGAAAAACCGCACCTCCATCGTCGTGGCCCATCGTCTTTCAACGATCCGCAACGCCGACATGATCTGCGTCTTCCACGAGGGTAAAATCGTGGAACGGGGACGCCACGAAGAACTATTGGCTCTGGATGGCATCTACACGAAATTATACAACATGCAAAACTTCTGATCATGAGTATTGAATCCAAAGTCCTCGGCCAACAAGTTGCCTACCCGACCGATTATTGCCCGTCAATTCTCGTTCCGGTCCCGCGTAGCCTGAACCGGGAAATTTACGATATTCATACCCCGGAAGAATTGTTCCTAGGATTCGACACTTGGCACGCCTACGAGGCCGGATTCTTGGCCCGAAACGGCTTACCCGTATGCGGCGTTCTAAAACTAGTATACCCGGCCAACAGCCCATGTATCGTGGAAAGTAAATCGCTGAAACTATACTTGAATTCCTTAAACATGACCCGCCTCGGGGAAGACATTCCATCGGGCATAGAAACATACCTCCAAACCGTGAAATCGGACCTCGAACAAATACTGCAAACCTGTGTAGAAGCCACATTTTTCCGTCAAGCCCCCGAAAAAACGTATTTCGATTTTCAAGATTACACGCTGTTGGAAGCCATACCCGGTATCGAACGGGAAACCTTCACCGAGTACAATGAAAACCCGGCATTACTGGAAAACCGGACAACCGGAAGAGGGGAAATCAAGGTATGCAGCCACCTGTTACGGAGTAACTGCAAGATCACGAAACAACCCGATTGGGGTAGCATCTACATCCACATACAAGCCGACTGCCTACCGGATCATGCCTCCCTCTTGAAATACATCGTCTCCCTGCGAAACGAGAACCATTTCCACGAAGAAATATGTGAAATGACCTACAAACGCTTGTGGGACCTCTTCCACCCGGAGATTCTTGCGGTATCCTGTATCTACACCCGTCGTGGGGGCATCGACATCTGTCCCTCCCGGGCCAACCAAGCGGAATACCTCCCAGAACACCTCCAAGCCCCGGAAACATTAACCCGGAAATTATTAAGACAATAGCAAAAGGACTGCCTAAACGATATTTAGACAGTCCCTGCAACCAGTCCCCACTTTACGGGTCTGACAACCACTTTACACTATCATTTTTTGATTCGTTAAACGAAGGTTTATAGAGATCGTCCAAAACGACTTTTAGAAAGCCATGTGCAAAGAACAATTACTATCGTTTAACCATTGATTACAAACATATTAAACCTTATGACAACTTTTTTGGTAATTAAAAGAAAATAACTACATTTGTAATATCAAAAAAGGTTCGTTAAATAATACTCGAAACAAGTCCTAGTTTCGTACCTAAATCACACCTTCCGAGCCTCAAAATCAGTCATATTAATTATTCCCGTTGACTTACAAGCAACAATACGGTATTAAATAAAAAGACCGCACCTGAATATTCAAAGTACGGTCTTTTCAATAAAACTCATCCATCTCACGTCATGAAACTTACGAGTTTCTATATTCTACGATAAACACCTAGAATTTCCAACCGGCTGATAACTGGAACACCCGGTTCTGGTTATTACCACCGAATTTATCTTTCTCGATCACGTTCGTCAACCCCAAATTGTAACGGGCAGAAACCACCAATCCCATATTAAAATCGTAAGACAATCCCATGGCAAAACTCAAATCCACCGTGTTCAAATGATCAATATCCGTTTTTACTTCCGTACCACCGGATTTCGTTTTACTCTTACCATTCAAGGCAAAACCCAGTTGCGGCCCGAGATCAACGCTAACCCCTTCCCAAACATAAAATTTAGCCAAAACAGGAATATTCAAATAATTCACGCGGGCCCATGTCTTCACACCCCCGGACTTTCCTTTATCTCCTTGACGAGAATAGATCAACTCCGTCTGCAAACCGAAAAGATCATTAAATTTAAACTCGGCAAAAGCTCCCAGATGGAAACTAAACTTACTCTTGTTCAAACCGTCACTGATACTTGCCACGTTAAACCCGAACTTCGGACCAAAATAAAATTCCGTCCCGGTTAAACCTTCCACCTTGTTTTTAAACGACGTTTGGGCCTGCACGCTACCTAACATGACCATGGCAAGCACCACTAATAAAAACTTTTTCATTCCACTAAATTTAAGGTTAATATGGTAGAACTGAAAAACTCGTTTTTCAGTTCGGTTACAAGTTAACAAGTTACAAGTTACAGGTTCAACTACCCTGCACACGCCATAACTGTTAACATCAATAAATATTTGCAACAAAAAACAGGCCAAAGGGATGAACTAAAAAACAACTTTTTCAATTCGCTTACAAATTAACAGGTTACAAGTTGAGACCCAAATATTCAAATCCCCGAAACCTGTAACCTGCCAACCTGTAACCTGCAACTTATCAAGTAACGTCCCGTTACTTGATAATCTTCCCATACGTCCCGTCATGCAATGCCTTCACGGCAGCTTTCAGTATCTTGTTCTCCTCGTTAGAGATTCGGTACAACTCGTTCATATTCCAAAGATCACGGGCGATTAGTGACTTCACGAACAACTTGATTTCCGGCACGATCGGGGTGAAAAGTTTCTCGTCCTTCTTCACGCCTTGCTTCTCGCCGTTTTTCACGATCTCATCAATCATATCACTTGTTACCTGAAAATTCTTCTGGAACATCTCGAACTTCGGGTATTTCTTTTTAAGCGATTCCCGGTTCTTATCCACGTAATTCAACACATATTCATTGATCACGCCCTTTGCCAGCAAACGATTAAAGTAGCTGTAATTGATCCCCGTGTCAATCGGTACAAACACGTCGGGAATAATACCACCCCCACCGTAAACCAGACGATGATCCTTCTTCGTGTAATATTTCGTGGAATCCGTCAACTCGATACTATCGGCACTAAACATCTCTCCATTGTTATATCGTTCGAACACTTCGGCCTGATAATCCTTCCCCTTGTAAGGTTTCTGGATGCACCGCCCCGACGGCGTGAAGTAATGCGACACCGTCAGACGAACCATTGAACCGTCCGTCAACGGGAATTGCCGTTGCACAAGTCCCTTACCGAAAGAACGACGTCCCACGATCAACCCGCGGTCCCAATCCTGCACCGCTCCCGACACGATCTCGCTGGCTGAGGCCGAGTTCCCGTCAATCAACACGACTACCCGGCCGTCTTGGAACAACCCGGCCGGTGTGGACGACTCGCCCATGCGCCCGAAAGCGGGACTATCCGTGTACACGATCAACTTCTCCCCGTCAAGCAAATGATCGGCCAAACCGATAGCGGCACCCATGTAACCGCCCCCGTTTCCTTGCAGGTCGATAATCAGGTCTTTCATACCCTGCGCTTTCAATTCGGTCACGGCTTTCTCGAACTCTTCCACCGTGGTTGCGGCAAAACGGGCAATCTTGATATACCCGATATTCTTATCGATCATGTAAGAGGCATCAACGCTATAAATCGGAATCATGTCACGTGTGATATTGAAATCAATGATCTCACCGCCTCTCTTCACTTTCACCTTCACGATAGACCCTTTCTCGCCTTTCAACCGTTTCCGCACGTCCGTGTTGCTAATCCCGATCCCGGTGATATTCTCCCCGTCAACGGCAATAATCCGGTCTCCGGCCAGCAAGCCCACCTTCTCGGAGGGTCCCCCGGCAACCACATCCACAACCAGCAACGTATCGTTAAGCACGTTAAACTGAATACCGATCCCGAAAAAGCCCCCGTCCAGAGGTTCATTCGCCTCCTCAACCTCTTCTTTGGAAATATACACGGAATGCGGGTCAAGATCCGCCAGCACCTTCACGATGGCATCTTCCGTCAATTTCTTCAGGTTCACGGTATCCACGTAAGCGGCATCAATCATTTGCATTAATCGCTGGTACTTAATCGCTTGTTCCTGCACCTCACGGGGTTTCCGTTGCGCATCAGCATTTTCCCAGCTCAAACAGGCGATTAGCAATGCAACCGCCGATAGTAATACTCTTTTCATACTTTATTATATACTTTATGTTCTTCCTATTCTACGTGTAATTTGCACAAATGTAACAAACAGAAAGCATTAAATGTCCTAACAGACTCTTAAATTATTTATTTTTCCAACTCGATCAATTCAAGGTTTTCAATCCGTTCCCCGTTAATCTCGAAACGGGCCGCAGTCCGTACCGTGTGGAACCCGAATTTCCCGGCTGCCCCCGGATTGATATGCAAGCATCCCAATGCCTGATCATACTTCACTTTCGCAATATGCGAGTGACCGCACACGAAGAGCTGTGGGCGTTCCCGCCGCAACGTCTCCGCGATCTTCCGGTCATAATGCCCCGGGTAACCTCCGATATGAGTGATGACCACTTTCACGTTCTCGCAATAAAACACCTCTTTTTCCGGGAATATCCGGCGTAATATCCCCCCGTCAATATTCCCGTACACGGCGTGTAACGTGAACCGTTTCGCCAGTGCATCCGTAATCGCCACGTCCCCAATGTCCCCGCAATGCCACACTTCGTTACAATCCTTGAAAAACTCCACGATCTTCGGGTCCAACCACCCGTGAGTATCTGATAACAAACCGACCTTTACCATTTTAGATTTTAAATTTTAGATTCAACTAATTTCTTGATTTATGATTTTAGATTAAACTCCCTCCCGGCTACGCCGTACTCCCTCTATAAACAGAGGGAGAGTTAAAAATACCATCTTGAGATTGAAGAGTAACTAAACTCCTCCTCTGTTTATAGAGGAGGTGCCCGGAGGGCGGAGGAGTTCTCATTTTCAATTCTCCATTTTCAATTTTCAATTATCACCACGCTCCCCCTCTCTACCGTGTTCTCCACGAATAAGCACGCCGGAACCTCCTGCTGCATTTCCTCGACATGAGAGATCAGCCCGACCACCCGGTTCTCGGCCCGCAAGGATTTCAAGGTTTCGAAGACGACACTCAACGACTCCCGGTCCAGCGAGCCGAACCCCTCATCCAAAAAGAAAAAGTTCTGGCTACTCCCTGTCAGATGGCGGATATTATCCGTCAATGCCAGTGCCAGAGACAACGAGGCTTGGAACACCTGTCCCCCGGAAAGCGTGCGGGCGCTCCTCACCCGCCCCTCGTTCATGAAATCACGTACCACGAAATCATTTTCCTCGCTCAACTCCAGTTTCAAGCGCTGGCGGGTCATCCGGTAAAAACGCTCGTTCGCCGCGTTACAGAGATTCTGCAAGTAAATCGACGAAACGAACTTCACGAAATCATTCCCCCGGAACAACCCCTTCAACATCTGCAAATTCGTCAACCGTAACTCCAAACCTTCCAACTCCCGCCCGATCTTCTCCCGGGCCACCACACGGGTTTCCATATCCTTGATCTGGTTCCCTAAAGCTCCCTGTTCTGCCAGCATTTCCCGTTCCCGTACCAACGCGGCCTCCACCCGTTGACATAGCGCAACGTGTTCTTCCTCGTTATAAGACACCCCGGCAAGCAACACCTCCAACTCCGCTTTCCGAACCTGCACGGCGTGAACCTGCTCCCGGTAACGGTTAGTCTCTCCCCGCACCCCGGGCAAATCCAGCTTAGCGGCCAGCACCTCCCGAAGCGCAGCCAGATCGGGATAAGCCGAATCTTTCAACAAACGATTCAGTTCCTGTACTTCCTCTTCCAATTCCTGCTGCAAACGGGTCACCTCCTTACTTTTTTCCTCCACGCTCCCTTCCCACTTCCGGAAGTCCGCCTCGATCACCTGCAACCGAGCGGCATCCCGTTGATAATCCCGCCCGACCTGATCGAAACGCTGCCTACATCCTTCCAGCTCCTTACCGACTTCCGTGTCGGGCAACCCCTCGTACTCCTTCCCATCGAACCCCGCCTGCTGCTCCCGCAACAACCCGGCCTGTGAATCCCGCTGCACGATCTCCCGGCTGATCTCGTCAAGACGGGCGACGTACTTTTCAAGATTCACTCGTTTCTGCTCGATGCTCTTCTCCGTGTTCCCGCGTACCATCTCCCGCTCCCCTTTCTCCTTATTCAAAAGCGCCACCCGGTTCATCTCATCTGTCAAGTACTGCATATTATCGGGCGTAAACCCTTCCCACGCGAAACGGGTCAGATGCTCCCGTAACCGTTCCCGCACAACAGCCTGCTGTCGGATGATTTGTTCTTTCCGTTCCCCTGCCGATCGCAACCGTTCCCCGATCACGGCCAGACGGGACATCATCCGTTCCAACATCTTCCCTTCTTCCTCCAAGCCCGCGACACGGTCGGCCTTCTCCTTCAACTCCCCCTCGACTTCCGTGACGTGCAAGGGTGCGGGATGCGACAAGGCCCCGCAAAGGGGACAAGGTTCACCCTCCGACAACTCCCTTGCGAAATCTACCAATCGCTGGCGGGTACTTAAATGTAACCACTCCTCCCGCATCTTCTGCACGGTGGCGGCAAGTTGTTCCTGCCTCTCCCGGCAAGCCTCCTGCAACGCCTCGCGTGTCATGGCCTGTAACGTCCCGAATGCGGGATTCTGCTCCTGCACCATCCGCACCTCCCCTTCCTCCCGGGCGATTTCCTTATCCACCCCGGCTAACTCTTCCTGCCAACGGGTCAACTCTTCCCGGAGATGCTGTTGTATATTATACCATTCCCGAATGTCCGATAATATCTTCATATCGGGAATCGACTGGTTTAACTGCTCTAACCTCTCTTTCTGTTCTCGTAACTGCTCCTGCAACACCTCGATCTCCCGCCTCGTCGCCACCACGATTTCTTCACCCTTGCGGTGTCGCTCCTTCAATTCATCCTGCTCCTTGCTTATCGCACGTAAATGCAGCAACCGTTCCAATTGTCCGGCACGCTCTTTCAACACATCCCGTCCCTCGTACGCCTGTTTCAATTGAGAGAATTGCCCGGAGAAACGGGTAAGCTCGGCCTGTTTAGCGGTCAGTTGCTCCCGGTAACCGGACAACACCCGTGCAGACTCTGCCAACCGCCGCTCCGTCTCGTCGTGGCGGCTCAACGGTTGCTGGAACTGTTGCAAACATCGCTCGTACTCGTCCACGCGAGCCTGCAAACCCGCCATCGCCTCCCGTCGTTCCAACAGCTTTCGTTCCTCTTCCTGTCGTGCCACTCGCTCGTCGGTGAGTTGTTTCACTTTCTTCCCCCTCTCCACTTGCTCCTGCCCCTCGTGAATCTCTTTTTTCACCCCGGCAATCTCTTCCTGCAAGGCCGCGTAACGCTGTTTCCGCTCGGCCAACTGTTCTCCGTTCACCTCACCCAATCCCGTGAGTTGTCCCCGCAAATCGATCACCTGCCGGGTCGTCTCCCCCTCCAAGTAAGCCACTCGCCCACCCAGATCGTAGCGCCGGAGTTCCCCGAAAAGCTCCATCATCATATCGGTACGCTCCTTGTCCCGCAACATCAGGAACTCCTGAAACTTCCCCTGCGGGATAATCACCACCCGCTTGAAATTCTGTGCCGTCAGCCCGATCGCCCCGACCACTTCTTCCCGCGTACAGGGCAACCACTCGTCGCCCTCCCACACGTGGTAAAGGTATTTCGGAGAACTCACGTCAGCGAACCTCTTCTTGTTCCGCCTGCACTCCACCGTCGCCCGGTACAATCGTCCGTCCTCTCCCGCCCGGAACTCGAAGTCCACGAACAGACGGTCGGATTGCAGGTTCATCACGTTATATTTCACGTCATTATTCAAACGGTCAATCGTACCGTAAATGGCATAGATCATCGCCTCCAATATCGTCGATTTTCCGCTCCCCACCGGACCGAATATCCCGAACAACCGGGCCTCCGTCAAGCGGGTAAAATCTATCGTCTGGCGCTCCCGGTAGGAGTAAATGCCTTCAAGGGTTAATTTAACGGGCAACATAGGAAATTGAAAATTGAAAATGATAGAACCTGTAACTTACCGAAGACAACCACGGGGGATAATTTAGAAAGTTTCATCTTTTAGTTTTTAACTTTTATCTTTTAACTGTCACTTTTCCTCGAATCGCCATCCATCGACAACGCTTCGCGGAAAAGTGACCTGATTTCTTCATTCGGTTCCTGTCCCTTGCGCTGGCGGAAGTACTCGGCAAAGAGGGCGTTAACATCCGAGCGCAAGTCGTGGATAGAAGCCACACGATCGTTCACGAGAGAAGCGTCACGCACATCCGGGATGATACAAACAATACCGTCATGCGCGGCGTGCAGGGATTTCACTTCTTGGGCCGTGAGGAAAGTATCCGTGGCAACGGTCAGTTCCACCCACGTGTCGGGATGTTCCGCGAGCCATTGCAAGGCGGTATCCACCCCCTCGAAACGGCCACGCACCAAGGGACGCCCGCTCGTCAGCCGACGCTTCGTGACACGAGCCGGACATCCCGGTTCAAGGTCCACGAGCGTCACGTATTTATCCTGCTCGGCCTCGCTGAAACTGTAACTCAAGGGACTGCCGCTATATACTGCGGGACAAGGCTCCGTGTCCACCGTTTGCCAGCGATGCAGGTGTCCCAGCGCGGCGTACTGCATGGCAGGGGGAATCAACGAAGTATAGACGACATCGGCACCACCGATATTAATCGGTCGCTCATCCTCCGGCTCTTCGGGCAACTCACCGCCCTCCCTCGCCATGAAAAGATGGGCCACCAACAGGTTCACCCCCTCCGTGTCGCAATACTTGTCGGCCAACCCTGCCCAATGATCCCGCAGGAAAACCCGCAACCCCTCGTCGGCATCCTCCGTGCCCATGTAGCGTTTGGCCCGTTGCCCGTTCGTGTAAGGGGTAAGTAGCACCCGCAACGGGTAATCGAACCCCGGCAATCGGAACTCGGCAAACCCCTCGTCCGACCGGACCAACGTCACCCCGCCTTCCGTTCGCGTCTCCCGCGACACGATCATCGGGTTCCCGGCAAAGAAAATCCCGCTCTCCCGTGCCAGCACGTCGGGCGAATCCACCCGGTCCGGTGAATCGTGATTCCCGGCAATAGCCACCACCAAACGCTGCCCGCCCCGTGCCAACCGATGCAACGTGCGGTAAAGCAACTCGATCGCCTCCACGGGTGGGTTAAACGTGTCGAACAAGTCCCCCGCCACGATCACCGCATCCGCGGCCTCCTCGTCAGCCACCCGCACAATCTCGTCCATCACGGCCACTTGCTCTCCGGCACGCTCCCGGTCATTCAACCGCTTTCCAAGGTGCCAGTCTGAAGTATGTAATATTTTCATCCTCTATTTAATTAGAGCCTCCACGTTCCGGAGTCCCTCGTCAATACTCTCTTTCACGCCGGGCAAATCCCGCGCGTACTCTTCCGCGATCCTGAAATACGCCCTCGCCCGGGTCAACACGGCCCGCGTCTTCCGGTTATAATTCAACAGGAAAACCGCCTCGTTATAGTACGTCACCGCCATCACCTCCTTGTTCCGCGGGTTAAAACGGTTCGCCCGCCGGGCAAAAAGCATCTGTCGTTCACCCCTCGGTAAGCGCCGAAAGGCCGCGATACTATCCGTGTAATTATAATAATCTCCCCGCTCACCCTCCGTCAAATTCCCCTCGATAAACGCGTCCATGGCGTACGGCCTGTCGGTCAACTGCCACGCCGGATCAGCCGGCATGTGAGTGGTCAGAAATTGCTCTCCCCGCGTCAACACGTACTCCGGGTTCCAGTGCCGTCTGAACACCCATTCCCCCGCCGCATCTCTCCCCAACGCTCCCACGGCCCACATCATATCGACGTGCCACCACTCTCCCGCCACTTGCACGGCATTCCACACGTGATTCGTCCGGCGACACGTTTCCCCACGCTCCCGACCATCCTCCGCCACGTACCCTTCCACCCGCTCGTTCTCGATCCCCAGCCTGTTGCATAACTCCCCGAACAACCCCGTGAAATCCCCGCAAATTCCTTTCCTCTCCTTCAACACCTCGCGGTAATCCCCGTCCGGCCCTCCCGTGAGGAACTTCCCGGCGTCAATCGCCATGTACTCACGGAACCATCCCGCCAGCACGATCACTTTCTCCCGTTCCGTCCGCCCCCACCGGGCCACGCTGTCGACAAGCGCCTCCATGCTCACCTCACCGGGGAGGCGCCCTCCCCGTTCAAGCATACCCTCTTCCCCCGGCAAGACTTGTGCCACGAGAGGTATCTCCGAAAGGACAACCACCGCCGTCAACAACCATTTCACAGACGCACGCACCGGTATCATTTCACGAAACCCTTCAACATCCGTATTTCCTCCGGCCACAACGCCTCGTCCGGCGTTTCCAGTATCAATGGTATACCGTCAAACCGTTCGTCCTCCATGATCCACTTGAAAGGCTCTATGCCCAACGTTCCTTTTCCCAAACTATCGTGGCGATCCACCCGTGAACCCAGCTCTTTTTTGGCATCGTTCAGGTGCATACCCCGCAGGTACTTGAACCCGATCACGTTGTCGAAATGCTCGAACGTCTCGATGAATCCTCCCGATGTCGCCAAATCGTACCCCGCAGCGAAAGAATGGCAGGTATCAATGCAAACACCCACCCGGCTCTTGTCCTCCACCCGGTCAATAATATAGGCGATCTGCTCGAACGTGTAGCCGAGATTCGATCCCTGTCCCGCCGTGTTCTCGATCACCGCCGTCACGCCGCGGGTCTTGTCCAGCGTCAGGTTAATCGACTCCGCGATCAGCGCCAGACATTCCTCGTCGCTGATCTTCTTCAACGTGCTGCCGGGGTGAAAATTCAACCTGTCCAGTCCTAGCTGCTCGCAGCGCTGCATCTCGTCGAGGAAAGCCTCCCGCGACTTCTCCAACACATCCGCATCCGGGTTTCCGAGATTAATCAAATAACTATCGTGCGGCAATATCTGTCGAGGCGTGTACCCGAATTCCTCGCAGCGTTCTTTGAACAACGCAATACTCCCCGCGGTCAGCGGTGCCGCCTTCCACTGCCGCTGGTTCTTCGTGAACAAGGCAAAAGCCGTCGCCCCGATTTCGCGGGCGTTCAACGGCGCGTTCTCCACTCCTCCCGATGCACTCACGTGCGCTCCTATATACTTTTCCATAGCTTATTTTTATATTATATGCAAAGCTACGATAAAGAATTGAAATCAAAAAGCGATAACCACGTGCGGCTGGAATTTAAAATCTAAAATTAAAATGGCCCCGTGTGGCAGGCATCTAAATTCTAAACTCTAAACTTCTTCCAGCTTCTTTCAACTTTAAACTTCTTTTCCTATCTTTGCACCCGCTAAAAAAAACACGTAATCAGCATGGGTTTCAAGGAAGAAATATTAAAACGACGCACGTTCGGTATCATCAGTCACCCCGACGCGGGTAAAACGACCTTAACGGAGAAATTATTGCTTTTCGGTGGTGCCATACACGTGGCGGGAGCCGTGAAGTCGAACAAGATCAAGAAAACGGCCACCTCCGACTTCATGGAGATCGAGCGCCAGAGAGGGATCTCCGTGGCCACTTCCGTCATGGGTTTCGAGTACAAGGACGTGAAGATCAACATTCTTGACACCCCCGGTCACCAAGACTTCGCCGAGGACACGTTTCGCGTGCTGACGGCCTGCGACAGCGTGATCATCGTCGTTGACTCGGCGAAAGGCGTGGAGACGCAGACCCGCAAGCTGATGCAAGTGTGCCGGATGCGCAAAACCCCGGTCATCGTGTTTATCAACAAGCTCGACCGCCCCGGTCAGGACCCGTTCGACCTGCTGGACGAGATCGAGAAAGAGCTGCAAATACAAGTCACCCCGTTAAGCTGGCCTATCGGTAACGGCGACCAGTTCAAGGGTATTTACAACATACACCGCGAGAACCTTTGCCTCTACTCGGCAAGCGTGCAGACCATTCAGGATGGCATTGAGATCAACGACATCAATTCCGGCGAACTCGACGAGCATATTGGTGAACGCTCGGCCGACAAGTTGCGGGAAGACCTCGAACTCGTTCGGGAAGTATACCCCGCCATCGACCGCACGGCGTACCTCGACGGGCAAGTGGCTCCCGTGTTCTTCGGATCGGCGCTGAACAACTTCGGTATCCGCGAGATGCTGGATTGTTTCATCGAAATCGCTCCCAGCCCGCTTCCCCGCGAGACGGACGAGCGTCTCGTGCAACCGGACGAGGAGAAATTCACCGGTTTTGTCTTCAAGATCCACGCCAACATGGACCCCAACCACCGTGACCGTATCGCCTTCGTGAAAGTGTGTTCCGGCGTGTTCCGGCGTAACACCAACTACCTGCACGTCGGTCTGGGCAAGAACCTCAAGTTCTCCACCCCCACGGCGTTCATGGCGTCCAAGAAATCCATCATCGACGAGGCGTACCCCGGTGACATCGTGGGTCTTCACGACACGGGTAACTTCAAGATCGGTGACACGCTGACGGAAGGCGAGAAACTTCATTTCAAGGGTATTCCCAGTTTCTCCCCGGAACTCTTCAAGTACATCGAGAACGCCGACCCCATGAAATCCAAGCAACTGGCCAAGGGTATCGACCAACTCATGGACGAGGGTGTGGCCCAGTTGTTCACGAACCAGTTCAACAATCGCAAGATTATCGGAACCGTAGGTGCGCTCCAGTTCGAGGTTATCGAGTACCGTTTGCTGCACGAGTACAGCGCCGCCTGTCGCTGGGAAAATATCAATCTTTACAAGGCTTGCTGGATCGAGGCTCTCGACCCGAAGGAATTGGAAGATTTCCGTCTTCACAAGGCGCAGTACATGGCCAAGGACAAGTGGGGTCGTGACGTATTTCTCGCCGAATCACAGTACATGCTGCAAATGGCGCAAGTGAATTACAAGAAACTGGTGTTCCACTTTACCTCGGAATTTTAGGGTTTATAAGGTTTATAAACCTTATAAACTAGGAAAACATTCAAGGCGCGATCTCACCCTAGAATCTCGTTGGCATCGCGGGCGACACGGAGATAGACGGAAGTGGAAAACTCGTCCTGCCCGGAACCCGCCACGTAGGGATAAAGGTGGACGATCTCGTCTGGGGAGAGAGGCTTGCCGGTTGCCGTCACGGGATCGGGCAGCGTGAACGTGGCTACCCGTCCGGCACGGGTGACGTTGGGCAAGTGAAGCACGCGGGGCGCGTCGGGCAAGGAATCGTAGAAGTAGCCGATGACAAGCGTATCCTTGTCCCTCGTCTCGTTGGGGACGCCGTGGGGTCGCCACTCGATGGTGATCTCCCAGCCGCGACGGGTGACGCGGGTGAAGAGCGGCACGGCGAGCCACCCGACGCTGAATATAAAGGCGCGGAAGTTCGCCACGCCGTTCTCGTCGCACGCGGTGCCGTTGACCTTGTGGCAGAGATTCGCGGGAGTCATGTTCGTTGCCTTCGCGAGGGACACCCACGCGTTGAGGTCCCGCAGCTTTCGCGTGAGGATTTTCACGAGCCGCGACACGAGGGCGAACACGCTGGACCGCTGGCGCTGGTTCAAGGTACGGGCGGCGCGGCGGCGGTCACGTTCCTCCCTCGACCCGGGGGGGCGTTTGCTACTGCAATGGCATACTTTACCTTTCCGGTAGTACGTGGTCACCCCGTCGCAACGGGTGGTTTCCGGTCGCTTGCCGGCCGGCCGCGTGATTTTTTTCTTCTTTTTCATAACACCTCCTTGTTAAACGTTCCTGTAATCCTCCAACAATGCTTAAAGGCACCTTAACAACAAATATACTAAATTTTCGTTAAATTACCAAATCATGCATGGTAAGTGTTCGCTTTTACATCGAACACTTGTCGAACACTTATCGAACACTTGTCGAACACTTACCGAATGACTACCGAAGGTGACGTTAATCTATAGTGAAGATAACCAGCATCTTACACGAAAACTGGCAGGAATCCCATTATTTCTTACTTCTGTCAAGAAAAAAGGCTCTATTTATACCCCCGCGCGTTCCTTGCTTTCCCACCTTCATGCCCTGACACGAAACGAGCCTGCACTAGCTATTGTTACCGATAAATTTAATACCTTTACGCTGGAGCAAGAATTGAATATGGACGAAACATTACGGGAATTTTTCAACGACGTGTACGAGATCACCCGGCAGATCCCGCGGGGAAAAGTACTCACCTACGGCAGGATCGCCGCGCTGGCGGGACGACCGCAACACGCCCGGTGGGTAGGCCGGGCAATGGCACAATCCCCGGACGACAAGACGCTCCCCTGCCACCGTGTCGTGAACAGTGCCGGACAGACCGCACCGGGATGGACCGAACAACGGACGCTACTCGAAAACGAAGGGGTCACCTTCCGTCCCAACGGCCACGTGGACATGAAAAAACATTTGTGGGAAATCCTATCAGCCGATGAAGTCACAAGTTAAGGGGTAGCATCTCCTGTAACTTTTTAATACTTGTCGTTGCAGGTATTAAAATTTATCCGTAGCTTTGCCATGAGATATTCTGAAGGGGTGCCTAAGAAGCGAGGGATTTTCCCGACACTTCTACCTGCCGCGAGAAGGCAGGGTAATACAACGGGCTGAGATTATACCCATGAACCTGATCCGGGTAATGCCGGCGGAGGGAAAGAGTTATAATACAAGCTGGATTTCATTGTAGACTTCCCGGAGGATTGAAAAAAGTTTAGAATTTAGAGTTTAAAATTTAGAGTGGACTACCCCCTCTGGCTCCCCCTTGCACAGGGGGAGAAACGGACGCGAGAAACGCCACAATGTTACAATGTAGCGAGTTCTCCCCCTGTGTAAGTGGGAGCTAGAGGGGGTAGTTAGAAGTTAAAAATTTATATACAATGCAAGTATTTATAAACGACAAATCCTTCGAATGCGCCCCCGGCACGACACTCCCCGAAGTACTGGAAACCAACGCCATCCCGACGGGCAACATTGCCATCGCCGTGGATTTCAACGTCATTCCCCGTCCCGACTGGGGTAAAACCGTGCTTCAAGATGGTAGCAAAATTATCATCATCAAGGCAGTACAGGGAGGATAAGGAAGAATGTAGAATTTAGAATGTAGAATTTAGAATGAATAGTTTCCCCATTCTACATTTTAAATTTTAAATTTAAAATTTAATAAAATGAGCCAAGAATTTACCATTTCAAGCGGCCCGCTACCCGGGTCGGAAAAGATTTACGTGAAGGGCGAGATGTTCGACATCGAGGTGCCGATGCGCCGGATTAACCTCACGCCCACGGTTGACACGGACGGGACGAAGATCGAAAACGAGCCTGTCGTGGTTTACGATACATCGGGACCTTACACGGACCCGAACTACACGGTGGACCTGCACAAGGGACTGCCCAAGATCCGGGAACAATGGATTGCCGACCGGAATGACACTGTGAAACTGGAAGGACTGAGTTCCGAGTACGGCCGGGCGCGCCAAAATGATCGCTCGCTCGATGCCTTGCGTTTCGAACACGTGAACACCACGCCGAGAGTGGCGAAACCGGGACACCGAGTGTCGCAGATGTACTACGCCCGTCAGGGAATCATCACCCCGGAAATGGAATACATCGCCATCCGCGAGAACCAGATGGTCGACAAGATCCGGGAGGCCTACAAGAAAGAGAAAGGCGAGCCGCTGGGCGCGAACTTCCCGGAATATATCACCCCGGAATTCGTGCGTCAGGAAGTGGCCGCCGGGCGGGCCATCATCCCCGCAAATATCAACCACCCGGAGAGCGAGCCGATGATCATCGGGCGCAACTTCCTCGTGAAGATCAACGCCAACATCGGGAACTCCCCCATCACCTCGTCTATTTCCGAGGAAGTGGAAAAAGCCGTGTGGGCCTTCCGCTGGGGAGCCGACACGATCATGGACCTGTCGACCGGGAAAAACATCCACGAGACACGCGAGTGGATCATCCGTAACTCGCCCGTACCCGTGGGAACCGTGCCATTGTACCAAGCACTGGAAAAGGTGCGGGGCAAGGTGGAAGACCTCACGTGGGAGATTTACCGCGACACGCTCATCGAGCAAGCCGAGCAAGGCGTAGACTACTTCACGATCCATGCCGGGTTGCGCTGGCACCACGTGCCGCTGACGCTGAAACGCCTCACGGGAATCGTGTCCCGCGGGGGAGCCATCATGGCACACTGGTGTACGACCCACAAGCGGGAAAGTTTCTTGTACGAGCATTTCGAGGACATCTGCGAGATTCTCGCCAAATATGACGTCGGGGTATCCATCGGTGACGGGTTGCGTCCCGGTTGCATCGCCGACTCGAACGACGAGGCACAGCTTGCCGAGTTGAAAACGCTGGGAGAACTGGCCCGGGTGGCTTCCAAGCATGACGTGCAAGTGATCATCGAGGGACCGGGACACGTGCCGATGCAGAAAATCCGGGAAAATATGCGACTGGAACAGGAATGGTGCGACGAGGCCCCGTTCTACACCCTCGGACCGCTCGTGACGGACATCGCCCCCGGCTACGACCACATCACCTCTGCCATCGGTGGTGCCATGATCGGCTGGTTCGGGACATCCATGCTCTGCTACGTGACCCAGAAGGAACACCTCGGGTTGCCGAACCGGGACGACGTGAAAGAAGGCGTGATTACCTTCAAACTCGCCGCCCACGCCGCCGACCTTGCCAAAGGCCACCCCGCCGCTTACTACCGGGATTACGCCATGAGCAAGGCCCGTTTCGAGTTCCGATGGAAAGACCAGTTCCATCTCGCGCTGGATTCTGAAAAAGCCTTGCGTTTCCACGACGAGACGTTACCCGCCGAGGGACACAAAGAGGCTCATTTCTGCTCCATGTGCGGGGAACATTTCTGCTCCATGCGTGCCAGCGAGAAGTTGAGGAAAAAGATAAATGAACAGGAAGGATAGAGTTCAAACCACATACACATGATCGTAATCATCACCCCTCCCCGCACCCTGCCTGACGAAGAGCATATCGTGAACAAGCTCTTTGAAAGCGGATTGCACTTGCTGCACCTGCGAAAGCCGGGAGCAGACCGGGACACGCTGGAACATTACATCCGGGGTATCCGGCCGCATTTCCGGGAACGTGTCATCCTGCACGACCACTTCGAACTGGCAGAAGAGTACGGGTTAAGAGGGATTCACCTGAAATACAACGAGGTTCGGACGTTCACCGGACGGGATCGACTCGCCCACGTGAGCGTGTCGTGTCACTCCTTCGAGGAAATCGACGCCTTGCCTTTCGAGCCGAACTACGTCTTTCTCAGCCCGGTATTTGACAGCATTTCCAAACCCGGATACCCGTCGGCCTTCGCCCCGGAATACCTGAAGGAAAACTTGCAAAAGAGACGCGTACCCGTGATCGCCTTGGGAGGTATCACCGCGGAAAAAGTTGCGGAATGCCGGAAAATGGGATTCCGCGGGGTCGCCTTGCTGGGACACGTGTGGGAACAGCCGTCGGAGACCGTTGCCCGTTTCACCAACATCTTGCCCGACGAGGTGCTAAGTATCGCCGGGTTTGACCAAAGTTCCGGGGCCGGGGTGACGGCTGACATCAAAACGTTCGAAAGTTGCCGGGTATATGGACTTGGAACGAGCAGTTCCATCACCTTCCAGAATCAAAACACTTACCTCGGGACGAAGTGGCTCACGCCGGACGAGATCATCCGGCAATGCGACGTCCTGTTCCGGGAGTTCAGCCCCGCTTACGTCAAGATCGGGTTGATCGAAAGTTTCGACACGCTGGAACAAGTGGTGAACTATCTCCGGACGGCTCTCCCTAAGGTAAGGATTATCTGGGACCCGATACTGAAAGCCAGCGCCGGGTTCCAGTTCCATGACGGGGAGAATCTAACTCAGTTGCAGGATATACTTCGAAAGATATACCTGATCACCCCGAACACGGACGAGCTGAAAACACTTTTCGGGAATCACCCGGACGTGGAAAGCCTGCAAGCGCTGGCCCGCAGCCTGAACCTCAATATCCTCTGGAAAGGCGGTCATAATGACGGGGCGCTGGCTTCCGATCGGCTGGTCACCCCGGACAAGGTGTACACCTTCTCGGTGACACGGGCAAGACACGGGAAACACGGGACGGGATGCGTTCTCTCCTCGGCCATCGCCTCGTATCTCACGCTCGGCTATCCCCTCCCCGACGCTTGTCGGCTGGGGCAGTACTACGTGGCAGGATTTATCCGCTCCAACGACACGAACCTAGGGATGCATAACCGCATGGAAAGCACCGCCCCGGAAGTTGACTTGTACCGGATTCCCTTGCAATACATCACCGACCACAAGGAGGGAGTTTCTATTCCCGAACAGGTGGAGGCCGTGTGCAAGGGAGGATGTCGATGGGTGCAACTACGGATGAAAGAGGCTGACCGGGAAGAGTTTATCCGTGTCGGACGCACCGTGAAAGAGATTTGTAAACGTCACGGGGCCTTGTTCCTTGTCAATGACAACGTGGACATCGCCCTTGAACTGGATGCCGACGGGGTACACTTGGGAAAAGAGGACATGAATCCCCTCGAAGCCCGCCGGATTCTCGGTTACTCGAAGATCATCGGGGGAACATGCAACACGTTTGAAGACGTCGTGACCCGTTTTCGTCAACAGGTAGACTACATCGGTCTGGGACCATTCACGTACACCTCGACGAAAAAGCGTCTCAGCCCGGTCCTCGGTCTCGAAGGCTACCGGAAGATCATGGACGCCTGCCGGAAAGAGAGCATCCATCTTCCCGTCCACGCCATTGGGGGCATCCGGGAGGACGATATTCTACCGATATTAAACACGGGAGTAACGGGCATCGCCCTCTCTTCCCTGCTTAAAAACAGCGAGGATATAACGGGAAAAACGAGAGAAACGGTGGAACAATTGAATATAAAAGAACTCCCTCCCCCCTTCGGGGTACTCCCTCTATAAACAGAGGGAGAGTTGAGTTACTCTTCATCTTTGGGAAGAGTCACCAGCTCCTCCTCTGTTTATAGAGGAGGTGGCAGCGAAGCTGACGGAGGAGTTCAATCTAAAATTTAAAATCTAAAATTAGTATGGCTTTAAAAATAGCAGACAAAGAATTTACCTCACGCTTATTTACCGGAACCGGTAAATTCGCATCGAATCAACTGATGGAAGATGCCATCTTGGCATCCGAATCACAACTCGTAACCGTCGCGCTGAAACGCATGAACATGGACGGTAAGGATGATGATATTCTGGCTCATCTGAAAGCACCTCATATCACCTTGTTACCCAATACTTCCGGCGTGAGAACCGCCAAAGAAGCCGTGTTCGCTGCACAACTGGCGAGAGAGGCTCTCGGCACGAACTGGCTGAAACTGGAAATACATCCCGATCCCAAGTACCTGTTGCCCGACCCGATCGAAACCTTGAAAGCGACCGAGGAATTGGCCAAACTGGGTTTCGTGGTATTACCCTACATTCAAGCTGATCCGGTACTTTGCAAACACCTTGAAAATGCCGGGGCCGCCACCGTGATGCCGTTAGGCGCACCGATCGGCACGAACAAAGGGCTGGTGACCCGCGACCTGCTGGAGATCATCATTGAACAGAGTAACATCCCGGTAATCGTGGATGCCGGAATCGGGGCTCCCTCCCACGCCGCCGCTGCCATGGAAATGGGTGCTGCCGCAGTGCTGGTGAATACCGCTATTGCCGTATCGCCTAACCCGGTAGAAATGGGGCGGGCATTTAAACTGGCCGTGGAGGCCGGACGCATGGCATTCGAGGCAAAACTTGCCAAACAATACCGCCACGCACAGGCCAGCTCCCCGTTAACGGCATTTTTGGATTAAATGGGTTCATCAGGTCTATAAGGCACGTAAAGTGATGGGTGTCCTTCGGACAGTGTTTTAACGGCAGTTTATGTTACCGATAAAGATTAAACAACCCCCTCTGGCTCCTCCTTGCACAGGGGGAGGATGTGCTACATTGAAACATTGAAGCGACTTCTTGCGTCCGTTTCTCCCCCTGTGGGGGAGTTAGAGGGGGTTGTTAGCACACGAAACAAAACCTTATGAACCTTATGAACCTTATGAACTTTACAAACTTTTAAACATCAAGTAAATGACTTCATTTTACGATACCTTGAAAACCTACGACTGGGACGATGTGAAACAGAACATCATGGATAAGTCGAAAAACGATGCTATCGCGGCAATCAATAACCCGCATCGCACGTTAGATGATTTTATGGCATTGATCTCCCCGGCAGCAACACCGTTACTGGAGGACATGGCCGTGGAGGCTAACCGTCTGACTCTGGAAAGATTCGGGAACACGATCCAGTTGTACATTCCCCTGTACGTTTCCAATTACTGCACGAATTTCTGCGTGTACTGCGGTTTCAACCACGATAACGATATTCACCGGAAAATGCTTACTCTCGAAGAGGTACAGGCGGAAACTGACGTCATTACCGGGTGGGGATTCAAGCACCTGTTGCTCGTGTCGGGCGAGGCGCCTGCCGTGACCACGGTGGACTACTACGAGAAAGTGATCCGCGCAGTACGGGACAAGTTCTCGCAGATCGCCCTTGAAGTGCAACCTCTCGACACGGAGGACTACGCCCGGTTACACGAGGCCGGGTTGAGCTTCGTGTGCGTGTACCAAGAAACGTATAACGAACAACAATATCCCAAGTACCACCCCAAGGGACGGAAGGCAAATTACCGCTACCGTTTGGAAACTCCCGACAGGGTATGCACGGCCGGGGTTCAGAAAATGGGTATCGGGGCATTGCTCGGTCTGGAAGACTGGCGCACCGACTCGTTCTTCACGGCCCTGCACTTGAAATACCTAGAAAGGACCTACTGGCGTTCCAAGTACTCGATCTCTCTTCCCCGCCTGCGACCACACGCCGGGGCCTTCATGCCGAAAGACCCGATCAACGACAAGCAGATGGTGCAACTGATATGCGCCTACCGTTTGCTCGACCAGCAGGCCGAAATCTCCGTGTCCACGCGGGAAAGCCGGGAATTCCGGGATCACGTGATGCACCTAGGAGCCACGTCCATGAGTGCCGGGTCAAGCACGGAGCCGGGCGGGTACGTCGTTCCCCACAAGGAACTGGAACAATTTGCCATCAACGATAACCGTACCCCGCAAGAAATGGTCGAGGCCATTAAAGCACAAGGGTATGAACCCGTGTGGAAAGATTGGGACGCTTGGATGTAGTTAATAATAATAGGGTTTGGTAGCCGCCAAACCTTATTATTACATGCTTGATAACTTCTTTTAACTTTTGAAAAACAATAAATATTCTTCTCCTTTTGTTACGTTTGTCTTTTTAATACTCTAAAATCATTTTAATTATGGTAGTTGCATATTTGCGAGTCAGCACAAACAAACAACATTTGGAAAACCAGCAGGAGGAGATCAAGAAATTTGCAGCCCACCGGGGACTTGATATTGACAAGTGGTATCATGACGTTGTCAGTGGAAAAGTACATAGTAATGACCGAAAATTAGGCGACCTTCTGGAATCTTTGCAGGAAGGTGATTGCCTTATCGTCACGGAAGTTTCGCGATTGAGCAGGACATTGATTGACATCATGAATATCATCAATACCTGTATTCAACGTAAAATTGTTCTTCATAGCACGAAAGAAGGATACACTTTCGAGAATAACCTGAACAGTAAAATCCTAGGATTCGCGTTCGGGCTAGTCGCAGAAATCGAACGTAATCTTATATCCATCCGGACAAGAGAGGCTCTCGCGGTAAGAAAGGCCGAGGGAAAAAAACTGGGGCGCCCGTATGGCAGTTGTCCGCAGTTGAACGTGTTGATACAAAACAAGGAGAAGATTATCGAACTCATGGATAACAGCGTACCTTACAAGAAAATAGCCAAGAAATACAAAGTATCCATCTGCACCGTCAACCGATTTGTCAAACAACACATTAACGAAAGCAAGTAACAAGAGTAGAACAAATTAGAATTTTCATTACCGATGCCACTGACCAATCAAGAACAAGAACGTTATAATCGACACATTATCCTACACGACATTAGAATTCAAGGACAAGAAAAAATTAAAGAAACGAGCATACTGGTCGTAGGAGCCGGGGGATTAGGCTCACCTATATTATATTACCTCACGGCAGCAGGAATCGGCCATATCGGCATCATGGACGACGATGTTGTTTCAGAATCCAACCTGCAACGCCAAATATTATACGACACGACTCACGTGGGAACTCCGAAAGTCACCGTCGCCACCACGAAATTAAAACAATTAAATCCATTCACCCGGATTACACCATATTTTACCCGGTTATCACTGGATAACGCACTGGAAATCATTCCCGAATACGATATTGTCATGGACGCGACAGATAATCTCCACGCCCGTTACCTGATTAATGACGCTTGCGTGAAGCTGGGAAAACCGTTCGTTTACGGCAGCATTTGCGAGTTCAGCGGGCAAGTGTCCGTATTCAATTACCAGAACGGTCCCACTTACCGGGATCTTTTCGAGTACAATGACGAGATCGAAAATTTCTCGCAACCGCTGGGTGTCATCGGGGCATTACCGGGAATTGTCGGTTCCCTTCAAGCGAACGAAGCAATTAAAATCATACTGGAGAAACCCGGCGTACTTTCCGGGAAATTACTGACTATTGATATATTGAATAACACGTACCTCACTTTTGCCATCCGGAAGAAGGAACGAGGAGAGGAATCTCTATTTAAATAAAAAGTGAACTGGCATTGCCAGTTCACTTTTTATTTTCTCTCGTACCCCGGCTTGCCCAGCAGCATGAACATATTGTTCTTATAGGCCTCCACGCCCGGCTGGTCGAAAGTATTCACCCCGAGTATACCACCGGAGATACCACAAGCCAGTTCGTAGAAATAGAATAGCTGACCCAAGTAGTACTCCGTCAGTTCCGGGATAATGACCCGGATATTCGGTACCCCACCATCCACGTGGGCGAGTTGGGTTCCCAGTTCGGCCATCTTATTTACCTCATCGACGCGCTTACCGGCCAGATAATTCAGTTTATCAAGGTCATGGGCATCGCAAGGCACTTGCAAGCTGTATTTCGTTTTATCAATGGAAAGAACCGTCTCGAACAGATTTCGACGTCCTTCCTGTATGTATTGCCCCATGGAGTGCAAATCTGTCGTGAAGTCAACGCTGGCGGGGAATATACCCTTATTCTCTTTGCCCTCGCTTTCCCCGTAAAGCTGTTTCCACCATTCGGCAACATAATGCAATTTCGGGTTGAAGTTCACCGTGATCTCGATCACGTACCCCTTCTCGTAGAGCGCATTCCGAACGGCAGCGTATGTGGCGGAAAGCTCTGCCCCATTCTCCTTGCCATACGCCCGCATATCCACGGCACCTTTAACTAAAGCCCGGACGTCAAACCCGGCAATAGCCACGGGGAGCAATCCCACGGGGGTCAGCACGGAGTAGCGTCCCCCGACATTGTCCGGAATAACGAAAGTCTCGTACCCTTCCCGGTCCGACATCGTTCGCAAGGCTCCCTTTTTCTCGTCGGTAATGGCCACGATTCTCTCCCTTGCCACGGTAACTCCCTCTTGCTCGATCAGTTGATCCTTCAGTAAACGGAAAGCCACGGCAGGTTCGGTCGTGGTTCCCGATTTGGAAATCACGCATATACCGAATTTCTTATCTTTAAGGAACGTCTGTAACTCGTATAGATAGTCCTCGCTCACGTTATTTCCCGCGAAAACAACTTTCGTACCGGAATAAGCATCAAAACTACCGGACATGGCCTCGATCACCGCTTTGGCTCCCAAGTAAGATCCCCCGATGCCCACAATGACAACAACATCGGTTTGCTCCCTTAACTTGTTGGCACAAGCGGAAATACGATTCAATTCATCATCCGTGATGTGGACGGGTAGATCGAGCCAACCCAAAAAGTCACTCCCTTTACAAGTTCCGTCTTCCAAGCCCTTTAGAGCCTTTGTTGCTTTTTCTCGTTGCACGGCGATCTCTTTTTCCCCTACAAACGATAACACCTTCGAGTAGTCAAGTTTTATGCGATCCATTGTTTTCATGTTTTATATATTATTCCTCTTTCCTAGCTTTCAGCATATCCCTGAAGCGAGAGGCACTCTCGTAATCCTCGTTCTTCACGGCCTCATCCAGTAAACGGGTTAATTCTTCTATCGTGAAGTTATACTCGGTTGTTTCGGATTTCTCCGGTTCAACAGGCTTTTGCCCGCTAAATTCTCCCGTGGCCAGATCGGAGATCGGGATGGCAGTCTTGGCAATCACGCTGGCCGCAATATAAATCGGACAATTATAGCGCAAGGCCAAGGCGATGGCATCGGAAGTACGCGAATCAATCTTCAGCAGTTCCTCGCCATTCCTGAAACGCAGTTCAGAGTAAAAGATGCCGGATTCCCAACGATATATATAAACCTCTTCTAGAACCACACCCAGACTATCCGCCAGACTCTTCATCAAATCGTGCGTCAAGGGACGCTGTGAGTGCAGGTGTTCCATCTGTATGGCAATGGATTGAGCCTCCGCAATCCCTATAATGATGGGGATGCGGAAGGCATCATTCTCTTCCGCCAGAATCAGCGCGTACGCACCGGTTTGTGACATACTCTGATAGGATAACCCGAAAACTTTTAACTTAATCCTGTCCATAAGCCTTGTATAACTTTAGGTCTACGATTTTCTATTCTTAGTTGTTACAATTAATGTACCATTCCGGCTCACCGACACCGGATTCGACGCTACGATTTTTTCAAGGGAGCCCTGTATATACGAGCCAGCCCTCCGAGGCTTGTCTCGCGATACTTGGCCTGCATATCGCATCCCGTCTGCATCATGGTCTCCACCACGTCGTCAAAAGACACCTTGTGCCGGCCATCCGAGAACAAAGAATAGATTGCACACTCCCGCGCTTTCTGCGAGATAAAGGCATTTCGCTCGATGCAGGGAATTTGCACATAACCGCCCACGGGATCGCACGTCAAACCTAAGTTATGCTCGAATCCCATTTCCGCAGCGTACTCGATCTGCATCGGGGAACCTCCCAGAATCTGGGCCGCCGCACCGGCTGCCATTGCGCAAGCCGTTCCCAGTTCTCCCTGACATCCTACCTCGGCACCGGAAATAGAACCGTTGGTTTTCACGATGTTACCAATCAATCCGGCCGTGGCCAAACCTTTTATAATTCGTTTATCACTAATCTCCTGATCGTGTTTCAAAAAGAACAACACGGAAGGTACGACCCCGGCCGACCCGCACGTGGGAGCCGTCACGATCTTACCTCCTGCCGCGTTCTCTTCGGCAACTGCCAAAGCGGCAGCAAATACCATTCCCATATGGCGCAGGGTACCTGCCGATTGCTGGGCCCGCACGTGGTAGGAACAAGCCTTGCGTGCCAACCGCAGGTTACCGGGTAACACACCCTCGTTTTCCAAGCCGTTATGAATACTTGTAACCATCACTTTCCAAACCTCTTCGAGATAGTCGAAGATTTCCGGTCCCTCGTGCAGTTCCACGTACTCCACGAAAGAGCGCCCCTCGGCCTTGCACCAGTCCAGTATATCCGTCATTTTCGTGTCGGGATAGACATCTTCCTCCTTGAAGGTTCCCAGTTCATCCCACAGGGCGCCACCTCCCACACTATATACCTCCCAACGATCCACGACTTCCCCGTTTCTTAAAGCCTCGAACAACATCCCGTTCGGATGATGGGGCAGGGATTTCGTGGACTCCCATATAATTTCCGTGTCGTCCGGCCGATTGATCATCTTCTGGATAGCAACATCCGTTCCGTGCCCCACTCCCGTCAATGCCAGACTCCCGTACAAGGTCACCCGGTAGCGCTCGGCATCCGGATTCTTTTCCTTGAAATAATACGCCGCCCGTCCCGGTCCCATCGTGTGACTGGAAGAAGGCCCGTACCCGATTCTAAATATTTCTCTGATTGATTTCACGTCCTAGTTATTGTTATAGATTTTATTAATTTACTGATTTATGATTTTAGATCAAGTCATTATACTAATGTTTTCCTGAATCATAAATCGTAGTTCATAAATTGCGAATTAATCGGTTTTCAATAAAAAAAAGGCAGGCCTGTAAGCCGGGTTCTGTACCTTGCGGTTTCTATCATTTATCTACTCCGCGGATCACTCCGCGGCTCTAGCGACCTACCCCCTGACATCGGTCGGGCAAACCTAAGCGCCAGTGTACATGGTCTTGCAACTCGTGAGGTGTACGGCTACCCCGATCACCCGGGATACCGGTGGGCTCTTACCTCACCTTTTCACCCTTATTCCGCAAACGGAACGGTTATTTTCTGTTACACTACTGCCCCCTCTCGGAGACCTTCCCGTTAAGAAGCACGATGCCCTGCGTTGCCCGGACTTTCCTCTCTCCCTCACGGGACAGCGATAGAACGGCCTGCCTTTATATTTTAGATTTAATGATTTTAGATTTTAGATTCCAACCACACAAGGCCAATGCTTTAACTACCCCCTCTAACTCCCCCTTACACAGGGGGAGCCGGTAGGGGTAGTCCCCTCTAATCTCCAAACTCATCAAATCTTCTTCATTTTCAATTGTCAATTCTCAATTCTCAATTAATTAAGAATCGGGTCTTCCGGGAAATTCGCCCACAGCTTGTATCTTCCCCCCAGAGAACTCATGGCTTGTTCCCATAATCCCTCGTTCGGGATGGTAAACAGCGTGTCGGTAGGAATTGTCCCCACCATCCAAGAATTCTCCTTCAATTCATTCTCCAACTGGCTATCTGTCCAGCCACTATACCCTGCAAAGAAACGAATCTCTCCTTCCAATACCTTTCCGGCTTTCAACATCTCCGTCAAAGCCTTAAAATCACCTCCCCAATATATACCTTTCGCGATCTCTTCCGAGTCCGGTATGTCATTTCTCCGATGGATGTAATACAACTGATTACGCTCCACGGGACCACCAATGTACACGGGGAAATGTACGCCTTCGAGTTCTTTTACCAACTCGGAAGTCGTGTAAGGTAACGGCTTATTCAATACAAAACCCACGCTCCCGCTCGAATCATGTTCCACCATGTAGACCACGGAACGGTTAAAATATTTACCTTCCAGAAAAGGTTCTGCAATCAACACCTTTCCCACCTCAACACGGTCATCATTGTGACGTATCTGAAACAGATCCTGAAATTCCTTTTCCACTAATTAATATTTTTACAAGTCAAATATATCTACTAACTTTGTATTGATAAAGCGTTAATGCAAAGATATAAAAATGTGCAAAATATTTATCATATCACTCCTATCTTTATTTATTAACAGCTTTGCAACAGCGCAGAGTGTTGTCCCGTCCGTGATTATGGGCAGGGATACCGTACCCCATGTTCTTCTCCATGAAGTAGATGTCGTCGCCCGATTGAAGAATCCACGGAAATACGCCCGCCAGCAACAACGGAACCAAAGGATGGTTTATAACGTGAGAAAGGTGTTCCCGTATGCGAAAATAGCCGCCGCCAAGATCAACGAGATTGAAAATAAACTAGCGCAAACGGATTCCGAGGCAAAACGAAAACAGATTATCAAGAAAGAGTACAAGGAACTCATGCACACGTTCAAGCAACCGTTGATGAAACTGACCGTCACGCAAGGGAAGATTCTCGTTCGCCTGATCTACCGGGAGACAAACAACACGTCGTTCAATCACATCAAGGAGTATAAGGGTACGGTGAATGCCTATTTCTGGCAATCGCTGGCCCTGTTGTTCGGGAATAACCTGAAAGCCGATTACGAACCGAACGGGCGGGACCGCAAAATCGAGCAGATCGTGCGCTCGATCGAAAAGGGAGGCCCTTCTCACATCACCCGGCGATAAATCCTGTTCTTGGCACTAAAATTACCACTCTTTGATATGATCGGAATTTAAAGTTTATTACTTTTGCCTTATGAAATACGAAGAGATAGTTGCAGATTTAAAAGCAGGGAAATATGCCCCGATTTACTTTCTATCGGGGGAAGAGTCCTATTTTTTGGACGATATAGCGACACGCATCGAGAAAAACGCCCTCACGGAGGACGAGAAGGCGTTTAACCAAACGATATTGTACGGGAACGATGTCTCCATGACCACCGTGACCGATACGGCCCGCCGCTTTCCCATGATGTCACAACGTCAAGTTGTCATTGTCAAGGAGGCCCAGAATATCCGGGATTTCGAGAATTTACTGCCTTATATTGATCATCTTCAACCGACAACGATCCTCGTGTTTCTCTATAAAAACAAGAAACCGGATAAACGTAAAGGAGTTTTCAAAAAATTAAGCAGTTCTTCGCATTGCATCTATTTCGAGTCGGCCAAACTTTACGACAACAAGATCCCGGACTGGATTATTTCGTACTGCAAAGACAAGAAGTACATGATTTCATTGAAAGCCGCGGGTATTCTCGCAGAAAGTCTGGGGAACGATTTGAGCAAGGTGGCCAACGAACTGGACAAGCTCATGCTCCTACTTCCCGGTGGCGGTGAAATCAAGGAGAATCTGGTGGAAGAACACACGGGGATCAGCAAGGAATTCAACACGTTCGAACTCACGGCAGCCATCATACAGATGGATCACCTGAAAGCAAACCGTATCGTGAATTATTTCGAGGCTAACCCCAAGAACAACCCGCTGGTTCTCACGATCAGCATGTTGTTCCGGTACTTTCTGAACCTACTGACGTACCACTACCAGAAGAAAAGTACCCCAAACCAGCAAGAAATGGCCCGGTTACTGGGTATCAATCCCTATTTTCTGAAAGATTACACGGAAGGAGCGAAACGATATAACGCCATGAAATGTGCCAATATTATCTCTTGGTTACGGGAGTACGACCTCAAATCAAAAGGTGTCGGTAACGCTAACATTTCAGACGGTGAGCTTTTGAAGGAGTTAATATTTAAGATAATGCATTGAAATTCGCCACAGGTGAATTTCAGGTTACAGGTTGAAAATGAAAATAAGAGAACTACCCCCGCTGACTCCCCCTTACACAAGGGGAGAAATGAACGCAAGAAAGCATTACAATATAACAATGCAGCGTATCCTCCCCCTGTGTAAGGGGGAGCTAGTGGGGGTAGCCTGAATCTAAAATCATAAAATCTAATGAACAAGGCTATATTTCTGGATCGGGACGGGACCATTAATTCTGATGAAGGTCATTATTACATATATAAAGTTGAAGACTTCGTTTTCAATCCCGGTGTAATCGACGGAATTCGTCGACTGAACGAGGCGGGTTATTTGATTATCATAGTTACCAATCAAGGCGGGGTCGCTAAAGGGGAGTACTCGATCGAAGACGTGGACAACCTTCACGCTCATATGTGCAAGGAATTGGAAAAGCATGGGGCGCACGTGGATAAAATATACTACTGCCCTCATCACAGCAGCATTGCCCCCTGTAAATGCCGCAAACCATCGCCTTACATGATTGAACAGGCTATCCGGGAGTTTGACATCGACAAATCTGCCTCGTGGTTAATCGGGGATGGTTCACGGGACATCGAGGCGGCGGAGGCTGCCGGAATCCGGGGTATTAAAATACCTAAAAACAGTGACTTAACCCCGGTTATAGACTCCATTCTCAAGCAATAAGAAGGTTAACGATACGTCATGTTCGAAATCTTGTTTGCCTTACTGCCAATGGTTATACTGGTCATATCCATGGGGATATGCAAGTGGCCCGGAGATAAGAGTAGCCTGCTTACCCTTGTTATTACCGTTATGTTGGCCATTTTCGCCTTTGGTATACCCGCACAAGAGATCGGTTTCACTTTAATAAACAGTACCGCACGTGCTTGTATCACTATTCTTTCCGTTATCTGGATGGCTGTATTTAGCTATAATATTCTGCTGGATTCCGGCAAGATTAAAGTGTTAAAAGACCAACTGGCAACGATTTCCACGGACAGGAGTGTACAGGTATTACTGATCACGTGGGGATTCGGGGGGCTACTGGAAGGAATGGCCGGCTACGGGACTTCGGTCGCCATCCCGGCAGCCATACTCGTAACGCTGGGATTTCGCCCGTTGTTCGCCGTACTCGTGAGCCTCATCGCTAACAGTGAACCCACGACATTCGGGGCCGTCGGTATCGCAGAAACCGTTCTCATGGAAGAGACCGGCTGCCCGTTACCTGAATTGTGTAAGGCTACCATTCAACAATTATATCCTTTTATATTCTTGATCCCGATAACCTTGGCTATATTGGCCGACAGATGCCGCCAAGCTTTACTCAAGAACATCTTGCTCGGCACGCTTGTCGGGGGCGTATCCTTCCTAGCACAATACGCCACGGCCACATATCTCGGTCCGGAGATGCCAGCCATTCTAGGCAGTATTTGTTCCATCATTATTATTATCGCGTGGAGTAAATGGACCGAAAAAAGTGACACAATTCCCACGAAACACTCGCCCCGACAAATATACCAAGCGTGGAGTGTCTACGGCCTTATCATTTTCTTTATATTACTGGCTATTCCCTTCAATTTCAAGGCAACGAGTTTATTGCTTTTTGCCGGAGCTTTTATCGGGGGACAAATACAGGGTATAACGACAAGCAGACAATTCACGTTACTAGGCCAAACTCTCGTACAAATCCGCAGTACCATTATTATGGTTATCGCCTTGGTCAGTATATCCGCACTCATGGAAATATCCGGCATGGTGCAATTACTGGCCGACACACTCACTTCCATCTCCGGGAAGTATTACGCTTTCTGGTCCCCTCTAGTCGGGGAAATAGGAACATTTATCACGGGTAGCGGTACTTCGGCAAACATTCTTTTCGGGAAGTTGCAAGCAGGAATCGCCGCAAACATGGACATTGCTCCTTCTTGGCTTGCCGCCGCCAACACCACAGGCACTACTGCCGGGAAAATTATCTCTCCCCAGAGTATTGCTATTGCCGCCTCCGCATGTCAATTACAGGGCCAAGAAGGGGGAATCTTAAAACGGGCTTTCCCATATGCTCTCGTGTACGGAATACTACTGGGAATTATTGTCTTTCTCGGGTGATCAGAAAGCAGCCATCAATAAATCAATATCTCTAGAAACTAATCCATAGCGATCGGCAATCACCCGTTTCGTCAACACACCGTTATAAACATACACGCCATGCCGTAATCCCGCATCATTTTTTATGGCAGTATTAAAGCCACCCGCCCGGGAAATCTTATCAAATAAAGGAGTGAATAAATTACTATAAGCGATAGATGCCGTGCGGGCCACTCTCGACGGGACATTCGGGACACAATAGTGGATTACCCCGTTATATACATACGTCGGGTTCTCATGAGTCGTTGGCCCTGATGTTTCAATACATCCACCATGTTCAATGGACATATCCACGATCACCGCCCCCTGTTTCATCAATCTTACCTGTTCTTCGGACACGGTAATCCCGAAATCATCATCGAAGAAACGCAAAGCCCCGATCAGCACGTCGGCAGACAACAACGCCCGTTCCAAAACCGGCTTATGAAAAACAGAAGTATATACCCGTTGTCCCAGACAATGATTTATCCGGCGTAGACGCTCCAGTGAATGATCGAACACTTTCACCTCTGCCCCCAAAGCCAACGCCGTGCGAGCCGCATATTCCCCCAAAGTCCCGGCTCCCAAGATAACCACCTCGGCTGGAGTGATTCCCGTCACCCCTCCCAGCAAGATACCTTTCCCTTCCCGAGAATTGCTCAAGTACTCGCTGGCAATCATGATTGCCGAACTTCCAGAAATCTCACTCATCATCTGGACCACGGGATAAACCCCGTTCTCGTCTTTCAGAATATCGAACCCGACAGCCGTCACTTTCTTCTGCATCATCTCCACGACAGCCTCTTTTCGTAACTCGAAAAGCTCGATCGGTGACAATATAACCTGCCGATCATGCATCATCTCCACGTCTGCCTGCATCACCGGAGTCGGTTTCAGTATAATATCCGCCGTGTACACTTCCTCGCAGGTATCCAACATCTGAGCTCCCGCATCGGCGTACTCCCGGTCATGGTAATGTGCAGCCTCTCCGGCTCCTCGTTGTATCATTATCGTATGCCCCATATCAACCATCATGGCCACGGCCTCCGGAGTTAAACACACCCGGTTTTCCCGTCGCTCGATCTCGTTCGGTAAACCGATTGTCAATCGTTTCTGCCGGTATTCCCCGAATACTTCTTTTTCTTGGTATAGAAACCACTCCCGATTAATTTGGGCTCCCAATAATTTACCCGAGTTATCCATAACCTACACTTTAAAGTTTTTCTTCAATCACCAATTCTCTCCGACCATCTGCCAGTTCAGAGAACTTGCATATCAACGTGTTTTTCGGTAACAGAGGCTCCACCATCTCCGGCCACTCTATAAAACAACGATTCCCGCTATAAAAATATTCCTCGTAACCGAAGTCCATGGCCTCCTCAATATTCTTCACCCGATAGAAATCGAAATGAAAAACCGAGTCTCCCGTGGCCGTCAGATACTCGTTTACGATAGCGAACGTCGGGGAATTCACATCATCCTCTATCCCCAAACACCCGGCTACCGCTTTCACGAAAGTGGTCTTTCCCACTCCCATCGGCCCGTACAGGGCATATATCGTATTATTTCCGGTCCTTTCCAAAAACTCTTTTGCAACCCGATTCAAATCATCAACACCGTCAATTATCCAGCGCATAAACTTTCCTCTATTTTATGAATTGATTAATTACCTTTGTCATATACTCGATTGAAGTATACCACAAAGGTAATTATTAGTAAACGAAAAAACGAAACTAAAAGTTAGAATCTCCCCTACTTCTCAACTTCTTCAACGATCTCATCCTGTTGTCCGGCATCCGTGGTTTTCTCTTCCGTGGCGGCACCTTTCAGGAAAGTCGGTAAATTCAGCCCGGCCATGTTAAACAAATCATTCAATGGGGGAACCGATTTCATCATCCCCGAGATGAAGTTAGCCGTGGAAGTATTCCCGTTCCCGGCATTATTGCCATCCCAAACGGTAACCTTGTCGATCTTGATATTCTTAACAGCCTCCACTTGCGTTCTCACCAGCTCCGGCAACTTATCGGTAATCAACATCATCACCGCCTTGTCGGGATCTCCGGCTGCGGCTTTCACGATTTGGGCATATCCTTCCGCCTGTTTTGTCAGCACCTCGTATAAACCTCGTGCTTCGGCATCCATCTTGGCAAAAATGGCATCAGCCTCTCCTTTCGCCAACCGGCGCAAACGTTCCGCCTCGGCCTCCGCATCAATAATCGCTTTCTCCTTGTCAATCTGTGCGGGAACCACGATATTAGCCGCTTGTGTAGCTTTCTCTCTTTCGGCACGAGCAATCTCAGCCTCCCGCTCTGCCATATAAGCCTCTTCCAAAGCCTTTGCAGCCTGCACTTTCTCTGCCGCGATAGCTTTACGGGCAGCCTCGGCCTCTCTCTCCCGACGGATGGCATCCGAATCGGCAATTAAAATCTTGGCATTGTTTTCTCCCTCCACCGCGGTTGCATTAGCCTCGGCCGTCCGAATACGAGTGTCCCGCACGGTTTCCGCGATACGAATATCTTTATCCCGATCTGCCTCGGCTTTACCGATCTCTCCGAATCGATTCTGCTCGGCCACGCTTTTCTTGGCATCATTGATCGCTTTCGCTGCTGCTTCTTTTCCCAAAGCCTCGATATACCCGGACTCATCCCGCAAGTCGGTCACGTTCACGTTGATCAGTTTCAAACCGATCTTCCGTAACTCGGCCTCCACGTTAGCACTCACGTTAGCCAAGAATTTATCCCGGTCGGAATTGATTTCCTCAATATCCATCGTGGCAATCACCAAACGTAACTGCCCAAAAAGAATATCCTTGGCCAAATCCTGAATATTTTCCTGCCGTTGCCCCAACAAACGCTCTGCCGCATTCGTCATGCTATCCGGTTCGGTAGAAATACCCACCGTAAAACGACAAGGCACATCTACTCGTATATTCTGTTTACTTAAAGCATTCGTCAAATTACACTCGATAGAGATCGGAGTCAAGTCCAGAAATGAAAAACTCTGGAACACCGGCCAGATAAAAGCCGCCCCTCCATGAATACAACGTGCGGAACTCACTCCCCCGGTCGCATTCTTACCGGTCCGCCCGTACACGACAAGAATCTTGTCTGACGGACAACGTTTATAACGGGACAATATCGCCGCAAACGTAACAAACAACACCGCCACGATGGCGACAATCAAATACAAACTACCTTCCATACTTTCCATATATTCCTAAGATTAATAATAAATAGTCATTTAAAAACGCTCCACCAGTAAGGTGTTGTCGTTTATCACTTCCACGACCCGAATCGGTGCTCCCGTCTCCAATTCCTCGCCTGCTGTCAGGGCATCAAATTCCCGGATAGCCCCTTGTATCGAGATTTGTACTTTCCCCTCTCCCCGTTTTTCTCCCGGAATTTTCAAATACACGTTCCCTTTACACCCCACGGCATTTGCCATGTTAATCGTCCCGTTTTGCTCCATGCGGCTCATGAATCTGAAAATAGCCATCACGGCCATCACTAGCAACACACCGATCACAGCCGACACGAGAATCAACACGAACTGGTTTTCTATCGCTTTTTCAAAAGAGATGATCGACCAACCGAACCCCAGTAGGAAATTGATGAAGTTACGAAAAGTAAATAACTGGAAAGGACCGCTATCCCCATCAGTCGCTGTATCCGCACTCACGTCAACATCCATCCCCCCATCCGTATCCATCCCGATAAAAGTCATGATTGTCTGGATAACAAATACCAAACTAGCAAATAGCGTGATACACCACACCGATTGCATAAATAACCCCAGAGAACTCCACCATTCTTCCATTACATTCAATTTTAATTAGACGATATTCACTAACTTCCCCACAAGCACACTACTACACAAATATAAACATTTTTACAGGACTTCCTACCCTTCATTAAAATTAAATATACATTCTACCGATCCGGGTAAAACACAAGATCAAATGTTTAAAAATAAAAGAATAACGAATCAAAACTAGAGTTTAAAGTTTATTAACTATAAAAATTAGTTTATAAACTAAATATTTTAGTTCTTTGTTGCAAAAGAAATAAACCATGAAAGGATTAACTAGCAAAGAAGAAGAAATCATGGGCTTTTTCTGGGAGAAAGGCCCTCTATTCGTGAAACAGATGCTTGCATTTTACGAAGACCCGAAACCGCATTTCAACACGTTATCCACCATCGTGCGCGGGCTGGAAGAAAAAGGTTATCTCGCTCACGAAGTTTACGGGAACACCTATCAATATTACGCGATCATCAGTGAAGAAGAGTTCCGCAAAGGCACCTTGAAGAACGTGATCAGTAAATATTTCAACAACTCGTACCTCAGTGCCGTATCTTCACTCGTGCAGGAAGAGGACATTTCATTGGAAGAATTGAAACAACTCATTTCCGAAGTAGAAAAAGCACACGATAAATAAACTATTTATGGGCACCTTCTTTGTCTATATACTAAAAACATCCATCTGTTTAACAGGATTCTACTTGTTTTACAGATTATTACTCAGCAAAGAGACCTTCCATCGTTTCAACCGGATAGCATTACTGGGTATTCTACTGTTATCCCTGCTTATCCCGTTCTGTGAAATAACCATTCCCGAAGAATCGGAAGTACAACAAACGTTACTAACCATTGAACAAATTCTCACCCTAGCAGACCACGTTCCACAAACAGAAGTACAAGCCCTCCCTTCATCCATCCCGTTGTGGCTTCCCGTCCTGCTGTGTATTTATTTGCTGGGAATTCTTTTCTTCCTCGGACGTAATCTTTATTCACTGTTTCATATGCTCCGGCTATTACATGGCGGAAGGCAGGAAAAGCTAGAAAAAGGTATTACCCTCATCATCCATGACAAGAATATCGCTCCCTTCAGCTGGATGAAATACGTGGTCATTTCCGAGAAAGATTTGCAGGAAAATAGCAAGGAAATTCTCATCCATGAAATGGCTCACGTACACAATCGACATTCCATCGACCTGTTGATCAGCGATATTTGTATCATTTTCCAGTGGTTCAACCCCGCATCTTGGCTCTTGAAACAGGAATTACAGAATATTCATGAATACGAGGCCGATGAAACGGTTATCCGTCAAGGCATCAACGCGAAACAGTATCAATTATTATTAATAAAAAAAGCTGTCGGCACAAGGCTCTACTCTATGGCCAACAGCTTTAATCACAGTAAACTTAAAAAACGAATAACTATGATGTTAAAAGAAAAATCCAGTCCTTGGGCCCGGATGAAGTACCTCTACGTACTTCCCGTTGCGGCAATCACATTAACCGCTTTCGCCCGTCCCGAAATCTCGAACGAACTAAACGAGATTTCAACTATCAAAGTTAATGATATTACTTCAATTCTCGATGCAAAAGAAGTAAATAATTCCCTTACGGCCGTTGATACGGCTCAAAAAACAGTAATCACAGAATCAACCTTTAGATCCACCCTGCCCGAGGATTCTATTCAAAGCAAAACGCCACACTTTTTTTTGAAAACGGAAAAAGTAAAAGCAACTTCAGTTCCTCTCAAAATAGGTCAAATAACACTCCAAGATTCATGTATTAGTACAACATCAGAGATTCCCGTCCTATTTATTGTCAATGGAAAAGAAGTTTCTGCCGATTCCGTGAAAATAATTGATCCTAACAAAATTGAAACGATCACGATTCTAAAAGATAAATATGCTATCACCCAGTATGGAGAAAAAGGGAAAGAGGGCGTTGTTTCAATTACTTACACATCCGGGAGTCCGGCCAAAAAAGTAACCTCTTATAAACTGGCAGACGGCACCACGGTCTATTTAAAATCAGAAACGTCAACAACCGGTTCTTACACGATTATCCACTCGAAAGACACGTCCAGCCTTAAAACCGTGAAACTAAAAGGTGAAGCTCGATTCAAGATTGTCGAAAAAGATTCCATCATCGAGTATCAAGTCATCAGTGACACGTTAAAATACGGCATTCAAAAGAAAAAAGAGAAGTAGCATCGCACTTTCTCCTTGCACTGGGGAGCGTGGATTACTAAGCAGTTTTTCATTCAAGGAAAGAAGGAGCTGTCTAACAACAAAATCGTTAGGTAGTCCCTTCTTTTTCGCCATCTGACAAACTATTTCTTCATCTCAAATCCTAAAAGAATCTCATCATACCCATCCATCAGCGAAGTAGTTGTTTTATCTGATTTCTTCAAGGCAGAGGATAATACACTGACAAAGTTCATAAGTTTTTCCGTATTGAAAAGCAACGATACTTGTTCCCCCGATTTTACCAATTGTACTTCCACACTTTTCACCGTGATCGTTTTTGCCAACATATAACGTAATGTCAACACTCGTGTTTTCTCGTCCAAAGAATACGTACCCTTTAATACTTTTTTTCCTATCGTATTAGTAAACGTACTATCACTACTAAACGTGTAGCTGAAATTCCCCGGCACAATCCCCAACTTCGTGTAAATATTCACCATTTTTTTCTCCAACGCCGAAGTCACTAACGAACCACTCGCCTCTTTCAACAAATCCCCACTCGTCATTTTACAAGCAGGCTCCACGTAATTCCAAGTTCCTTGAAGATCCGAAAATTTAATCACGTTACCTGTTACAAGATTCACCACATCCTTTACCTTCGATGAATTTAAAATGTCCTTCAATGATTGGGCTTGTACCAATTGTACTCCCCCAAAGCACATCAATACACAACAAATTACAATAACTCGTTTCATAAAATATAATGTTTAGGTTTAAATACAAAAGCCTGTCTATCAGACAGGCCTCTATTCGAGCCAATTTGGGGACTCGAACCCCAGACCTACGCATTACGAAGGAACCTGTCAAATAAGACATAACCAATTATTTATCAAAATATTAAAAACACTCAAAAAGAAGGCTTATGTAACAATTATGTAACGATGTCAATAAATAAAATCTCGCATAACCACTCTAAGCCCTACCTTAAATCCGCTTATTTTTCAATAAACGGATGCAAATATAAGGTTTAAATTTCGCATTTCAATACCATAAAGCAAACAAGCTATGCAGTAACAAAACTAATAATTCATACCCCCCGATCGTTCCTCTTTTGTTTCCACGTTCACGATCTTTACCCCTAATTCCTGCTTGTTTACCATCCCCATTGTCGTGTCTGTATTCTGTCTATCCGTCTTCTTGCCAATACCCGGATTTCAAGTTTCACAAAATATGGAATGAAGAATATAATTCCTTTACATGAGATTTAGAAACGGGTAAATCCTCCGCTCCAATAATCAATGTTTTCTTATTAAAAGCTTCCACATATCCTTTATTCACGATGCAGGATTCATTAATACGGAGAAATATTTCACCAAGAGATGTCTCTATCTGTTCTAAAGAAATGGGTGTAGTTATTTGAGAATCTTTCATCTGGATTCTAGTGCCGTCACCTTCTGCCTTAAAATAAAGCACTTTATTAAACCAAACTCGGGTAAATTCCTCCCCGTTCTCTACAAAGATCGATGACGTGTTTTTCTGTGTTTCCATAAGCATGGGGTTTTATTAGTGATAAAAGTAAACAATCCTCATTAAAATCATTTATCAACCTCTCCATATAAACAAAATAATGCATCTTTTACCTCCAACGCTTCTTCAAGATAATCACGATACCAATAATTCAATTCATGCTTAACGAAAAATGATTCACACCGGTAATCGGCTTCTACAAATTTCATATTACAACGTTCCTTATCAATTAAATTCCCCAAAAGATACACATCCTCACTTCTTCTACTGTCTTCTTTCAAGTAATAACGATTGATCTCCACTGTTAAAACGGGAAGATTCTCCAAACCCGCCGTATCTAAAACAAGCTTGTTCTTTGACAAAATTTTTTCGGCTTCTTTCTTTTCCATAAGTTTATCTTTTAAATTTCATCAAAATTAAACATTAAAAAAAAGGAACAAAAAAAATATCGTACAATATTTATCTAAATAGATATAATTGTATAAGTTCAAAACTTATACATCACTCCAAAATTTAGTTCTCGCGTAGTCCATTCTGCCCTCAAACCTATATCATGGTAAAAGAACCCTCCCCCTATCGAAAAGGAGTTATGAGTGTAGAAAGAGGCTGAAACAAAAGGCACAAATACCCTTTTCTTTACTATTGTGATTTCCTTGTGTATAGGGGTAAAAGAGTATGATAACCTCTGCAGTTCGTTACATTTTAAGGAAAGAGCGATAGACAATTTACCGTTATCGTCATCGAAAAGTAATTTATTGTATTCTCTCGTCCGGTTCCAATCCCAAACCGTTTCCGCAATACTTTCCTCCCGATCGATCACGGGTACATCGTTATAAATCGTGTCTGTTTTATAAACATACTTGTATTTCAGTTCCCCGGCCAAGTAAACGGTATCCGGAACGAGCTGAGCAATCGTGTCTCGGATTGTTTCCCCTTGTACATATTTAGTCACCTCTTTTTCTTTAACATTAACCATCTGTCTACCGGTAATAAAACCGATAAACAGACAGGTAACTACCAATATAATATATTTTTTCATCGTACTTGAATTACTATCTTTTCCCCTGAAAGCATAGCCTTTTCAATCATCTCCGTCAACTTCAACTCATAACCAGTGGAGTTAATCACTCTTCCCTGTTGCTTGTTTTCCCCAACCAAGATACACCCGCTCGTGTCCTTATCCATATTTCCCCGGTGAATCCGAATACCGGAAAAGTGGGGAACATCCAACAATAACGGTAACTTACGCCTAAACTTCGCTGACACGTTAACGATCACCTCGTAAATCCCTTCCGGGATCGCTGTTTCATTCATTACCTTTTCTTCCTTGTCAAGATCACGACAACGATCTTCCAAGGTGTCGCAGAAATATTTCCCATCCACGAATAACCGCCCGATCGTGTAAAGCGTTTTTTTCGCTATTCTATTTAGTTCCAGCATCATTAATAACCTCCTTTTCTTTCAATATTTCAGCCAAGACTTTAGCGAAATCATCTTTATTTTCAATAATTACTTTCATCGTGTTAGCGGCATCTCGTAACTCCTTTTTCTTCCAGCTCTTTTCTGTCACCGAGCGGAACTCACAGAAGCTGCAATAACAAGCCCAGAGTAAAGTAAACGCCGGAACTGGAATGTAAACTGATGTAATAACATCTACTACAGTAAGACATAGCATCGGCGAAAAATACTTTTGCGCTTTCGTTGCCGTCATTTTAAAACCGGTAGAAGTCCGATCGATTTTCAATTGCCTGGCCTTTTTAACTCCGAAAACAAAGTCGATACCCATCGCGATCAACACCCCTGCATACGCGACTCCGACACCAACAGAAAGTTTGAACAAATGCTCGTTTACAAACTCGTTAAATAACTCTTCCATTTTACACCTCCTTTTATTTTTATTCCAAAACATTCCAATATTTCATTATTAACATTACATTTGTACGACAATCGTGTCCATCGCGATTGATTAAACTAAAGGCGGGGCCGTGACGGTTACCCGCCGTTTTATTATTCACTATTTATTAAACAATCCCCAGTACTTTCCACGCGAAAAGGGCATCTCCGTCACCAACACCTATAAACTCCGCAATTTTTCCGGGGGGAACCTCGACAACATCCACTAGCTGGTTACTTGTATTTATAATCTTCACTTCATACGCGTCCATGCTCCCGGGTCTGATATATCCACCCCACTCAATTCTCACGGGTAAAGGTGTCATCGTGTTAAAATTACGATTGTACGGGTCAAAATTCATCACGTTAATTCGAACCCCGTTAAACTCTTTTCCAACAGGCAACACGATATACAAGCTCGACGCTGAAAGAATGTAAGAGAATATGTTGTAATGATCCTTTATCACTTCATTCCACATATCTTTATCGTGCGCGTTAAAAAAAGGTGTGGATAATTTACCGCTAAAGCTACCATCCACGGCCACCACCTTACCATCTTTATCAACTGAAAACCTGTCATTTACGTTAATACTTCCTCCATAAAAAGAGTCCCCGTTCTCGTCCACTGAAAAAATAACAACCCCGTCTTTTATCCCGAAGATTCCCGTCTTCTTCACCCCGTCAATCTCGATCACGTCACGACCGACAGCGACTCCAGTCAGCTTTCCATCCGCTCCTCTCGTACCGGAAAATATTTTTGGAGATATAACGTGTTCACCTCCTATCTCCGTCTTGTTGTTGTTCCACTCCTCCACCCAGGGCAACAAGTTAGCGTCTTTCCCCGGGTTGCCTTTATCCCCGGGATCACCCTTATCTCCCTTTAACGCTTCTTTAGCGTCTGCCGGCAAGTTATCCCACGTCAACTTGATCCCGCTACCGAAATGAAAGCCATCTTTGTCCCAGTATATAGACCTGTTAAAGATCGAACCGTTCCCGTCAGCGTCCCACGAAATATTCCCTTTCGCCATCAAGCCGCTACCATCCGGGCGAAGCATGTACATGATCTCGCCGACCTCGTTCACGCTCTTGATCATCCCGTTCTCGCAATAGAACCCTCTACATCCTTCCGCTCCCGGAATACCCCCACCGATTCGAACTTTCGTGCAGCCGTTGAAATTCTTCTCGTGAATCCCGAACAGGACATCTATCGCCGGATCACCTCCCTCGTCAGCGTGAAGGTAGATCGCCGATTGCCGGGCCGTGTCCGTCGTGTTACCGAACTGTACAATCTCGTCACCGATAGCCGGGATGTCCCACCCCTCGAACTCCGATTTTGGGATCACTATCTCGTTGTTTGATATGCTAGAAACGATCACCCAGTAACTCTTCTGACCGGAAGAGAACGTTTGACACCGGATTATATCGTTCGCCACGAAGCTCATCTCGTCCTCGATCTTGATATAGTAATTCACGTCATCTTCCCGTACCTCTTTTATCTTGCCGTTCGCCTGCGTGATCCCCAGCGCCCCTTTCACTGCTCGAATCTTCTGTATCAACAACTCGAACACCGTCATCCGGCCCCGGACAACGAGATCGTCTATTTCCAGAACCCATCGTCCCAGTTTCAAGGCGATTCGCCAGCCGGAACCCAACGCCCCGGTGATAAAATTTTTACTCTGGACGAACCCGTTAATAATCGTGCTTGCTAACTTTGCCATGAATTCAACTTATTTTTTCGATTATTATCGCGTTTAACACTAGCAACGAGTTATTCGTGTCGGTCGTGCTCATCGTGAATGTCACGTTTCCAGTGACGTCCATGATCAATTCTTCCAAACTATTGAAATTATCTAGATAGGATGTCTTCATCGCGAAGTTGTTCGTTACCCCGGCATGTTCAAGAGAGTAACTCGCGCGGGAAGGATTCAACTTGATAATCGTGTTCACGCACAACCCGAACTTGTAAGTCCCGGCAGGTAACTTGAACGTCATCCCGGCTGAAACTGTCGAGTTTCCCTTGTAAACATTGTGCTTTAACACTTCATCCGGGACGATCCCGCTATTATCACCGGTAACGTTGCCGTTATGTATCTTTGTCCCGTCATTGCAACCGTTAACTCCAGTGAACGAGCCGAACTCCACGCCACCGGTATCATAAATCTTGAATTCTATATCCCCGGGAGTCGAGCCAAAGCGACAGATTGTCGCTTTTAACGTTGAATCGTACCTCGTGTTATTAAGCGACACGCCAGAGCTGTAATCCCAACCGAACGACACGATCGCCTTGTTGCCGGGCTCGGGGGGTGCCACTTCCTGCCTGAAATTACAAGTTATAACTTGATCAGACTGCACGTTTGTTAGCGTGGCGGAACCGGAAGTCTTGTCCACTCCCGTCCCGCTTGCACCGCTCCAGCTACCGATAACGTAACCGGCGTTTGCCTCCGCGGCAACGGTAGCTTGTCCCCCTGCGGCAACTTCTTGAGATGCCGGGGTTACCGACCCGTAACCGGGATTGTTGGCCTTCCCCTCTACCGTGTACACCACGTCCGGGCGTTCTTCAAGGCTTATCGTGGATGACTTGATCCCTGATTCCCCGTTTGCGTTCTTGACCTGCACGAAGATTGTTTTCAAGGCGTACCCGGGAGATAACTCGAAAAGGAGCGTCCGGGATGGGCTGGCGATCCATGACACGCCAGCCAGACCTTCCGTTTCCCCGATCTTGTAATGGGTAATTGTCCCGGAAACGTCAAGAGACACGGAAACGGAACGATCGTGAGTCACGCCCGCACCGGAATTGATCGAGATCGAGTTTAACACCGGGGGTCGCTCGTTAACATTCAAACGAGCGATAAACGGGGCCTTCAAATCATCACGAAGCTGGTTGACGAAATAGAGGGCATCATCCTTGTCTTCATCTCGCTGGCTTCCCTCGAACTTGCTCGTGTACTTCTCCGATAACTCCAGGACTGTGTCGTTGAAGTTCACGTTAAGAAGTACCCCCGAACCACGAGTGGCGTGACTGTAACCGAGGACATTACTAGAAAGGGTCAACCCGTTTAACGCTGTCAAGCCCGATAATAGCAGGGACACGTCCTTGAAATAAAAATTTTTAGCGAAAGGAATAATTATTTTGAACGTGATCGTGTTTCCATACACGATTTTCCGGGTAACCGCGGACAGGCGTGCCTGGACGTACTCGTATATCTCGTCCCAGCTTGCCACCCAGATACTGTCATCCCCCGCCTTGCCGTAAAGATTATAAATAGTCTCCAGCATTTGCATCATCTCGACGCTCACCCTGTGAGAGGTTAGCGCTACCCAGTAAGGATTGTCCGATGCTCGTAACGTGGCAAGCTCGTCCAGTTTAACTTGGGTGTCGGACGAGCCGATTCCCCCACGCGTGAATTTTTTCTTCAATGAACCTGCCTCCTTCAAGTAAATCTTCTCGCCTGTCAACGAGCTCCTGTAAAACTCGACGAGCGGGGAACGATCGGCGGCTGTCACGTAAGCGGAATTCCCGTCCGGTAACCCCATGACTTTCATCCGGCGGCCAAGCTTCTGTAACACCTTGTCAAAATCCTCCCGGAATCCCTTCATGACCTCGTCGGGATTCGTCTTGTCATACACTCGCTCGTCCACGTTATGATAGATCACGGATGCCCCGAAGTCAACGCAATCTTCAAGTTCACTCCACGTTATGTAAGGGCTGGTCTTGGATGTCGTGCTATCCTTGATGAAACCGTTTGGCGAATACTCGTTCCCCCAGTTCGGCCACAGGGCCACGCTGAACCCGAAACGGCGATCGTTACCGCAACCATCCGTGTACACGAGGGGAAAGGCCGGGACACTACCCGTCGTGGGTGAAACGCCCTTGTGAAAAAACTCGATGTCATCGATCCATTTTTTATTTACTCGTCGCCAGATTCTAGCCCAGGCCCCGACAACGGAATCATCTGCCGTGTAAGTGAAAGCGAGATGCTTGTCGTACTTTAGCGGGGCGAAACTCAAGTTCACGGTGTCAGCATCAACCCCGGAAGGTAGTTCAAGGCTTAACTCTAAAATCTCCCCTTCTAGTTTCACGTATTCCAGTGTCAATAACAAGATCGAGCCGGGGGGAATTGCCGCTTTACAAGTCACCGTTAACGCCGTTTCGAGGTTACTCGTTACTTCCACCCGTTTCACATCTATCGAACCGGGGTAAAACTTCCCGTCAGCGTCTCTAACCGTGAGATTCCTCGTGGAGAGGTACATGTTGTTCCCAAGCGGGGTATCACTGACCAGGTAAGTCTTTTCCGTGCCGGCTACCACCGGGGCATCCTGCAATTCAAGAGAACACGAGTAAATGTCATGTTCTTGCCCGTTCACGTTATAACTCCCGACTCTCGTTTCCACGTCAGAGACCAGAACCCCGGTCATGCCGGACATGGAAGTTTCAAGTTCATCCACCCGGGCCTGTATCTTTGACAAGCCTCGTTTATCAGTGTCAGTGTAATCGTTCGTGCTAAGCCCCTTGCCCGGCATCACGTCTACTTTCTTGTTCACCTCGTCAACGACTTGATTGAATTCCGTTGCCGTCAGCTTGTCGCCTGTTTTCTTGCTTATATTTAACGTCATATATTGTATTTTTAAGATAACATGATAGGGAAAGTGAAAGGGAATCCCGTGGAAACCGGGGGATTCACGCCACCGGAAGGAACCGTGATAAATTGCCATTCTTTTGTCAAGGTGTTGAATACCGGCATGATCAAGTTATCGAGACTCTCCACCCCGGAATAAGTCGGGTACACGGGAAACCACGATTCCAGCCCCTTGATCAACATGCTACCCTCGGTCGCCGTGTTCGCCTCGTCCGAAACGTTATCCATGTCACCGATGTAACCGCTCCCCGTCTCTTGCAAACGGGTGGAAGCAACGTTATCGTTATTTGGGCTGTCTTCCTCAGTGAATGACCTTGCCGTCACGCTATTGTGGATTACATCACTACCCGTTTTGACGGGTTGATCAAGGTAATCTTCAAAAGAATGACCTTTCCACAAGTCGGAATCCCCCGCTTTAATCTTCTCGCCAAGATAGAGAATGTATCCCTCGATAATCTTTAATTCTTCTTTCGTCCAAACGTTCCCGGCATTCAACACAAATTCTAAAACCTTTTGTAACGTCACTTTACCAGACTTCGCCACGTTTGTCCGGTCAACCTCGATAACACTATCCGCCTGCAATTCTACCGGGGAAAGGTCCCGTATTCTCATCGGGACACCCGCCCCGCTTTGATAAACCCGTGTTTCATTTTCCCCGCTACTGCGATACTCGCTAGTGTTATTACCCGGGATTCGAGGGGACTCGGTGGTCGTTCCTGACAATTCTTGATACGGCATGAATTGATCAAGTGTAACGTTCAGCTCGTCCGTTAACAAGTTCAACGAAAATTCTCTCGGGTGAAACAACGAGCCACTATACTTGTCAACAAGTAACATTAACGATTCCAGGTTCTCTCCTTGAATAGTGCCAGAAAGTTGTTTCCGGGGAAAACCAATCCGGCTACATACAGACTTCAATATCGTGTATAAAAATGAATCAGTTTTACCACCGCAGGACCATGCTGACGTGTATTTCCCGGCAATCTTCAATCCATTGTAAAACATCTTGTCTGCATTCTCCACGAAAGGAACATCCGTCAAGCAAATATCAATATCCTCGTGGGAAGTCGAGGCTTTTTCCGCGAGGTTCACGGACACGTCAACACCACCGCTACAATCATTCGTCACGGTTACATGATCCAGGAACAAGGAAGACCGGACCTTGGACGTTCCCGACATCTCCACGTAAATGTTGTATATTGATATTGTCAATTGCCCGGAAACGGGAAAGCCGTCAGCCGTTATCTTGAAATTACCCTCGTAATCATCGACATAATTCGTTGAAAGGTCCCTGTCCCAGAACATATCCTGCAAGCTACCGTGAACGGGGAAACGGTAATCTTTCGTTCCCCAGCCCTCGTCCGTGAGGTAATAAGTTTGACCACCCCCTGATAATTGTATCTTCAAGGCAAATTCCCGGTCTTCCCCGGCGTAACCGTTCATTGACGCGAACATTTGAGCCAGCGCGAATTTAACCTCCACCATCATCGCTTGCCTGGACTTCTCAACACTAACAGACTGTTGGATATAACGTTCTTGTTTTCCCGAGTTCCCATGCATTGCCGCAAACCCCGCTCCTTTACGAACTGCTATTATGAACTCGAAACCTGTCCAACCGGAATCGCCACCAGCGAAATCGTGATTTTGAAGGAAGGACGGTCGTAACTCGTAATCGCTAGTGAATTTAACGCTCTTGTTTGCGGGTTCTATCTCCAATTCAAGGTTACCGATCGGGTATAACTCGGAATTCACGTTTCCAAACTCCCTAGGCTCTAGCGGGATTCTCCCTTGTAATTTCCCAGCATTCGAGTATAGAAAACCTTCTTTAACGAGGTCCGTGTAACGAGCGATCACCCATTTCCCGTTCGCTTCCGTGATAAAAGCGTCAATAGATGTCAAGATTGATTCAAGAACCTCGTAACAAGTTTTATTTCGAAAAGTAAACACGTCAAACGAAGCTTGAACGAGCATCGAGTTACTCTTGTTCATAGAAGACTCGACAAGAGACGAGAACACGATAAAATCTAGTATTATACCCGTTTGATTACAACAAAACCGGATCACATCAAACAAAGTCTTTTCACCACTTGACGTGAAAGGGATGTCCTTTAATATTCCTATCCCATCACTTGCAGTCACACTAACATCGTATGGCACGGGAATATAAGGTTCAGAGTATTTCTCCGGAAGAACGTACCCCGTCCAAATTAACACGTCATTTTTATACAACTCTACAAGAAACAACTTGTTATCTACCGTGTACAGGGATGTCAATTCCCCATCCACGTCTGCCTGTATAACCATCTCCAGTGACGTGCCGGATATTCCCGAATCAGAATCATCCCTACGCAACAAAGGAGCTGCCCCGAGAGACTTGTTTTCTGCCACTCCGGTATAATCCCGCTCTTTGATCAGAATTTTGTAATCATGATTATACTTCTCTGATTCCCATCTTAATATATAGCGTGTCCCGTACATACTCATGTCGTTAATCTTTTACGTTTATTTTCTGAATCAATCACGGCAACAAGAGTACTTCCTCGTGCTTCAAGTTTTCCCGTTACATTTAAATTAACCTCTTTTGTATATCTCTCCTCGGAACGATCAGTACGGACATCTAACGTGTTGGAATAACTTCCTGAAGAGGAACTTCCCCCACCACTTGCAACCTGACTGAGAGAAGCTTTTACGGCAGTTCCCAACGCAACCAAGGCAATACCCGCTGCAATTGCAGCATAAGGATTTCCAAAATTCAAACTAGCTCGTATCGCGATCATTGCCACCCCTAACTGTATTGCAATCTTACCCACTTGTATCGCTAAATCAGCGAACACTTCCGCTACCATCGTGGCAAACCCTTTTAAACTCCCAGTCCCTGCAATTATTTGACCAAGACTTTCACCAAATCCCACTGCAATACTTTGAAACGCCTCGTTTATTGAAGCAGAAATATCAACGATCTCTTTATCAAACGCGGAATAATCCGTTACAATTTTTTGAAGAGGTCCCGTGTCTATCGGGGCTAATTTCACTTCATAAGTCAATGGTATGTATCTCTTTTTCCCGTCTTTTTTAGCTTGCTGTTGTTCTTTTTCCAAGTTTTTAGCAATGGCAAAATCGAGCGTTTTCGCTTGCGTGATTAACTCCTTATTCTTGGCAACCATTTCTTTCTTTTGGGAAAGGATTTGAGTTTGCGTGTCAACCATCGCTTTATACAGGTTATTCTCTTCCTCGTAATCCTTGTTCATGTTTTCAGCTAACCCGTTTTGAGCGGCCATTATATCATATTCTTCTTTTGCCAAGGCATTCCTCTTTCTACCCAACACGTCAAGAACTCCCATTGCTTGTTGATTGAAGAAATAACGTTGCATCGCGGAATACTTTTCCTTGTCCTCCGTTTTTAATCTCAAATCGGCCAGCTTACGTTGCAAATCGGCCTCTTCTTTTATAAATGCAATTCGTTGTTTCTCTAACTTCTGTCGACGAATTTCAAGGGTTTGGGCATCATTATAGGTTCCCTTCAATTTACTACCATAAGCACTTAAAGCATTTATCGCGCTTTGTTGTTGTTGCTTGTTTAACCCCGTTACCGTCTGGTTAAAAGAAGTCAACAATTCCTTTGAATTTTCTTTTACCGCGCTCCAATCAAACTTCAAGGCAGACCACACGACCTTCGCTAGATTATTAACCATTCCAGCCAATCCCATCAAACGGTTCACGAATTGATTTTTAATGAACTCCCACAAATCCTTAATCGCTTGTTTCGGGTGCGTGAAAGCATCAAAAATCTTACCACCCAAAGCAGCAACCGTGTCCATGATCACCTGAAACACCGTTTTTAGAGGTTCGAGGAATTGACGTAACTTGTCTGCCCCGGCTTGAGTCTTCGTGAAATAAGCGACAAGGGATCCCAAAGCTACCACGATCGCCCCGATCCCCGTCGAGATTAGCGCTACCTTTAAAAATTTTAAAGCATTAGAAAGTAACCCGGCTCCTCCTGCCGATCCTTCCATTCCTTTCTGCATTAATAATAGTCCACCCTTGAACGTTTTCATTTCCTCCCCGATCCGTCCCATTGACATACCAAACAACGACGCGAATTCATCAAGCATCCCGGAAGCCTTACCTTCAAAATTTGAAATAGCTTCCCGTGCTTCTTTCGCCCCTTTCTTCACGTCCTTCGTGTCAGCAGAAAATATCGCTTTTAAATTTAATCCCTTTCCCATACCTTGTATAAGTTTTTCAAATTTTGCCTCACGTCAGTACTCTCCAAATCCGGGATCATACCCTCTTTTTCGTCTTCATCATCCCAAGGGAATCGCCACAAATCTCTCGGGTCTTTTATCCGACTCCTTGAATCCACCTGTATATTCAACAACTCGACTGTCTGCAGACGGATCAAGTTTGAATCAAGAATCAATTTTTCTTCTTTGGCCGCCATGAAGTAGCGAAGTTTCAAAAAGAAATCACCCACCCGCATTTCTTCAAACTCCGCTACCGTCATGCCCATCTGCCCGAGCGCTATCCCCTTGAAATAAGTCGTTGGAAGACGTTCTTTTTTTTTGACACGCCCACTTTTCCCGTAACATCATCACCACCCCCGCATTGTTCTTTATAGATTTTCAAGAACGACGTGATGTCCGAAGGCCTGACGATCTCGGATAACCCTTCTTTCGTTAACTCGAACTTGCGCCCTTCCATCCTTTCCCCTTCTTTTATCGCCGAGTACATGATTGTCAAAAGATCACGTGGGGTTACATTCCCGTCCTCACCTAGTTTCGAGAGGTCATCAATACCTTTTTCCTCGCAAAAGGTCATCATGGCGTTCCAGTTCATTTCGACCCGGACTTTCTTTCCTCCTATTGATAAATAATAATTTTTCATGCTGCTGGTTCTACCGGGGTTAATTTAGACACTCCTTGCAAGGTAAGCGAGATCGTGGCCTCGTTCTCGGAATCGGATTTTTCAGAAAAAGCCGAAATAATAGCTTTACCTTTATAAGCTTTTCCCCCCTTTACAGAATAAACGAAGTCAATCGGTTCTCCAAGTAAAGTCATTTCAACAGCTTCATCACGCCCGATCCGGGTCGCCTTTTCTCCTTCCTCTGTCAACTCAACCACGGCATCAATTCCAAAACTGTATTCATAACCTGATACCGTTTTATTTTTTGTCCCCTCGTCATCCTTGGTTTGTGACTCTTTCACGTTTGGGGTAATATCAAACGAGTTACTCGTGGTGGCGGCAAATACCCGTTCTCCAATTTTCAAGGTTATATTATAACCTAATATTTTCTTTCCCATGTTATACAAATTCAATTATTAAACACTCCATTTTTCTCATGTATATATCTCCATCGGTTTCTCCTGAAACCGCCAAGTTCGTCACGGATAGATCATCATTTCGAAGGGATAACAAATTCTTCATAACCCGGTCTGAAATATCCTTACATTCGTCAAAATTTCCTGCAACAACGTTAATAACCACGCCGTGATCGTACCGGTACACGCCATCTTTATTAGACACTGGATTTTCACTCACTTGGAATACGGCATAGGGTAAACATTCAACATTCGAAACCATGTTGTAAGCATTTACAATCCCGTTAAAAATCCCTGCAATAACTTCTTCCGCACGCATTACCTTTGTTGTGCTAAAAATTTATTAACCCCATCAACTAAATATTCAACAAACCTGTCATAAACTTGCTGCTCCTGTCCTTCCACCGCTTTATCGAAAAATAACCGGGGGTGGATTCCCTCTCGTTGCCTTGTATTCCTAAACCTTACCGGATTCTGAAACTTGTGACTTGAATGTCTTCGATTCAACGTTCCGTAATTCAAAAAATACGCTTTAAACCAAGGAGAGATCGCCAAACGATTAGAATTACCGACTTCCCCGAAATAACCAAACTTCAAGCTCGGGTTCATACCCTTTAGGGGCTTTATTTTTATCTTCACCCCTTTAACCGGGCTACCGCTTTTAATACTTTTCACCAACGGGGTAATAGCTTTACGTAATGCCGCCTTGGCAATCTTGTTTATTTCGTTCGGGTAATCGTTCAACAATCGAAGAACGTCATCCACGCCTTTCAATATAACCCGGTTATCTTTCATCATTCAACATTTTTATAGCATCCAATTCCATGAAAGGCCGGGTCTTATCATACACGACACTGGAAATATTATAATCATAACTTCCCCATCGAATAATACAATTCGTGTTTATGCCCGGCAGGGTGTAAGTCTCCACGTGAATCTTTTCAAGAGCTATCAGGTTACCATCCACGACCGATTCACTGGTAGGTAAAACCTGCACGTTAGCGAAAACAGAGGTCAACACCACGTATTGTTTGTGTAACTGCGCAATCTGCCCCTTGCTGTTAACCGCCTTCAAGAAAGTGATTCTATCCGTGAATGCCCCGATATTTATCTTCCCCATCTTTTGTACGCGTTAAGTAAATTAGATGATGCCTTCGGTAAATTTTCCACGCTATCGGCGGGATTCTCGAACAAGCGCCCAGTCACGAGCAATATGGCGGCTGTTATATCATCAGGGAACACGTCGAACCCGGTTAATATCTTAATCTCTATCTCGCTCCCGTTACACGTGTCCGGAAGGATCACCGTGCTATCTTCCCAATCTACATCACAGACCTCGTTCCCGTCTACCTTCACGTTAGCTTCTTTAATCGGCATTATTCCGGTTTTGATTTGCCGGGTAAAATCACCCGTTACCGAAAACTCGTATTCTCGTAACATGAGCCCGGTGTAATTCTCCGCTGCAGTTATCGCCGCTTCAAGCTTCCCGGAGATGTCCGCGTCAAAGTCATTCGAGGTGATCCTCAAATGTCTTTTAGCCTGTTCCAAGGTAACAGGAGATTGAACGATATTAAGACGTTTAACCTTCATACTCTTCGCAAAACTTGATAATCTTCTCTGCCGTTTTTTCTCCAATCCCGTCAATTTCAACCAATGTCTCTCGTGCTGCAAGAACTTGCTCGATAGCCGTGAAACCGTTATCCAATAACACCGCTCTCGCTGGCATATCTTCAGGTAGCTCATTTTCATCTTTTCCCTCGGTATCTTGCACCACGATCGCGATTCCTTCATTCACGAACCGGGTTGCATCTTCATCGGGGAGACTTACCGTCTCCCCCCCGAAATACCCGTAGCCCTTGATAGACTTTTTAATCTTCACCAACATAATTTATTCTGTAATGATGTCCTTAATTGCTGCAAAACTCTTCTCGTGTTTGTACCCGAGATCATGGAAAGCATTGGCAACGATCTTAACATCCCCACTCTTCGCAAGCGTGTACGGGTCAACAACGAAATCCAGACCACCCCATTGAGCGAGAACAACATCGGCAAAATTTCCAAAGATCATGGCCGACAAATTAGTCCCCGTCCCTTTCTTAATATCGGCAGGAACAAGATTCGTCACCACGGTTTTGTATCCATTTACCTCTCCACCTTCCATAAGAAAACGGGCCGTTCCTTGCGACTTTTCAGTAGTCTTCATCGCTCCACGGACTTTCGAATTGGTCAGGTATGCCAATGATCCAAGGTCCGCGTTTTCCACGGCCACGGCAGTTTCCAAGCCAACAACCTTTTTCCAATCCAAAACAGCACCATTTTCCCCACCAACAACAGAACCAATTCCATCCAAATTCAAAATACCTTTAGGTTCCCCGGATGCACCACTACCGTTAATCATCGCCTCGTTCAACGATTTAGCATGCGCCGTGGTTAATTCATTAATGATGTAATTTTCAATATCTATTCCACTTTGGATAAATAATTGTTTCGAGTAAGCCCCCGTTAATGCAACACGTTTAGGTGACAATAAATACTTCGAGAAGGATGTTTTTTCATCTTCCACCTCCCCGTTTTCATCAAGCCATTGAGCGGTAAATTGTCCACCTTTCACGAGTGGTAAATTTCCCACTAACCCGGTTAAAAAGGTAACGCCCAACTCGTTCAATATAAGCTTTGCCCGCAAGGCATCAACATAAACAAGGCCCTCTTCTTGTACAAGGAAACCACCATCCGCGGGAACTGTCACGTTTTGTCCGGCCGCGGCACGTTTATTTGATAAAACAACGTGAGGGATTCCAACACCTTTCAATTGCACCCCGATATTCGTGGCTTCACGTTTAGCTTCCGCCGCCATTTCGCTCTCGAATCCAGACAATTTTCCATCAATGGCCTCACGCATGTACTTCGCGTATGAAAAACGATTGATCTCCCGACGTTCATTATCTGAAATGTGATTTGCCGCTAACGCCTTATCCGCCGCGTCAACAACAATGGCATCATTCAACTCCCGGGTGTATTCATCAACCTTGGTCAACAAAGATTGAGCCTCTTCCTTTTTATCCTCTCCTAAGTTCCGGTAATTTTCAATCGTCTGGGAAAGGTCTTTTCTAATTTCGTGAATCTTTCTACTCATAATTATAAATTTAAAATGTTATTATTTTGACATCGCTAACGTGGCCTCCGCTAAACTGATAAGTCCATGAAAACTCCCAGCGTCCACTTCGGTATTACTATCATTTATACTTCGATCATACCCCATCAAATCAAGCACCTCAGACACTTTCATTCCCTTGATCTCGGAACGACTGTATTTTCCACCCAAGGAATCACTTATTTCGGATACAATGTCCCGGTCTTCTCCCAAATCCCTTCTTGTTGAATTCGGGTTCCCGGGTAACACCACCACGGCGACCTCTAGTAATTCTTGGCCATCATAATAATATGTCGGGTTTGATCCGTTTTCTGCCTCTTCACCCGTTCCCCAGTACCCTCGTTTGGTCGGGTTAAAGTAAACACTCACTGCGTTTATCGTGCCTGCCAATATTTTGCGGAACACCTTATCGGCAACCGGGTTCAAATCTTCCGTTTCAAATGTAATCTCCACGATTAACTCGTCTCCTTCCACCCGTGCAACTCCCCTACCGATCACCATGTCCGGATTGGACGAAAAAGCGTTATGTTGGTATGTCACAACCCCGTTTTTATCATACCGGGTCAAATCCCATTTATCAACTGGCAACACCGTCCTGTAACTATCCCGTGAATTATCACTAGCGACAAACGGGATTGTCCGGCTTTCCTCCACGTCATCCGAAATTCCACGGACAAAACATTTACAATAATTGTCTATTTTCATGTTATTCTTCTTTATTGGTTTCTCCTACCACGTTCAAATTAGCCGGGTACATGAATTTCTCCAAACCATCCTCCCGGTTTAGTCCTTCCATGTTTCTCACCTCGTTACGATTTAACCAACCATCTTGTATTCCGTTATGGTAAAACGCCCCACGACTTGCCATGTCACCACGTAATAAACCGTTCAAGTCGAATTTTATATGATAGGAATTTGATTCCCCTTCAAAAAACAATTTATTTTCAAGCTGGTACTCGAATCGTTTCACTGACGGTCGTAACGAGTACTGAACAAACTGAATATCCTGGTGTTCTATATTGCTAAAAGTTGAACGTGACAAATCTGCCAGCATGTGAGGCGGTAACGAAAAAATACGGGCAATATCCTGTATACTGAATGCTTTTGTCTGTAACATCTGTGCCGCCTCCGGGGAGATTCCAAGTTGTTTTAATTTAATCCCGTATTCAAGCAACGGGGTCTCAAAATTTTTAGCGGACTCCGTGTAATGCCTCATGAAATTGTTATACTCCTTATCCCCTAGACTCCCATCCGTTTCGAGAACCGATTTTATATTACCTCCCTTCTCGAAAAATTCAGTCCCGAATCTTGTCGCAGCCATTCCGTTACCAATCGCCTCTGCATTATACACGATCGGGTTGATCCCTTTCACGCCATCAATCGAGAATAACATGAAATGACAAATTTCAGCGTCATTATAAATACCTTGTAATCCATCATTCCCGGAAATTTTATAATATTTTTCACCTCGATACAAACCCGGAACAACCCGAGAAGGATGAACAGGAAGCAAAGAGGACACGTCTCCATAGGAATCCCGGTTGATTATCACGTAAGCATTTCCCCAGCCATCAAGACAATTATTCAAAAAAGCCCAAAACGTGAAAACATCCTGGTACCCGTTAGGTCTTTTATGCAGGATACCATGAACCGGGTGATTTACCGCGATCTCCTTGCCGGATGATGTCTCTTTTAAAACAGATTTAGGCAAAGATGCAATATTCTCGCTACGAATTCTCATGGCAGCGAACACGGCTGTAAAACGCAAGGCCGTGTCATTATCCACGTTTACACCACTCAAGTTGGGAATAAAAGAAGGTTTCCAGTCACTGACTGGCTTAACTTCTACACTCCTTTTTTGAAGTCCGATTTTTGATAGTAATTGTAAAAACTGCATTCTTGTGTAACATTTCAACAAAGAAACAACAGTTTTTACAGCCAATCAATGCGACATTGTCGCGTTTCTTCACTTCACACGTCTTTTCTCCGCCTAAAACTATCAAAAGACGTGTAACGGCGACGTTTAAACGCTCTCGTGTACTCGGTTTCGAGAGCCTCGTAAATCTCTTTTTGCGTTTTCCCCTCCCGCCCTTTTCGCATTTCCTTGTGTAATTCCTCGTTGAATAACTCGATAAATCCTCGTTTCGTGGTCATTTTCAAAACACGAGTGGAAACTTCTGTCGTATTTTCTGTTTCATTTTCCATAAATTACAATTTTATTGTTCGAAGACCGTGGCTCTTGTACATTTGACTGGATTTATCAGCAAGTGTTCGGGACATGTAGCCAGCGACAGCGTTAACCAAAGCGGCACACCCGTCAACTTTCTCCGAGGAACGTTTCTTGTCGATTCGTATATTCAAGTTTGGATCAGTGTAAATAAACACGTTCCGGAACATCCAGCGCAACACGGGATTGTTCATTAAATCCATTGACCGGGAAAGCAACATCCGTTGCAACTCTTTCGTGGGTTGAGACAACGTCGTAATTCGTTGTGGCAACTCGTCCATCACGTCATAATACCCTCGATCCCCTAAATGTTGTATTACCCCGTTTGCGGCTAAAAAGGGATCATAGGAAAGATTTTTCACGTCATACCTACGAAGGATCAACTCGATGTCTTCTTTCAAGAATTCCGTGTCTATTATATTCCCTAACGTGGTCGTGATGTACCCTTGATCCACCCAAACCCTGTAATTCACCTTATCCTCTTTCTCTATCATCTTCGCCTCCGGTATCCAGAAGAACATCTTTACCGGGTTATGTGATAAACCGGGAAAGAATAACGCCAAGGCGTTTATATCTCCTGTCGATGCCAAATCAAGCCCACCGTAACATTCCTCTCCCAACAAGACATCATCAAGAGTCCCGTGGTTATTACCCATTATGATCTCGTCACTGATCCATACCGTTGGGGCATCAACCCACAAATTCAAATTTTTCGTTTTAAACTCGACCTCCTTTGACGGGTCGTTCATGGCCGCTTTCAAGCGACGTTCCATGTAATCCATGTTGACAGACACGCCAAGATTCGGGCAAGCCTTGGTCCACGTTTCAGAATTTTTCCAGTCGTCTTTTTCATCAAGGGAAAAGATCAATATAAACGTGTCATCCTGTTCCTTTATCCCGTCAAGAATTTCGATGTATACCCGTCTTTTATCGTAACACGGCAAACTCAAATTCAACCCCGCCGTGGTTGTCATGAATATTAACGGTTGCGTCCTCGCTCCCATACCCGATTCGATAACGTCATAAATATCAAAAGTTGTCCAAGCGTGAACCTCGTCACATATTCCACAACTCGGGTTAAACCCGTCCTTGTTATTCGTGTCCCTCGAAAATGCCTTGAAAACAGACATCGTGTTCTCCACCACGATAGATTTTTTACTCACCAAAGTCCGCTTTCTCAAAACCGGAGATTGCTGTATCATGGCCCCTGCCGCACTCCAACAGATTGATGCCTGGTCTTTATCCACGGCTGCACTGTACACCTCCGCCCCGAATTCCCCGTCAGCAAGTAGCATGATAAGCCCGATCGCCGCCGCGAGCTGGGTTTTACCGTTTTTACGGGACACTTCCAAGTAACCAACGTTAAAACGTCTCACGCCACCCGCTTTTTTCCACCCGAATATCGAGGCCACCACGAAACACTGCCATCCCTCCAGCACAAATTCAGCCCCGGCCCATTTCCCCTTGTAATGTCGTAACAAGGAAAAAAACTCTAGCGCCTTCATTGCCGCCCTCTCATCCCAGAATATTCCCTTCTCCATAGCGTACTTCAAGTCGTTCACGTGACGCTCGACAGTCTTGATTTCAAGGCGTCCCGCCTCCCTTTCGCCCGTCAATACACTGTTAATGTACTCGTTCATTTTCTTTATATATTCCTTACCTCTCGCCATCTCCAAAGTTTTTCATGAATTTATCGAACTCATCTCCCTCCTCTTTCTTGCCCTCGATTTTCACCCTAGAGGCCGAAGCCGGGGTAATACCCAATTCACTAGCTAACCGCGTGGCATTAGCAAGGTACTCGCTGGCCATCCGATCTAGCGGGTTACGAGTCACTTTCATTAGAATCCCATCTTCATTGTGCAATTCAATCACTCGCCCTTTCTTTTTTAACTCCTTTTCCGCCTCGATATATTTCCCCATCTCGCTAGCGTACAGGAGAACCGTGTTAATATTCACGACATCAAGGACACCCTTGTCTGCTAGTTGTTGGGCTGTGACCTTGAAAACTTTTTTCGCCTCCACGCACAGGTAAGATGGCGGACCCGGGATTTCTGTTATCTTATCGAATGTTATTTCTTCACGCATCCTGCACGGTTGATCCGTCCCTTTCAATTTTTTCAAAGCGTTAGATATTGGTTTTCGCCCTTTTCCCATGTTTACCTCCTATTTAAAAATCCTTGATTTTGCACGCGTGTTAATTTAACTGGGGGTGTGGTCTTACAGATTTTTGCCATAGAGATTTATACCCCCCTTCCCCTCCAATTTCATCGTATTTTTCGCATTACGCTGTATTTCAACCACTTAATCATTTTATCTATTTTACACCCTTCAAATGCCCCAAAAATGCCATTTTGCAATGTCGAGATAGCAAAATTAATGTTCACTAAACTATTTCTTTATTGCACATTGACCTGTTTCGCATCTGTTTTTATCCCGTTTTTTAATCGTTTAAGACATTCTTAGAACAGTTCGTCAAGCGTGTGAATTGCCCTGTTATTTATCCTCGTTTCTTCCTCTATGGCTCTTAAATAAATTTTAGTGGTTTCGATGCTAACATGACCTAACATTTGTTGCACGTCATAGATCGTGGCCCCGGCTTTCAAGGAAAGAATTGCCGCCGTGTGACGAAGAGAATGACAAGTAAGGAACTTGCTATCCAAACCTATCTCCCGCAATCGTCTCTTCACGATCCGGGACACCATCACCGGGTTTAGCTCGGCCTCCTTGTACCCCCGGGCATGAGAAACAAACAAGTAATCAGACTCGGTTATATCACCACGACAAACAATGTAGTCATGAATGGCTTCCAGCATCTTACTCGTGATCCCGACCTCCACGTCTTTCTCCAAATGTCCTTTCCGTTGCAAACGTATCGTGATCTGCTCCTCGTTCCTCACGTCTCCAACCGTCATCCGGCATATCTCCACCCTCCGAAAACCAGCCCGAACCATGAGTGAGATCATGGCGAAGTCACGCTTCCCGATGATTGTACCTTGATCAATTGAATCAAGAAGCCTTTTCACTTGATCTATCTTCAAGTACCCCTTTCTAAAATCATTACGCTTCTTGGGGGACCGAACACCTAAAGCCACATTCTTCGTTAATCCCCGATCCTCTAACCACTGGAACAACTTACGGACCACGGTCATGTACAGATCAATCGTGTACAACGACTTTCCGGATTTTACCAGATGCTCTTTATACTGGATGATATTAAACCTTCTTATCTTCCAAAAATCAAGCTTCGAAACCACAACCCACACAAGGAACTGATTGACCGCACACTTGTAGGTATTCCGGCTCAACGTGTTCACGTCCTGCTCTCCCAGGAACTCACAAATTAATTCACTGATCGCTTTCATTTATCAAATAAGCTTCATCGTTAACCGTTCTATCATGCTTTATCTTTCCCTCTTTTTCAAGTTCTTCCAAAGCTTTAACTGCCTCGACACGCAACGGGAACAAAATATCCTTCACGAATAACACGTGGCTCGGGTAGCATTTATTCAATACCCGCTCACGTTGGATTTTTCCTATTATTCTCAACAATACCTCTTTCATGCAATAATCTTTTATCTTTGTTACCTTTCTCGATATTATGCTTCCGGCAAAGCGATTGCCAGTTAGTTTTATCCCAAAAATCACACAACGGGAACGGGATAATGTGATCAACAACTTCCGCGGGTGTTACCAGACCCTCTTTTTGGCACTTGACACACAACGGGAACATCTTTCTAAATTCTCTACTCTCCCTCGTCCATCGGGCCGTGTGATACAAATCATGGCTACGGGGACGAAGTTGCATTTTGTTATTCTCCCGGGCCTTGGACCTCCAAGGCCGTGGAAGGGATTTCGGTCTTTCCGGCATTCTCAATTCTCCTAAACTCTATTGTTACAACTTTTTCCAAAACTCTCAATCCCCCACACGTGGAACAAACCACCTGATCGTACTCTCGTTCCAGATCGTTCCATTTTTCAGTGTAACCTTCACCCCTGCAACGGGTGCAGGTTACTATTTTCGTGTACGTTTCTAGATTATCCATCATTCAAATTATCTTTGTCAATATCACTTCATCCCAATACGGGAATTTTAATTGCTTTTTATCGGCAAGATATTTTTTCTTGCTTATCCCGGAACACCACCACCTAAAAGCATCTTCTGCCGAATCGAAATCGAGGTATTTCCCGTGTTCTTCACGTAATCTCTCTATCGTGTTCACGTACGCTTTTCGATGATTGGGAAACATCAATAACTCTTTCCTTTGGCTTTTGCAATTCATCGGGCAACCAATACAACCAATCCGATCCATTTTCTTGTACAATTCACAGACTGGTAAACGTCTTTTCTCAAGGAACTCGAAAACTTCCAAGGTCGTCCAATCAAGAATAATTGAAAGCAATGGCTTGTCACAACCGAACTTGCAATCATTCGTGAACACCTTCCTTTTCGCCCTGCGTTTACTCTCTTCCTTCCTGATTCCAATCACGACGACCTCGTTTAACCCCCTACGTTCCTTTATCACATCGCAACAATACCGACGGTTCCTAAGGGGCAACATCTTCTTTTGCAGGATAAGCTGGAACATGGTTTTCTCCGGTTTTAACCATATAACATCCGGGTAGTTGGCACGGATGAACTCCAAAAGTTCTGGTGGATCAATGGATGTTTTGTAGAAATACGCCTTGAATTTCACGTGTGCCATCTGGCAAAGCTCATGGATCACTTGAGAATCCTTACCTCCACTAAAAGCTACATGGAAGCCATCAGGAGAATATTGTAGTGCCATTTTTTCCATTTTCCTGAGAAGACGTATTGAATTAAATATCTTGTTACTTAACACGCTCATGTCCCTGTTTTTATCGTACCCTTTCATCCTTTATCATGCTTATCGTGTACCCGCTTTCTCTCAAGAACATCTCGACCGCAGACCCACTCACCTTCATCTCTCCCCCTAGCTTGATCATCCCGGCGATGTTCCGGCGATCACTCCATGCCTTAAAAGATTGCGTCATCACGTATTTATTCAACAATTCCACGTATTCATCCGGAGTCATGACCTTGCACACTCCCGACGGGTTTGTTAACTCAATCATCGCCACAAACAATGTTGTTAATTATCCTAGTCTTTTTTATCTTTATGTGATCACGAATAACCGTCAAAATTCCCATCGAGGCTCAAAACGGCTTTTGTTCACCTTGAAACGGGTAGAACCTCGTCATAGCCTTGTTATGCCGGAAAAACACGTACCCTGTTTTCCCGTCCCTCTGTTTCGCCACGATCAGCACCCCGATTCCCGCCGAGGGAATAGATTTATTGTCGTACTCGATCTCCTTTATCTTGTAATATTCAGGCCTGTACAAGAGGCAAATGATGTCGGCATCTTGCTCTATCGAACCCGATTCACGGAGGTCGGCGAGCATCGGTTTCTTGTCCGATCTCTTCTCCGCCTCCCGGTTAAGTTGCGAGAGCATGATGAAAGGAACATTCAACTCCTTGGCGATGATCTTCGCCGTGCGGCTGATGTTAGAAACTTCCTGTTCCCGGTTCCGAATGTTATCGACCTGGCTCCCCGTGAGCTGCAAGTAATCCACCACGATTAACCCGCACTTCCCACGCTTGTGCATGAGCCGGGCGTGATTACGGATGTAGTTTATCGTCACGGAGGGCTTGTCGTCGATGTAAACGGGTAACTTCTCGATAACCCCGGCGGCCCGGTGCATCTTCAACACCTCGTCCTCGCTCAACTCCCCGCCCCGGAATCGCTCGACAGAAATATCACACTCTGACAGCAACAACCTGTTAGCAAGTGAAACGTCGGACATTTCAAGGGAATACATGCAGGCGGAAACCCCGTGTTTTGCCGCGGTCTTCAACATCCGCAACGCCACCGCAGTTTTCCCCATCGACGGGCGTGCCCCGATAACGATGAACTGTCCCCCTTGCCACCCGTTCGTCAGCTCGTCAAGCTCCACGAATCCAGACGGGACTCCAGTGAATATTCCCTTCTTCCTGTTTTCCTCCCGGGTCTCGTAAGCTCGTAAAGCTCCTGCCACGATCGTACCAACGTGCTTCATTCCACCCTCTCCCGCCACGATGGCGTTCACCCGGTCCAATTCCCCGTTAAATCTATCCACGACCTCCGCCACGTCTATTGTCGTGTCCCGTGCCACCTGTTTCAACCTCTCGCAAATCGTTATCACCTCTCTCGCTAGGTAACGCTGTTTCACGATACGGGCGTGTTCCACGATGTTGGTCACACCCGCCACGAGGTTCGTCAACCCCGCAAGGTAATGTACACCCCCGTTATCGCTCAACACATTGTTCCCAGTCATCCCCTCCGCTACCGTGAGTAAATCAACGGGCTTGCTTGACGAGTACAACCGTGTGATCTCGTTGTAAATTTCCCGGTTCACCGGCTCGTAAAAACAATCGGGATTCAAGATCGAGGAAACACGAGCTAGGGCATCGGGTTCCACCATGATCGCGCCCAGTACTGCCTTCTCCAGTTCTATCGCCCGTGGCAAGATTTGTTCCTCAATCGAATTTAACGCTTGTCTTGTGTTCATCGTCTATCGTGTTTAAAGATTCTACCGGGTACTCTGTCTCCCACCTGCGCTGGTTGATCCACGTTTTCAAGTTAGCGAACGAGGGAACGAACTCGCCACGTTTGGCCGCTTGCTCCCGCCATCTCATCAAGTTTTCCAGTGCGGGGAGTAACAACGGGACGATCTCGGTCACGTGCCCGTTGTATTTTTTCACGAACTCGTTAAATTCCGTGTCAAGTCCCCTCTTCGTCCCGGGGTAACGTTTCCGGAATATTTCAAATTGATCTTTCAAGGAAACTAGATCAACTTCCCCTTTAGGGGATCGAGGGGAAGTTTCTTTATTTATTTCTTTATTCTTCTCTTCTTTATTCTTCTCTTCTAGTATAACTTCGTAATTCGATTGTAATACGTTCGTATTACGTTCGCATTTTAAGGGTAATTCTTTAACCTTATTCCACCGACTTTCAATAGCCTTTTTAGCTGCTAATGAACGCCTTGTCTTATTTTCTTCCCAAGCATTCATTCTCCGAACCAAAGTCTCGCTCATAAACACGACCCCACCCTCGACCGCAAATAATTGGTACCCCCTAACAACCGCCTCAATTTTTTGAGGGGTGGTATTATATTTCCTCGCCAAAGAGGGTAATAATGCCAATGGATATTTATAATCCGGCTGGTCTCTCAACACCTCTATTAGCATCCAGTAGATACCGTACCCCTCCATTCCTAGCTGGTCGATCAACAAGGCACATTTCGGGTCATCCTTGGCGTTACTGTCATGCGTGAAATAATAAGCATCCTTACTCATGTTTATTTGTTAAATTATTTAATACTCACATTCACACCAAGAACGAACCTCTGGGCTCACCTGTATAACGTGAACCTCATGGGAATCCGGCGTTATTTTAGCATCAAGCGTTCCCGTCAGATGATTATATCCTTTTATTGGCTTCTCGTTATAATACTTTTGACGAAACATTTCCTCTCGTAAATCTCGTTTCACGTTCTTTCCTTTTTCCATAAGCTTGGTTTTAAATTTCAGATTCTCGCTCGTGCTGGTAAAACTCGCACCTGTTCATTCTCTCTGATAAAGCGATAAGCCGGGCAACTTCCAACCGGATCATGTAATTCCGATCACCATCCTTGACCTCGGGAAGAAGCCCCCATTTTATCCAATTATCAATAATATCCCTCCCGTATATTTTGTAAGCTTTAGCTTTAGAAATAAACGGGGCAGCATCACCTCTTTGGACAAGGGTTTCATGGACGGAAAGTTTCACGTCTGCCACCCTTTTGTCTAGAGCAGCTTTAATTTCTTTAAGCTGTTGTGCGGTGTATTCAGATTGGGTCATGATAACATTATCTAGTCATTACCGGCTTCTTGGTCATCACGCAACCATAATATTTGATAGCAGCATTCCTGATTGCATCCGGTTGTTCTCCCTCTGTCACGAAACGCAAAGCGTTGCGTACCGTGTGATCTGACACGCTAAAATGTTTCGCCAGTTTTTGAATAACCCCTTTGTCGTATAAAATTCTTGCTTTATAAATTGTCATAGCTTAAAAATATTAGTACATTTGAAAATTATTGTTTCAGTTTCCGTTTTGGAAGCCGTTTTGTGATTAATCATGATGCAATATTATAGACTATCGTCGTTAAAACAAAATATTTAAACGATTATAATCTATAATATGAAATATTTAGAATGATTATAGATAATAGTTTCGCAAACTGAAACAAATAGAACATACATAAATATAGTTTAGTAGCACTAGTATTGACACACAGAATATAATCTATAAAATGAATGCAAAAGATCGATTATTAGAATTTTTGAAATATCTAAATATTGGACAGAACAAATTTGAAGCTTTTGTTGGTATCTCTAATGGATATATAAATAATAATAAAGGCTCAATCGGCACTGCCATCATAACCAAAATTGCAACGAAATACCCAGAATTAAATATAGCTTGGTTACAAACAGGAAAAGGCGAAATGCTGAAAGAAGACCCCAGCATTCCTCATGCTGAAAATACAAGTTCTGGCATTCCTCACATTGAATCAGTTGAGGCATTTTGTGGACCGGGACAAGGGTTTGATATTGCAGTGATGAGAAAAGAGTGTCCCGTTTATAATATCCCAAGCATGGAAGGCGCAGATTTCACGATTCGAGCCAAGGGACGAAGTATGATCAACCGTGACTACCCGGATCGAAGTGTCAAGGAAGGTGATTACATTGGGTGTGTAAAATGCCGTTCCGGTATAGTTCGGTACGGTGAAGTTTATGCTTTAGCAACCTCCGAGGGCGTTATGGTCAAGATCGTGCAGGAGTCTGATCGAGAAGGCTACGTGTTATTAGAATCATTCAATAAAGAAGAAGGCTTTAAACCGTTTTATTACCCAATATTAGATATTCACGATTGGGCGTTAGTCGTGGCCGTGGCAAGTATTAACAGATGGGCATAAACAATAACTAGATATTTATCAATAACAAATTAAAACTGGGGGATCATGAAAAAATTATTTATTCTATTAATCGTGTCTTTGTGTATAAACGTGTGCCATGCACAAAAAAACAATTCAGACCCGCTATACTCTAACGAGAAGACAAAAACAAGTTTAAAAAAGGAAAACAAAGAAAAACGGAAAAAGGAAAACCCCGTGTACATCGATCAAAGATTTCTTGTCGCCGGTTCCGTTACAATCGGTATTGGCCTTGGAGTTATTGGAATTGGTAATGCGGCAATATTAGATAAAATTAATGACGAAAAAGATGCTGACAAAATAGAAAAGTTACGTAAAGATCAACGACTAATAAACTATATTGGAGGAGGCATAGGTGTCCTTGGGTGCATACTTTGCTTAACTAGCGTAAAAAGAGATTTTTCGGGAGGATACGCCATAACCAAAAGACTATCATTTAAAGATAAAAAGAGAGGCTTAGCTCTAACGTATCGATTCTAGCAATTAATGATCAAAATGCGAATCTCCACATATGTGTCAAAATCGTACAGGAATCAGATCAAGAAGATTATAATATTACTAGGAATCTATCAACAAAGAGAAAGGGTCTAAATCGTTTTATTACCCAATATTAGATATTCAATTAGGCGTTAACCGTGACCGTAGCTAGTATTAGCAGGTAGGTTAATCAATTCTATTTAAACACGAAATATTATAAAATCAATACAATATTTATTGTTAAAATCTTTATCGCAATTAATTCTTATCATTTACTAAAACTATATATTAATATTTAGAATATACTACCTAAGAATACGAAAGCAAAATAACTATAAAATAAAAAAAACAACACAATCCCCAATAAAAATATTCATAACAAAGATTACACATTTCATAAAAATACATTATATATGAGCACATTAGAAGAAGAAATAAACCAAAAAAGTAAAGAAATTCGTACTGATAGTTACCCCATGTCTATTGGAGAAATCATTAATATGTATAATGAAGAAGAACTGGATATACATCCAGAATTTCAACGTTTTTATCGATGGAGTACAATACAGAAAACAAGACTCATTGAATCAATCCTATTGCATATCCCAATCCCTCCTATTTTTGTTGCACAAAGGAAAGATGGAGTTTGGGATGTTGTTGATGGCTTACAAAGACTCTCTACAATATTGAATTTCGTTGGCGTTTTAAAAAATGACAACAAAGAACTAATAGAACCCCTCGTATTAGAAAAAACTGAATTATTACCTTCATTAGAAGCAAAAGAATTTGGGACTGCGACATCCGAAGGGGATAAGTATTTTACAGATACTTTAAGAAGATACTTCAAAAGAGAAAAACTATCTTTCACAATAATACAAAAAGAAAGCGATGAAACTAGCAAGTACGAACTATTTCAAAGGCTAAACACTGGAGGCTCCTCTTTGACAGATCAAGAAGTTAGAAGTTGCTTAATTGTTATGAACGACAAGGAAGCCTTTAACCATATGAGAGAAATGGCTAATGATGACAATTTTAAAGAATGTATTCAAATTAGCGACAACAACATAATTGAACAATATGATTTAGAATTAATTACACGATTTCTAGTTTTAAAAAACATCGAAATTGACAAATTAAAAGGAATAATTGATTTTGGTGCTTTTTTAAATACAGAAATATTAGAATTAATACATAAAGGCATTGATTGGGAAAAGGAATATAAAATTTTTCAAGAAACATTCTCATTATTACTCTGTACAAAAGGAGATTGTTTCAAAAGATATGATAGTACAAAAGAGAAATTTTCAGGAGGATTTTTAGTTTCCGCATTTGAAATTGTTGCATTGGGAATTGGTTATAACATTGAACAGGGACATTCTATTTCCCCCGAAGATATTGAAAAGGATATCAAAGAAATATGGATTGAAACAACAATAAACGGGCCTAGATGGGCTGGGGCCAATGCTGCTTCAAGATTACTTAAAACACTACCATTAGGACGAAAGGGATTCCACCATGAAAATAAGAACAACTGAAGAGCTTTTGGGAAAACTTGATGAAGCATTATCTTGGCGAAAAAAAGAGTTAATTGATTACAAACTAATTACAGAAAGAAACAAAGGCTCTCTTCTCCAGAAACCCTTAACAAGAGCAGGAATTGCATTAGTGTATGCACATTGGGAAGGTTTCATAAAAGAAGCTTCAGGATTTTATTTGTCATATTTATCATCATTAAAATTAAAACCATCAGACATATCTTTAAATTTATTGACATTATCTATATTTGATAGAATTATAAAAGCGAATGATGTAGACAAATGTTATACAATTATCCAATTTTTAAACGACACAACATCCCGATGCAAAATGCCACAAAACATTGACACCGAATCAAATTTAAAATCAAATGTCTTAAAAAAAATCATGTTTCTACTAGATTTAAATTACACTCATTATGAAACAAGAGCTAACTTCATCGATGCAAATCTCTTAGGTAAACGCAATGAAATTGCTCACGGGGAATTCCGTAACATTGATTATTCTGAATTTGAGGAAGTATTTGATTTTGTCATAAAATACAGCGAAATTTACAAGAATGAAATTATAAATTCTGCCATACAAAAAAAGTATTACAAAACTAAACATATCAGCTACTAATCGTTCTCTTTAAGATAAATCCCTTTGATTTTGCCTTGTACAATGAATTAGGTCAAAACAAAGGGATTCTTATATTTCTTCTACTTACAAATTGGAATAAAAATCACCTTACTTTCTTTTATTTAGAGATAATCTTATAATAATATCAATTATGTATTTTTGAAAACTCCAATATATCATTAAACATTTTTTTCAATTTTTCTTTATCAACTTCAGGTCTAAGTTTATGTTTATCATTTAATAATCCAGATTTAAATGCCTTACATATTGCCCTTTTATTTCTTATATCATCAGCTGGAATAATCCAAGCTTTATAATCACAATCGCTATAAGTCTGAACAAACTTCTCGTAATCTTTTTGCTTATCTCCATCAAAAATGGCCCCAATACGAGAAAATCCAAGACATTTCAATATATACGCAATTTGTTCTATAGAACTCGCACCACCTGCACCAAAACCAAAAAATGGAATATATCCTTCAATATTTAATTCATTTAAGATTTTAGGATAAAGCATAACATCTTCTTGACCCTCAGTTATTATATATCCATCTTCCGCAAAAAAACACGCACGAGCATCGTTTCCTATAATATGAGGATTATTTATATTACCCATATATGCTTTAAAATATTTTCTACACTTATCATCAATACAAGAAATCATAGAACTTTTATCTTTTTCATAGATCCGTGCAATTACACCTCCATTACCCGCAGCATCTATAGATATCATATTGGGAGAGTGCGTCGAAATAACAACTTGTATCTTACGGGTTGTTTCCAAAATTTCTTCTAGCAAACGTGCTTGTAATTGAGGATGCAAACTGAGTTCTGGCTCATCTATCACAATCAATTCATCTGATTTAGCTTCAAAAATGGCATCAACAATAAAAAGTAAACTGACAATACCTTCCCCCAAGCCATCAGAATTATGAAAAACGTTGTCATCTTTCTTGATTTTCACATAATAATTTTGAGTATCACTTTGATCGATTGTCCACTCTAGTTTTTTTCCTAACACCTTCCAAAAAATTTTATTAAAATCTTTAGCTTTTTTACTCGCATCAAACAATCTATAAGTAAAATGATCTAACGTTTTACCCCTAAATTGAGTATCTTCAGGGTTACGAATAAAAGTTTCTCTATCCCATATTCCTTTTCCAAAATACGGATTAAATACCCTTCGTGAAGGTAAATAATATATTTTAGGTTTATCGGCATGATCATTACTCCATGTAACTTCACTTCCCCCTTCGTTTATTGTTGCTAGTGTTAATTTTTTTTCGTCAAAGGGAGATATATCACCATACTCAACCCTAAGCTCAACTTTATCTCCAGCCAATTTATTTCTCTTACCATCAGTAAAAGACACATTATTAGCAGCCAACTTAGAAAAACATTCTGCCAATGTTGATTTTCCACCACCATTAGGTCCAATCAATACAGTTAGACCACTTCCCCTTTCCCCATTAGGAATTGCTAAATCTAAAGTTTGTGCTATTTTAAATCCTCGATACCCTTTACAAGTTATTTTTTTTATCATATTTATTAAATTATATTTCGACCCTTATTATATCAATCATTCAAAACCCCATATTATTTTCACAATAAGTGCAGTATATATTTAAATAAGATAGCAAACCACTACTCTACGTAGTAGACATAAGCCTCTTTACGAAACTCTTCACGCTCAGGACTACCAGGCTTGCCGTATTGTTCATCCATCCATGCAGCCACGTTGTAAATATCCTTACTGATTTCTTTCAAACCCATAATAGCCCACTTCTTATTGATGTGCTAATTTAAGTTGCTCTTCTAAAGCTTGTTTGATATACCCGTTTATAGTAGTCCCAGCTTCCTGTGCAAGCATGGCAATTTTACTATGAATTTCTGGTGAAATTCGAATATTCAAAGTCCCACTATAAGGCTTACGAGGTTCAATCCCATCAGCCACACAACCTGCAATGTAATTATCAATACCAGCCTCAAAATCTGCTTTTAACTCATCTATAGTATTCCCCTCGTAAAGAATTAAATCTTTACTCATCCCGAGTACCTTTCCAAAAAGACAATTATCAGCCTTACTATACTCGACAGACCCTTTGTAACCTCTGTATTCCAAGTAATCCATAATTTTCCCCGTTTCTATTTTATTAAACCATTACTTTTCAAATGTTGATATACCGTTTTCATCATCCACTCCTTCATTATACTACCCGGATGGGGTTTATGAATATCGATATACTGCCCTGTTTGTTCATTTTTAAATCGCACCCGAGACCCCGAAGTCGCTCCTTTATTATGCTCATAATACCCAAAAATAGATAGTAATTTTAGAGTTTCCTCGTAAGTGAAATCTTTAGGTAGTTTTTTAAAACGTTCAACCAACTTTTCTTTAGTTCCCATGTTCTTTATTCTTATTACAAATGTAACTAAATTTAGTTACATTACAAAATACTACAACCAATATTTTATGGTTGCATAAAATATTTATTTAATCTCCTGTTTGAAATAACAAATCAATCATCCTCCTATTCGCTTGATCGATTCTAGTAAAATCTTTGTCAATATACACGTCAGCCATTTTATGAGCTTCATTCACGTGATTCAAGCAAAGGTCAATATCATCTTTCGAAACATTCAACATATTCCTTGCAATGGTTGCCCACGAATGACGAACGGAATAAGCTCTCGTATCTTCTGGTATTAAGAATTTCGTCAACTCTTCTCTCTCTTGCTTGCTTACAGCTTCTTTTATTTCCCGTTCGACACTTTGATTCACCTCCTGCAAAATTCGCTTAAAACCTTTATTAACGGCCCCGTTGAAAGTCGAGCTATCACTATACAATTTACAGAACGAAAACAAACGAACTTTATCCGGATCAGCATACTTTTTCATTAATCTTTCCGCTTCTGGCTCTATTTTTATTGATATTTCTGCATGATCTTCCCTCCGATCTTTAGTCTTACTCCTTTGATAAGTGATTCTCCCATTCTTGCGACTTGCATAAGGCACGTTAAACATATCAACGGTATTCATCCCGACAAGGAAGAAAGAAAGCATGAAAACATCCCGGGCAAGTTCCTGACGCCTCAACCCGTTTTCAAGATTCATGATTTTACGGATGTTCTCAAGATAGATATTCCGTTTCTTCGGGGGATTAGGTTTTACCATTTCAAACTTGCGAAATGGGTAATGCCTGATCACTGGGTCACCAAGTTCATCATCATTATAAAAATCAATGGCCTCGTTAAACACGACTCGAATATCCGCCATGTAATCATGAACTCCCGTATCTGTTAAAGGTTTTCTTTTAGTTGTCACCTCCCGTCCAAATTGGTTTACTCTCACGATTGTTCGTTCTGAACGCAAGAATTCTTCAAACCTCTCCAAAAACTTAGAAGTGACCTTCACTATATTCAATTCCCGTCCGGAGAAATCAACAAGAGCGTTGATTGTCGTCTGGATATGCTTTGCTCGTTTTTCCCTTCCAGCCAACAACAATTTATCTATATGCCTCTTGGCAAAAGCAACAAAATCAATGTTACTTACCTCACTCTGCTTTTTCTTTATATACTCTACAATATCTTTAGCCGAATAATTACTCACATCATTCCCCAACCCACGGACAATAACATCTTCACATTTTTCCATTTTCTCCAGTAACAACTTCAAGATAGTTTTATCTTTTATCTCAAAATTCTTATTCAGCTGCTGGGTCACGACATAGAAATCCGTTTTCAGATATGCATGTTTACGATCCTGCGTCACTCGAATTGACACGGGATATTTATCATCTTTCCTTTTATAATCTTTAGGAACGTAAATTTTATATGTAGGCATTTTTTCGTGTAATTTTCGTGTAACATTCGTGTAACACGACATCATAAAGGTACAAAAAACTATGCTTTTTTACACGAAAAAAGAGGCTTAATCTCTTCGAAAAGGCCTCTTTTTGTAGCTAACTTCTTGATTTTCAGCGGAGCCAATTTGGGGACTCGAACCCCAGACCTACGCATTACGAATGCGTTGCTCTACCAGCTGAGCTAAATTGGCGATAACGGGTGCAAATGTACGACTATTTTTGTAATTTGAAAACGATAAATCAATTTTTTTCAACTCAAAACCGTACATTTTTTATACATTTGCGGCTACATTTTAATTATCAATAAGATGAAAAGAGGATTGCCGACAATTATTTTTCAATTTGCCCTATCACCTTTGCTATTTTTACTTTTAATCACGAACGTTTCGGCCCAACAGAAAGCTGTAGAGACCTCCGGAGACGTTATATATTACGCAACTCCCGTCTTCTGTTTAGCTACCACTCTATTGAAAAAAGACTACCAAGGAACCAAACAACTTATTTTCTCGGCGGTCACGGCTGTCGGAACCAGCTACATTTTAAAACATACGATCCACAAAAAACGGCCAGATGGAAGTAACCATCATGCATTCCCCTCCGGACATGCAACCGTCACCTTTCAAGGAGCTTCTTTTCTACAACGCCGATATGGTTGGAAATTCGGTATTCCGGCTTATCTCCTCTCCACTTATGTTGCTTGGGGACGGACTTATTGCGATAAACATGATTGGTGGGATATTCTTTGTGGTACTGCAATAGGCATCGGGAGTTCCTATATTTTCACCAAACCCTACGGTCGTACACGTATCACACTCACCCCTACCGTACTCCAGAAGCACCCCGGACTCTACGCTAGTATCACTTTCTAACAGACTTCTAAATATTTTGTTAAAATAGTATTTAAAGAAATCATAAACCCTTTTATTATCATGGTGCATCCATATTATATGTCTATTTTTGTTTAAATCAGAACAACAACATATAATATGCAACTTCATATCTACAAAATAGTCTTTCTTTTGTTCATGTTGACCATGCCCGTGACAATATTTGCCCAAACGCAAAAAAAAGACACGATTACAAAAGATACAGCCATAATACCTGAAAAAAAAGCAGTCAAATATACACTAAAAGGGATCGTCACAGGAGACACTGATGACGAAACTCTGCCGGGCGCACACATTTACATTGGAGAAGACAAAAAACCAACTACCGTAACCAACGCCATGGGAGAATTCACCCTAAAAGACCTTCTTCCGGGTGAACTGGTCATTACCGCTTCTTTTGTCGGGTATCAAGCGACAAGCAAAAAATATCTGGTGAAAGCAGATACAAATATCGGAATGATCAAACTCCTTCCAGAAGTTTTGGAAGAAGTTGTTATTACCGCAAAACCACCTCTAATCATCCAAAAAGGTGACACGACAGAATTCAACGCAAATGCATTGAAGGTTCCAGAGGATGCTGAATTGGAAGATTTGTTGAAAAAATTACCCGGTTTCCAAATCGTCGACGGAAAATTAATGGCGAACGGGGAAGAAGTCAAGAAAATCTATATTGATGGAACCGAATATTTCCTTAGCAACCCGATGGCCGCACTTCAAACACTTCCGGCCAGCCTCGTCAACAAGATAAAGATGTTTGACGGGAAAAGTGAAGAAGCTGATTTCTCAGGATATGACGACGGGAAAAGATTCCGTTCATTAAACATTGAAACCAAGAATCCCAACCAGTTAAAAGTGTTCGGTAAAGCCAACCTCGGATACGGCATCTCAGAAGACCTAGAAGATTCATTTAAAGACAACAACTATAATCTAGGAGCTTCAGCCAATGCCTTCAACAAAAAGCAAAAATTCTCCATTCAAGGAAGCTTACGTAACACCAATCAAGGTTCCGAGCTTCCCAACGCACAATATCACGGCAAAGGGGGAAATAACCGAGGAAAAAGTTACTCCGTGGACTTTGCTAACACATTTAAGAAAGGAACTGACATCGGAGGAAGTTACAGTGGTAGCAATAGTGAATCATATTCTGCCAACTCCAGCATTCAAGAATATTTTCCTTCTGAAAGTTACCAAAGTAACATATACAATTCTGAATCACACTCGTGGTCCGAAAGCTCAAGCCACAACGTGAATACTCGCTTCAACTACTCCATGAACAAGAAAAACAGATTCTACTTCACCCCTTCTTTTTCATTCAGTAAATCAGATAGCAGATCATTAAACATGAATAGTAACATTCAAGACAATGACACGATAAACATCACGAATAGTAAAAATCAAAGTCATAGTGAAAATCGTTCTTTCGGGGGTAACTTCTCGTGGATGCACGCTTTCCAAAAAACCGGACGAACCCTAACATTAAATGGAAACATAAACATCGGTAAAAGCAAAAATAACAATACCCAGCAAGATAGTAGTATCATAAACAAAAAAGATACATTACGGAATCTTATCAACACCTCTGAAAGCATCTCAAATTCATACACAGGTTCTATCTCCTATTCCGAACCACTGACAGAGAAGGCCCGATTATCATTTAATTACTCTTTTAGCTACAACAAGAATACTTCCGACAAAGAAAGTATGTCTTACAAAGATGCTCTATTCACGGAAGTCATTGGAATCGATACAGCTTTAACGAATAAGATTAGTACAGTTAGATCAAGTAATAACCTAGGTATTCGTTACGGGTACAATCAAGAAAAATTCTATTTCAGTGCAGGTGGATCTATCAATCTATCAAGAGAAGAAAACAAATACGAATATCTGAATGCACCAGACTCTAACGTGAGAAATAATTACCTGAATCTCTCCCCTCAAGTGAATTTCAGCTATCACTTTTCTAAAAAGTCAACCATGACTTTCTACTACAACGGAAACACGGATTCCCCCAGAGCCGAGCAACTACAAGATATTCTTGACGTGAGAGACCAATTAAATATTTCGACAGGAAATCCGAACTTGAAAAAAACATTCTCGCAATCAGCCTCCATGTCTTTTAACCGGAATATTGTCAGTGAAGAAAATTTCAGTTTCTTGAATGTCAACCTTAGCTTCCGGAATTCATTTAACAATATTGCCACTGCAACACAATTTATTTCAAAAGACACGGTTATCAACGGTTATCAGATATTACAAGGAGCACGCCTCACCCGACCTGTAAACCTAAACGGTCAATGGGGACTTTCCATGAATTCCAGTTATTCCTTTGAAATCAAATCTTTAAAATTAAGATTAAGTCCTTCGTTATCTTACAGTTATTCTAGGACTCCTTCTATCTACGATAATATAAAGAACTTGACGAACTCTCATAACGCATCATTCGGTCTTAACATCAATAGCAACATATCAGAGAATTTGGACTATAATATATCTTCCCGTACCTCTTACACCAATTCCACGAGTACGACCACTGAAGGCTCCAGTTCTTTCTCTCAATCAGTCAATGCAAGTGCCAAATGGGTATTCTGGAAAGAATTCATCCTTGCCGGTGATTATTCATATAGCTACACACTAAGTAAAAAAGGTGGAAACGTGAACCAATCCAATAGCCTCTTGAACATGGAGATCGGGAAAAAATTCCTAAAAAGAAAACAACTCCAAGTCAGATTCAAAGCAATGGATATTTTACGTCAAAGAAACCTGTTAAATTACAGTATTCAAGACCTATACACACAAACCAGTTACAGTACAAATGAGCGAAACTACTACATGCTAACGGTTTCCTATCGCTTTAACTCTATTGGTAAAAAGAAAGAAGGAAGAGGTCCGGAAGGAACACCTCCTCCCGGATTCTTCTAAAAATTTAACGAGAACCTAACTCCTGAGCTTGTTCGAGATACGCCGTATTTCGAACATCTCCTTTTTTATCAACCCCGTAAGCTACAACCTCACCAACAGAATGCCAATGCATGTATTCTGCCAAAATTCGATAGGATTCCAACATACCTTTCGCCTCTTCCTGTACATCCGTTGCCGCTGCAAGCAACAAAGCACACTCCTTACCTGCCACACTCCGTTCACTTTTCTCCAAAGCATAAGGATACAAGCGATCTATAACGCTTTTTATCTGAGTAGGCCAGCTAAAAAAGTAAAGAGGAGAAGCAAACACGATCATATCCGCTTGTTCTATCTCCGGAAAAATCTTCTCCATATCATCCGACTGCACGCAAGGTGTTCCCATTGACCAGCACATACCACAGGCAAAACACCCGTTTACCTTGTAGCCCGGAACTTTTATCACGCTCACGTCATATCCCTTAGCCCTAGCACCCGTGGCAAAAGCCTCTGCCAGCATATCACTGTTCCCGTTTGACCGGGGACTTCCCTCTAAAATCAAAATGTTTTTGCCCATAATTTATCGTTTTATGATATACAAAAATACGTATTTATTGCTTCACTAAAACCATGAAAGAAAAAAACTCCTTGACACGTGGTCAAAGAGTTTTCATATTTTAATGCACATAACGTATCTTTATCCGCTCCTGTATCTGTGTTGGAGATAAATCTGTGTCAACCTTTATCTTATAATTCCTTCCCGGAATTATATCTATATAATTATCCGAAAAGAAAGCCGATTCTCCCGGAATACAGAACATAACATTACAAGCCAGTTTATCCGAGGATACCTGAATAAATTTTTCATCATTTTCCTCCCCGGCCTGAACAGAAAAATGAGGTGTCGGTAAATCCAAATCTTTATGATACACGAAATAAATATTCTTTTCATCTAAAACCTGATCGCCTTCCTGCAAACGTACCACAAGCACCACCTCATTCTCCGAACCTCCTGCAAGCAATACCTCCCGGTTCAATTTCCACAAAACGGTTGAAGTATTTGCCGTCACATCTACTCCTTTTTCTACAGAGGAAATAGAATTTCCTTGAAAATCCAGCACCTCAACGACCAGCCTCCCCTGAATCATTTCCTGCCTATCACTCACGGCATAAATTGCCAAGGAATCCCCCTCCCATTTCGGAGCAACGATCACCTCTTTAAAACAATCCCGCATCATGTAATGCGCCGCTTTCCATTTATGATAATAATCCGTCGTCGACCAACTGGCAACAGGCCAACAATCATTGATCTGCCAAATCAGAGAGCCCATACAATAAGGCATATTCCGACGATGTGCCTCGATACCCATTTTCGTAGCCAACCCCTGTAACACGTGGGTCATGTAAATAAACTGTTCAAACTCTTCCGGAACCCAGTAATACATTTTCATATAATCCAAAATACGCCCGTTACCAATATAACTCCTTTGGTGTGATTTCATCACCTCCGATTCTATATCATAATCCTCCGGTAGTGCATACGTTTCTATCGTACTCATCTCCGGGAAGGACTGAAAACCGTATTCACTACAAAAACGGGTAGTCACCTCGTCAAAACTTTCCAACGGTCGGAAACCATGCCACACGCCCCAGTAATGCTGGTCACCCGAAGTCGTCCCGTCCAAACCATGTTGATCCGGTTCCGGTCCCGCCATCGGCGAGGAAGGCCAGTAGTCATCTCCATCCGTGTAATCCTTCACCACTTGGGGAAGTATCTCGTGAAAAACAGTATAGTAAGCCTTGAAAACCGTATCCTGTTCCTCTTTCGTGAAAGCGTTCTTCCATCCCCATCCCCCCGGCGCACCGTGTCGCCAAGCCAAAGCGTTTTCATTATTCCCACACCACAAAGCGATACTAGGATGATTCCGAATCCGAATAACATTATCAATAGCCTCCTGACGCACGTTATCCAAGAACTCTTGATTCCCGGGATACATCGCACAGGCAAACATGAAATCCTGCCACACCATGATCCCGTACTTATCACAAAATTCAAAAAATGCATCATCCTCGTATATGCCACCACCCCATATTCTGATCATATTCATGTTGGCATTCGCCGCATCTGCCACCATTTTCTCATACAAATCCGGGGTTACACGAGGCAGAAACACGTCATTCGGGATAGCGTTAGCCCCCTTGGCAAACACGGGTACTCCATTCAACTCGAAGCCGAAAGACTCTCCCCATTGATCCTTTTCTCGAACTAACCTCAACGACCGTAACCCCGTCGTTACCTTCTTTTCCGCCACAACTCCTTCCTCACTAGTCACCAGAATCGTAAAATCGTACAAGTTCTGTTCCCCTAACCCGTTACTCCACCACAAACGAGGATTCTGAATTACATAAGGAATAGATATTTTATTTTCACCTCTTCTTAACTCTTTTTGCTCCTGCAACAACATCTTCCCCTCATTCATAATCGCTATCGTGACACACTGTTGCTTGTCCGAGTTCACACAAACCTCCGCCACCAGTTGAGCCTTTTCCTTTGTTACGGAAGGCTGGCGAATAAACACATCCTCCACCTTCACGTCATTCCAAGCCTCCAGAATCACCGGACGCCAGATGCCGGAAGTCACCAAACGAGGCCCCCAATCCCAACCATAATGGTAAGGAGCCTTACGAGTGTACACGCTAACCCGGTCATTTCCCATCTCCCCCCGAACACTCTGATCATTATCCGCAGGTAGTCTCAAACCGTAACGCTCCATCTCTTCCCGTCCCTTCAAAGTCGGGGAAACAAACACGATATGCAACTCGTTACGACCAACTTTCAGTTTTCCTTCAACATCAAACCTCCATGTCCGGAACATATTATCCGTACTTCCCAACTTCTCCCCGTTCAAATAAACATTCGCATAAGTATCCAACCCCGTGAACGTGATCCGTTGATTAACCTTTTTCCCCATTTCCTCCGAAACCGTAAATTCCGTCCGGTACTCCCAATCCTTCTTATCAATCCATTGCAACTGCAATTCATTCATCCGGTAAAAAGGATCTTCAATCTTCCCGTTAGCCAACAAATCCGTGTGTACCGTACCGGGTACTGTTGCGGGCAACCACGTCCCCGAATCCCTCTGCCGGAATTGCCAACCGGAATTCAGCTCCGTACGAATCTCTTTTTCGGTTGAACACCCGATCATTCCCCAAGTGATACAACCGAAAAACAGCATCCAAACTATTTTATTCATTGGACTTTGACTCTTGTAGAATATGTTTTGCAAAATTATAACCTAAAGCCTCGTAACGTTGAGTCAACAACTTCGCCCGGTTCAAGAAATTCGAATACTCTCTCGTCTCTTGCGGAGTCCATGCCACCTCTGCCAATGCAGCCATACGCGGCAATAACATATATTGAGCATGACTAAAAGTCGTGATATACTCCGCCCACAAATTAGCTTGTACCCCGATAATCTTCTTTCCCTCCTCGGCCGTCAATCCCTCTGTCGGGTCCAAACTATATACTTTCGCAACATCCACAAAACCACCAATACTAAAAGGTTCCTTGTCAACATCCTTAGATTGATAGTAATCAAAATAAGCGTAGTCATTCGGAACCATCACCACCTCGTTCCCTCTCTTTGCACCTTTAATTCCGCCCGTCTTACCTCTCCATGACATAACAATCGCCGTTTTAGAAACATCTCCTTCCAATATTTCATCCCAACCGAGAATTCTCTTCCCCTTCTCTTTCAAATACGCCTCGATCCGGTGAACGGTATAATTTTGCAATTCACCCTCTTCCTTCATCTTTTCCTGTTTCATCCGGGCCTGACATTTCTTACACTTTTTCCAAGCATCTCTCGGACACTCGTCTCCCCCGATATGGATAATCTCTCCGGGGAACAATTCCGCTACCTCATCCAACACACCTTCCCAGAACTCAAACGTCTTCTCGTTACCGGGGCAAAATACTTCCGGGAACACTCCCCACATCTGGCATACCTCGTAAGGTCCACCCGTACAACCCAATTCCGGATAAGTAGCCAAAGCGGCAAGCGCATGCCCGGGAAGCTCTATTTCCGGAATAATCGTGATATACCGATCGGCAGCATATTGAATAACTTCTTTAATCTCTTCCTGAGTGAAAAAGTAGGGTCCGTATGGAGTTCCATCATACTTTCCCGTATTTTTACCAATCACGGTCTGTTTCCGTTGACTCCCGATTTGCGTGAGTTCCGGATATTTCTTTATCTCGATACGCCATCCCTGATCATCCGTCAAATGCCAGTGGAACACGCTCAACTTATGCAAAGCCAACATATCGATAAAAGTTTTCACTTCATCCACCGTGAAGAAATGGCGACACACATCCAGCATCGTCCCCCGATACCCTAACCGAGGCTCATCCAGAATCTTCACATTTTGAATCCTGATCTGATCCATCTTCTCCCCTTTTTCCACGCCCACGGGCATCATCTGCCGTAAACTCTGCATGGCATAGAAAACCGCCTTTGAACTTCCTCCCTTTATATTAACTGCATTCTTCTCCACCGTCAAATCATAAGCATCCGCTTTCATGGATGGGTCAACAAAAATATTTATCGCATTCTTTTTCGTTTCCCCATTCACCACGGCTAAGGCCTTCCCGAAAGATTTTTCAACCAATGTACTCATAAAAGTACAAGCCGGTTGCAAATCATCCGCACCCGTCACCACGTTAATCACTGTTTTGGGAGATAGATAAAAACCGCCATCCGCAACTGTTACCTGCTGAGGCTGAGGAATAATATTCACCTCTTGATTCGGTTCACTGGCACATCCGCCAAGCAAAATAATACACAATACTACGATTGAAACAAAACTGATTTTTTTCATAAACGCATTTTTAAACACAACAGCCAAGATAAGTTAAAATTCGTTCACACACAAATATTCATGAAAAAACTTCCTGAAGATTAATTCTGCCTCCTCGTATTACCTCAATTTAAACCCGAATTTTCATTTTTCCCAGTACAAATAAGGGTATCCGCCATTCACCCCAGTATCCATTTTCCATGGGTTTGCATCATCTTCACCAAACTTCCACCCCACATAAGTCGCCCGATTTTTCATATCTGTGGAACTTTTACCTTCTACCTTCCCCGCCACATCAAAGTACTCTTCCGAAGCCGACCGGTAAACTCCTTTATAGGGACACACGTCATTGTCATAATAACACCCAAGCATATTCAAAGCTTCATCCCACTGCAACACCATGCTATAATTCTCCAATTCATCCACGCTACCGATAACCTCTGAAACTGCATAAGAATTAATGATCTGCGAACTCGCATACACGGTCCCGAACACTCCCTGCAAAGATCCCGCAAACTTACCTATCACGTAACAGTTACGAACAGTACCCAAGCAGCCTCCTTCCACGCATTTAGCTTGGCCCTCTTCAGAACAACAACAACTATTTTCAACAACAGCATTCTCATACAACTCACGCACCAACACTACATGAGTCCCTGACTTTCCTTCAATACAACAATTCAAGACTTTACCTTTATTATCTCTGATCAACGTGGCTTTTTGTGTCGTAACTTCCAAACACACATTTTTAATCGTACCATTTTGGCCGTAATTATCAAACAAATACCAATACTTTTCCTTCACACAATCTTGTCCACCCCGAATTACGTAACCACAGCCATCATACACAGAATTACCATCCAAAGACATATTATAAGAAAGCCCAAAGTTCCAACCCATTGCCCCTTGGCCAAATGCCATCGAGTGTAAATCTATATTGCAAACCTGCTTAAAATAATACCCGTTACCTCCCACATTACTCAAACTTGCTGCGGAATGAACAAGGAAAGGATTCTCTTCCGTACCTTCTCCAACCCCGTATTCAGAATGAATCACAATAGAATCATCCAACACCCACTCCTTATTTTCCGGCAAAGATATCCGACATTTCTGCTTCAAATCTTCGGGAAAATCCACAACATGGCTCTCATATAGATAATTACCACCTATTCCACAAATCGTAAACTCTCCATCCCAAGGATACACGATTGAAATCTGAAACCTACCATCATCAAGAAACTTGTTTTCAAATTTCTCATAAGCCAAAATTCTCCCACTTTTCTCGTCTCTCAAAAAAATGTAATTGGGTAACATTCTATCATCCTTGTGTTTACGAAATGTAAGCCGGAACAAGGGTGCTTCCAAATTCGTCCCCCCCTGATCGTTCCAACCTCCCAACACAACCTCCTGCACCACCACCCGATCCATAAGTGAAATACTTGAATTTATTTTCATCAACTTATTGGTTATCAAACATTCATTCCTCGTGTACTCTATTTCATAATCCCTGCCATCTGCCCGAATGTTAAAAACTAACTCCATTTTATCCATAAAAAACAAAAACATGGGAATACTCTGGAAACATCCCTCTTCTTCCACGTAATACAACTCCACCTCTTCTTCCCGTCCCCCATCTTCCGTACACATCGAACCGAACATATCAAATACGGTCGAGGGCATTCTCAATTTTAAACTTATCTTTTCTACCCCCTGCGGACGAGTCGTGACGTAAAACTGGACTTTTGAAATCATTTCCCGTGACAACGTAACATTCAATGATGTTGTTTCTCCCTCTACCGAGAGTATTTCCTCTCCTTTCAACAACTCCGGAACTTGCCGTCCCTCTTTTAGGTTAACACGTACCTCTTCCAACAACGTCCTCCCTTCCAACAACTCCGACACCGTAAAATCCTCTTCGCTATAATTCGCAAAAACCACTACCCGATACTCTCCGTGTTCCAAAGGAATCCCCGTAAGTTCATCCTCAGAACCAAAGTCTACTACCTTTGAAAAGACATACCTGCTCAAACTATCCCGAACAACACGTTTGAAAAAATAAAATCGTATGTCCTTTAAACCTTCCCCTTCCGGTGTTGTCATCTCTTCGCCCCGGCTAAGGGATAACAACACCTCTTCCTTCACTCCCCTCATTTCATCCGTACGATCCGATACGCACGAATCCATTGTAAATAGTGCAACCAACCCTAAAACAACTCTATATATTACTTTTACCATAATTGCTATTTTTAGTCTTCTACAACAAGTTCCCCGTAAATATCACCATAACCATATCTTCCTTGCACGCTTCCCGTATTGGTTGACCCTTTTATCAATTCCCGATTCACATACCCCACAACTCCACCGACCAAACCAACTCCTACCACGTATCCAGAATTTCTACATCCGGCAATTTCTTCCGGATAACTGTCCGCATGCTTAGCAAAATATCCGACAATTCCTCCCACATACTTCACACCCGACACGCTCCCCGTATTCTCACATTCCACTACCGCACAATTTTCTTGATAACATTTCCCCATAATTCCACCAACACACGATGTACTATCCAAATGCGAAACCGTTGCAGTAGACACGATTCCTGCCTTATTACGGCAATTCTGGATAAATCCACCCAAACCGCTAATTCCTCCGACATTCTCTTTAGCAGACACCTCCCCTCTATTTTCACAATCCTCAATTAAACCTTCATAAGCATGATCCTGCAGAGGTGTTCCTTGTCCTCCTCCCGTCGTGTAATATCCCGTACTGGACAATATTCCACCAGCATTTTTTCGGGCAAAAACACTCCCTTCATTAACACACCCTACAATAGTATCTTTTCCCAATCCCACACTTACAATCCCCCCGACACTCTCCAACCCTTCACTTCCAATTGTTCCATAATTTGTACAATATAAAACCTTCCCATTTTTAGATTTCCCTACTAATCCCGCATTTCCAACAATAGTAGCATAATTAACACAACCGGAAATCACACCTCCTAAAGAATAATTCACCAAGGTTGCCATGTCAGTAATTTTACAAGATTCATCTATAATTACTTCTTTTACCTCACCCCCGTTTATCACATAATTAAAAAGAGCACGACCACTTAATCCGGTAATCCGATTTTTTCCTCCATCATAACAACCGGTAAAACCGGACACATAATCACCAAGAACATTAGAACCAGCCTCACCCATACCAATCCATCCTTCCCCATCATTATAACACTCCCCTCCGACTGCACATATTTCCGAAAAATCAATATCGCAAATCTGCTTGAAATATCGTTTTTCACCTGTGGCTATATACCGTATTGCATTAAACTTTTCCGGAGAATTCACAATATACGGATTTTCCATTGTTCCTTCACCATCCGTTTTCAAATCTGAATAATTCCAACTAAACTTTCCTACAGTAATGTATACCCACTCATCACCTCCCGGATTATACCCCGGTACACCCTTTGAGTCTATCTTAAATTCATGATCCATCGTAAATTTTTTCATCTCTCTTCCTACACTATCCATCAACACCACCTCTTTCACCCGCCAAATACCCCGCGGAAAATCTCCGAAATTATAGGGCAAATACACACTAGATTCTCCCATATCGACAGGCATACTCACACGTTTCACAACTCCCGCCGATTCCATCATAACAATCCCGCTCTTCACCTTAATCCCCGAGAGAGGTTCGTAAACATCAACAGCTAAAATTGCATCCATGTTCGAAGAATACAATCGCTTATTGACATAATAGGAATAAACGCAACCGCTTTTCACTACATCAATATGATCAGACAATCCCTGTAAATACTCTATAAAAACCTGTCCCATAAAATTACGGGACTCCTGCTCCAACTCATACCGGATCTCGTTTGGCTCGCCCGTTTCATCACCCACCACGTAAAACGTTTGCAAATACGCCGTTGATGTCCCCGACGTCTTCTTTGCCATATTCACATGATACAATGTTCTTCCCTCCACCGGTTTGCCATTCAAATAAACACCCTTACCTCCCCACAATTTTCCACTAAAATTCAAGAATTTGGCGTCTACCTCAAAATTCAATTTCGCCACGACCGGTTTCAATTCGATTCTCTCCCGCACTCCCTCTGCCGAATGGAACGGGACACTGACCCCGTAATAAAACGGTTTATTCAACGCCACGCAAGTATCCTTAACCGAAAACAACACCGTGTGATCAAAATCCACCGTATCCCCTCGTTGCAAATTTACTTGATACCGACCACGCCCATCCGGCTCTTCAGCCGTAATCAACAAACGATATTCATCCCCCGTTTCTAAAATCAACTCCGAATCATTCAAATCCTTTACCGAAGAAAACGACTCCACCGCCTTGATCACATTCCCCTGCATAATATACATCTTTATATACATCTCTTCATTTTCCGAAACCACACTACCCGAACGACTCAAATACACCAACCCGTTCATTTTATCCACCGGTTCCTGCTCAAGCAAATCATCGTGACACCCGCCGAATAACCAGAAGCCACAAAACAATACACCCAACCAAAATATTCTTGTAACCATATCAATTCATTTTAGACAACGACACCCTATTCTTTTCTCCCGACAACAACGAACAATCACAGCCGAACGCCACGTACTGCCCGTCCACCACAAACCTCAACTCCGTCAATTTCACCCTCCCCGTCAACGATGTCCACACGTACAACTCCGTCGAATAAATCGTCCGGCCCCCCTCCAAACGACCCTTCACCTTCAATCCGGAAATCTCATATCTCGATCCCCCGACATTAATATACCCCCTACCATTCGCCTGTTCCTCAATTATTTCATTTGTCTCGAACTCAACAATATATTTTACGTTACTAGCTTCCATCAAAATCTCGTCATTCGTCCACGAATCTTCCACTTCCGGCCAAATCACTACCTCGTTATTCGCTCCCTGGGTCACCGTCACGTTCCGACTCAATTCTCCGGCCCGAATCGTCACCGTTGCACTCCGACTCTCTCCCTGCATATTCTCCGACACACTCACGATCACCAAAGAATCCCTCTTACTCAATGCACACCAATTCCCCCCGCTCACGCTAGCACTCCACACCTTCTCGTTCGTGTACACATACACGTCCTCGGATGCAGCCGACTTACCAAAAGTCAGCATTTCCACGCTCAAATTCAGGTAAGGAACCGCCCCGGCTTGGGTCACACTCACTCGTTCCGTCAAGTTCCCCGCTCTCAACAAAAGCACGGCCACACGCTCCCGAATTTCGATATTCGTATCTACAACTACCCGCAAAACTCCTTCCGTCAAAGAAGCATAACACCACTCACTACCCGACTCCACGTTCACCAACAACTCTCCGGCATTTGTTGTCACTGGACTAGTCAACACACCACCCCACTCTCCTATCTTCAAAGCCGTTCCTTCACCAATCTCTATATAAGGTACCACTCCGTTCTGTTTCACCTCCAAACGTTTGGAGATTCTCCCGGCTATTGCTACAATTTCCGCTTTCCGAGATTCAATCGACACATTTTCCGTCACGACAACTTTCACAGCATCACCCTCTTTCACAAGCTGACACCAATTTTCCCCAGAAACCACCCGTACATCCCACTCATTCAGATTTGTTGACACATATAAATGCTGAGTTCCCCCCTTAGCCGAAAAATCAGTCAACTCCCCGGGGATCAATTCAAACTTCTCACCCTCTTGCACAATTGTAATCGTCTCTTCCGTATCGAACAACTTGTTACGCACAGTTATCCGCACTTCCCGATCCTCCGCCGTACCGTTTGCACGCACCATAAGATCTATATTCTTCACCCCACTTGTCACTCCACTCTGATTAACTACCCACGCTTTTGCGCTCTCCGGAAGTACAAACTCATAATCCGCATCCCCCCGCAAAGAAAGCCGAATTGTAGTATCCTGCAATCCAACATGATAATTCAACGGGGATAACACCACGGTCTTACTTACCTCCCGCACTACCGGCTGAAACACCCTCACCGTATCCACGCTTCCACCGGAAGCCACCCATATCTGTCCTTCCCGATTTTCCCTCGTATCATTAGGCAGAATATTAAATTTCAACCTCTCAGTACCTAACGAGCGTCCTAGTGCAACCTCCTGCCGAATCCACGACTCGTAAGCCCGAGGGATCGTCACGTCATAACTAATACCCTCTTTTACATCAATATTTAAACTTGCTCCGTCAACCGGAACAATCTGCTCCACAGCCGAAGCCACAATCGCCGCTTCTCTCAACTGCACCACGGTCAGCAACTCCATCGCCGCCCCGTCTGTCTCCTTAATGATAATAGCCCCCGAACGATTCTCTCTTCCGGTATTGGCCTGTATCATAAAATTCAACTTATCCGTCTCCAACGCACGGCTCTCCGTACGGGTTATCCACGACCTCATACATTCTGGAATAATAACCTCATACGCCACACTACGTTGTAACTCAACCACCAACGCCGTCGCTCCCGGTTCGACCACATACTCCTCCTGCACTAATATCAACATATGCACCTTTGATTGAGTAACAAATACAGTGTCAGACAAATCACTACCCTTATCTTTAAACACGATCTCTCCCGAACGATCGTCATATCCCTTATTAGCCGCTATTTGAAAAATAAACTTCTCCTCCGTTAATGCTCTTCCTCTAACCACCTGCTTAATCCACTCCGCATACTCCGGTTTAATGATGATCTCATACTCCAAATTACTTTTTAGCTCTACCTCTATCTCCTCCCCCTCGGCCTCAACCGCATAATGCGATTCCGTCACGATCAGCGCATCCTTCTTCTTTTGTGTAACCGTCACTTTCTTCGTCACCCCCTGGGCCTGAAAAGTCAAAACAACTTTTCGTTCCTCGTAAGTCGGATTAGGCTTAACCGTAATCGTCACCTCTGCATCCCCCTCACCACTCTCCGGCACCACTTCACACCAATCCGTCATACCCGACACCTGCCACTTTGCATTCGAAGTCACCCGAACTTGTTTGCTCCCTCCGTTCGCCAACTCTCCATAACTCGTTTCCCCGACTTCAAACTTAACCTCAAAACCGGGAGCATCCGGATCCTCCGGATCAACCTTATCTCCACCCCCACATCCGCTCACCACAATCAACACTCCCCACAGGTACACAACCTGCTTTAATAACCTGTTCATTGTCAACAACATTTATTTATTATTATCATTAACCTCATTCACCACGCAACCAACCATCAATTAATAGTATCGAAAAAGGAAAAATATGACATAAAAAACAATACTATTTTTTCATCCACGTAATAAACCACTCAGATGTATATATTTTAAAAAGTAGTTACAAATTTATACTTTCCCCCACACGGTAATCAATAATCTTTTTGATAAAACAAAAAACTACTTTTTTATAGTATCACACGATATTCGAACCATCACGGTGATAATTTTTTAGACAGTTGTTTCTCATACAAACGGATAATCGTTCGTAATTTATATTTTTTGGACATATTCTCCGACTTTAATTAGAAACTTGGTACTAGCTAAATCATCTTATTTAAATTCCACGAACAAACAACTTTTATTCTCCGGTTAGCGGGAGCAACTTAATACATTTTGACGTGGTCAATTTAAACAGATTTAAAAGAGTCGGTGTTACCGTTTTTTTCCTCTATAATCAACTTCATACTAAAATTTTAATATTTCATTTCTCATCTTGCAATTTCTGCAGCACACGCTTTAACTCCGTTTTTAATCGTTTTAACTCAGCCACCATCTCCCGATCCAACTCAACAACTCTTTTTCTCAATGCCACACCTTTCAAAGCCGATTCGCGCTCTCGTACAAGCTTCTCCAGCGGTACTTTGCGGGCGTAATGCTCCACGGCGATTGTCACCAATTCCTTGTTCATCGACTGCAGATAACTTCGTAGGTAATGGCTTTCATCATAAAGAACCACAGACAGTAACTCCGAAACCTCGCGATCATTATTCAAATCAATCAATATATTTCCCATATACCACCATTTATAATATATAGTACAGGAAAACAGGAAACGTGACAAAAAAAACTCTTTTAATTAAAAATAATGGAAATAAAAACATTCGGTTAACTATTTTTACATACTTTTGTCCACAAAAGAACGAAAACCAATCATGAGAGAAGGAAAAGAAGTCATCATACAGGAATTTCTTGTTAAAGACAATGAAAACTACAAACTGAAACCTTTGGGATTCATTCGGGATCTCGAAGAAGAGACGTTCTTTTTGCAACAACTTGCCAAACAACACCCTTTCACCACCTTCTCCAAGTGGAAACAACAACTCATGACCCACTATTACATAGAACGTCAGTTTTCTCATTTCGTCAGGACAAATATCAACACGCCCCAATTCATTGAAACCATTCACGAAAAAGCATGCTACATGGTGGAAGCAAAATACAGGGAAAAACGGGATATCCCAGAAGTCGACATATACTTGAATCCCGACAAGGGAACTATTGCCTATATCATGCCGCATGACCTTTTTCTCAATTATTATCACCGTTATTTCACCCCGGAAATCACGTTAAATACCCCGACGGAACTCTATCACTACTGTTTGCAGATCACGAACACCATTTTTCCCCTCTCTTGCCAAGAAATACTAGAACTTGCGAACAACTCCACACCCTCGATCTGTGATAAAATTTCCCGGTGGTTAAAAAAAATGATTCGCCAAGATTGCCCCGATCGGGATGACATTCACCACGAGGTATACATTGCTTTCATCGAGGCTATCCGGAAAAAGCAATTCGCCAAACCGGACAATCCCCATTCCGTACGAAATTACGCAATTGGAATTATAAAAAACAAATATCTTGATGCCCAGTCTCAACGCCGAAAAATCGTACTTGAAAATGAACTGACCGACATACAGCTATCTAATCATGATTCACCGGAAACAGACGAACAATTGATGAGAAATGAGAAAATCTTGAATCTCTTACAAAATCCCGCTCATCCTTTACGAAAGGAATTATTCCTCGACATAGAAGAAAAAATAGAGTTGCTAACTCTTCATTTCCTTGAGGGCTTATCCTACGAAGAAATTGCCCTCCGGAAATACGGGCAACTTTCCCCGGAAAAATTAAAAAAAGTAACGAACAAATTTCGTCAAGACATTTGCCGGGTAAAAGCACCCTTGCGTTCGCGTCTTGAAAAAATTATTCCAATATTGTAATACAATGGAAGAGAAAAAGTGTACATATACCACCGCACAGATCGGACAATACATGATGAATAAAATGTCCCCCGAGGAAGAAACGCTCCTTCAGGAACACCTTTACTTGTGTCCCGAATGTAGCCGAAAACTGCAAGAAATGAGACGACTGGCAGAGACACTGGCCGACCGACAAGTGAAAATGGTCGACAAGAAAAAACTCCGCCAACGGAATTTCGTAAAAATACTCGTTTCCATCATTCTCTTTTTCTCCGGGAGTTACGGCATCTATTGGTGGCAATCCCACTCCATGGAAGAAAAAATCATCCCACCCGCATCACCCGATATTTTTCACCACACGGACACACTCAAAACTCCGGACACGCTTAAAATCACGAGAGAAACCGTGAAGTAAACCTTCATCTCTCGCATCTGATTTCCCCCCCCAACCGAAAAACAGGATTACCACCCGGACAATCTGTTGTCGAATCTTAATACCGGCACATACAGCAACGAAATATCAGTATTCATTCCGATTTACTACTTGAAAAAGCGATCAAAATGTTAATTTATTGCCATCAAAAAGCGAGCCGCTCCCATTCCGCTCCCATTCTCATCCTATCCCTCTCCTAAAATAATTAAAAAATATAGGATTTAATTTGTAATAACAAATAAATAGATATACCTTTGATTCATATTTAAACACTACTATATAGTTATATTTTCAATTAACAATGCTTTAATACCACCTTAAAAAGGACACAAATGGCAACAGTAAACAATCCCTCTCTTCAAGGTTTCTCTGGAAAAATCGACGGACACGTGGCTTACACTGTGGGTAAGAAAACTTACCTGCGCAAGCTTGCCATAAGCATTAGTAACCCCCGCACCGAGAAACAAACGGCACAACGAGTCAAGCTTACTGCCGCACAAACCATGTACAGGGCCATCCGGGGAAGCCTCCTCGAAAAAGTCCACGCCATCGCAGCAAAAGAAGAAGAACGAAGGTCCGGCTACCACGGGTTTCTACACGCCAACATGAACATATTCGGCCAGAACAATTACATCGATTACCCACGGCTGGTCATGTCCGCCGGCAGCCTGCAATTACCCTTCAGCATGAAAGCCACAAGGTGTACCCCCGAGGAGTTGGAACTGGCGTGGCTCGACAACTCGTCAACCGTCACAGCTCACCCCTCTGACCAACTACTCGTTGCCGCCATTTTCGACAACGAACCCTACCAACCCGAGATGCTGGAAACGAACGTTTTTTGCCGGCAAAACGGTCAAGCCTCCGTTCTCTTGCCGGAAGGAGAATGGGGAACTGCCCATTTATACTGCTTTTTCTCTGCAGAAAACAGAGAACGTTTTTCTCCGTGCATGTACTTCACCGTTTCAAAACTTTAATACCAATTTATCATGGCTATTTTCAATCCAACCATATACAAGGACATCTCTGGTTCAGTGGGGAACGTGACTTCCTACAAGGTAGGTAAAACCCAGATCGTCCGAGCAAAAACGGGATTCGTGAAAGATGCGAAAACCCCGAAACAATTGCAACAACGCGCCCGATTAAGCCTGATCACGAAATTGCGCCGCAGTTTTATCACGATTCTAAAAACAGGCTACTGCACCCCGTCCGGCAAAACATGCATCAACTGTTTCACCCGGGACAACATCGGCAAGGTGAACGCAGAGGACTGGGATCATCCCACCCTAGATTTGCTGACCCTTTCGCTATCCGGTGGCAACCTGCGACTTCCCCTGATGGAGGTGGATGTGAACGTGGAAAAACGATTAGTCACATTCCGGTGGAAAAAACAACCGCTGATGCCTTTCATGGCAAAGAGCGATCAGTTGGTGGGAGCGGTATACGAGCGGATAGAGCAAAAAAGTCGTCTTGTAGAACTAGGCACCCGGAGAGAAAGCGGAGAAAAGACATGGACACCACCCACGGACTGGGACATGAACCAACTAACCGTGTACGGCTTCGCTGTCAGCGAGAACGGACAGGACGCATCGGGTACACTCGGGCTTATTGAAACAGAAAAGACGGATACCTCGGTCTCTGATACGGAGAATATCTAAACAATAGGAGGAATGAGGGTAAAAATACTTACGGTGATAGTTTTGTTTTTAATGCCTATGGTTTCTCGGGCACAAGAGGAAGAATTCGAACAATTCGTGGATAACATTTTACACGAAATACAAAACACAGACTCTACGTTTCACCGTAACTTCCATCTCTTTAGAGATAGTATCGCAAAAGAATTTTCGAATTTCAGGGATAGTGTGAATCGGGAATTTGCCAAGTTTTTGGAACAATCCTGGGAAACGTTTCCCATCATCCCTCCCACCACTCCCATTCGCTATAACCAAGTTCTCTCCTCCCGCAACCAAACCATCTCAAAAATATATTCCCATGAAACAGACGAGAAAAATTTTTTTGGCATAGAAATCGACATCCATTTTCCTGAGAATATACCAACAGAAACCACAGAAATATCAGAAAAATCCGTCGGGCAGATTTGGCTCGCCTTAGGGGACTCGGATTTTTCAACCTGCTTGGCTGAATGTTTGTTGCTATCATCCCACTTGAACTTAAACACGTGGGGATATTATCAATTAATCAGCCACATAACCCGTCAGCAACCCGTTTCGCCCGATATACGCATTATCATGCAATGTTTTCTCATGAACCATCGGGGATATAAATGCCGAATGGGAATTATCAATGATCGAGAACTCGTGCTACTACTCCCTTTTAACACAAAAGTCTACAGTTTCTATCACATTCTCATTAACGACATTCCCTATTACATCCCGGAAAAGAAAGAATTTGCAGTAAATAAGCTAAAAACATATTCCCGGGAAATCAAATTTGCCACACAGACCCCAGATCTATTCCTACACTCCCCGCTGAAATTAGGGCAAAACAAGTTTAGTCGTAAAGAATTTATATTCAATAAGAAAAAAATCATTCTCCCGGTAAACGAACATCTCATCGACTTTTACGCAACTTATCCCACTTGCGACCTCCGCGTGTACGCTTCCGCCCCCATAGACACAACCTTGCTGGTCCCCTTACGGGAAGTGTTGCGTAAAGACTTTTCCGGGTATACCCACACCTGTGAAATATTACGTTTCATGCACGCCTGTTTCAAACATCAATCGGATTCCATCGTATGGGGACAGGAACGCTATTTTTTCGCAGAAGAATCCCTATACTATCCTTACCTGGATTGCGAAGACAGTGCTATTCTGTTCCGCCATCTCGTCAATCGCCTGACAAGGCTGGAAGCAATTCTGGTCGTTTATCCCGAACACGTTGCCGCAGCGGTAGACCTTCCCTATCGGGGAATGGAAAAATGCGTGACACATCACGATAAAAAATACATGATCTGCGAACCCTCGTACATCGGAGCCCTACCGGGGGAACAAATACCCCGTATGGAAGAAACAAGGGAATTATTCTGCTACTAGTTCACTGTCCACGTCCTCTTCCGGAAAATATTGCCAGATATGCCGCCCACAAAGGACATATCCTCCTTCTACCACGGAATATCCCTCAGATCTGACATCCACCACACCCCCCTCTTCTATAGGGCAATCAGCAACACGAATCCATTTATTCATTTCCGGTTCATAATAAAAAGTAAGTGGTACCCCCTGTAAATCAAACGATTCATAAGGATACATACCTCCAAATAAATAAAATCGATTATCAATTTCTGTAACGAAAGGCGTCCACATAAAACTTTCAATAGGAAAATTAGGTAACCTATCCCAAGCATAATAACGAAAAGGGAAACGGGCAAAATTGGATCCACTCCCCACGTACAACACATTATCTATAATAAACAAATACTGTCCCCCGTTAAACAACTGATTATAACCGAAAGGAATAATTGCGTTATCACTCACGTCAAATCTTCGTAAGGCTGAACCTATTGATTTATAATAGATATACCCCTCATAAAACACTCCGGAATAAACTTCATCTTCTGCCAAAACATTCAATAATTTCTCCCAAGTATGCTTTTCAACATCATATTTCCACAATTTCGAGTAACCGACAGTCCTTTGTGAACAATAAAAACAATTCCCCGCAGTGACAATCAAAGGAAAGAACACCTGCCCCGGCATCTCTTCACGACGTAACCATTCTCCGGTATCAAGATTGTATTCCCATAAAGCATGGCTCCCAAACAGGAATAAACTCCCGTTACAAGCAGCTAATGTTCCGACCCCCACCACCCGATCGGGCAAGGAAACAATCTTTTTCCAAGGCTGTTTTCCCAACTGGCCTAATGGCCGGGTCTTAAACTTATAGGTTTCCCCATAAGCAATACCTCCAGCATTCTCTATAAAAGCACGGACATAATAGGTGGTCGAAGGTCGTAGATCATGCAAATATATCTGTTGATATTCTGTGATTTTACCCGTTACAAAACTTCCCGTTTCCCCGAGACTATCCAAACGTACCCGAGGAGAATCGCCCCAACATATTCCCATTCGCTTAATATTCGTGGCACTCTTCTCCCGAATCATATACCCCGTCCTAGCCGAACAATCGGAAACTTCACAAACCGGAGAAGTTGAAATTTTCCCAACACTGGCAACCTTCGTTTGGACACTTTTCATCTCACTATAATATATCTTTCCTTCTTTTTTCGCAAAAGAACGACAGTAATAGGTCTGCCCATACTCAAAATCATACAAAAAAGTACTAAGATTATTTTCCGAACGAATCGCACAAATCGAAGGATAGTGACCGTTTAATCTAACGTAAGGATCAGTTCCCCAAACAAGTCCCACGGAATCAGGCTCTCCTTCCGTGTATTCATGCATAAAAATGTGTTGATACGTCTGGACTGAAATAAATGATAGCATTCGTACACTCCCATCAGATGAAGGAGTATTGAATACAAACTCCGGAGAAACACCGGTAAATTCCGCATTTTGCACGATCGCTTGGCAATAATAAGATATGTTAGGAATTAAATTTAACAACCTTACACCATAGGTTGTATCGTTTGCCAAGGTCAACACGATTGTATCTCGATACTCTTCTCTTAAAAGACTATCCATACTGTAAACAAACAAAGCTTTCACTATTTTCCGTTCTCCTGTCGACTTTAAACATACCCGGAGATACGCATCATTAGGTAAACAGGTATCCATTTCTATTTCCGAAACAGGAACTCCTGCCTGAGGTGAATAGGAACCACTTCCCAACGGAGAATTACTTTCCCGCACACAAGCTTCCAAAACGAAAAACAGACAAATCGAAAAAAACAACACCTTCATATTATCTCCAATTAATCAACCGTTATTAATTGACAATCTATATCTTCTTCCGGGAAATATTGCCAAATACATTCCTCACACACCACATAGCCATCGTCTATTATCGCATCGCCACCAGAATACATATTAATAAAACCGACATTTTCTACAGGGCAATCCGCCTTACGCTGCCAGTTATCTCCGACCGCATCATAACGCAATAAGATCGGCAAATATCCTTGCGCACTTGTTCGATAAGCAAACATACCTCCACAACGATACAAATAACCGTCTTTCTGAAAAAGATAGGGAAGACTTCCCGCATAAGGCGCATCCGTACGTGATCTCCAAGCCCCACTCGAAAGAGAACATTGAAGTATGCCATTACCTCGTCCCACGTAAATACTAGAATCTACCGAAAATATGTAATAAGGCCACGGGAACACGTGACTCGACCCCAATATCCCATATTTTCCTTGCTGCACGTCATACGCTATCAAACCCGGCCCCGATTCCAGTATGTAATATATTTTCCCGGCACACAACACCCCTCCTCGAAAATCACAGGAATCTAACGAATCAATTAATGATATCCATTCGTCCTTTGTAATATTATAACAGGCCAAACCATAATTATTCTCTTGGGAATTATAATTACAATAAAGGACACTATCCACGGAAGTCAATGCCAATCGTTCATGCTTAAGTTCTGGTAGATCCGCACATTTTTTCCAAGAGAGCGTAGATAAATTGTATTTCCACAATTTTCGCCAGGAATCCGCTAAAAAAAGGTTTTCACCGGCTCGTACCAATATTGCATTTTCCGAAACATATTCTGGCAATCCCGTTACTTTCTTCCAAGGTTCATTCACTTTCTCTCCGGGAGCTTTTGTTGTAAAGGAATACTCTTCTCCATACGCAATTCCACTAGCATTTTCCACAAACGCTCGAAGATAATAAGTCGTGCGGGGAAGTAAACCGGTCAATTCAATTTGATTATAATCCATAATGGTTTCCTCAATCACCCGATCGCTCTCCTCTCCGCGTTCTACTGTCGGATGTAATGAAGTCCCAAGACAAAAGCCCAAACGCTTTATCTTCGAAGAGTTCCTACCCAATAATAACATGAAACCGGTCTTTGCCGAGGATGAAGAAACATTCGTAACGGGAGATGTACTGATTTCCGCCAGAACCATCTTTGCCGTTTTGGCACTAAGCACAGAACTATAATATAATTCTTCTCCTTTAAAGACAAAAAAACGACAATAATAAGTTGTATTCAATTTATAATCCGTGATGTAAATTCCATACTGATGATTTTCTTGAAATTTCTCTATTTTCTCCGAATAGGAAGAATTTCTTCGCAAATAAGGATCTTTTCCGTAAACAAAGCCGATAGAATCAAAACTACCATCTACTTGCGCATAAAAATCAACGTAATCATAAGCCTGAAATTTCGCCCCTGTATAAAATTTAATCTCTGAATTTGCATTATCTTTTGTGGTAAACACAAACTTCTCCGAACAAGACTCCCATTCCTCATTTTTCACCAAAACACGACAATGATAATCCTCTCCCGGTATCAATCCCGCCAGTTTGGCTATATACACCGAATCTCCTTGCAACGTCATAGGTATGGAGTCTCTATATTCGAGTCGTACCAAGGAATCCAAACTATAATAACAAACTCCTCCCACCACCTTCCGTCCTCCAGCAGATTTTAAATTCACCCGAACGGTTGCCCCGTAACAAGTTATCGAATCAATTGCAGAAAGTGCAATCTCGGGACGATAAGCTTCTTCAGCAAAAGAATTCTCTCCAACAGGGATTCCGGTCTCCCGCACACAAGCCGTCAATATACCCAAAAACCACAACAATATTGTAATCTTTTTTTTCATAACCATTAAAAAATAATCCCTAATCCACCGGATAACTCCCAAAATTTACCATTAATACCCGACATCCCAGCTGACAGGCACAAACAGCGATAGCGGAATATCACCCCTCCATCGAGTTCCACTCCGGAAAAAGAATCCGGCTCACATTGTAGCCACAAATCCTGCATTTTACTATCATCCACGTACTTATAAAATGAAGCCCGCCATTGCACCCGGCGTTGCCCGTACCCCCCACCGACAAAGAAATAAAAACTGTACGAAAACCGATAAATGATTCCACCGGAAACCCCGAAACGGGATTTTCGCTCTTCGTCCTCCACCCGGTAATACATCTCCCTGAAATCCCGGTTTATTATCCCGCTGCGGTTACACTCGTAATCGTAAGCTCTGCAGGAACGCACATCCGTTTTTAAACGCACAAACCATCCCCAACGACAAACCCGGGCAAACACAAGTCCCCAAGGAGCTGTTTCCGATAAACTGTACAACAGGATGTTCTCTCCACGCTCCTCCTTTTCTTCAATAGAGGCTCGTACTTCAAAAGCCAAAATGCCATTGATTTTTTCCAGCTCGCTGAACACGTCCCACACAACCCGTTTTTTGCCCCCGTATTCAACCCTTCCCACATCACCCGCAATCCTTTTGAGAGGGCCTTGCCAATTTTTCCCGTCATCAAGACTATAATATATCTCAATCCAAGCGTATTGCCGGGGAGGTAAATGTTGTAACCGATAGCAAATCTCGATCGTATTACCGACACTCTTGAACGTCACATCCCGCACCTCTTGGGCATGAAGCGAGACACAAGCCAACAAACCCAAAAATATAATAACGACTTTCCTCATATATTAATTGTACTCGATTAATACTTTATCCGGACGTCCAAACAATTGGGGGGTCTGTTCCCCCCGAATCTTCTGGGAAACTTCCACCACACGGGAAGAGATGTAATCGGACAATTCCCCGGTCGTGATTTTCCCGTCTCCATCCGCATCGGCAGCCCCCTTCAACCCCAAAGCCAAATAATAGGTAAACAGCCCCGTACCGGACTGATCAAAGGCTAGGGAAGACTGGTCATTGCGCGAGGATGTGAACACAAAAAAATTCCGGTTCGTGTGCCACGGGGCTTGCCCTATCCGTCGGACAACCACCCCCTTGGTTCCCGAAATATTCTGCGAGACATAGTTTCTTGAATATTTCGTATCACCCATAAAGCAGGCATCCAGAAAGACCACCACGTTACGAGCCTCCAAGCTATCGAGGTCCCGGTAAAAGCAACTCAACCCGTAGCCACAAGAAGAGGCATTCATAATTTTCCCGTCCACGGGGAAAAGATAAGCCTCCTCTCCGTTCTTTTCGGGTACGCCATGACCGGAATAATAAACATAAACATCCGTCTTTCCTTTTTTTACCATTTTACTCAACTTACCGTTGACTGGATCGAACAATTTTTCGAAGAAATCACCCCGCACTTCACTGTCATAAAAAGTCAACACACGATTTACGCCCAAAGCGTATTGCAGATACTTAGTCATGAGCATCGCATCCTTACAGGCATAGGGAGCAATCGGAAGATAGCGATAGTTTTCTACCCCAATCACGATGGCTATAGCCTCCTCGTTCGGAGTCTTTCCCCGGGGAATCCGAAGAATATCCTCCCCCTCGGGTACCCCCCTGTCCTGAAGAGTCTTCATCCGCAACACGTTCTCCAAAGTCGGATACGACGGAAACACGGCATAACGCACCGGAAGTTCGTTGATTCCTAGAGGTATTTTCAATCTCCGGATCATAACATCGTTACTATAAACAGCCACGAAAACAGGCAAATCCTTGACAACTCCCAACTGACAGTCGGAGGTAATTTGAAATTGCAAACCAACCGATTCACCAATGGGCAACCGATCTTTCCCCTGTTCCGAGGTATATTTTATCAAAACATTCGCATCTGTTGAATAGACACGATAGTTACACCCTTCCAAACTTCCCCCCAGGTTGCGCAACACGACCTTTACATCTGCCGTCTCACCTGCCCGTAGTATTCCGGCATCATTCAACACCTCTACACCCATGCAGACGGGATCCGGCTCCAAACGCTCGACCGAATTAAAATACACGACACTGGTATCCGGTTGTACCCCGAAATACTCCGACACGGAAAATCGCAATGAGTCGGCTCCCGTACGTAAATCTTCACTGGCAAGAAGCGGGATGACAAGCATTCGTTCCGCCCCGGCTTGCAACTCCGAAAGGTAGATATTCTCCCGACAGATCAACGTGTTCCTAGAGGTATCTAATCTTTCAACCTTAATCCCGAAAGCACTTCCTTCCCCACTATTCTGAAAATACACGTACAGCTTCACCGGCTCTGCAGCCTCGATCAATCCGTCTTCATTTCGATCCTGCAAACGCATGGATACCGATAACCTTGAAGGTTTCGAAAATTCGTACACGGGTTCTATCTTCACCCTTTTCCCTTCCGACTTTCCGGAAACGACACGCTGACCGAAAAGCAGAGCGGGTAACAAACATATCCACAAAGAAATGACCACATACCTCATATATCAACACATTACTCGATTACAAAATTATGCCACACTTCAACACGATCCCGTAAAGGTATTTCGAACAACCATTCCAGAACAGACTCATAGTCCGCCTTTCCAGTATAAGGAATTTTCTCATGCGTTGCCACGATAAGCATCACGTTACTCTCCCAATTATTCCGCCCGTTTTTTGTCAACACGTATTCCACATCACATTCACTGGGGAAATGAAACACATCGCCACTCCGGAAACCATGGTCATCTTCATAGCGATTCGGGTATACCCGAAAACCATCCGACGGGTCAAACACAAATATCTTCAAATAACAATCCTTAAACACCCGACAGGAAAACGAGAGTACCTCCCCCTGTCGATAAGTGTTGTGTAGTCCCTCCAATTCTATTTTAAATCCGGGATCCCGTTGCTGGATCTTTTTTACTTTAGCACGGATTCGCACCTCCACGAAGAGACGATCCGTAGTTTCTTCGTATATTTTTCTCACGGATTTCTGACTTACCTGCACAATTCCCCGAATCTCTCCACGCCCGATGTAGTTGTACACCCGTTTATAAAACGAAGTATCTACTCCTTGTATTGCCAAAAAGGAATAGGCTATTTCATCCTCGACTCCCGCTTGTCGTAGGGCATCCCGCTTAGCCTCAAACAAGGCCTTTTCTTCCGCTGACGCCAAGGAAATATCCTTTGTCACCTCCCATCGACCTATGGCTTCCCGAACCTTTACCTGAGTATATCCCCCGATGTAACAGAAGAATAAAAAAGTAAACACGAATATAAATTGCCGCATAATATTACTGTTTATATCCCAAAACCAAAATGACTTCCGTTTCTCCACTTTTTAATACACGGAATAATTCCATGATATAAACCAAATTTTTTAGAGAAGATGAACCGATAATTTTACTCTCTACGATAGTTTGATGCCCTATTTCTCCCCCATATTTTCCTTCATCTACAACCTCAGTATTGACTTTCGACAACGTGGCAACCCGGGAAACCAATCGTCCCGTCAACTCTATTTTTGCTTGATTTTCCGCCTGAATTTTAGCGATATTATAACTAGTTCCCTTAGCTGTCACGGGAATTAATATACACGAAGTATCCCGTTCCCAACGTCTCAACATTGCGACCTGTTCCCGCATTTCAGACATTCCCGGTAATACCTGATATTTATTCCTAACGTAATCACGACATAACCGATCAATCACACGTTGTTCACTATCTCCCGAGGAGACACGTGCTGCACAACCACAAAATAAAAATACACAATAAACGCTAAATAAAACTATAAGGTTTTTATTCATAGCAACCAAAGCCTTAATAATTTCACAAATCTAGCAATTATTTTAAAAATCCTATATTTTAAATCAAACAATTAGGTATCGATCCCTAAATTCGTGAAATCCCCCGTAATTTCAATTCTCGGTTCCGGATATTCAAAAAGGGCAAAGCGGGATTCCGTGCGCCCTTCCGAATAATCCCACAACGAACAGTAATCCTCCACCCGTTCCCCTAACGCTTGCAATTGGCGCAAATAAGCCGCAATCGACTTGCTTTCCACGATATAAATCTCCCCCTCGTGATCCACTTGAGGGCTATGCCGTCGTCCCGCATCCAGAGAAAAACGTAAAATACGCTTTCCCTCCTTTGTCATCCCGACCGTCTGGTACGTCATGCTCTTCCCGATTCCGGGCAGGTTCATCACGTTTCGATCTGTAGCCAGAAACGGTTGCCGATATTTATCCAACAAATCCGGTAATTCTGCGGGAATCCTTTCCGGGTATTCCAACAATTCCAAGACCTCCTTTTCCAGCTCCACGGGCAAATCCCCATACACTTTTTCTTCCAACATCTCTTGTAGCGAACGACTATTCGGGACAAACAAGGCATAATTCTCCTCGAATCCCTTCACTGAAAAAGTGTAATACGTCAGAATGCCGATTCGATTCAGTACCTCTCTCAACCTCGCCGTATGTCCCCGACGTGAAACCGCCACCGTGAACACAGCCTGATTGGTAATAATCCATCCGGCCTCCAGCAAGCGCCGGGTAGCCTGAATCACCTCCTCGGTCACTTCCAAAGGCGACTCGAAATGAGTCTGTATGAAAAATTGCTGAATCCCGACCTGTTCCGCCTTCTCCCGGAATCTTTTCAACACCTCGATCAAACCATCATTTACACGACTGGGCAGATAGGCCAACAATCTCGAACCCAATCTCACCCGTTGAATCTCGGCATATTTTTCTCCTTTCCCACGTCGCTTGTTCAATTCTCGCTTGCGCACGGCCATACGGAAAACGGCATCCAAGATCTTTTCCAACGTCTGGTTTTGACTCATCAGTGCATCCCCTCCCGTAATCAAAATATCCCGCAATTGAGAATCATGCTCGTAATACATCATCAGGCGCTCCATCTTGACTTCCCACCCGTCTGTCGGTTTCAGCCGATCCAAGTTAAAATTCAAATGTCCTTTCTGGAAGTCGTACATCCGCTGGCATAAAGCGCACAGCCCACCACAAGCCCGTCCCATCGAATCCGGGATGAAAATAGCCACTTCGGGATAACGACGATGAATATTCGTGGCATTGGGCAACAACCACCCGGCAGCATTCGGTTTTCCCGGTTCCACCACATCCTCTTTTTCCCACGCACGGATTTGCCCGAAATTCTCCACCAGCTCTTCGGAATAGATCACGTAACTACGAATCGTGGAATCATCGTACCCGTCCGCCCGAACGCTCAACAAGGAAAGATAATAGGGTGTCACGAAAAACGGGATTCCTTTCTGCTTCGCCCGGTGTAAAAGCTCCATTAACTCCGGCGACAACGTGTTACCCATGAACAGGTTCAACTCATCCGGTTCCCGGACAGCTAAAGCGAGATGAAATTTATAATCCCCCCACCATTCACTCACCAACTCCCGTTTTCTCTCCATGCTCATTCCCTCTTCAAAACGATAACGGGTATTCAACTTATCTCTCTTCTCTATTTTCCCGATCAACAAACCACGTATCCGCTCCCGGTTCTCCCGTCGCTCTTGAGCTACATCCTCATCCATCCCGGTTTTCCAACGTCCCCGCCATTGATCACATTGCGCCCGCTCCGGTAAAACGACCTCATCTGTCTGGTATTTCTTAAATAGATAATACCAATCCAACAAAAAATCCGGATGTATGCCATCCCCCTCTCCCCGTAAAGCTTGCCATAACCATTTAATCGGTTCATAACGAATCTTCTCCCCCGTGGAAAAATCCCGAATATGCCGGGTCTCGTTCATGAACATTCGGAAAAATCGTTTTATAGACGAAGAAGTCGAATATTTTGTCAAAGCGGCACGCACATACCCCTTCAGAAATTGTTCAAACTCTTTCCAATCCTTACTAAGGTTTGCACCTTGCATGATCGTCGGGAACTCCCGCTCAAATAAACTCACCAACTCTACACACGAAAAATTCAATACATCTTTCTCCTTCACCTTTTCTCCTTATCTTAGATTAAACAAAAACGACAAATGGATATCGCCCAAACAAGTCCCCGGAAGTCAGGGTTTCGAACATTCATATAGAAAATAAATGCCTGATGTTTACAAATTTAATAAAAAAAGAGAAAGTTCGCAACCTACAAAACAAAAAAAGACGCCGCAATCTCGTGGACACGGCGTCTTTTTCAATATTTACGCGATCTTATCTAAGATCTTCTTCTGTCAAATTTTCCAACAATTTACCATATATCATCCCGGAACAACCCAATATCATGGCCATATAAATAACCATCAAACAACATGCAATAATAACCCCGATAAACGGAATCCAAGTCAATAACAGGGATGCCACTAAAAAGGCTAGATAAACAACAAACATCACAGCAAAAATGATCCATTTGTTGCCATAAGTCATTTTATTACTCAATGATAACGCTTTGGCCGGGTTCACCCCCTTGTCCAGTACAAGATAAAGGGCTTGACTCCAAATAATCCCCAACACGATACCGGGTACAACAAGAAAAATCATGGCCATCAACACCCCTGCCGTGTACCACCCACAAGTCAAAAAGAACTCACCCATATAACGATAATATTGTTTCTCGAAAATACAGAGAGGGGAAAAAATCTCTCCTTTACTGAATTTAATGGGAATCGTCATGATAGCTATCGTGGTCCCCACGTTCACGTAAGGAATCCAGATCGTCAAAAGCCATAATACAATTGCACCCAAAAGAGAAGGCAGATTTTTCATTCCCACCAAAAAACCTTGCGATAACACGCTACCAAAGTCCAATTTCTTTTCCATAATTCTAAATTTAGGTTGAGTAATTAAATTCTACACACGACCTACCACGTTGTCATTCACAAATATAACAAATTTAAACGGAATAACAATTTCATTTAGAACACGAAAAAGAAAAGATATTAGAAAAGGGAGTCAAAAAAATTGACTCCCTTTTCTAATATCTCGTTTTATTATTGGTTGTCTGCCAAAGCCTGAATTCCTCTCCGGCACCCTCTTCTCGTTTATTCTCAAAAGGGATACAACGCATAGGCCCATCCAACACGATCTCTTTATAGATGAAAGAATCATCAAACCCTCCGACAGCGGCATCCTCCTTCGTACAAGCATAATACACCCGTTCCGGTCTCGCCCAGTAAATCGCCCCTAAACACATGGGACACGGTTCACAACTGGAATAAATCTCACAACCTTTCAACTGGAAAGAATCAAGTTGCTTACAAGCCTTGCGAATAGCATTCACTTCCGCATGAGCCGTGGGATCATTATCCGGCACAACCGTATTCCCGGAGGTTGCGATAATCTTACCATCCCGCACAACTACAGCCCCGAACGGTCCTCCTGTCCCATTCTCCACGTTCTTCACGGCAATACGAATTGCCTCCTTCATAAACTCCGGATTATATGCCATTTTAATTTTAGATTTTAGTTTTTAACTTTTATCTTTTTCCCGCTTCTCCAGATCATGTAAATCCCGATCAATACAAAAGGAATACTCAACCATTGCCCCATATTCAAGGTCATGGCGTTTTCAAATTCTTCTTGGTTCTCTTTCACAAACTCGATCACAAAACGAGCGGTAAAGATCAGTACCAAAAACATTCCAAAAAGAAATCCCTGACGATCTTTCGCTTTCGTCTTCCAATACAAATGCATTAAAACAGCAAAACTGATCAAATAACAAATCGCCTCGTACAACTGTGCCGGATGACGGGGTGTCGACGGATCAGGCATCCCGGAATGTACAAAACGGAATCCCCAAGGCAGATCAGTCGGTAAGCCGACAATCTCCGAGTTCATCAGATTTCCCATCCGGATAAAGAAACCGGCCAATGCGATTGGAATTACGGCACGATCCAGAATCCAAAATATTGATTTCCTACTTACCTTCTTGGAATAGTACCACAACCCGGCAATAATACCGATTGCTGCCCCGTGACTAGCCAACCCTTGATATCCGGTAAAACGGAATTCCGGCTGGAATCGAACCGGTAGAATAATTTCAAACGGATGAGCGCTATAATATGCCCAATCATAAAAGAAACAATGTCCTAACCGGGCCCCGATCACCGTGGCAACCGCCACGTATATCCACAACTTATCCAACCACTGCTGGCTCAACCCTTCCGACTTGAACATCTTCTCCTCCACCTTATACCCACACACGAAAGCCAAAGCGAATAACAACCCGTAATAACGAATCGAGAAACCACCTAAACTAATTAATTCGGGACTAACATCCCAATTGATAAATAATGAAACCATAATTATTTTGTGATTTAGTGATTTATGATTAAGAGATTCAATGATTACATAATTACATAATCACGGAATCATCAAATCTCTTAATCACCGAATCAGTCTATTCTTCCCCCTTCCCGTGGCAATTCTTGTATTTCTTTCCACTTCCGCAAGGACACGGATCATTACGTCCTACCTTGGGACCCACTTTCACGGGTTCGGTTTTACGGGGAGCTTGATTGGTCTGAGCGGCAGGAGCATCACTACGTCCCGTACGCATCTTACTTAAATCGGTTCGTTTCTCTTCTGCCTGTTTTACTTCTTCAGGAGCTTCAAAAGGAATTTGTCCCTTCATCAAAGTAGACACGACATTCTTGTTAATTTTGTCCACCATACTCTTGAATAAGTTGAATGACTCGAACTTATAGATCAATAACGGGTCTTTCTGCTCGTAAGTTGCATTCTGCACGGATTGTTTCAAATCATCCATTTCACGCAAATGCTCTTTCCACGCGTCATCGATATGAGCCAACATGATCGACTTCTCGTAAGCACGGATCAACTCCTCACCTTCAGATTTATAAGTCTTCTCAAGATTAGCCACAACATTGTAAGCCCGTTTTCCATCAGTAAACGGCACTACTATATTCTTGAACATTTCCCCTCTCTGCTCGAAAACATTCTTAATCACGGGGAACGCCTGTTTAGCAATAGTTTCCGTCTTACGACTGAATGTATCCCGTACCTCCTTGTACAATCTCTCTGTCAAATTGTTGGCAGAAGTCTTTTGGAAATCCTCTTCTTTTATATCAAAGTCTACAGCAAGATATTTCAACACATCCATACGGAAACCTTCTAAATCATTAGCCTCCTTGTGTTCTTCCACCAATGTCTCGCAAACATCATACATATTGTTGGCAATATCCACACCGATTCTCTCTCCTAGCAAAGCGTGACGTCTCTTCTTGTAGATCACCTCACGTTGAGAGTTCATCACGTCGTCATATTCCAACAAACGCTTACGAATACCGAAGTTATTTTCCTCCACCTTACGTTGTGCGCGCTCGATAGATTTGGTAATCATGGAATGTTGAATCACGTCGCCTTCCTCGTGTCCCAAACGGTCCATCACCCGAATGATTCTCTCGGAACTGAACAAACGCATCAAATCATCTTCCAATGACACGAAGAACTGAGAGGAACCCGGGTCTCCCTGACGTCCGGCACGACCTCTCAACTGACGGTCTACACGACGTGAATCGTGACGTTCCGTACCGATAATGGCCAAACCTCCTGCGGCACGTACCTCTGGGCTTAACTTGATGTCGGTACCACGACCGGCCATGTTGGTTGCAATCGTAACCACTTGTGATTTACCGGCCTCTGCAACAATATCAGCCTCCCGTTGATGCAACTTCGCATTCAACACGTTATGCTTGATACCCCGTAATTTCAACATACGGCTCAACAACTCGGAAACCTCGACGGAAGTCGTACCCACCAACACCGGGCGGCCTTCTCCAACCAATCGGGTAATCTCCTCGATCACCGCATTATATTTCTCACGTTTCGTCTTATACACGTAGTCATTAGCATCCTTTCGGATCACCGGTTTGTTGGTCGGGATAACCACAACATCCAATTTGTAAATATCCCAGAACTCACCCGCTTCCGTCTCTGCCGTACCGGTCATACCGGCTAACTTATGGTACATACGGAAATAGTTCTGTAAGGTGATCGTGGCAAATGTCTGCGTGGCAGCCTCTACTTTCACGTTTTCCTTCGCCTCGATAGCTTGGTGTAAACCGTCTGAATAACGACGTCCTTCCATGATACGCCCCGTCTGCTCGTCCACAATCTTCACCTTGTTGTCGATAACCACGTATTCTACATCCAATTCGAACAACGTGTATGCTTTCAACAACTGGTTCACCGTGTGTACACGCTCAGATTTAGCGGCATAGCTTTGTACCATCTGATCTTTTTTCTCCAGTTTCTCTTCCTCTGTCAGGTTCATCTTATCGATCTCCGCCAATTCAGAACCCACATCTGGCAAGATAAAGAAGTTCGGATCTTCCCCCGCAGCCGTAATCGTATCATGTCCCTTATCCGTCAAATCGATAGAGTTCTGTTTCTCATCAATCACGAAATAAAGTTCATCCGTAATCTCCGGCATACGACGGTTATTCTCCTGCATATAAACATTCTCGGTTTTCACCAAGGTAGCCTTGTTTCCTTGTTCACTCAAGAACTTGATCAATGGCTTATATTTGGGTAATCCCTTATATGCTCTCAACAACAATATAGCCCCCTGTTCCTCTTGTTTCCGATCACCGCTAGCCAACAACGTTTTAGCTTCCGTGAAAATCCGGGCAACCAACTCACGCTGCATACGCACCAACTTCTCCACACGAGGTTTGTACTCGTCAAACATCTGAATGTCCCCCTTCGGAACCGGCCCCGAAATAATCAACGGGGTACGGGCATCGTCAATCAACACGGAGTCGACCTCATCGACAATCGCGTAATGATGCTTGCGTTGTACCAAGTCTTCCGGGTGAATAGCCATGTTATCCCTCAAATAATCGAAACCGAATTCATTGTTCGTTCCGAAAGTAATATCTGCCTGATAAGCTTTCCGTCTCTCCGGAGAATTCGGTTCTGTCTTGTCAATACAATCTACCGACAACCCGTGAAACATATAAAGAGGTCCCATCCACTCGGAGTCACGTTTTGCCAGATAATCATTGACCGTAACCACGTGTACTCCACGACCCGTCAAGGCATTCAGGAATACAGGCAAAGTAGCCACCAACGTTTTACCTTCACCGGTAGCCATCTCGGCAATCTTACCTTGGTGTAACACGGAACCTCCTATCAACTGCACGTCATAGTGAACCATGTCCCAAGTTACCTCGTTACCTCCGGCCAACCAAGAGTTGAAATAAACGGCATCCTCCCCGTCAATCTCCACGAAATCTTTCGTTACGGCCAAATCACGATCAAAATCGTTAGCCTTCACTACGATCTCTTTATTTTCTTTGAAACGTCTTGCCGTATCTTTCATCACGGCAAACGCCAAAGGTAATATTTCGTTTAGAACATCCTCTAACTTCGTGTTAATCTGTTCTTCCAGCTTATCAATCCGGTTATAAATTTCCTCTCTTTCCTCGATCGAAGGTTTCTCATTCTCTACTTTTGCTTTCAAAGAAGCTATTTCATCCTCTTCTTCCTTCACGTGAGCGTGAATCTTTGCTTTCAGATCAGCTGAAATCTGTCTCAACTCATCATGGCTCACGCCTTTGATTTTTTCCCACTCTACATTTACTTTTGATGCGATCGGCAATAATTCTTTCAAGTCACGATCAGACTTGTTACCAAAAAGACTTTTTAATATATCGTTAAATCCCATAGTTTATAATTGAAAATTGAAAATTGAAAATTGAAAATGACCAAGCACAAATCTCCTTTAGTCATTCAATCGTAAATCTAAAATCATAAATCCGAAATCATTCCATTTTCCCGGGAGCCCGGATGGGATTTGCTGCAATTTCCGGGACTTTCCAACCCGGTAGTACAACAGACGAATAAGTAGTATAAACTTTTACAGCATCCACGGTTTCCGCGTGACTCTGATTGTAGAAATCGCCATAATCGAAATCCTCCGTGGACCTTTTCTCAGTAGAAATCGTGATTACCTTTTCGGTAGAAGAAACCAACAAACGATAGCAATCTGTCCTAACGGATACATTCCCCCCACGCACATTTATCGGCAGGGTTGCCACGCATCCAGCGACAACATACAAAGCTGCTATCAAATATTTATTCATTTCCATACCGCCAAAGATAATGCTTTTCTCCTAACTTTCAGTTTTTATCTTTTAGTTTTTATCTTTTTAGATTCCATGATTCCCTCCTACCATCCAATACTCTTTGTAATCACGAAATCATTTAATCGCCAATCACAAAATCTTACTCTTACAGCTTTTCCCCGAAAGCCAAATCTCCGGCATCACCAATTCCCGGATCGATATAGCAACTCTCTGTCAGATGCTCATCCAATGCTCCCGTCCAGATCGTTACCGGCTCATCTTTCAAAGCCTCTGTAAGTTTTTCTATACCTTGACGACTGGAAACAATAGCCGCAATATGCGTGTGTGCGGGCCTTCCTCCCTGTTTCAATAACTCGTGATAAGCCACCACGATAGAACCTCCCGTGGCTAACATCGGATCTACCAGCAATAACTGTTTTCCTTCCAAACTTGGCGTGTAAATAGAATCGAAACGGATTTCAAAATCAATATGATTTTCCTTATATTTTCTTCTTGCCGAAATAAAAGCACTCCCGGAACGATCGAAATAGTTCAAAAAACCTTGATGAAAAGGTAATCCTGCACGCAACACGGATGCCACCACCACCTCTTCGTCTGCCAATCTGACATCAGCCACGTTAATCGGTGTCTGTACTTGTTGCGTTGAATAACGAAACGTCTTACTGATCTCGTAAGCCATCACCTCACCAACCCGTTCCAGATTCCGACGAAAACGCAACGGATCTTTTTGAATTTCTTTATCCCTAAGTTCTGCTAAAAAACGATTATAAACCGAATCCTCCTTGTTAATAATATGCACCATTTTATCTATTTCTTTTCTTAAACCTTTTCGATCACACGCACCTATCCTGTAATTTAAAATCTAAAATTTAAAATCGTAAATCTTCATTTATTCTATTTCTTCATACTCCGCATCCTCAATCTCTCCACCTCCCATCTTCTGTTGTTGCTCAGCCTCATGCGTCTCCTTGCGCAACTGATTAACCTTATAATGATTAATCAAATCCGTTATCCCGTAAAATATTGTCACAGCACCGAAGAAAGTTATAATTCCTTCTTTCGCCGAGAACGGATTAGCAAAAACAATCAATCCGGCCAACAAAATAATTACCGGATACACGTAACTCAACGGAGCGATATGCCCGAATTTCCTCGCAGAAGTCAACATCACCAACTGACCGATACCCGCAACAATCAGGATAAATCCCAACAAATACATCAACATGTTGGTGAAAAAATCAGCCATCGACCACAATAGAATACCCAAAATAATACTTCCGATCCCGTTAAAAGAAGTCAGTCCCCTAGCCGAACGTTCATCCTGATCCCGCATAGAGACCAGAAAAGAGATAATCCCGGTAACACAAAATACGGCTCCGATAATCTTTACCGTGTAATTTAACACTTCTGTCGGCCACAGTACGAGCACAAGACCTAAAACAATCGCCACGATCGATTTAACGATAGTTCTTTTGTAATTTCCGGAAGTATAAATAATCTGCATAACTTCTATTTTTTTAATTTATACGAAATTCGTCAACGAAAGTAGTGATTATTTTTGAAAAAATTAAGCCGGACGACCTGTCCGGCTTAATTTTTTATTTAATCAGTTCAACACTTCGTTTTACAAACCTGTTCAGCGCCTCGCCTTTCAGTAGCCCGTTCGCTAACAACGCCAAGTCAATTAACTGACCAACAACCTTGTTACCTTTCCCGTACTCCTCCAGCAACGAGTTCTTTTGCTTGTTCAGATCGGCTATTGTCTTACTATACTCACTCTTCCGATCTTTATCCACTTGAGGAATCTCCTCGTCTTTCTTACCCTTATTCAACTCGTCCAGTTCTGCCTGTTTCTTTTCAGTCTCCTTGATCTCGAAATTAATCGGCTCCAACTGAGCACTCATTTCCTCTTTCTCGTTCTCTAGGATTGCGTTCACCAACTTATGATCCGTGTTTACCACCAAAGTGTACTGATCGCCCATTGCCCCGTAGAATCCCATTCCCGGATTCATGGCTGCCATCTCTTTCATACGACGCATGAACTCAGAACGTGTCACGATCACCGGATCACCATTCTCACCCATAGCCTCGAAATTAACCATAAACATTCCTTCCTCCTTCGGTAACTGGGAAGTAAACACGGCACGCAATTCCTCTTGTTCCTCGTGACTCAAAGCAACCTCTTTCGTCTCTTCCTTCGGGATCAACTTGTCGATAACATCCGAATCCACCCGTACAAAACGGTGATCGGAATTCTTTTGTTCCAAATGGTTGATAAAATGTGTATCCAACTGACCATCCATCAACAACACATCATATCCCTTACCTTTGGCAGTCTCTATATACGTGTACTGTTCTTTCACATCCGTGGCATACAGGAACACCACCTTATTATCTTTATCCGTTTGGTTGGCTTTAATCAAGTTCTCGTACTCTTCATACGTGAAATATTTCCCTTCCGTGTTCTTGAACAAGAAAATACTCTTGGCTCTCTCTGCGAATTTCTCATCCGTCAACATACCATATTGGATGAAAATTTTCAAATCATCCCACTTCTTCTCGTAGTCTTCCCGCTTATTCGTGAAAATATCATTCAAACTATCAGCCACCTTCTTCGTGATATGACTTGAAATCTTCTTCACGTTACGATCGCTCTGTAAATAAGAACGGGACACGTTCAACGGAATATCCGGTGAATCGATCACACCATGCAACAACGTCAAGTACTCCGGCACAATTCCTTCCACGGAATCCGTCACGTACACTTGATTGCTATATAATTGAATCTTGTTCTTCTGAATCTCGAACTTGTTGTCGATCTTCGGAAAATACAATATACCCGTCAAGTTAAAAGGATAATCCACGTTCAAGTGAATATGGAACAACGGATCTTGAGCCATCGGGTACAATTCACGATAGAACTTCTCGTAATCCTCCTCCGTCAGATCAGCCGGTTTACGGGTCCATGCCGGATTCGTATCATTGATCACGTTATCTTCCGTCGTATCTTTGTATTCCCCGTCCTTCCACTCTTTCTTCTTTCCGGAAATAATCTCTATCGGCAAGAACTTGCAATACTTGGTCAGCAATTCATTCACCTTAGCATCTTCCAAAAAATCTTTCTCTTCCTCGCTGATATACATGATAATATCCGTACCTCTCTCGGCCTTTTCCGTCTCCTCCAACGTGTATTCCGGATTTCCCTCGCATGACCATTTTACAGCCTTCGCCCCCTCTTTATAAGATTTCGTCACGATCTCCACCCGGTCACTCACCATGAACGAAGAATAGAAACCTAACCCGAAATGCCCGATAATGGCCGCGGCGTTATCCTTGTATTTGTTCATGAACTCCTCCGCACCGGAAAAAGCGATTTGGTTGATATACTTCTCCACTTCCTCTTGCGTCATACCGATACCGTTATCCGATACCGTCAGCGTCCCTGCCGCTTTGTCAGCCTTCACCCTTACCTTCAACTCACCAAGTTCACCTTTAAACTCCCCGTTCGAAGCCAATACTTTCATTTTTTGAGAAGCATCCACCGCATTCGAAACAATCTCTCTCAAAAAGATCTCGTGATCCGAGTATAAAAATTTCTTGATAATCGGGAACAAATTCCCTGTTGAAACTCCAATCTTTCCTGTTGACATAACTCTATATTTTTAATTTAATTATACTTCAAATTTTACGACAACTAAATGACAATAGTTATGCCAAACCCAAATTCCTGCCGATTTGACAGCTACATCTTCACCTACTACAACTTTTTCATCGTACAAAAATACCCCGAACTTTCATCCGGGGTACTATCTCTTTTTACAAACAATCACAAATTATCAAACTAATAATTCCGATGGTTGTAGAACCGGCAATGTGGACAATTTAAAATCTTTTACATTTCGAGTTACAATTGCTTCGATTTTTCTATTCTGCAAAGCAGAAAAATATTGTATTGCATCCTCAAAATCACCAAATTCAGAATCAAGAGATAAACGAATTATTTTCCCATTTACAGGAAGAATTCCCACGTATTTAGACAATTCTTTCAAACTTTCTATCGTTCTCTCATGCCCCAAATATCGTCGAATAATGTAATATATATTCGAATATGACAAGGAGGATATATACACGCAAATTTCACCACGCCCTGCAGCATCCATAAGATTTGAAGCCGCTTCCGCAAATTCACCACGATTTGCCAACATATCAATGACGACATTTGTATCTACACAATAATGCTTCATTTTTCCAAAGATCTATTTTTCAATTCCTCTTTATAATCAAAATTTTCTGGAAGATTAACAATTCCCCTTAATTTTGAAGAAACAGGCTTGTCTTTTACCTCTGTTCCAAGCAAGCTTTTTAATTGCTTTTCGACGACCTCCGTGATCGTCCGACCTTTAGATTTTGCATATTTTTTCAACTGCTCAAAAAGACTCAAATCAACCTCTATTGTTGCTTTTGTACTCATAACATAAACATTTTTACAAATATAGGAAACTTTCATACAAAAAACAATAGCCCTCAAAACAAAATACCCCGAACTTTCATCCGGGGTACTATCTCTTTTTCAATCACGTAATCCCTACATCATTTAACGATCTTCATCAACGTCAAAAATATAATTTTAAAATACTCTTTCAAACATCGATTATTTATATACTTCATGTTATACCGTATCTTATCCGGCATAATTTGCTCCACATAAGCCCGGTCCGGATCACTTGCCTGTCCCAAGATTGTATTTTCATCCGCATACTCGATAGAAGCATAATCCGTTATACCCGGAACAACCGCCAACACTTTACGCTGCTCGACAGTGTACATATCCACGTACTTCCTCACCTCCGGTCTCGGTCCCACCAAACTCATCTCACCCCGCACCACATTCAACAACTGCGGCAACTCGTCCAGTTTATATTTTCTCAGGAAATACCCGACCCGTGTTACCCGTGAATCCTTTGCTCCCACGGTTATCAACCCCTTCTTATCCGCCCCACTCGCCATGGATCGAAACTTAAACAACCGGAAATCCTTACCATCCCGCCCCACTCGCACCTGACGATAAAACACACCTCCCCGACTATCCAACACGATACATAAAGCTATAATCACAAAAATGGGTGATAGAACTATCAAGCCCAATAAAGAAAAGAAAACATCACAAAAGCGTATCACGCTAAAACCTCTTCTACAGAACAAATAACAGCATCAATAACCGTTTTTACCATCTCCTCACTCAACCCATACCACACTGGTAAAGAAATCTCCCGGCAATAATTATCGTAAGCAACCGGATAATCTTCAATCTTATACCCCTTATTCTTAAATGCACTCAACAAAGGTAAGGGTTGAAAATGCACGTTTACCGAAACATCCTTGTCAAAAATCCGCTGAATAATCTCATCCCGTTGTTGCTCCGTGATTCCCTTCACCCGCAAACAGTACACGTGATAAGAACTCTTCCGGTCTTCCGTTTCATAAATCGGTAATTCTGCCCATCCGTATCGGGCAAAAGCATCCGTATATTGATCATATATACACTTCCGGTAGTGTAAAGTATCATCCTCGTAACGAGACAACTCCACCAAACCGATAGAAGCCATAATATCCGTCATATTCCCCTTAAAACCAGACACAAGTACGTCATAACGCCACGCTCCCTTTTTCGTCTTGGCCAGCGCATCTTTATTTTGTCCATGCAAAGTATATGTACACAAATACCTATATACTTCCTCGTTATCAAAAGGCTCCGGCAAGTTCAACATAATCGCTCCACCCTCCGCCGTGGTCAGATTCTTCACCGCATGGAAAGAGAACACCGAAACATCAGCCAGGCATCCCGCTTTCCGCCCCTTGTATTCCGCCCCTATCGAATGAGCCGAGTCCGACAAAATCAAAATCCTCCCCAACTTCCTCTGCTCTTCCGTCTTCACCTGAAACAACGTTTTCACATCCTCTGCCTCCACCAATTCAAACAACTCATCATATGCACATGGCATACCTCCCAAATCAACAGGCATTATCACCTTTGTCTTATCCGTGATCGCCTCCCTCACTTTCTCCAAACACACGTCAAAATCATCCGCATTCACATCCACCATCACCGGTTTCGCCCCACAATGCACGATCACATTCGCCGTAGCACAATACGTGTACGCCGGCACAATCACCTCATCCCCCTCCTGCACTCCAAACCACCGTAGCACAACTTCAAGCCCCACAGTATTCGAGTTCACAGCCAACGTCGCCTTGTTTCCACAATACGCTGTCAACCTCCGTTCAAACTCCTTCGTTTTCGGTCCTGTCGTAATCCAACCGGACTTCAAGGTATCAACAACCTCATCAATAACCTTCTGGTCAATTCTTGGTGGTGAAAATGGTATCATAATAAATTTATTAATTCTAATTGATTTACATTAGAAAAGAAAAATATCCTACAAAAATCATCGATTTATATCAACTATAATCTTTTTATTCAAGAGAACTTTATAACACCCCTCCCAATATCCCCAACCATAACTTACATGGATAATGAAAAAAATACATGGTAATAAAAATACCAATTTCCAATCCTTTCGAACAATAGCCTCTTTTGTTGCAAAGTAAAAGGCCAAACAAATATATAGAACTATAACAAATAAATAAACACCTAAAATATAATTTGAAAAGCAACTTAAAATACCACCTACAATTATCCCACACAAAAACAGTGAAGGAAAAAACTGGCGTGTTGTTGCTGGTGCTCCCAACTTTTTATTTACCAAAGGTTTAAATAGCCCATATTGGTAAAACATTTTTGCCATTTTGGATACTCGATCTCGTGCATAATAATCAATAACCAATTCTGGTATCAAAAAAATTTTTCCCCCACTCTTTATTATCCTAGCGTTAAATTCATCATCTTGATTTCGAATCAAGTCATTATCAAACATCCCAATCTTTTCAAAAACATCTCGCTTAAAACAACCAAATGGGACAGTATCAGTTTCCACAACTTTCTTTACCCCTACTTTATGAAGGGAATCTCCAATTCCGAACTTGTGACTTGCTCCTATTGCAATCGCCTTACAAGTAGAAGTATTTCTTGCTGGTAGAGTATTCCACATAGCTCCAACATTATCTGCTTTTAAACGGAATAAATAATCTACTAAAGTCGAAACATAATTTTGTGGATAAATGCAATGTCCATCAATACGAATAACAACCTCTCCTCTAGCTGCTTGAATTCCTTTATTTAATGCAGGCGGAACAATTTTCTCTGGATTATCTAATAAATGAATAAAATCATATTGCCGAGTATACTTCAAAACAATTTCTCGTGTCCTGTCTTTGCTCATTCCATCCACAAAAAACACCTCAAGTTGACTTTTAGGATAATCTTGCTTCAAGACAGAACCTATACAATTCTCAATAAATTTCTCTTCATTATATATGGGACACACAATGGAAACCAATACCATAATCATCCGATTTTTATATATTCAATACCTTCCAATTCCGATAAAGAATAAACATTACGCCCATCTATGAGTAACGGCTTTTTCATTGAATATCGAACAATCTCCCAATTAGGCATTCTAAATTCCTTCCATTCCGTTACATGAAATAAGGTTTCTGCATTAACTAATACATCATACATATCTCTAGCATATTCTATTCTGTCACCAATTCTTCTTTTTGCCTCCTCCATTGCAACCGGATCATAAACCTTTACACGACATCCTACCCTCAACAAATTTTCTATTAACACTAGTGCTGGAGCTTCCCGCATATCATCAGTTCCTGGTTTAAAAGCTAATCCCCATAATGCGACCCTTTTACCTTCTACCTCTCCCTTGAATCTATTCACAAATTTTTCAAACAATACGTTTTTTTGTCGTTCGTTAACTTCTTCTACCGCCTCAAGCACTTTCATCGTATAATTATTCTGTTGGGCCGTTTTAATCAAAGCTTTTACATCCTTTGGGAAACAAGAACCACCATATCCACATCCTGGATAGAGAAATTTATTCCCAATACGAGAATCTGCCCCAATACCTTTTCTTACCATACTGACATCAGCCCCAACTCTTTCACATAGATTAGCAATATCATTCATGAAACTAATACGTGTAGCCAACATTGCATTTGCAGCGTATTTTGTCATCTCTGCGGAAAAAATATCCATAAAAATCACTCGGAAATTATTCAAAAACATTGGCTTATATAGTCGAGTCATTAATTCTTTTGCCCTTTCACTATCTACTCCTATGACAACCCTATCTGGTTTCATAAAATCCTCTATAGCATCTCCTTCCTTTAAAAATTCAGGATTAGATGCCACATCAAAATCAAGATTAATATTCCTAACTCTCAGTTCCTCTTTTATTGTAGTTTTTATTTTCTGTGCAGTCCCAACAGGAACAGTACTCTTAGTTACAATTAAAAGATATTTATTCATGTTTTTACCTATAGTCCTCGCCACCTCCAACACATATTTCAAATCAGCACTTCCATCCTCATCTGGAGGTGTTCCAACAGCACTAAATACTATTTCTACATCATCTAAAACCGACGTTAAATCTGTTGAAAAACATAAACGTCCCGCTTTAACATTTCGTAAAACTAAATTATCTAAATTAGGCTCATATATTGGGATATCTCCATTTTGTAATTGTTTGATCTTATTTTGATCAATATCAACACATACTACATTTACACCTAATTCAGCAAAACAAGTACCTGTAACGAGACCAACATAGCCTGTTCCAACAATAGCAATTTTCATTTTAATGTTTTTATAATTCGCTATAAAAATGTTTTATTTTTCCTGATCCAGGACGATCAATTCGAGGAACACGATTTATTATCAGCTTAAGCCCAGGTTCCAAATATTCATCCAATTGATGCTGCAAAAAACCAAATTCCCGCGTCGTTAATTCCCGATCCATAACCATATCGAATACAAAAGTGTCTAATGTGACTTGTCGTACAATAAATTCTCGAATTCCATCACTATGTTCTAGAATAGTACGTGCGACATAATAAAAAGTAAGCCCCCCTGCAATTTTTCCACTTGGTAAACGAATAATATCACTAACCCTCCCTGATAATTTCTTCAAAATTAATCCATTATCCGTTTCATCTATAATACCAATATCTCCCACTTCATAACGAATAATAGGCATTGCTTTATTGGAAAGCGAGGTTAAAAGTATACGCCCCTCTTGTCCCCAAGGTAAAACTTGGCCATATTCATCAACAATTTCAATATAAATATCTTCCTCTACAATTCTCCATACACTTTCTTTATCTTCAAAAGCAATAAGCCCAACTTCAGAACATCCATATTCATTAATAACCTTTACACCAAAAGCTTTCTCTATCACGTTCCGATCCTCAATCGTACAAACTTCTGATGTCACTACACAACACTTTAATGTTGGACATATTTCCTTTAGCTTAATTCCGTGTTCTAACAAAAAATTTGCAAATCGTACTATCGCACTAGTATAGCCATATATATATCCGAATTTTCGTTTTTCAAATTGATGAAGATACTTTCTAAACTGACTATCAGACAAATCAAAAACATGAAAACGAGTTCTATTACATAAAAAATCTTTTAATTTCTCTTTATATTTTCCCCACCCTTTAATAGGTATCCCGTAAAACCTCGCCTGCTTATCATATGTAGTAATACCATGCTGTGCATAAAGTTTCATAATTATTGCATGAGTAATGGCATGTGATTCTTTGTTCTTACAAAAAAAGAATGGATGCCCAGAAGAACCAGAAGTATTTGAGACAAATAACTCACCAATTTGATATGTATCAGAAATAATTTGTTTAAGAGGAATTTGTAAAGTTTGTTTTGTTATAATTGGTAAATCTTCAAATTTATTTATAACATTATTACCAAGCAATTGCTTATAAAATAGATTATGTCTCATATGATATAAAACAATCTCATCCCTTCTCTCTATCTGCCTATTAACAACCAATTCAATTTGTTTCTTAGCCCAATTTATCGGATAACCATTTATTACTAATGACAATTCTAATAAATTCATTCTCGATTTTTTTATTCTCTACAAGTAAAAGCTATGAAATTACAGAACCAATGATAAATTTTACCAAAAAATTATTTACCAAGACCCCGTTTTATAAAATCTTTAATTATTGAAAATATATCTTCAAATTGAAACTTATACAAATTAAAAATTATCATCCGACGATTCGCACTACGATACTTTTTCAAATTAAAAGAATACACAGAACAATAATCTTCCATATTTTGATTTCTAAGAAGCAACTCATTCAAATATTTAAATGTATATTGCTTGGGTACCATCTTTTCATCTATAATACGAGGGAAATAATTATTAATATAAATATAATCATATGACACTATTGGTTTTTTATCGGATAAATCTATATTAATAATAACACTGTATTTAGTTGGTTCCCATGGCATATTAAAAACAAAATTTCCTAACGAATAAAAAATATATTTTTCACGATAAAACTCATATCCTTGTAATACATGGGGATGTAAACCTATAACTAAATCAAAACCAATATCAATTAACCAATGAGCCAACTTTTTCTGGTTATCATTAGGGTAATTAATATTTTCAATTCCCCAATGAATATACGCAATCTTTACATCAACATCGAGCAAAAATGTATTCAATTCCCTCTCTATATCACAATACTCAGGATTACACCAATACAATGGCTCTGTATTAAATTCGTCTTGTCGCAAAGAAAAAGAGGTAATGCTTACTTTCTTATTTTGGTGTTCAAAAAAAATCGTTTTTCTATTAATGTCACCAACATAAGATGCCTTAAAACATTCTATATTATGAAGCATTTGTATATATGCATCTCTTCCATGCTGCATAACATGATTATTAGCAACACTATATGCATTTAAATGTTGTATTTGTTCCAAATATTGTCTAGATATTCTAAATTGTTTTCCGAATACTCCACGTTTATTTGTAGTTTCCGAACAAACACATTCAAAATTACCAATCCAAAAATCATCCTCTTTCCTATGTATATATTGAAAAGGATCAGCACCATGTAAGATTTCAGAACCGACTCCAAAACCTACATCAAAATAACTATCTGTATAATTTATATCTCCAACTATTTTAAGCATCTTATTTTATCCAAATTATCTGTAACTTTTATTTTAAAGCCAAATAAAAGTTTTCTATTTCTTGTGTTGCACTTTTTATATCATATCCTCTTTTTTGCATCTCTAAATAAGTATCTCTTTTATCTTTTTTACCACATTCTATAATTGTATTCGCCCATTGTTTTGGCGAACTTCCTAAGCTACACTTTTGATATAAATCGTCAACAAGTTTAGCATCTTCAGATAGGGAAGATGTCGCAACACATGGTAAACCGGCAGCCTGAGCTTCCACCAATACTAACGCTAATCCTTCGAAAAAAGAAGGTAAAACAAAAACATCCATAACTTGAAGCAGTTCATTAACATGATCACTTTTTCCATAAAATATCACAGAATCCGCTAGACCTTTTTGTTCTACTTTTTTCAAGACACAATCCTTTAAAGGACCATCACCCACTAATAGTAATTTTGCATCAGGATTAATCTCTTTTACATTCTCAAAAATATCAACTAAAAAACTATGATTCTTTTCAAAAGAAAAACGCCCAACGTGGCCTACAACAAAATCATTCTCCAACTTTAAACTTTCTTTTATTCGATTACGGGTTGATAAATTATAACGGTATTTTTCACAATCTATCGCATTATTAACAATCAGTACTTTCCCATTTATTACATCTTTTTTTCCAAACAAAAAGATTCCTGCTTCCCGCGAACACGCAAAATAAATTGTAGCATTTTTCTTTAAATTAAAACACAGTAATCTATTTCTAACAGACTTTAAGAATGTTGAAGAATATTTTGTACTATGACTATGAACTATCAAATGATCTATACCATAACTTTTAGCTAAAGGTAAGCACACAAAACCCAATAAAATTTCATGTAAATGAATAACCTTATACACTCTAGAATTTAAAGCCAAAAAATTTTCAAATTGATTCTTAAATGAAAAATAATTTGTAATTCCTAATCTAGGGATATAGAATATTTTTCCCCCTAAAGATTCTATATCATTTTGATATGTATCAACTCTTCTGTCACAATATAAAAAATCAAACTGAATCTTTTCTCTATTAATATTTTTATACCAATTCATTACGATTGACATAATTCCACTTGTCTTATCCAAACAAGAAACAATATGAAGAATTCTTATCGGTTTCATTAAAATACTTTATACAATTAATCAAATATCCTCACCTTTGGCTTTCACTTTTGGTAACGAGTTAGTACAAAAGAACAGTATTAAATATCTAAACAAATCTGTAACCCCTTTCATATTCAAAAGAAGGAATAGTATAAATAATAAAATAAAAAAAAATCGAAGAGAATATTCATTATTATTACTAACATAATGAACAACAACCCATTGAAATAGGATAAAATATAATAAACCTAACAAGCCTACGCAAAAAATTATCCTTACAAAACCTATATCTGTTCCCATATAATAACCTCTAGTCGGATTTTCTGGATTTCGATAAAAACCATCACCAATCAACCAGGTTTTTAAATTATGCGGTATTTTATTATACATTCTTAATAATCCATTAGATGAACTAGTCTCTAACTTACCCGATTCGGCATAATTATAGACAAATTCAAAGCCGAAACGAATAATTGTATTCATTCTATCTTTATACGCAGAAGGGAATAAACACAAAACAATATATATAATTAAACAAGTAAGTAACATTGATTTTAGTATAACTCGTAATCGTAAAGCTACTTTAAATCTCCATATTTTAGCTTTATAACAAAATGCAAATAACGAAAGAACAAAACCAACAAGCGTTGTTCTAGACATCATAAGGCCTATTAAAAATACGAATAAATAAATTATAATATATTCTATTAATTGTTTTCTAGATAAGACCGAAAAATTGATTATAACAGCACATAATATTAATGCAACACTATTAATTACTCCAGAAGCAAAAAAAGCTGTTCCAAACCCAATTAATCTAAACCCATAAGCATTTTCAACAATCGTCATTTCTAAATCACTAGGTGCTAATAAGTTTAAAAGAAAAGAATTTAATGTAGGAAAGAAGAACATCAATATTGCAAGTAAATTTTGTAACGTTACAGCCAAAATACAATACTTAGCTATAACTAAAAACGTAATTACCCTATATATTTTTTTCAATAAAACAAAAATTGGATAAACAGCAAAAAGAGTAAGTAAATCCAATATTACAAACTCTTTTATAAAATAAAAATCACATTGTATATTAATTAATACAACCAATATATATAAGAAACAAAATCCCAAAAGCATCATTACTATATTCCAAATTTTTCTGGGAAGAATAAAATTAAATTTAACTCTAGTATATAGAGTTAATAGAAATCCACACACTCCTAACACAACAATACTAGAAAGTTGAAATCTATACTTAATCGAATATATATAAGAAAAAACTAAAACAAAAAGAAGTAACTTTAAAAACGATCTATAACTTATATTCATTCGCATATGATTCAAACTTACTTTAAAAGCAAATCAGCAAAGATTTAATCCTCTTTTTAATCAAATAAAAATTAAAACAAGATAAAGCTTTACCTATAAATCTCGTTATAAAGGAATTTTTATTTTGAAACAAATAATAAATAACAAAATATTTTATACTATATGTCATTTCCGATTCCCAAAATAGAAGATCATATCTTTTTATAAATGGGTATACATATTTTCTTTTTATATCTTTCAATGTTTTTTCAAGTTTCAAATTGTAATAATTAAAACTACAACTATGCATAATTGAAGTATCATGTATACGATATTTTATAGTAACCTTATTTAGATAATAAATCTTATATCCTAATGATGTAATTTTTAACCACATTGGGTAATCCTCAATAGAAAAAGAAGAATCAAAGCCCCCCATTTCTTCTAACAAATTTCTTTTTATAAAAGTTGAGGGAGCCATGACAGGACATTCAAAACAAAGAATTCTAAATTGTTCCTTAGCTGTCACATTATTATGAAGAAAAACTTTATAACGAGAATCTCCTAGAATCAAATTCTCGGCTTCAAAGGAATCTTGATATTTCATAACATCACTCTGTACAATCAAACATTTAGAATTTTTTGCAATAAAATCAAGATTATCTTGAATACATGTATTTAATAGGACATCATCGCCTGCAACAAATTTTATCCATTCACCGTGGCTCACACTTATTGCCCTATTTATATTAGTAACAACTCCTGCATTTTTTATTGATGTTATTAATTTTACCTTGACAAATAAATTTTTATACCTATCAAGCCATTTTTGACACAAAATAACAGTATCATCTGTTGAGCAATCATCACTAATTATAAGTTCGATATCAGAAAAACTTTGCTGTCTTACACTGTCTAAAGTTTCTATTATATACTTAGCAGAATTGAATGTTATCACACACACGCTTACCATATTTCAATAAAATAATATCACAATTCTTCTTAAAATCATTTTAATAACCCCAAATTATTTTTCAGTATTATTTTTACCTCATAAATCTCATTCACTCCCAAGATATAAGCATATAATATATAACTCAAAATTCCGACAATAACACCTATTAATAATTGATACAAAGAGGTATCAAAATTATTCATCACACATAACGTAGTTACGACCATTAAACATGTTGACAACAATATCTTTTTAAAAATTCTTGTTTGCTGACGTATTCCAAATCCTAATAATTTTCCTGGTAAATAAGCATTAATAAAATAACAAATAAAAGTTGCAATAAAGTTACCAATAACAACAGCTTCCACTGAAATTGGTAAAGTTAGAACCATTATAAAAATCACTAATGGCAATTTTGTAAAATCTACTTTCATAAATAAGTCAGAACGTCCAATAGCATTCAATACATTCATATTTAAAGCACTAATAGGTGTTAACATTCGTGCAAAACAAAGCCACTGAATTAAAGGGACTGCTGGTAACCACTTTTCTGTTAAAACAACAATCACAAATGGTTTAGCCAATAAAGTTAATAATGTCATTGCTGGAAGGACAATAAATGCTGTCATTGACAACATCTTACTATAAATCGAAACTAATCTTGCTTTATCCTCTTTTACAGCACTCAAAAGAGGAAATGTTACAGAATTAATAATTTCATTAATTGTACCTGCCGCAACTTCAGATAATTCATAAGCTTTAGTATAAAAACCCAATTCTTTAGCTCTATACATTTTCCCTATCACCATATTATAAACATTCGTAACAATTGTTGCAACTGTACCTGCTATTAACAATTTGGAGCCAAATCTAAAAAGAGACAGAAAGGAAGACTTTGAAAAAATACATTTTGGCCACCATCTCCCAAATATCCAATACAAAACCATAACAATAAACTGTCGCAAAACAATTTGTATTACAAGAGCCCAAACTCCAAAATCGGAATAAGCAGCATAAATAGCCAATATACCACTCAAAATTGTTGAAACAATATTTATTATCGAAATACGCTTAAAATCTATTTCAATTAATAATTTAGCTCTCTGAACAACAGTCAAAGAATTCGCAATTAAGACAAGACTTAAAATTTTTAGTAATGTTTCAAGCAATGGTGTTTGAAAAAATAAAGCTACAATTGGAGATAACACAAATAATATAAAATAACATATTATTCCAATTCCAATATTAAAATAAAAAGCTGTTGAATAATCTTCCTCTGATGGTGTATGTTTTTGAACCAAAGCCTGACTAAAACCACTATCAACCAACAGATTAGATAATGTAATAAATACCATAATCATCCCTATTAGACCATAATCCTCAGGAGAAAGTATTCTCGCCAAAATAACAGAGATCCCTAGAGCCATGATTCTTACAATACATTTATCAACAGCACTCCATAATACACCTCTTAAAGCTTTGTTTTTTAAATCACTCAACATTATCAATAGTATTCTACTATGAGCATTTTAAATATTCACTTCAAAAACAAGCATATCCATATTTTATCCTAAATATTTTTATACTTACGAGTATCAACTCAATAATGTTTATACTCAAGAAACTATTAATTAACTATTTGATGTAATGTACATTCTTATTATTCAAAAAAAGTTCTATAATTCTCAAAATTGTAATAGATTCTTCCCTAGATAAATAATGACTTCTCATCTCTGGAAAATTTATGGAATGCAAAAAATCATTTATTTCATATCTTAATCCATCTCCCTCAAACTTATAAAAAAATTTTCTAGACAGATTTTGATCTTCATAACGTAATTCAAAATACTCCGTCTTCCACCATGGAGCTGGAACATAAACATACCCTTTAGTTCCACTGATAATCAAGTGTCCTTCTGTTTTTACACCTAAACCAACTTTAAACGTTGCGATAGAGTTATCATAGGTTATTATTCCTCGAGTAAAAAGATCGACATCATTTTTTTTAAAAGTATAAAAATTTATATCTTTAAAATTAGAACCCAAGATTTTTACAATTGGTAATAATGTATATGAAGCTAATTCAGTAATACTCCCTCCTGCTTGTTTCGGATCTAATTCTCGAACTTCTCCATATACCAATTTTGTAAAAGAAGCTTCAATATCTTTTACTATTCCTATCGCACCACTTTTTACTATCGTATATAGATGCTGAAATCCTGGACAAAAAGCAGTTTTTATTGCTTCCTTCAAAATTAATCCTTTAGAATTTGCCAATGAATACAAATTTTGTGCTTCTAAACTATCCAGTACCAAAGGTTTTTCACAAAGCACATGTTTACCCGCTAGTAAAGCCTCCCGTATATAAAAAGCATGAAGTAAATGAGGTGTAGCTATGTAAACAGCATCAACTTGTCGCATCAATTCATCTAATTTATCTGCATAAAAACCAAGTTCATTATTATCAGAAAATTTTCGGGCTGATTCAATATTAGGATTAAAAACGCCTTTTACATCAATTCCACTTACATATTTAGATTCTTGAACGAAACGATTTGCAATCCTTCCACTACCTATTATTCCAATTTCTATAATTTTTTGATCACCTAAACGTAATTGAGTACTAGAAATTCCTTTCGTTCTTTCCAAATAAATAACTTTACAATATTCCATTAAATAATCAAACTTTCCCAACCAATCGGAGCCAATAGCAAAAATATTAATATCATATTTTAAAATATCATCTATTTTTTGTCCTTCATATTCTTCTATTATAATTTCGTCTGCATAACCTGTTCTTTTTACATCCTCAATTCTTTCCATTAGAGATTTACGAACATTTAACTTTCCTCTATTTTTATCATAATTTTCTGTTGTTACACCGACAATTAAATAATCTCCAAGAGCTTTAGCTCTTCGCAAAAGATTTATATGCCCTTGATGCAATAAATCAAAGGTTCCATAAGTTATAACTTTCAACATACTGTATTTATAATCTAGACCATTTTAAGCATTCTTTCCTTGAGCAAATTCATTTTCTAAATAACTCATTATATTCTCTGCAGCTAATTGATTATGTGGCGGATAGACTATACTTTCTAAAAATACTTTTCGAGTATCATGCATATAGTCATCTTCTCCAAGTACTACTCTATCAATAAAATCTATTACTTGTTGATGATTATAAGATAAATAATGCACCTCAAGAGCTCGTTTACCAAATTCATTTTGTCCTTTCTGATCCATATTTGGACTAATCATAAATAAACTAGGCTTTCCGATATAAAGATATTCTGTTAAAAATGAACCACAATCATGTATTAAAGCATCTGAACTCAAAAATAAATCGTCATACACACCTTCCTCTAATTGCCCATTAGGTAATTCCGCCCAACGTTGAAAATAGGTTTTCGTTCTCTCTGGCCCCCATTGCGGTTCATTTAGCAATCTCTGTTTTAAAAGAGGATGAGGTTTGAAAGCTATCTGAATCTTCCCTTCATATTGTTTGGCTAATACTAACATTTCTTCATAATAATTTAAAAAATTAGAACGACATTGTCCATCATGAAGTAAATGATGAGGAGCCCAAATTATTCTTTTTATTTTTTTATCTTTTATTTTCCATACATCTCTCCACTGTCTATTATTATCCATGAAAGCATCACATCCAGGATACCCACTTACACAAAGATTAATACCATGTATACATTGTCTTTTCTCGATATACTTTTTATGAAGTTCTGTTTCAATAAAAAAAGTCCACAATAAATTATGAAACTCCAAATCATAACTCCAGTCATATTTCACAGACATGAACGCATAAGGAACATAACATGTCAAAACATCAGAAAAATGAGTAATATAGTAACGATCATCTATTAATCCTCTATAAGGATTTGAATAAAAAATTATATCTGGATTTAACTCCTTTTTTACATCAAAATACTCTCCTGTTACAAAATTATAAGCACAATAAACCTTGTAATTTTCATTTTTGAATCGAGTATAACACTTTTCCATCTCGGACTTCATGTAAGAATCTCCTTGATTCACAATAGGACACACCAAGATACACGGATCAAAACGTGAACTTTTTTTTAACAAATCATATAGTTTTCCATACTTCCATGCCGATTCACTCAAAACAAAAAAAACAATTTTAATATTGTTTTTTTTTTGTATTTCTTTTAAAATTATTTGATTCTTCCTTTGTTGATAAATATATCGATTTCGAAATATCAAATGATAAATAAGTCTTTTGATACCATTAGGTATGATTTTTTTCAATACCTTTTTTAAATAATCAATTTTCATTAGGATATTTATTTATAACCTCAACGACTTTTTCTATCTCTTCTACTGTCATCACAGGACTAAGAGGTATACTCAATTCCTCCGCATGTATTTGTTCAGTAATAGGAAATGTTAAATGATTCCACTGTTTATAACATTTTTGTTTATGAGGAGGTATCGGATAGTGAATTATCGTTTGAATCTCATGCTGTAATAGATAGTTTTGAAGATTGTCCCTTTTACTACAACGAATTGGGAAAATATGAAATACATGAGATTTAAAATCAACAACTTGAGGAAGCACAATTAATGAATTCTTTATGTTTTCTATATAATATTGAGCATACCGTTTTCTGATATATAAATCTTCATCTAAATGTTTCAGTTTTACTCTTAAAATTGCAGCTTGAATTTCATCTAAACGACTATTACGACCAGTATATTCAAAAATATACTTTCTTTTGGAACCATAATTTGCTAATGTCCTAACAGTTTCTGCTAATTCCTTATTATTTGTTGTAATAGCTCCCGCATCTCCTAAAGCTCCCAAATTTTTGCCCGGATAAAAACTATGCCCTGCAGCATCTCCTAAAGACCCAGTTTTTAGACCGTTAAACAAACAGCCATGAGCCTGTGCATTATCCTCAATTAACTTCAAATTATATTTTTCACATAACTCCCCAACTCTACTTGTATAAGCACATTGTCCATATAAATGAACAATAAGAATAGCTTTGGTACGTGAAGTTATTGCTGACTCTATTTTAGAAACATCGATCTGATAAGTTTCCAGTCTTGGCTCCACAAAAATCGGTTTTAAACCATTCTCGCTAATAGCTAACACTGAAGCTATGTATGTATTCGCAGGAACAATGACCTCATCCCCAGGCTTCATCAGTCCCATTTCTATATAGGCGCGAAATATCCAAATAAGAGCATCTAAACCATTTGCAACACCTATTGTATGCTTAACTCCTATGTATTGACTATACTCATCTTCAAACTTTTCATTTTCTTGCCCTTGTAAATACCAGCCAGAATCAATGACCCGCTTCACCGCCTGATGAATTTCTTCACCATATTTCGCCGAAACTTTTTGTAAATCTAAAAATTTTACCATAAATTCTTATTCATTCTTATCAAATTTCGATCTTTTGATTCAATCAAAAAACCATAGTGAGAATACAATTTCAATGCTCGAATATTATCACTTGATACATGTAAATAAAGTGCATTAAGATTCATCATTTTAGCCTTATGCTCTATAAATTGAAGCATTACTTTACCAATTCCTTTTCCCCAGTAATTTTTATCTCCTATATATCCCCAATATTCTCCATTTTTTAATGTTTTATGTTTTATACCACAAACACCTATTGGTATATCTAAATATTTTATTCCCCATATATAATAATCAGCTTGAGAAGGTAAAGATGCAAACCACTCTTCTTGTTGAGACTTTGTTATAAAAGAAGCATTCGTCAATGTTCTAATTTCATCATCCATTAACCATTTCCAACTGACCCCTAAAAATACCCTATCAAATTCTACAAACTCGACCTCCAAATTATTCATAATAAGAACGTATATTTTAAAGAGATAGAACAACCTATATTTTCCTTAAATTCACAAAGTCCATAATTAGGAATTCCATTTTCAGTAGAGGGGCCAATATCAACTATCTTTATCTTCAGAGATGCGTAATATTCAAACACTTTATAAGCTAAATAATTCATCGCTCTTAATTCCGCATGTCCAGGAACATCACCCCAATAAATCACTTGTACAACATCAGTCGAAACGTGAAAAACTTGTGCTGCAGCTACGTCTTCATTTTGATATATTAAAACAAAAAAGTCAGCCTTTATAACATTCACTGTATCCAATACATTTTGTAAACTCATCCTTAAAGGGAATCCTTTACTTTCCCGGTTAACACGAATTATCTCATATACTCTCTCAACATCAAATGCACATTCTGAATTCAATTTTTTAAACAAAAAATTTTGTTTAAAAGAGTTATGAAGATTTTTGCGTGCACTTCGAGCTATCTGTTCTTCATACAAAGAAAAATTTTGAGTTTCAAACTGATAATTTAAATCCACATATTGAACTTTAAAATGAGAACGTGCAAATACTCCTATCTCTTTAGATATGAAAGAAGGCTCATAAATAGATGGTGGTAATGAAATTTTTATTAATCTGCCTGTCTCAAAAGCGTAATTTTCCAACAACTTAACAGCCTCTTCTAGATACTCTAAACGAATATCAGATTTCATAAAAGTAAGGCCTCCAAAAGGAGCCGAAAAAGGAGACAATAGCATATTCTCTCTCTCACCCAAAACAATTCCTAAACGAACTTTTTTATCAATAAAAAGTAAATAATGTATAGATTCACATTTATTCGAATTTAACTCTGAAAATTCAACAGTGTTAAACACATGAAATACTGTAGCAAAATAATTGTTATATTCTTTTGCAGAAACCTTACTCAATTCCATTGTTTTTGTAAACTATAAATTCTTGATAATTTCTAATATAATCAAGTTCATCATATTTCTTTGAAGCCAAAACCAAACAAACCGCACCAGAAGAAAAATCATCAAGAGTTCTCCATATTCCTGGTACAATTAACAGTCCCTGATATGGTCTATTAAGCATGAAAGTCCGTTTCACATTTCCATCATCTAAAGTGACACTAAAACTCCCACTTGCTGCTATAATTAATTGGTGTAATTCTCTATGTGCATGCCCTCCCCGAGATTCTCCCCCAGGAATATCATACAAATAATACGTACGTTGTATGCCAAAAGGCACTGTAAAATTATTTTCAACTACAGTGATATTACCTTTTTCATGATGATGTTTACTTAACTCTATAAGAGAACAATCATATACTGTGGTTTTTATTATTTTATCCATCTTTTAAACTCTTCGTAATCATGCAAATAATCAACTGGAGAATAATGAGTTGAAGCTAAAATTAAAGCTAGTGAATTCGTCGAGAAATTCTGCATTTGTCTCCACATTCCCTTCGGTACGTATAGACCATAGTAAGATCTATTTAAAGAATAAATTTTTGTATTCTCTCCATCATCTAAAATTACATCAAAACTACCAGAAAGAGCCACAATAAATTCTTGATTTTCTTTATAAGCATGTCCTCCTCGAATTTCTCCTCCTGGAACATCATATATCCAATAACTTCGTTCTATCTTAAAAGGAACATGTTTCAATTCTTCCACAAAAGACAAATTTCCTCTTACATCTAGAAATTTAGGAAGCTCTATAATCCTTGCTTGATCCACCATACTTTTATTAATCTTAAAAGATATTTATACTAAATTTTCCCCTTCAATTCCCACATTCCCAATATCTCGAAACAAAAAGTTTCTCTACCCGCTATTCCGGTATTTTCTATAGAACCAATGATATTACTCAAAATCTCCCTCTCTTCTTTATTCCATCTCTCCCAAAACATCGTATCTTCTGACAAATTTTTAAAGCATCTCTCCGTCCGCAACCACTGCCATACTTGCTTTTGTTTCAGATTATCGTAATCTCCAGCAATCCTTTCTGCCATCTCCAAACACCACTCCTCCTCCGTAAAATAGTACCAATTACAAAGTAATCGACACACGTTAGGAGTTCTACCCGGTATCACGATCTTCCCTTTCTCGTCCACGGTCAATATCCGATAAGCCGCATCCAACGCCTCATTCAAAAGATCCATATCTGAATATGTCTGATAAGCATCCATCAAATCTGCCACGTACCCTATCCTTTCGTCCAGTTCGATAGAGGTATCTTTCATTGCCTTAGACAATTCCTTGGCTATTTCACGTAACCGTTCATGAATTTCCTGCAGTGTTCCATACTCCCGTTCCAAAGTGGGAGAAACCCGTACCATCGCGTACACGGACAAATAACCATGTAGCAAATGAGATAATGACATTGCAGAACAATCTCTTACTCGTACATCCCGAATGGACATGTACAAGTCATGAAAAAAATCATTCTTCATTCTTCTATTCTATCTTTTCCAGAAAACTACCAGGAATATACGCTGTAGCTAAAGACACGACCCCTTCCAGCCTTACGACCACTCTTTTATGACCTTTCACCCGGATCAATTCACCCTCGATCCCAGCAAAATCCCCTTTTATGACACGTACTTTATCGCCTTTTTTCAGATTCTCGTTCACCACCTCTACCATTTCTTTGGAGAAATCAAGCAAGAACATAAAATCATTCATCTGTTTATCGGGAACAATCAAAAAGTTACCCGTTTCCCGATCCCTCAAATAACGCATATCAAAAGCATATTCTTGAATCAATGACATGCAAGATTTAAAGGTCGTATGAATAAATACCAGATTAGGAATAACCGGTACTTCTATTAATTTATCAACACCATGAATCTTTCGTGCAATTTGTTGGAACGGAATGAAATTCTCGATCCCCATGCTATCCAAACGCTGTTTTATCTTTTTCTCCTGACGACAAGTATTTGCAACATACCAATGTAGCTCGCTATCGGACAATTTAAGCATTACATAATTTTTATTCATTCATTCTAGGACAAAGCTGCGCCTCCTGATCATCCACGGAGTGATCTTTGCCCGAAGAATTAAATAAGACGCCCTTTTCCTAAACGTCCGCCTCTTAAACAGAGAGGACCATATTAGACAAATGAACGGGGCAAATGTAGTTCATAAAGATTTTCAATGCAAATTTTCAAATACATTTTTCCTCAAAACTTAATAAATTCCTGAGTTTCATCAACTCTTACATCTCTTCGTTATCTCTTCGATATACTATCGATGAACACATGCTCTATAGGAACGAAGAGATAACGATAACATATACACTATATGTATTTCCAAGACAAACGAAAGTATGGTTTTGTATTTTTAAAAGAAAATAGAAAGCCCGTAGACTAAAATTCATTACCTTTGCCTCCTGCAAATAAAATCAGGAATGAAGGTAAAGAAATTTTATATCGAAACTTACGGTTGCCAGATGAACGTGGCAGATAGTGAAGTGGTTGCAGCCATCTTGGAAGACAAAGGATACCAACGGACGCAAGAAAAAAGTGAAGCAGACGTGATTCTGGTGAACACCTGTTCCGTGCGTGAAAATGCGGAACAACGGGTTCGCGGACGGGTACAAGGATTTTCCGAGGTAAAGAAAAAGAATCCACACGTGCTGGTTGCCATCATGGGATGTATGGCAGAACGTTTGGGGGAGGCTCTTTTTGAACAGGAGAAGAACGTGAACATCGTGGTTGGTCCCGATGCGTACATGGATCTCCCCTCTTTAATTGAGAAAGCCGAAAAAGGCGAGAAAGCCATCAATATTGAACTCTCTACCACAGAAACCTACAAGGACATCTGCCCTTCCCGAATTGACGAAACAGCCATATCCGGATTTGTTTCCATCATGCGGGGATGTAATAATTTCTGTACCTATTGTATCGTTCCATACACCCGGGGCCGCGAGCGTAGCCGAAGTCCCAGAAGTATTGTCAATGAAGTTCTAGACCTTCAATCCAAAGGTTACAAGGAAGTGACACTACTCGGTCAGAATGTAAATTCCTACCTCTGGCGGGGAGATAATCAGGAAGTGAATTTCCCGGCATTACTTGCCATGGTTGCCCAAACGGTACCCAACATGCGTATCCGTTTCGCCACGTCACACCCAAAAGATATGAATGATGACATTCTACGTGCGATAGCCACCCATTCCAATATTTGCAAACACATCCATCTACCCTTCCAATCCGGGAGTAATTCCGTACTGAAAGACATGAACCGAAAATATACCCGTGAATGGTATCTTGACCGGATTCATGCCATCCGGGAGATCGTCCCCGATTGTGGAATTTCCACGGACGTGTTCGTCGGATTCCACAATGAAAGCGAGGAAGATTACCAGCAGACTCTTGCCTTGATGAAAGAGGTGATGTTCGACTCCGCTTTCATGTTCAAATACTCGGAACGTCCGGGTACCATGGCTTCCCGCAACTTGCCGGATAACGTGGACGAGGATGTAAAAGGACGTCGTTTGCAGGAACTCATTGATATGCAAGTGGAGATTTCTCACCAAAGCAACTTGAAAGACGTGGGCAAAGTATTCGAGGTACTTGTGGAAGGGGTTTCCAAGAAGAAATCGGATGAACTTTTCGGTCGCAGCAGCCAGAATAAGGTGATCGTCTTCCCGGATAACGGGGCTAAAGTCGGTAAACTCGTTCAGGTTCGTGTCACGGAATGTACCCCTGCAACCCTTATCGGTGAAGCAATAAATCAATAACCCTAATTGAAAATCGAAAATACTCAATTTTCAATTTTCAATTTTCAATTTTCAATTAACATGTCTCGTAAACTCCTCAATGAAGAACTGAACAGACTCACCACGGAAGAGTATAAAGACGCTGAAAAACTCCCGATCGTGGTCGTACTGGATAACGTGCGCAGCTTGAATAACATTGGTTCCGTGTTTCGCACGTCCGATGCTTTCCGGCTTTCCAAGATATATCTTTGTGGTATCACGGCAACACCACCCCACCGGGAAATACATAAAACAGCCCTCGGAGCTGAAGAAAGCGTGGATTGGGAGTATTTCGAGGAAACCACCGATGCGGTTCAGGCATTAAAAAATGAGGGATACACCATTTTATCCGTGGAACAAGTGGAAAACAGTATTTCCCTAGAACAATTTACCATCGAAAGCGGACGAAAATATGCTTTCATCTTCGGCAACGAGGTAAAAGGAGTACAGCAGGAAGTGGTTGATCTTTCGGATGACTGTATCGAGATCCCACAATTCGGGACCAAACATTCATTCAACATATCCGTCACCGCCGGAATCGTGCTATGGCAGGTCATCCATCCGCTATTTTATAAACAACTGAAATAGGTCGTAAAGTTTATACACTCCTTTTCATCGCCTCTACGATTTTCACGGCTTCCACAGCTTCTCGCACATCATGAACCCGAAGAATATGTGCCCCTTTCAACAAAGAGATCGTGTTCAGTACGGTTGTTCCATTTAATGCCTCTTGGGGTGTAATCTCCAGTAAACGCCAAATCATTGATTTTCGGGAGATTCCCACCAATAAAGGATAACCCAAATCCAGGAAGGACTCCATTTTATCCATCAACTCGTAATTATGGGCTACAGTCTTTCCAAAACCGAATCCTTGATCCAATATTATATTATTAAATCCCAAAGCATTTAAACGAGTAATCCGTTCCGTGAAAAACTCCCGAACCTCACGCACGACGTCATCGTAATGAGGATTAACCTGCATATCCTGAGGTGTTCCCTGAATGTGCATCATGATATAAGGAAGTCCTAATTCCGCCACCGTCTCGAACATCTTGTCATCCATCGTCCCCCCGGAAATATCATTAATGATTACCGATCCGAGACAATGACTGATCTCTTTCGCCACGTCGGCCCGGAACGTGTCAATCGATACCGGTAGATGCGGGTGGTACTTACGAATCAATTCCAGGGCAAAACTCAACCGGGATAACTCCTCCTGAGTATCCACGAACGCTGCTCCCGGACGGGTTGAATACGCCCCAACATCAATAATCCCGGCTCCTTGTTCCACGATCTCATCCACCCGTTCCATGATCTTCAACTCGCTCGTGTACTTTCCCCCGTCATAAAAAGAATCCGGTGTCACGTTCAATATACCCATCACCACGGGTTTCTCCAAGCTAACCTTTTCCGCTCCGATCGTTATATGTGTCATAATTTTCAACTTTCGATTTCCAATATTCAATTATTTGAGTACTTTTACAGGACAAATTAACAATTTATTTTTCAGATTTCATTATCAAAAATAAATAGAGTATGCCAAATACAGCACAAGAATATGATAAAGTGATAGATATATGTCAGGATATTTTCGTAAAGAAAATGCAGGACTACGGGACAGCTTGGAGAATACTCCGCCCGACCTCCATCACCGACCAGATCTATATCAAAGCAAACCGTATACGCAGTATTGAAGAAAAGGGGATTACGAAAGTCGGGGAAGGCATTGTTCCCGAATTTATCGGGATCATCAACTATTCCATTATGGGACTGATCCAACTCCAACTCGGACCGGGTAACGACACCCCCCAAGATGAAGTCCTTCGCCTGTATCAGAATTATTTTCTTAAAGCGAAGGAACTGATGCTTGCCAAGAATCACGATTACGATGAAGCCTGGCGAGAGATGCGGGTCAGCTCGTACACAGACCTGATTCTGATGAAGATTAACCGTACGAAACAGATAGAAGATCACCAAGGTACCACGATCATATCGGAAGGTATCGATGCAAATTACTTCGACATGGTAAATTACGCCGTTTTCGGGTTGATTCGCCTTGTCGTGGAGCAAGAGTAAGGTCTAACCGGAAAATAAACAAACATGAGACTCGTCAAAAACCTGTGCAGGATTATTGTCGGGATAGTATTCATCTATTCCGGATTCGTGAAAGGAATTGACCCGTTAGGATCTGATTACAAATTCACTGACTATTTCAACGCTTTCGGCATGGGCTGGATGAACGCAACCACGTTGTTTTTCTCTTTCGCCCTCTCACTGGCAGAATTTCTGATCGGAACTGCCCTGTTGTTTAATTTATGGGTATCCCGCATGGCATGGGGGTCTCTGCTATTCATGGCTTTTTTCACCCCGTTGACCCTCGTACTGGCACTAACGAATCCAGTGAGTGACTGCGGTTGTTTCGGGGATGCCATGATCCTGACGAACTGGCAAACTTTTTGGAAGAATATCATTTTGTTCTTGTTGGCCATCATGATCTTCGTGTACCGCAAGGAATACAAATCATCGCTTTCCTTGATGGGACAATTTTCGTTTCTCACCCTAGCAGGAGCCGGAATGCTATGTCTTTCCATCTATTGCTATCGTCACCTGCCCGTACTCGATTTCCGTCCTTACGCTGTCGGCAAGAACATCATGGAAGGCATGAGACTTCCCGAAGGAGCCAAACCGGATCAATACGAAGTCACACTAAAGTATAAAAACAAGCAAACCGGAGAGATCCGGTCTTTCACGGAAGAAAACTACCCATGGCAAGACACGCTGAATTGGGAATACGAGAGTAGCTCGGAGCGACTGGTAAAGAAAGGATATATCACACCGATTCATGACCTTGTAATCGAACACCCCACGCTTGGTAACATCACAGAAGAAATTTTGGAAGACGATAATCACACGATCCTCGCCGTAGCATACAACCTTAACCAGAGTGATACACAATACCAACCCGCCATCAACCGACTGGCGGAGTACGCTCGCGAAAAAGGAATTCGATTCTACGGGTTAACCTCATCCACGGAACGGGATATTGAAGCATATAAAAAGCGGAATCACGTCCCCTACGAATTTTGTACGGCTGACGAGATTCAGTTAAAAACCATGATTCGTTCTAACCCCGGTGTGATCATTCTCCGGGAAGGCACAATTCTCGACAAATGGGCCGGAAAAGATGTTCCCGACGTGAAAGAATTACAGGATACCGACTTGACAGCTTATTGCGTGTATTCAAGGGAACAAATGCAACGAATTTATTTGGTTTACTCCATTATCCTTCTTTTCTTTGTAGCATATTTACTGATTCCACGTAGAAAAGGGAAAAGAAACAATTAAGCACAAACAATTCAAAACATAAAGATATGAGAAAAAAGATTGTAGCAGGTAACTGGAAAATGAACAAAACCTTCGCTGAAGGAGTTGAATTGGCTAGAGAAGTGAATGATTACGTGAGATATAAAGAAGGCGGAGAAGGCGTTCTTGTTGTTCTCGGTACTCCCTTTATCCACTTGGCAAAAGTGGCTCATAACATCACAGAATCTTCCATCATGGTGGCTGCCCAAAATTGCGCAACGGAAAAAGCCGGAGCCTACACGGGTGAGATTTCAGCTGAAATGATAGCTTCCACGGGTGCTAAATGCGTGATCTTAGGACACTCTGAAAGAAGAAGCTACTATGGCGAAACAAGTCCTATTCTCGTGAAGAAGGTTGCACAAGCCCTAGACAGCAAGTTGGAAATCATCTTCTGCGTGGGTGAAGTACTGGAAGAAAGAGAATCCGAGAAACATTTCGAAGTTGTGAAACAACAGTTGACCGACGGGCTCTTCAATCTTACCCCGGAACAATTCGCTCATGTGGTAATCGCTTACGAACCGGTTTGGGCTATCGGTACCGGTAAAACCGCTACTCCCGATCAGGCACAAGAAATGCACGCTTTCATCCGTTCTGTTGTAGCAGAGAAATACGGACAAGCCGTAGCTGACGAAACTTCAATCCTTTACGGAGGAAGCTGTAACGCTGGAAATGCCGACGCTATTTTCTCTAATCCGGACGTGGATGGTGGACTTATCGGTGGTGCATCCCTGAAAGCGGCAGATTTCTTCGAAATCATCAAAGCGAGAGCAAGACATTAAATAAAGGGCGAAAAGCCCTTTTAGTTCATAAAGTTCATAAAGTTTATAAGGTCCGTGGATCCCTAGCGGGGCGCTTTACCAACGGCAGCTAGTGCTGCCGTTAAACACGGTCCGAAGGACACCCGTCACTTTGGACTTTATAAACTTTACAAACTCTTATTTCTCTTCCTCAAATCCCTTATAAAAGGTGGAACCAGACACACAATCAACTGCGCCCGAGGCCAGCGCAGACAACGCTGGAAACAGATCATTGCCAAGCCAATAAATAACGTAGCTCCCACGAGAACCTGCAAAGGCAACCACAACAAACCTTCTTCGGGAATGATCATCGGAATCAAAGCAACAGCTCCCGCCGGGGCAAAGAACTTTCCTAGAAATTCAAACAAAGAAAACATACAAAGAAAAATCGGGAGTACAACCACAACTTCCGGTAAATGCAAGTATTTATGTCCCACGATCTGAAAGAACACGCCAATAACAGCCGCCGTGAACAAGACCAATAAAACCTGTACGGGACGATTGCGGAACCCGGCCTTCGAATTGGCAAACTCCACGTAAGTCACGATCAACGGAGGAAGAATGAAGTACAAGTTTCTCGTGTAGATAGCCAATGTGGCAACCGCTATCACTGTCACCAATAAAAACGACCAACGTACCAAGTTATCCTTCCAATGGACAATCACGGGCGTATAAGTCACCCTCTCCCGCAATCCAACTTTCTCCATCCCCCATTGTCCACCAACAACAATAACCGACATAACAAGTACAGCTACCGGATAAACCCAACTTTCCGTCCCCAGTAACACAGGTAACATACAGGCAGAAATCTGCGGTACCAAAGTTGCACGAAATAACGTGAGGCAGATTGCGGCAAAAATAAAGGCAAACGCCAGATTCACAAGCAAGGGGAAAGGAGAATAACATACGATACACACACCTGCCACAGCACCTAAAATCATGAGAGCGACCATACTTACCCGACTCACCTGCCACACCCGTTTATCCACGATCCACATACCGATTGTCAAGGCTGCCATTTCCGGAAAGATAATTTCCCTTTCCATCAACAATTCTGCTACACCAATCATTAGCAAAATCATTAACAAGGCGTAAAAATAGCGTTTACGTCGAACTATATCCCCGAACATTTGCATTCCGCTTGCACTTTTCAGCATTCTAAAATCTCCCTTTATTCATTATTTTACGACAAAAGTACACAAAATAATCCGTAATTATCATAGGTTAATTTTTCTCCGTTTTATTCGACCTACCTTTGCCGAGCTAAAAAAATTATATATACATGCAACGAGACAGTATAGATTTTGGTTCAATGAAAGTCGGACAGTTGTTCTGTAAACAACTATTCCCGACCTTGCTGGGTATGGTTTTCTCGGCTTTATTCGTGATCACCGACGGGGTTTTCGTCGGTCGTGGAATTGGTAGTGACGCTTTAGCCGCGGTAAATATTGCCGCCCCGTTATTCGTGTTCGCTGCCGGAATGGGATTAATGTTTGGTATGGGCGGGGCAATCATGGTATCGATCAACCTAGCCCGGGGAAAAGAACGTGTGGCTAACATCAATGCCACGCAAGCAACGCTTGTTTCTTTTATCGGCATGACGTTAGTATCTATCCTTGTCATGGCTTTCCCGACATCTGTGGCTCGAATCCTCGGAACTCCCGAAGATATTATCGGATTGGCACGAGAGTACCTGATCGCTTATGCCGCTTTTGCCATGTTCCAGACGGCTCTCTGCGTGCTTACTTTCTTCACCCGTATTGACGGACCAAAAATTGCCATGTGGTGTATGACAATCTCCACGGTAATCAACATCGTACTCGACTATCTATTTATATTCGTGTATAAATGGGGATTGACGGGTGCCGCCGTGGCTACCGGTATCGGTGAAATCGTGGGATGTATTCTCATGGTTGCCTATTTATTACGTAATTCCCCTCGTGTTCGTCTCGGTAAACTAAAATTCAGCCGAAAGAGTATACAACTCACACTACGTAATAGCGGATATATCATTCGTTTGGGTTTCTCGGCATTCCTAGGGGAGGTAGCCATCGGTGTGATGATGCTAACCGGGAACTATGTGTTCGTGAGTTACCTCGGTACGGACGGAGTGGCAGCATTCAGCATCATGTGCTACTTTTTCCCGATCATATTTATGGTTTTCAATGCCATCATCCAATCGGCACAACCCATTATCAGTTTCAATCACGGATGTGCGGCACTTGGACGTACGCAACAAGCACTCCGGCTGGCATTGATAGCAACAATTGCAACAGGCTTGTTTTTCTTAGTCCTCACGATTTTACTACGGGAACAAATCGTATCCCTGTTCATTGCGGACCACACAAACAATGCATGGAAGTATGCCGTATTCGGGATTCCCTTTTTCTCGATATGCTATGTTTTCTTCGGAATCAACATCACCGCTATCGGGTATTACATGAGTATCGAAAAGTCACGACTGGCAACGATATTTACTGTGTTAAGAGGACTCATATTACCTGTGGTTTGCTTCTTCCTCCTACCATTATGGTTAGGAATCAAAGGGATCTGGCTAGCGGTAGCCGTGGCAGAATTTATCACGTTTGCCGTGATTTGTATAAATGCGATGTATAAAAGAGTTTGAAAGGGGCTTTTTCAAGCCCCTTTCTCCATTATTTCGTTACCCGAACCCGTTTTGCGGTCTCTCCTGTTTCATCCACAGCGTGAGCTACATTACGAGCCAGTTCTATAAATGCCTGTCCAGTGACACTATCTTCATCCAAGGCTACCGGGCTACCATTCTCGCCTCCTTCCATAATACTCTGCACGATTGGAATCTGTCCCAGCAGACGCAATCCCTTCTCGTCAGCAAGTTTTTTGGCACCCTCTTTACCGAAGATATAATATTTATTATTCGGCAATTCCGCAGGAGTAAACCAAGACATATTCTCAACCAATCCCAACACGGGAACTTGTATTCCCGGGGATTCAAACATATTGATACCCTTCACGGCGTCAGCCAAGGCCACCTGTTGCGGTGTACTAACCACGATCGCACCACTCAGCGCAACAGTCTGTACCAAAGTCAAGTGAATATCACTTGTTCCCGGAGGAAGGTCAATCAGCATAAAGTCCAGTTCGTCCCAGAAACCGCCTTCTACCATCTGTTTTAAAGCATTGGAAGCCATCGGTCCTCTCCATACGGTGGCAGAATCCGGGTCCACGAAGAAACCGATCGACAACAACTTCACCCCGTATTTCACTACCGGCTCGATCAACTCCTTACCTCCTACTTCTACCATATAAGGACTGGCATCCTCACACCCGAACATTTTCGGCATGGAAGGTCCATAAATATCAGCATCCACCAACCCGACTTTATACCCCAATTTAGCCAAAGCTACCGCCAAGTTTGAAGCTACCGTTGATTTACCGACTCCCCCTTTACCTGAAGACACGGCAACAATATGTTTCACCTTCTCCAAGACCAAAGGTTTCTCCAAGTCATGTACGAACACGGTTTCAATCTCCACAGTTGTATATCCTAATTTCTCTTTCAACAGAGATTCACATTTCTTTCTCACCGCTCCCACGAACGGGTCATTGGACTTTTGGAATACCAAGCGGAAATCCACCTTACCGTCCTCAGCCTTTATATTCTGCACCATATCCAGCGCAACGATACTCTTCGAAGTGCCGGGATATTTCACTTCCGACAAAACGTCACGTATCTCTTTTACTATCTCTTGCATAATATCTGTTTTTTATAAATCTTCCAGACAAAATTACTGTTTATAAATTAATTTCCCAACAAACATTCGTTTTGTTAAGGTCAACAGGCTTAAAAGTTACAAATTATTGTCATTATTCCATTGTCAATTGCATATACAAATCATAAGCTTTACGACTAAAACAAGCAACAATCACCCGCTCAAAATTCGGATGTGTCTCCAAGAAGGCCTTGATCTCACGCAAAGCAATCGGGGTTGCCTCCTCCAACGGATAACCATACACACCCGTACTGATCAGAGGAAAAGCGATGGTTTTCAAACCGTTTTCCACGGCCAAGGCAAGACTATTCCGATAACATGCCGCCAGCAACTCCGGTTCCCCCTGTCGCCCGTTAGAATAAACCGGTCCTACCGTGTGAATCACGTGACGAGCTTTCAGATTATACCCTTTTGTAATTTTCGCCTCCCCGGTCCGGCATCCGTGCAACGTCCGGCATTCCGCCAACAACTCTTTGCCAGCAGCCCGGTGAATTGCTCCGTCAACACCTCCACCTCCCAGCAAGGAAGTATTCGCCGCATTCACGATTGCATCCACGTCCAACGTGGTAATATCCGCCTCAACGATTTCCAATCTATCCATGTATCCTATAATTTATCAGGAATCAGATCCTGCAAACGTTTCAAGTCAAATCCCTTGAAATGTTCATCTAGTTCCTCGATCCCGTTCAATTGTAAATAAACTTTCAATGCCAAACGATGTAATGCCACCAGCAACACGTGTTCATGATCAAAAGCCAGAGAAGGCATATCCGACAAGGTGAACCATCGAGCATCTGCCGCATCGTCATATCCGGCCACTTTTATCCCCACGGGATTCACCAAAGCATAATAAGCCACCGTAATTGTCCGTCCCCGGGGATCTCGGTCCACGCCGGAAAAAACCTGTAATTGCTCTACAAACACATCTCTCAAGCCCGTTTCTTCCTCCAATTCCCGCACGGCACATTCATCCGTCGTCTCGTCCATATTCAGGAACCCACCCGGAAATGCCCAGCAACCTTTATAGGGTTCTCCGCCCCGTTCCACCAATAACACCTTCAATATCTCCCCATCAAACCCGAAGATCACGCAATCCGTGGTCACTGCCGGACGAGGGTATTGATAACAATATTGTCCTTCCATTGTCTTCACTTATTTAAGAAATAACTACCAAATATAACGAATAAAACTCAAGCTGGATTCCTCTTTTCCCAACATTTACAAATATATCAATAAAAAACGCCCGAGAACGTAACATTTGGCCACATTTCAGCATAAAACGTATATTAAAACTTGCATCATGAAAAGAGTCGAAATGCTATTATCTATGTTGGGAATCGTGTTCATTCTCACGTTCTGGCTAGCAAGCCGTGAAGAAAGAATACCGTTCAAACTCTGGTATTATACTGACGTAACCTACGACGCAATTGCATACACCCGGGACACACTTTTTCCATCAACGCCCAAAAATTACTGGAATGATTCTTTTCAACCGTATGACATAACTCGTGCAGAATCACGTAATCAATAATCTCATCCGGCAATTTCATCAATTTCACATTCAAGCTGATATTATCATCCGCCGAACAACTCCCCCAGTTCGATATATTATTCCGAAAAGACAATGCCCGGTAACGGAAACCGAACCGCGTTGCCAGTTCCCTCACCCGTCCCGGCAAGTAACGCTTGCTCTCCATGCGATAAATCTCTACCAAGAAATTTTCCACGTAGGGAGCAATTTTCGAGTATGCCGTACCACGGGGAATATACAGGTGGATTTCTTTTCCCTCGATCTTATAGTATGGACGAAGTTCGTCACAGGCAAGCACTTTCAGCACGTGGAACTTCGTCTTCACCTCGGAATCCATGCCTAACCCCACCCCCGTGTCTTTCTCGTAGACTTTGATCTTCGCCAAATTCTGTTCTATCCAGTCCCGTTGTGTATGCACGAATTCCTCTACCTGCCGTCCACTTACCCCGAAGGGAACGTTTACCCACACGCCTCTACCCGGTGCCATTCGCACCGAGAGGAAACGGATATTCTTTCCCCGTCTCACCTTCACCTTGCCGATTCCCGGTAATACAATCTCGTCGTTCATCATCAAAAAGAGCTACCACAGAACGTGGTAGCTCAAACATTTGGGGGCAATCATCATTTAAGCGTTCTGTTTTACCAACTCGCTCAAACGGGTAAATTCTCCGTCTACTGTTTTCAATAGATCGATAGATATTCCTTTATAATAAGATCTAGCTTCTTTCTTATCGTTAAATGATTTACGAGCAGAAATTTTACTTCTCGTTTCATTTCTATATTCAACCATCTTTTTCACGATGTTAACAACTTCCGGCTCACTCTTCCCCACGCTAGAATTGTAATTCATACAATCGGCGATTACCGCGAAAGTCAAATAATCAACATCTTTCTTCAATCTTCTAATACTTGCCATAACACTGATATTTAATTTCCAACAAAATTAATAAAGAATATCATCCTAAACAAGCTTATTGTCAAAAAAATATTTACTTCTTTCATACCCGAGAGGGTACTTTCCCGGCCTCCAGCATCATATCCAATACCAGCATGGCAGCCATCGCCTCCACCACGGGAACCGCACGAGGCACCACGCATGGGTCATGACGTCCCCGGGCTATGAAAGTCACCTCTTCCCCGAAACGATTCACAGTTTGTTGCTCCTGACCGATCGTTGCCACGGGCTTAAAAGCAACCCGGAAATAAATATCCTCTCCACTAGTGATTCCTCCCAAAACTCCCCCGGCATGATTTGTCAAGGTCCTCGTTTGCCCGTTCCTCAGCACGAAAGCATCATTATGCTCGCTCCCCCGCATACTTGCAGCATGGAATCCCTCGCCATACTCGAAACCTTTCGCCGCATTAATTCCCATCATGTAATATCCCAGCCGGGCCTGAAAACGATCAAACACGGGTTCTCCTACACCCACGGGAACTCCCCGGATAACACAACTCACGACCCCTCCCACACTATCCTGTTCCTCCTGCATTTTTCGGATAAACAATTCCATTTCCCCCGCTACCATCGAATCAGGACAACGTACCACATTAGCCTCCGTTTCCTCCAAATTTAGCTCGCAATAAGTTTTATTCAACACGATCGGCCCCACCTGAGACGTGTAACCATGAACAGAAATGCCCAGTCTTTTCAAAACTTGACGAGCCACAGCTCCCCCCACCACACGAACCACGTGTTCCCGGGCTGACGAACGTCCCCCGCCCCGGTAATCCCGAATACCATATTTCGCCTGCATCGTGTAGTCGGCATGAGACGGACGGAATAAATCTTTTATCTCGTCATAATCCCGGCTCCGCTGATCCTTATTCCGCACGACAAAACCAATAGGTGTACCTGTAGTCACCCCTTCGAATACTCCCGAAAGAATTTCCACCCGGTCTTCTTCCGTCCTTGAAGTAGTCACGGAAGACTGTCCCGGTCTCCTTCGGTACAGCTCATACTGAATCTCGTCCACCGACAAGGGAAGTCCCGCTGGACACCCATCAATCACTCCCCCCAGAGCCTCCCCATGTGACTCTCCGAAAGAGGTTAACGTGTATAACTTACCAATCGTGTTCATAACAATTGAAAATTGAAAATTGAAAATTGAAAATGAAGGGAAACAACACTTCAATATTCAAAGATCAACGTAGATTAAACTTTTGGTCTGTATAAAAAATGGAAAATCAAGACTTGATTATCCCAATTTTCCATTTTCAATTTTCCATTTTCAATTAATTAGTGGCAGCAACCGTCACCGCAAGAGTGTTCTGAACCGCAACCGCCATCAGATCCACAACCGTGGCAGCCGCCACATTTATGAGAATGTAAGCTTTCCAGTTCTTCATCTGTAGCGTCTCTTACTGCCAACACCTTACCCTTGAAAAACAAATCTTTGCCGGCCATCGGGTGATTGAAATCCATGGTCACCGTATCGTCACCCACGGTAACGATTGTCCCGTTCAGGTGACGCCCCAAACTATCCTGCATTGGCAGCACGTTTCCGGGAATCAACTCTTCCGCCTCAACTTCTGCGAATATATCTTTAGGTAACTCTACAATCATGTCCTCGTTCACCTCACCGTAAGCGTTAGCAGCCGGAATATGGAAATCAAAAGAATTCCCCGTGTTCAAGTTCAACAGGTTCATCTCGAAATATTCCAATGTTTGCCCTTGACCGCAAATAAACTCTAAGGGGGTCTTCTCATCAGCTATCTCGATGGGTTCTGCATCCGCTGCCGTTCTCAACTCGTAACTCACGGTTACAAACTTATTCTTTGTTATCATTTCTCTGTTTTTTAATTATTCACGGGCAAAGATACAACTAATTAAGCGAAAAGCTGAAAGCGAAAAGCTAAAAGTTATATAAAACCGCAAGAGCAATAAAATAAGACCGGGATAAAAGTATCACCCTTTATCCCGACCTCAAATGTATATATGGTTAGTAGTTATGTAGTCTTCATATCATTCAACGATAACCACGCGGCTCAATTGAACTCCTCCCTCGTAAAGATTGTCAACACCACCCTTACCAACTACTTGCAATTGGCTGGCCTTAACACCAAATTTCTTCACTAAAGCGTCAGCCACGTTCTGAGCGCGTTTCTCGCTTAACTTCTGATTGTAAGCAGGAGTACCTGTTGCTTTGTCTGCATATCCGGTAACTCTATAAACTTGATTCGGATTGCTCTTGATAATCTCCGCGTAGTATTTCAAGTTAATCATTTCCTTGGCGGTAATGTTTGCTTTGTTGATATTAAAGAATATAGCCAATGGAGCAGCTTTTACCTCTTTAACAACTTGCGGTTGAGCCTTACGAGCTTGATTCAACTCATCCTGCAAACGATCTGCCCGGCGAATTTGCTCTGCCAATTTAGCCTCTGCAGCACTTAACATTTCCGGTGAAACTCCGGTAGAAATGATTTCTGTCGGTTTCTCTCTTCTAAAATTACGTTGGTTGAATTTATACGTAAATCCGGCTGTTACGCCCAAAATACCTTCACCCTTGCTACCGCCGGTATCACCGTCAAATGACTGGGGAACCAAACTACCCTTGATTTCGATGTTAAAGTCAAAAGCGTTAGATAAACGCATTTTATTGATCAAACCTGCCACGAACATAAACTTCGTGTTATCCGCAGAAGAACAACCATGAATCATACCAAAACCGGCAAACGGAACTGCCTCGTAGAAACGATCCGTACGGTAACCACCAATCCAATTGGAAAGATTCAGCAATCCATCAACATGCACGTTAAACTGTTGCCATTTTTGTTTGTAATATCCGTCTACACGAGAAGGACCTTTAGCGTAAATATTAGCAGGATCAGATGTCAAACCTTTTAACGTGAAACCACCAACCTGAGCCCGAACTCCTAATGTCGGCATCAACCATTTTCCCACGGAAAAATCAAATGTCGGGGTAATCCGACGCCCGAAATCATCCTTACTATCATACTCTCCAAAATAAACTTGTCCACCGGCACCTATTGAAATAAACCAGTTATCCCAAAATCCATTGGTAACAAAACCACGCCATGGAGCCGTAGACTCTTCTTCTACCACAGTCACCTTAACTTCTTCTTTTTGTGCGCTAGCCAATAATGGCAAAATCGCTACAAATAACAAAATAAACGTCTTTTTCATATTCATCATCTGTTTGTTAACTATTGTTTGCTTGTTATATATCTAAGTTGATCTTAAATAACACTCGAAATACGGGACTTCGTTTAAAAATGTTACACTCCCATAGGAAAAAATCACACTAAAAATTTTAATTAACTTTATACCAATTCAAACAAGGAGATAATTAACAAATATTATGCCAAAAACAACATCTTTTTGTTAATAAAACACGACTATCGACATAAATATGCCCATAAAGCCAAAATCAAGAACGTAAAAAAAAATTGCAAATCAATACACCTCTAACACGCACGCCTGCCTTATTGACAGACTACAATACAATCATCGCCATAGTATATGCCAAAATCCCAATCGCATGACAAAAGGTCTTAACGATACTCCACGAAAAACTTTTTCAACAACATCGAAAAAACCTTCTCGTCATTTCCGTATGTCTTTATCATCTTATCCCACGATTCCTTCGAATACTTGACTTTATTCCCTTTGTTATCGGAATATTCTCTCTCGTCAAAAATATTCTTCTTCAAGGTGGCACACTCTTTATAATTATGACGAAACTTCAAATCCCCGAATATATCCCGTTCCACGCTCCATTTATTTCCTTTATTATCTTTCACTTGGAGATCACCAAAAATATCTCTCCCGGCATCCACCTTGTTTCCCCTGCCATCATTTACCTGCACATGATCAAAAATATCCTTCCGGATAGAAAGACTTACCCCCTGATTATCCTTGTACTCGAAGTCATCAAACAGATCTTTCTTTATCGAAACTCGACGTCCCTCGCTATTCTTGTATTCAATATTTCCGAATATATCCACGGTGTACTCTTCCGTGTAATTTTTCTTTTTCCCGACATCTTTGGCCAACCCTAACAACAAAAACTCTTCAACATTCCCGTCTCCTCTATGTCTTCCTCTTCGGATCTTGCCAAGAAACTCTTTTGAATAGGTCACCTTATTTCCCCGGTTATCCTTATATATTATATTTTCAAAAATATCTTTTCCTAACGTGGCTCGAAACTCGTTACTGAAATATTCCAACTCCCCCATGATATTTCGCCTTAATGTCATGGACTGTCCCTGATTATTCCGATATCGTGCATCTCCAAAAATATCAATCTCGTACACCTCCTTCACGTTTCTCCGAGCCCGGTATTTATGTATCAGCTCAGAGAACAAAAAATCTTCAAAATAAGGTCTATCCTTCCCCGGCACCTTCTCCCACATTGCCTTCGAATACTTCACCTCGTTTCCCCGATTATCCTTGTAAACCTTATCCCCGAAGATATTCGTGGAAAGTGATGCTTGAAATCTATCCCGAGATTCATAACGCAAATCACCATGTATATCAACAAAATATTGTTCTCCACCCATCTGAGCATAAGAAAACGACCAAAGAACAACGAAAAACAGCAACAATGTAAACTTTCTCATAGCAAAAATTTATTTCTCAAATATAACAAAATTCCTGCCAAGTACAAAAGAAAAGCGGGTAACCGTCACGGCCCCGCTATTTTAGTGAAATTAGAATTTTAAAATTGTTACCCTACGAACAATATCAATATGTATTATTTACATTACATACAAAACATAAAAGCCTCCGGACTGTAAATTAAGATCTCACCCAAAATTTAACACTACGCATAGCCACGCACCGGAGGCTTTATAATACCTTCAGCGTCGCTACACGTTGTATTATTTTCTGAGTGAGATGTGCAAATGTAATTTATATTTTCGAAATAGGAACATGAAATACAAAAAAGTTTACCGAGACCCGCCTTTTTACTATGATTCACGACGGATTCACTTTATAAATAATTCATCTATTTACTGCCCCGTTACGCACTTCTTCGATAACCATTTCAATCGCCTTCATCGTGGCCTTACCGATATTTCTTTCACGGGTAAACGAGAACACGAACTTGCGGGCAATCGTTCTTTCCGGCCCGGCAACCCCGATCCACACGGTTCCCACCGGTTTCTCCGCCGTACCGCCAGTCGGCCCGGCAATTCCGGAAGTAGAAACGGCATAATCCGTCCCGATCAAACGGCGGGCTCCTTCTGCCATCTGCCGTACCACGGGTTCACTGACTGCCCCGAATTGTTCCAAACTTTCAGGACGAACTCCCAGCACCCGTTCCTTCACGTCATTGGCATACGCCACCACACTCCCTCTAAAGTAGGCGGAAGAACCGGATATCGACGTGAGCTGAGCCGCGATATTTCCACCCGTGCAACTCTCTGCCGTGGCAATCGTCTTTCCCTTCAACATCAGTAATTCCCCAAGTTCCCGTTCCGTTCCTCCATTCTCCCCCTCCGTGTAATGCTGTCCTTCAAGAGTCTCTTTCAAGCTATCGTAACGGGCATCCAAGTTAAAAACCTGATCCCCCTTAGCCGTCAGGCGCAACTTCACAAATCCCGGCGACGGCAGGTAAGCCAAGCTGAACCCTTCCGGCAAATGTTCTTCCCATTTCTCCAACAAAAGAGCCAACTCTGATTCCGGGATGTCATACACTTTCAACATCCTGTAATCCAGATGCAAGTGCGGATACAAGCGCTGCAATTCCGGGATCACGCTCTGGATCATCAAATCCTCCATCTCGAAAGGAACACCCGGCAAAGACACCAATACCTTTCCGTCCCGTTCAAACCACATCCCAGAAGCCGTTCCTTTCCGATTGTAAAGAATTTTGGCCGATTCCGGTAAGATAGCCTGACTACGATTTCCCTCGTTCATTCTCATTCCCCCGTTCTCCAGCAACTTCTCGATCCATCTCAACACTTCTTCATTCATCACCAAGCGAGTATCGAAATATTCTGCCAGCACCTTTTTCGTCATGTCATCCTTTGTCGGTCCCAATCCCCCAGTCACGATGATCAGTTCCGCTTGTTTCATTGCGTAATCCACCCACTGCCAAATCTCCTCCCGTTGATCGGCAATAGACAATATATCCGCCACCTCGGCCCCCAAACGGGTCAACTGCCTCGAAATATATTGTGAATTCGTGTCCAAAATCTGTCCTAACAGAATCTCGTCCCCGATAGTAATAATAATAGCTTTCATTCGTTTATATTTTTATTCGTGAATACGTTTTATAGCATCTATCCGTTTCAATAACGACGGATGAGAATAATAGATATACTCGTACAAAGGATGGGGCGTCAAGTTACTTAACGACTTCACCGATATTTTCTTCAAACCGGATACCAAGTAATCACCCTCGTAATACCGGGCCGCAAAAGCATCTGCTTCATACTCGTTACTCCGGGACCACACGTTCATCCCGATTCCCAAAATCAAATTCACGGGAGAATACAATATGGCAAAAGCGATTAATCCCAACTGGAAATATGCCCGGTCCCCACCCAGCGCCTCTGACAAAGCCGCGTTATTCACGCACAGGGAAAACAACCAGAAAAGCACTCCCATCTGTATCACGGAAACCGCCATAGAACGTAACGTGTGTCGTTTCTTGTAATGTCCCACCTCATGAGCCAGCACGGCCACAATTTCCTCTTCCGTCAACTCGTCAATCAGCGTGTCATACAACACTACCCGCTTTTTAGGCCCCAGCCCCGTGAAATAAGCATTTGCTTTCGTGGAGCGTTTCGAACCGTCAATCACGTATATATTATCCAATTTGAACCCGACTTTCCCCGCAAAAGCCTGTATCTTATCCCTCAACGAACCTTCTTGTAAAGGCGTCTGCTTATTAAACAAAGGCACGATCAATTGCGAGTAGAACATGGCCATAAACACGGAAAACAGGGTAACAGCACCCCAAGCGTACAACCAAAAATAAGTCCCCGCCCACGTGTAGAACCACACCACAAGCGCCAACAACACCCCTCCCAACACCAACGAAAGGACCAACTCTTTCACCGTATCCAGCCAGTAGACCCGCCTCGTAGTCTTATTAAACCCATACTTTTCCTCTATCCGGAAAGTCGCGTAATAATCAAAAGGTATATCCAACACGGAAGAAGCCACGGAAAGCCCCACCACGAAAAGGATAGTCTGCCAGACCACACTATCCGTCAGAGAAACCACCCAACTATTATACCACCCGAAACCTCCTGCCACGAGGAACACGATCATCACAACAAACCCGACTCCGGAACTCCAGCTATCCAACCGTCCGTTTTCCCGCTTGTAGGATTGAAAACGACTATACTCCTTCTCGTCATAAATTCCCTTTAGACTATCGGGTAACACGGGAGACATATGTTTAGAATTCAAAGATTCCAATATTCTCTCCAACACGAAATCCAAGCACAGGAAAACAACAATAATAAAAAATATGGTTTCGGAACTCATTTTATCTGTTTTTAAGATTCATTGCTTGCAAAGGTACAATAATAATCGTCTTTCGGATGAAACTTTAACAAAACGGTAAGATAAATTCGATTCTTTTTTACATACCTTCGCCCGCTGTTGAAAACGTTGCACATAAATGTATGCACACAAATCTAATAAACGAGATATAATTAATTGATTAAACGAAGAGAACTATGAGGAAAATTTTACTCGCGGTTGTCGCCCTGTCATTACTTGCAGGGTCCACGGCACAAGCTTTCCCTTTCAAGAAAAAGAAGAAAAAAGCAAAAACCGAACAGACCGCAACACCTCCTGCTCCTAAAGAATCCGCTTTTGACAAGCAAGTGAAAGGAGCTAAACACCTGCCGGGAGTTATTGATGCTTACTACACCCCGAAAGGAACCTTAATGTGGGCCATCCAAGCTCGTAACTTGGACAAGATCTACTTGATTGCCAATCGTCTTTCTGAAACCAGCGCCCCGACCGATTTCGTGGCAGGTCAGATGATTAACGACCCGTTCATGGTTCGTTTCTCAACGGATTCCACGAACGTGTACATGCACTCCGTGCTTTGCGAGGACGTGTTAAGAGAAGGTGATCCTATCGCCCCGTCTTTCAAACGCAACTTCAATGACCCGATCATGAAGACCTTCGAGGTGAAAGCCACCAAGGGTGACACGTTGTTGATCGACATGACCGCATTCTTCGGACGGGATGAAAAATGTATTACCCCGATGGGCTCCAGCCCGATGACGGGTAAAAAACCGAGCGCCATGTTCGACCCATCCGCATCTCGCGTGAAAGAGGTAAAGAACTTCCCTCGAAACATGGAAATTTCCTCTCAAATGAACTATAACGGACAAAACGGTCCTCTTACCCTTGTTGTTCGTCGTTCTGTTGTCGAACTGGACAAAGATCCCATGCCCATGCGTTACAAAGACAGACGTGTCGGTTATTTCAGTACTCCCCGGAACTTCTACACGAGCGATAAAGACCGCGTGGAAGATTTCGAATTCATCCACCGTTGGAGAATCGAGCCCAAAGATATGGCCGCTTACTTGCGCGGAGAACTCGTGGAGCCGGTAAAACCGATCGTGTTCTACGTGGATAACGCATTCCCTGAAAAATGGAGAGGTGCTGTTAAACAAGGTATTGAAGATTGGAACATCGCTTTCGAGAAAGCCGGTTTCAAAAACGCAATCATCGCCAAAGACTACCCGACCGATGATCCTAACTTTGACCCGGACGATATTCGTTACAACTGTGTACGTTATGCCGTAACCCCTACCGCTAACGCCATGGGACCGAGTTACGTGGATCCTCGTAGCGGTGAGATTCTCGTGGCTGACGTGATCTGGTATCACAACGTGATTTCTCTTGTACACGACTGGCGGTTCGTTCAGACGGGAGCCGTTGATCCTCGCGTTCGTACGGAAGTATTTAGTGACGACGTGATGAACGAATCTTTACGCTACGTGGCATCACACGAAATCGGACACACGTTAGGTCTGATGCACAACATGGGTGCAAGTTACTCTTTCCCCGTGGACTCATTACGCAGCCCGTCATTCACGAAAAAATACGGAACCACCCCGAGTATCATGGACTATGCCCGTAATAACTACGTGGCTCAACCCGGAGACTACGAACGCGGTGTAAACCTCGTTCCGCCCGTGCTAGGAGTATACGACATTTACGCTATCAACTGGGGTTACCGGATTATCCCGAACGCTAATACCCCGGAAGCCGAAGTCGCAACATTAAATAGCTGGATCGAAGAAAAATCTGACGATCCGATGTATCGTTTCGGGGCACAGCAATTCCCGCAAACTCTCGACCCGACAGACCAAACAGAAGATTTAGGAGATGATCACGTGAAAGCCAATTCACTTTGTATCAAGAACCTCAAGATCATCATGAACAACTTGGAACAATGGTGCAGCAAACCGGGAGCCTCGTATAAAGACATAAAAATGTACTACAATGGAATCTTGAGCCAGTACCAAAGAATGCTTAGCCACGTGTTGGCTTACCCCGGTGGTGTTGAATTCACGGACTTGGTACAAGACGGCAAAGGTGGTGTAGCTAAAAAATACATCCCGAAAGCCAAACAGCAAGAAGCAATCAAATGGTTAGTAAACGAAGTAACCACTTGTCCAAAATGGTTGATCACGAAAGACCTGAGAGAAAAATTGGAATTAGACCCGAACATGTACGACCAACTGCAATACGCCGTGGTAGGTAAAATCTTCAGCGCAGGTTCTCTTGGTAGTGTATATGAAGGAGAACGTTCCGGTCAGAAGGACGCTTACAAGCTTGATGTATACGTGAATGACGCTTACAAGTTACTTATGGCTCCGACCATCGCGTCCCGTTCACTTTCACACGAGGAAATGAACCTACAAACCGCCTTGGTAACGATTGCCAGCCAAATGAGCGGTCTTCAAGCTGCAGCCTCCGCATCAGCTCCAAAAAGAGGTTTTGCCTCTATTGATCCGGCGCAAGCTTTAGCTAGCTTGGAAAACAGCGTGAATAGCCAGCATAAGCTGTGTAGCCATGCAGAATGCAACTTGGGAGAATACGACTACTTCCGTTTGACCATGAAAGCTGCCACACTTCCAGCATCAGTAGGACGTCCTGCCATGTTATCATTGTTGAAGAAAGTACAAGCTCTTTACAAAGAAAAACGGGGAACCGGAAATGCCGCTACCCGCGCATTCTACGATTACCAAATCATGACTATTGACAAGTTATTCAAAGACTAATCATTAGTCTAATATCTATAAAAGCCGGACCAAATTTGTCCGGCTTTTTTATTGGACTTCTCATTTATTAATTCTAATTTCGTTGCGACATATTAAAGAAATTTTTCCGTTATAGGAATAAAAATATTTACAACACTAAAACAAGATAGAATTATGGCAGAATTCAAGTATCAAGAACCATTTCCGATTCAAAAAGATAGTACGGAATATCGCTTACTGACAAAAGACTACGTGAAAACGATTGAAGTTGAAGGACGTAAAATATTGAAAATCCAAAAAGAAGGGCTTGAATTACTCGCCCGTGAAGCCTATGCAGATGTTTCTTTTTACCTGCGTGCCTCTCACTTGCAGAAATTAGCTAATATACTGAAAGATCCAGAAGCCAGCGACAATGATAAATTCGTGGCCCATACCATGTTGATGAACCAAGTGGTTTCCGCTGAAGGCGAACTTCCCACCTGTCAGGACACGGGTACAGCCATCGCTATCGGTAAGAAAGGCGAAAACGTGTGGACTGACGGCAATGACGCGGAAGCCATCAGCAAAGGAGTATTCGAAACCTATCGGGATCGTAACCTGCGTTATTCTCAAGTAGTTCCCTACACCATGTTCGATGAGAAAAACAGCGGTACGAACCTACCGGCCCAAATCGACCTGTATGCCACTCAAGGAAATAAATACGAGTTCCTGTTCATCACCAAAGGCGGTGGTTCTGCAAACAAGACGTTCCTGTACCAACAGACCAAAGCCTTGTTGACCGAGGAAGCACTGACCAAGTTCATCAAGGACAAAGTGAAAGACTTGGGAACATCAGCCTGTCCACCCTACCATCTGGCAGTAGTCATTGGCGGAACCTCTGCCGAAGCTTGCTTAACAACCGTGAAGAAAGCTTCCGCGGGGTATTATGACAATCTTCCGACCGAAGGAAATGATGGCGGTCAGGCATTCCGTGATCTGGAATGGGAAGCCAAAATTCAGAAAATCTGCCAAGACATGGGCATCGGGGCCCAATTTGGTGGTAAATACTGGGTACACGACGTGCGGGTCATCCGTATGCCTCGTCACGCGGCATCCTGCCCCGTGGGTATCGGTGTAAGTTGTAGTGCCGACCGGAACATCAAGGCTAAAATCACGGAAGACGGTATCTTTCTGGAACAACTGGAAAAGAACCCGGCTCGTTTCTTACCGGCAGAGAACCCGGCATTAGCCCCCGCCGTAAACATTGACCTCGACCAACCGATGGAAGAAGTATTGAAAGAACTAAGAAAATATCCGGTTAAAACCCGTCTGAACTTGTCCGGAACACTTATCGTTGCTCGCGATATCGCACATGCCCGCATCAAAGCCATGCTGGATGAAGGCAAGCCCATGCCGGAATATTTTAAGAATCATCCGATTTACTACGCAGGACCGGCTAAAACCCCGAAAGGAATGGCCTCCGGAAGCTTCGGACCTACCACGGCAGGACGTATGGATCCCTATGTTGACCTTTTCCAAGATCACGGTGGTTCTATGATCATGGTTGCCAAGGGTAACCGCTCTCAAACTGTTACAGATGCTTGTAAGAAACACGGTGGATTCTACTTGGGATCTATCGGCGGACCGGCAGCGATCTTGGCCAAAGAAAGTATTAAATCAGTAGAAATCGTTGCCTTTGAAGAATTGGGAATGGAAGCTATCCGTAAAATACGGGTGGAAAACTTCCCCGCATTCATCATCGTGGATGACAAGGGAAATGACTTCTTTGCCGAATGGGCACACTAATAAAAATAGAGGCGAATCTCACGATTCGCCTCTATTTTTATTAAGATAAAAGTTAAAAACTAAAAGATAAAAATGGAACTTTTACAGCTTTCAACTTTTATCTTTTAGTTTTTATCTTTTAACTTTCTTTACTCCTCTACCGGTTCGAAATCCTCTTTACCGACGCCACAAAGCGGGCAAACCCAATCTTCCGGAATATCTTCAAATGCGGTTCCAGGTGCGATTCCACCATCCGGATCTCCTACTGCAGGATCATAAATATAACTACATACTGTGCAAATGTACTTTTTCATAGTCTTCATTGTTTTAAAGTTTCCAACAAATATAATAAACTCACCAGACATTACATGAATTTTTTCAATAAATTCAAGTGTTTATACGGGGGATAACGGAAATGGTTATCAAAAAATGTGAAAGATTTTACCACGGAACGCAAATTACTGAAAAGTTCAAAACTCGCTTTCCCGTGATACTTTCCGATGCCACTCATTCCCACGCCCCCGAAAGGCAAACGGGGATTTGCCAGATGCACGATCGTGTCGTTCACACAAGCCCCTCCCGAAGAGGTCCGGTTTAACACTTCACGAGCCTCTCGCTCGGGTCCGAAATAATACAGGGCCAAGGGTTTCTCCCGTTTATTCACGAAACGAATCACGTCATCTATCTCCCGGTAGGTCAGCACGGGCAGAATGGGACCAAATATTTCTTCCCGCATAATCGGACTATTCGGGTCCACGTCAATCAGTACCGTAGGAGCAATATACTTTTCCTCCACGTTCACCTCACCCCCGATAACCACCTGTCCGGAAGAATGCATCAAGTGCGCTAATCTTTCTGTTCCCTCCCAGTGAACAATCCGCGGATAATCGGGACTTTCATACGGGCGATCCCCATAAAATCGTTTCACGGCCAGTCTTATGGCCTCCACAAACTCTGCCCGTTGATCTTCATGCACAAACACGTAATCGGGGGCAACACACGTCTGCCCGGCATTGATAAACTTTCCCCAAGCCGTACGACGAGCCGCAATCTCCACGTTCGCACCACGCCCCACAATACAAGGACTTTTCCCGCCCAACTCTAAAGTTACCGGGGTTAAATGTTTCGCCGCCATTTCCATAACATGCTGTCCGAAACGGGGTCCTCCCGTGAAAAAAATATAATCAAAACGCTCTTTCAACAATTGCTCCACCACATCCCCTTCTCCATCAAACACGGCGACATGACCGGGTTCAAAAACCGCCGCAACAATTTTCTTTATAACCTCCGCCGTTGCCGGGGCAAAAGGAGACGGTTTCAACACAACACAATTCCCGGCAGAGATGGCACCAATTAAAGGTTCCAACAATAATTGAAACGGGTAATTCCAAGGGGCGATGATCAACACAACACCATACGGCTCGTACATGATCCGGCTTTTCGAGGGCCAAAAAGCCAACGGGGTTGCCAATCGTCGGGGTTTCACCCACCGTCTCAAATGTTTCACGTGATAATCAATCTCCCCCAACACCATACCGATCTCCGTCAGGTAAGCCTCTCCCCCCGACTTTCTCAAATCACTCCACAAAGCCGCATTTATCTCTTCCATCTGTCCGGTAATAGCCCGCCTCAACGCCCTCAAACGTCCTATCCTGCAAGCGACCTCCCTTGTCATTCCCTTATCAAAAAACTCCCGTAAAGGAATCGTGTACTCCTCTTTTCTAGTTTCCGATTCTACCATATCTCAATCATTCCTGTATCATGTTGTTATAAATACTAAAACAAAGGTATATTTTATTTTGACAAAAAACCTTTTCCCCATCGAATCGTTATATCCGGAGAGAAACAACAAAATAGAATATGAAAATAGGTGCTTTATATGCCTTACTATCAGTTATAACATGGTCGGTTATCAGTGTCATCACCCGTTTTTGCCTGTTAAACTACGAGGCCAACATCCTCGTGTTCGCCTCCATGCAGATTTTTGCCGGGGGAGTCGCGCTATTACTTATCCGAAAACCTGTAACTGCAGAAGGCTGGAAAGCCGGTGTCGGTTATTCATGGCTGTACACGTTACTGCAAATATTCCGGAATTTCTTTCTAGCCGCGGTTTACCTGTACATCACCAGTACCGAAACCAGCTTGTTAATCAACATAGAAGTTGTCGTGACGGCCATACTGGCCTACATCTTTTTCAAGAGAAAACCCCACAGCAGTGACATCGTGGGGATGCTCGTGATCACGGTCGGTATTATCCTGTTTATCCGTACCCTCCCGGAAGCCATACAACTACGGGTCTCCATTCTCGTCTCCCTAGCAGTTCTGGCAAGCTGTACACGAGCCATCGTGGTCGAAAAAACCACTATCGCCAGTCCCAACACCTCCGTACGCCAAAAATGCGGGATCTCCGGCTTCACCATGTTCTGGGGTGGCACGTCGGTCATACTTTTCTTGATCCTGATCGCCCTCGTGGAACACTATTTTGCCAAGGAACTTATGGCCATCCCGTTTTCAATGCTCTACCTGCCTAAGCTCACCGAGATATTCCACCCGATGACGATTATTGCCGCCTGCGTGACAGGTTTCCTACTCACCTCACTCTCCACGTACCTATACTACGCCACCCTGCAAACGGCAACTGCCGAAACCTTCATGACCTTCCGGGCCTTCCAGCCCATGCTAACCTTCGGTCTGGAGGCATGGATTGCAGTCTACTCCATCGACTTGCGTCCCGACTTGGACACGAGAGATTACATCTTGGCCTGCATCATCATCCTAGGTTCCCTACTCATCTTGATCATGCCTCCAAAACGAGTGGAAGAAAATCGCTCGAAACAATACATGACGGACTAAATAATTGAAAATGGAGAATTGAAAATTGAAAATGAAAAATATCTCAATTTCAAGATGGTATTCCCAGAGAAAACTAAAAGTTAAAAACTAAAAGATAAAAGTTGAAAGTAGGAAATTAAGAAGCGTCGCCCTTGTGCGGTTGGAATTTAAAATTTAAAATCAACAAAACTTAAAAGAAATCGTTTGATTTCATCTTTTTGATCCGGATGGAACCAATGAATATCAGAGTCATTGCGATACCAAGTAAGTTGCTTTTTTGCATATCGGCGGGTATTTCGTTTGATTAGCCGGATAGCCTCTTCCCTGTCAAACTTGCCGTCAAAAAAATCAAACCACTCCTTGTACCCTACCGTGTTCAAGGCATTCAAATAGCGCAAAGGATAAAGTTCACGAGCCTCCTCCTCCATTCCGGCCTCCACCATCTGATCTACCCGGCGATTAATCCGGTCGAACAATTCTTCCCTTTCCCGGTTCAACCCGATCTTCACGATGTCAAACTCCCGCTCCTTCACGCTCCCGGTCAAAAAAGAAGAATAAGGCTTTCCAGTCATCAGGCAAACTTCCAAAGCGTGCATGATCCGTTTGGCATTCTTCAAATCCACCGTGGTATATGACACGGGATCCAACCTTTTCAACAACATCCGCAACGCCTCGATTCCATCCCGTTCAAACATCTCTTTCACGGAAAGACGCACTTCCTCGTCAATCGTGGGCATCTCGTCAATACCTTTACACACGGCGTCAATGTACATCATGGAACCACCCGCCATGATCACCACCTCTTTCGTCTCGAACAACTCCCGGATTTTCCGAAGTGCTTGTTGCTCGAACTCCCAACAATTAAAATAATTCCGGACAGACTCTGTTTGTATAAAAAAATGAGGAACTGCCTCCAGTTGCTCTCGCTCCGGCACGGCAGTTCCTATATACATTTCCTTGTAAATCTGTCGGGAATCACATGAAATAATCGACGTCTCGTACATCTTGGCCAGCTCAATACTCAAATCTGTTTTCCCCACTCCTGTCGGTCCAAGCAATACGATTAACGTCCCCATGCAAATTTTCGATTTAATGATTTTAGATTTTAAATTAAAAAAATAAACCTTGTCCGGCTGGAATCTAAAATTTAAAATCTAAAATCCAAAATAATTAAAGTCTATCTATATAATCATCCAAACTCTCGTAGCGTTCGTCACGATAGTACTCATCATCACCACCCCGGTCTTGGCGATCCTCGTCGTCATAATCCCCATTGCCGAACTCTTCCATGAAACTATCGTCATAATCCCCCTCGTACTCTTCCTCCGGCTTGTCAAACTCCCAATCAGCATTCCCATCCTCGTAAGAGAATTGTTCCGGAATATCCCCCTCACAAGCCACGCATACCGGCATCACGTCGGAAGAGTCACGGATATATTCCCCGGCATACTCTACCTTAAAATATTTGTTAGAGAAGAAATCATACACGTACTCTAATTCAAGACACCCCGGTTTAATGATGTCACTGATTTTCGTGTTGTCCATGACGAGCGTTTCATTTTCCTCGTCCTCTGTCGTCATATCCATCAATGCAATTTCTTTCACCCGGTTTCCCATCCGGTCGAGCGTGAAAAAAGATGCCATTTGAGAGCTGTCATAATTCAACGTCTCAACTATTTTATCGTGAAATTGTTGAAACGTCTGTTCTCCACCAACAGCAATCTCACATCTAAAATCCGAACTAGTCGGTAAACTGATTTCAAATCTGTAGTCCATATGTTATTTTATTTTAACCTAGCATCAATGCTGACCCGACGCCCAGCGCCGTTACACCTAATATCATTAAAATCACGAAAGCGACAACAGCCAACGCCACGCAGATTCCAACAATACCACAAACCCGTCCGGCACTAAGATTCTTGTAGGAAGCCTCCGTGTACTCTTCCGGATGTTCCAGATAAGCCCTCCGGGGCCCGGAAGCAATGGCTACCGCCAAGATTCCCAGCACTAATCCCACGAACCCGTAACACCAGCAAAATACCAGAGACAAAATCCCTAAAACCAACACCGCCGTCGCGTTAGGAAGATCCTTTTTCTTCATTTCCATTATCTCCATGGTCGTAATTTTAATGAATTATTAATTTAAGCAAATATGAAATTAAAATTATTAGCAAACAAACAAAACCTGCAAATTTTATTCCCCCGGGAGTAATTTTTTTCACCCCCACAAAATGCACCATGGCAAGGCCGATAAACACGATCAAGGGGATCAACCCCGGATAGATTTTCACGGACTCCCACAACTCTCCTTTCAAGAGCAATAACACCGCAGTCTGGAATCCACATCCGGGACACTCGATCCCGAAGGTGTCTTTAACCAAGCAAGGCAGTTGATGCCTCTCCAGCCACGTCCAGATGCTCAATTCATACATTTATCGTGTTGAGCAAATGAGGTTTTACCGAAGTATATACAGCAAAAACAACCACAAGGATAACGGCCAACAGGATGATCGCACCGATACAAATCCCGATGATGCCACATATTCTCCCGGCGTTCAAGTTCTTATAGGATACTTCCGTGAATCGCTCCGGGTTTTCCAGATAAGCCTTGCGGGGCGCCGAGGCCAGTACCACCGCCAGAATACCGAGTACCAACCCGATGATCCCGTAGCACCAGCAAAACACCAACGACAGCGCTCCTAAAACAAGCGCTGCCGTGGCATTCGGTAAATCTTTCCTTTCTCCGTCAAAATCTCCCATAATTTATACCTTAAATTTTAAATATCATGAACTACTGTTTCCAGTATATCCATTGCCTCCTTGATCAGGTTGATATTCGCTTGAGAACCCATGTGACCGATCCGGAATACTTTCCCGGCCAGTTTACCATAATTGCCTCCCACGACCATACCCTGCACTCTCAATTCCGAATCCAGACGTTCCCAAGTCATGTGTTCCGGCACGTAAACCGCAGTCACCGTCGGGGAACACACGGCTCCTTCCACGGGGTATATCTTCAATCCCATCTCTTTAATCCGTTCACGGCAGTAAGCAGCCACCTTCTCGTGACGGGCAATGCAACTCTCCACCCCTTCCTCGAAAATCAACTCGCAAGCCTTATGCAACTGGGCTGTTCCCTGCCAGTAGGGCGTGTACGGGAAATACCCGGTTTCGGTTACATTCCGGAAAGGCAACAAGGCCTCGTATCCAGCGTAATTCACCTCCGCCACGATCTTCCATGCCTCTTCACTCACGGAAAGGAATGACATATTAGCCGGGGCCGAGAGACACTTTTGCGAACCACCCAAGGCGAAATCCACATGCCAATCGTCCACGTGTATCGGGGTTCCCCCCAGACCGGAAACGATGTCCACGCAAAGCAACGGTACCCCGTGTTTCACTTTCAAATCACCGATTTCCTTGACCGGGTTCGTCGTTCCACTAGGTGTTTCGTTCTGCACCATCGTGATCATCTTCGGCTTGAACTCCACGATCGCTTTTTCCACGGCATCAAAGTCATGAATCGTCTCATCATAACCGAAATCCAGCACCCGAATCTCGCATCCCAGCGCCTTGGCCATATCGCCGAATCCCTCGCCGAACAACCCGGTAGAAAGCACCAGCACCCGATCTCCCGGTTTCAACGTGCTTTTTAAAGCCGTCCACAACACCAACATACCTTCTCCCGTCTGAATCACCACCCGGTTACGGGTTTCCATCATCTTCTGCAACAATTTTTCCGTATCTTTATACAAAGCCAAATACTCCGGCTCAAAATCGGCAGACCCGAAATTCGTGGCAGCAACTTTCAAAATCTCCTGAGGGACAGCAACAGGTCCCGGCACTAACGGTATCAGATATTTTTCCATCTCTTTTGAACTAATATTTAATTTTCTTAACTCTTAATCATTCTTTTTTCTATCGGACCTATCTCCTTATGCAAGAAGATAAACTAGTATTATTCAATCCATTAGCAGCAAAAACCATCTCCCGATGTCTTCACGTACCGGATTTATTTCCGCCATTCCAAATATAGTAATAATTTCAGATTCCATCACGTTTCCAACTTTTTTCCTACACTAAAATAATCGTTTTACTTGCCGTTCCTACCCGAATTGCCTCACTGTTACCAGACTGTTGCCTGCCTGTTAGGCGCCTTCGCCCGATCATCGCCGCCTTATCGCCCGATTATAGCCGCCATTTTAACAGGATTTATACAAAGATAACATACACCCTATTCCTACTTCAACATGCAACACACAATTAATAATAGATCACCCCGTACCTACCCCCCAGACCTATCCCGTACAATGGTATATTATTACCTTTAAAAAAGGATATTCATTTTTTACACAATCAATATCTTTCCTAGTAAAAATAAATAGCTAATTTTGGATGATCACAAATTCACCATTAACGATCTCATGCAGAAAATACTGATTATAAACGGAAGCCCCCGGAAAAACGGGAACATCTCGAAAATGTTGGAGGCCATAAAAGAAGAAACTGAAAAACAGGGAGCGAACGTTTCAGCCGTACATGTTCACGATTTACAGGTAAGACCATGCAACGGGTGCATGAGTTGCAGGAAAAACTTAGCTTGTGTTCTCCCGGAAGACGGGGCTCAAAGCACGCTCCGGTTAATAAACTCGTGCGACGTGCTGGTTATCGGCGCCCCGTGTTACTGGGGAAACTTGCCGGGAGAATTAAAAATCCTGTTCGACCGCATCGTTTACGGGATGATGGGCGAAAGCCCGAAAGGGATTCCCCAACCGCTACACAAGGGGAAAAAAGCCATCATCGTGAGTACCTGCACGACTCCTTACCCGTTCAATATACTTTTCAACCAAACGAGAGGAACCGTCAAAGCACTAAAGGAAATTCTCAAATGGAGCGGATTCAAGATCATCGCCACCGTCGAGAGAGGCGGTACGAAAAAATCCCCCTTGCAGGAAAAAGATTTCCGGCATTGTCGAAAAATCGCCCTCAAAGCCCTGAAATAATTACAATACAAACTAATTAAGAAAAATAAACCACCCGGGAGTTCATCCTTTGCCATAAAAAACGGGACAAAAACCGAACTTATTTTATGCCAATTCGTCATAATAACTGGAAACACAAATTACAGGTACGTTTTTTGTATAAAAAACAGTGAAGTGTACCCGTAAAACACGTTTGGATTAAATATTAAAATGTATATTTGTACCTTAATTAGAAATTAGTTTTTAAAGAATGAGTGGAGCAGAAAAATTAGTGGAACAAATTATTAAAACGCTGAACGAAAATAAAGCTGTTGATATTGTAAAAATTGATTTGAGAAGAATTGAGAACTGTTTCTGTAGTTTTTTCGTAATATGTCATGGAACTTCCAACACGCACGTGGCCAGTCTTACAGACTTTGTCTACGACGAAGTCAACGAGAAATTGGGAGAAAAACCATTGCACGTGGAAGGAGAACAACAAGCCCAGTGGGTGGTGTTGGATTACGGAAATGTGGTTGTACATATATTTCAAAAAGAACAACGAGATTATTATCAACTTGAAGATTTTTGGGCTGACGCGGAAATAACGAATGTAGAAGAAAATTAAAATTAAATATGGCAGAAAATAACAAAAAGGATAGTTTCAACTTCCCCCCTGTCGGTGGGAAAAACAATAAAGGCCCGAAATTCGGTGGCTACTGGTCGTTTATCATCATTGCCGCTTTCATTATCGGGATTCAATTTTTCAGCATGCCTTCGAATCCTGAACGGATCTCGTGGCAGAAGTTTAAAACAGACCTTTTAGCGAAAGGTGAGGTAAAGGATATTTACATCGTCAGAAATGGCGGTAAAGCCGAAATCACTCTGAAACCGGAGAAAGTGGAAACCCACAGCGACCTTGTAGCAAAAGGATTTAACCAGAAAAGTATAGGTCCGCAATACTACGTACCTTTCGGAACTCTGGAGCAATTTGAAAAGAATTTACAGGATGCACAGAAGGAGTACCCGGAAGAGGCATCCGACGTGTTCATTGACTATAAAGACGATTTCAACTGGTGGGGAGAAGTCATTACACTATTCCTGCCCATCGCCATATTCGTGGGAATCTGGATATTCTTCATGCGCCGCATGAGCAAGGGAGCCGGCGGAGGTGGTGGCGGTGGCGGCATTTTCAATGTCGGGAAATCCAAAGCGAAATTGTTTGACAAAGAATCCAACATAAAAATTACCTTCAAAGATGTTGCCGGGTTAGCCGAGGCCAAACAAGAGGTGGAAGAGATTGTGTCTTTCCTCAAATCCCCGGATAAATACACCAAGCTGGGAGGTAAAATTCCGAAGGGAGCCTTGCTGGTTGGCCCTCCGGGAACCGGTAAAACTTTGATGGCAAAAGCCATGGCAGGAGAGGCAAACGTACCGTTCTTCTCCATGTCGGGATCGGACTTCGTGGAGATGTTCGTCGGTGTGGGAGCTTCCCGCGTACGCGACTTGTTCAAACAGGCCAAAGAAAAAGCCCCCTGTATCATCTTTATTGACGAGATCGACGCTATCGGTCGGGCCAGAGGGAAAAACCCGAACATGGGAGCCAATGATGAACGCGAAAACACGCTGAACCAGTTATTGACCGAAATGGACGGTTTCGAAACCAATTCGGGTGTGATCATACTGGCAGCCACGAACCGGGCAGACATCTTGGATAGCGCTTTGTTGCGTGCCGGACGTTTCGACCGCCAGATATACGTGGACCTTCCGGAATTAAAAGACCGGGAAGAGATTTTCAAAGTTCACTTGAAACCGTTGAAACTCGCCGAAGATATTGACTATGCCTTTTTGGCAAAACAAACCCCGGGATTCTCCGGTGCGGACATCGCCAACGTGGCAAACGAGGCCGCGCTGATCGCTGCCCGGAAAAATAAATCGGCCGTGGAAAAACAGGATTTCTTGGATTCAATCGATCGTATCGTGGGCGGACTTGAAAACCGTAGTAAAGTCATCAAACCGAGCGAAAAGAAAGCGATTGCTTATCACGAAGCCGGACATGCCACCGTGTCGTGGTTATTGCAACACGCACACCCACTTTTAAAAGTGACCATCGTGCCGCGAGGAAAAGCCTTGGGTGCCGCTTGGTACTTGCCGCAGGAACGCCAGATTACCACGAAAGACCAATTACTGGATCAGATGTGTTCCGTGCTGGGTGGACGGGCCGCCGAAGAAATCGTGTTCGGGGAAATATCCACGGGTGCGCAAAATGACCTCGAACGTGCCACGAAACAGGCTTACGCCATGGTATCCATCTACGGAATGAGTGACAAGGTGGGAATGTTGAGTTATTATGACTCCACGGGCCAGAGCGATTTCAGCTTTACCAAGCCCTATTCCGAGAAGACTGCAGAATTGATTGATGCCGAGGTAAAAGATATGGTTTCAGCCGCTTACGAGCGAGCCAAACAGTTATTGAGCGATCACAGGGAACAACACCGTCAGGTGGCGGAATTGCTGATCGAACGTGAAGTTATCTTTAGTGATGACTTGGAAAATATTCTCGGGAAACGTCCGTGGACAGAAGAAGAGGAGACACAACAGCCGGAAGAATTGTAACGGCAAGGCGGAAGGATTCCCGACAGGAAAAAACAGTATAAACTTAAAACCGACGACTATGGAAAATTGGGTATCTGTTTTCACAACAACGAGCGAACTCGAAGCAGGGATCGTGAAAGATCTACTGGACGAGGCGGGAATCCCAGCCGTGATTTTGAATCAAAAAGATTCTTCTTACCAAACCTTTGGTGACATCAGCGTGATGGTCAGCCGGGATGACCAAGAAGAAGCCAAGAAAGTTATTAAAGACTATTATGATCGTGAGTAATTTTTTAAAACGAGCAATCAGCGGCTTGCTGTTTGTCATAGTACTAACAGGGTGTATTTTCATACACCCCATTTGTTTTTATATCCTGTTCTTTATCATCAACATTCTTGGCCTGATGGAATTCAGCCGGATGGCGAAACACATGAACATCCACGTGAACCTGTTCTTCTGCATCCTTTGCGGTAGCATTCTTTTCACCGTTGGATTTTTGCATAATTACATCAATTACAAGGATGGCTATCTCTATTTTTTCCTGTTGACCTTCATCATGTCTATCTGTGAACTCTATCGGAAAAAGGGAAACGGGTTCCAGAACATAGCCTTCTCCTACTACGCCTTGTTATACATCAGTTTACCTTTCACGTTGCTAATATACCTACCCTACATGACCTCGGGGAAATGGATGCCGGAAATCATCTTTTTCCCGTTCTTGCTCGTGTGGGTTAACGATACCTTCGCTTACCTCTCCGGCTCATTATTCGGGAAACATAAACTTTTCCCCAGAATATCGCCCAAGAAATCATGGGAAGGAGCCATTGGCGGGGGACTAATGACCATTATCGTCGGTTTGTGCGTGTCGCCCTATATCGAGGGGTACACGATCCGGGACACGGCCATTATTTCGTGTATCGTGGCTGTTTTCGGGATATACGGGGATTTACTGGAATCCCTGTTTAAACGTAGCATCGAGATCAAGGACTCCGGCAACATACTACCGGGCCACGGGGGCATCTTGGACAGATTCGATGCAATCATATTCACAATTCCCGCTATTTTTGTTTATATGGAATTCATGTATTAACTTTGCCCGCTGTTTTACTAACGTAACGAAATTAATATGAAGATACATAAAGCAGGTCATATATTATTGTTCAAAGCATTCGTACTCTTTGCTTTCATCAATGTACTCGTGTATGCCTTCATCCCTAATATCATTGTTTTCCGGGCGGTACTGATCGTCAGCGGAATTTTGTACCTCTTGATGGTAAACTTTTTCCGTTTCCCCAACAGGCACATTGTCGTGAAGGATAACACGATCCTCGCCCCTGCCGACGGGAAAATCGTGGTCGTGGAAGAAACCTTCGAACCTGAATACCTGAAAAAACAATGTATTCAGGTTTCCATTTTCATGAACATCTTCAATGTTCATATTAACTGGTTTCCTATCAACGGAATAATCAAATTTTTCAAATATCACCAAGGAAGATACATGGCGGCTTACCTGCCCAAGTCTTCCACGGAAAACGAAAGAACAACCATTGCTATTGAGGCAACCAACGGACAAGAAATCGTGATGCGACAGATTGCCGGAGCCATGGCTAAACGTATTGTTTCATACGCTCCGGTCGGGGGGAAAGCCCGCCAGAACGAACATGCCGGATTCATTAAATTCGGTTCCCGGGTAGATTTGTACCTACCGTTAGGAACTAAAATTGACGTGAAACTCGGCCAAAAAGTAACGGGGTCGCAAACCCTTATCGGAACATTTCAAGAACCCGAATCCAAGTAATCATACCGAGGATTCGTAAATCATTATTACTATGTCTGTTCAAAAGAAAGTAAAAAGAGTAACCACCCACGTGTTATCAGAAATGAAACTCAAGGGGGAAAAGATAAGTATGTTAACGGCCTACGATTTCTCGATGGCCCAAATTATTGACAATGCCGGGATCGATGTGATTCTAGTGGGAGACTCTGCCTCTAACGTGATGGCCGGAAACGAAACGACTCTGCCGATCACGCTGGATCAAATGATCTATCACGGGGCATCCGTGGTGAGAGGTGTAGATCGCGCGCTGGTTGTCGTGGATCTACCTTTCGGTAGCTACCAAGGAAACAGTAAAGAAGCACTTTGCTCGGCAATCCGTATCATGAAGGAAACGAGTGCCGACGCCGTGAAACTGGAAGGTGGACGAGAAGTCGTTGAATCCGTAACACGTATCCTGTCAGCCGGAATCCCGGTTATGGGACACCTCGGACTGACCCCGCAAAGTATCCATAAATTCGGTACTTACGTGGTACGCGCCCAAGAAGATGCGGAGGCTAAAAAGCTGATCGAAGATGCCCACCTTTTGGAAGAGGCCGGATGTTTTGCCATCGTGCTGGAAAAGATTCCGGCAAAACTGGCTGCCCAAGTTGCCAAAGAACTAACCATCCCGATCATCGGAATCGGCGCCGGGGGTGGCGTTGACGGACAGGTTCTCGTGATTCACGATATGCTGGGAATCAATCAGGAATTTTCTCCCCGTTTCTTACGTCGTTACCACAACTTATATGCTGAAATGACAGGAGCCGTGGGTAATTACATCAACGATGTAAAAAGCGGTAACTTCCCGAACGAGAGAGAACAATATTAAAATTTTAGATTTTATGATTTTAGATTTTAGATTAAAAATCATGAATCATAAATCGTAAATCATAAATCAAAAATACATGAAGAATCTGGAGATATTATACGAGGATAACCACATTATCGCTATCAACAAAAAGGTTTCCGATATTGTGCAGGCAGACCAGACGGGAGACGAACCTCTCAGTGAGCGTGTTAAGGCATACATCAAAGAAAAGTACAACAAACCGGGGGATGTTTACCTCGGAATTCCTCATCGGGTGGACCGCCCGGTTAGTGGAGTCGTATTGTTCGCCAAAACCAGTAAGGCACTGGTAAGGCTGAACAAAATGTTTCAAGAACACGATCAGGAGATCACCAAAATATACTGGGCGATTGTGGGCAATCTTCCCGAAGAAGATCATGCCAAACTAACCCACTACATGGTGCGGGATGCTGAAAAGAATAAATCCTATGCTTACAATAAACCCAAAAGTGGAGCGAAAGAGGCCATCCTTGAGTATAAATTATTGGGATGCGGACAACGTTACTATTTATTGGAAGTAAAACTTTGCACGGGACGCCATCACCAGATTCGTTGCCAGTTGGCAAAGATCGGCTGCCCGATCAAAGGGGACTTGAAATACGGTTTCCCCCGTTCCAACGAGGGAGGTGGAATCAGTCTTCACGCCCGGTCCATCACATTCACTCACCCGGTGAAACAGGAAAAGATCACGATCGTCGCTCCCCCACCTATGAATGATACACTTTGGAAATTCTTCTACGAGAGTTTAGAATCATAAAAAGAGGTTAACCTCAAAGTCCTGTTTGGGATTTACTGACTACCCCCACCAACTCCCCCTGTGCAAGGGGGAGTTAGAAGGGGTAGTTATTTAAGAATTGACTTATCGGACAGTCCCGTTCATCATTTACTATCCTTCAAAGACTTATTCAACTTCATCAACAACGATTGGTAGTGAATCTTCGTGTCACCTGTCGCCCCCGCAATCTTGGAATTCAAAAGCCGTTGAGCCTTCAAAGCCATATCCTGCAAGTACACTTTAGAATTATCAATCTCTCCGGTATTCACTTTCCGCACGAAACCGTATCCATAACCAAATTCATTTAATGCCATCTGTTGTGCCACGTAGCCGGGACCACGTTCTTGCTCCACTTGTCGGAACTGATCAAGATACTTGTTAATCAATCCGGTTTCATCCAAACCGTAGGCCGCAATCTCTTCCACGGAAGGCATATAAGCCGCATCCGTCAACATCCGCAACGCTCCCCCTCCGGCCTCTTTCAACGAACTGGCGGAAACATCCACGATAAATTGTTGCAGCATCTTGTCGGCATCCGTCAAAGCCCGTCCTTTCACCGTGTTTTCAAACGCACCATTATACAAGTCTGTCAGGAATTCCTGAATCGTGTACGGATTAGATGCGAGATGAGACGACAAAATAATATTTCCGGTCAAACGTTCCAACTGGTCCAGTATTCTTTTTTGCAGTACCGGAGTCATGTCCACTCCCATGGCGAAATTCTTTTTCAAATCCGTCTTGCTCAGCCAATCCGAAGACTTGAACTCTTTCAGTATCCACGCCAAAGAAGCCTGTTGTTTTTCCTTTGAAACCGGCTCATGACGCTGTCCCTTCGTACCGTCTTTCACTTCCGTCAGGTAGATACCACCCACGTTATACATCACGTTCATGATATAACGATAGTATTGATTTGCCAACTGTTTGTAAAGCTCTTCCCGGTGCGTGAAATCCGCATCGTCATTTACCCATTCTCCGAGATTAGACAAGATATATTTCAAATTCTTTATCCCGTACTCCCCGGCTTTCATCGGATCATCTCCCAAGTCCTCTTCAATAGCACTCGGATCATAACGGGAATAAATCTGTTGCCTTCCATACCGATAGCGAGGGTCTCCGGCTTTCTCGTCCACCCAACTTTCAAGAATTGCTTGCTCTTCCCATTCATCATTCACCTGTGGTAAGGGCTGATAGTTCCATTTCACTAGGAAACAATCATATATACCCAAATCCGGCGGGGTCAAACGTACGCCCTTGTCTCCGGGTTGAGCCACGTAATTAAAACGGGCGTAGTCCATGATACAAGGAGTTGTCCCATACGTGTTGGTGAAAGATGCGGAACGTAATGAATCCACCGGGTAAGCGGCAGAGGCCGACATATTGTGCATGAAACCGAGGCAATGCCCCACCTCGTGAGCCACCACGTAAGCGATGGATTCTTTCACGATGTCATCCGGCATCTTCTTTGCCCGCACGGACGGGTCAATTTGTGCCGTCTGCACGAAACGCCAGTTATTAATCAAACGAATCACGTCGTTATAGACCAAAACAGAGGCATTAACAATTTCTCCGGTCGTTGGATCCACCCACGACGGTCCCATCGCATTTGCCGTCGAAGAAGGTAAATAACGAATACAGGAATATTTCAGGTTATCCGGATCAAATTCAGGATCATCCTTCGGAAAATCACGTACCTGCACGGCATTCTTAAACCCAATCTTCTCGAAAGCCTCATTCCACCGTAGCGTACCCTCCTTTATCGGTTGTTTCCACAATTCCGGAAAAGCATCATCAATATAAAACACGATCGGTTTCACGGGTTCCACAAGTTCCCCCCGCTGAAAAGCCGCCATATCTTTAGGCTCCATACGCCAACGGTTGGCCAGCGTGTAATCTTGAATCCCATCCTTCTCCGTGGAGACGTGTTGTTTACTCGTGATAAAAATGCCTACCCGTGAATCGGAAATCCGGGGACGCATTTTCTCTTCCGGCAGTAACAATAGAGAACGGGTCACCGTGGCCGTCAACGGCATATTATCCAAGAACGAGAACGACATGAATTTCAACGATACTTTATAAGATAACATGGACTTCACGCTCAAGTTATCATCAAACGCCTTGACTTCTCCTAAAGCAACCCCATCTTTGTTAAAGACAGAATTCAACTGGATCAATCCCATAATCGTCGTCGGAAGAAAGGCAAATTCTTTCATATCCGTCGTGAATATCGGTGTCACATCAATCACCACGGCCGTACTGTCCGGCGTGTAAGCTGCAATCTTGTACGAGTACAACACGGCATCCGCAAAGTTCTTGTCAATAGCCTTTCGCAGGGAAGGTTCTTTCGGATTCGAGGTCACGAAAGCATTTACTTCATTCAGGTAGATCGTACTGTCAATCTTCGTGAAACGCACGTGTAACGGGTCATTTTGCTTGTAACCCACGTCACAGAAATCATTACTGGAAGTCGAGGTCAACGTGGACGCAAACAACATTTCCCGTCCCAGATATTTCACCGGAATCTCGAAATATAATTTCCCATCCACCTTATGCAAGGTGATGAAATTACTCTTCACCGTCTCGCACGACTTTTTCTGAAATAATTTGTCATAAGCACTCTCCTTCTCCGCCACCTTAGCCGTGACGGCATTTTTACCTTTCTTCTTCCGCCCGGCTGCCTCGGCATCCAGCGAACAAGGTAGCACGAAAAGTGCCACGAACAATACTAGCATCCATTTTTTCATACTTTTCAATTTTATATTAAGACATTAAAAGAGGTTCTAAAGTTTGTAAGGTTTATAAGGTTCATAAAGTGATAGGCGGCCTTCGGTAGCCAGAGCAGCCATGAACAAAACTTCCCGTAGAGAGTTCATAAACTTTATAAACCTTACAAACTTTATGAACCTTATAAACTCATTATTCAACTTTCGTGAAACGGAATACCAGTGGATATAACTCCCTCATAGGATACTCTTTAGGTTCTCCATAACTTGGATGAGTTTCATCATAGTATGTCCCTGTCAAGAAATCTGTCGGCTCATAATCAATTACCCGGAATTCAAGCACATTACCTTTACTCAACAAGCGTACAAGTACAATCGCTTTTCTTTCTGTTATACTCGTCACCGAATAATTCACATTTGCTTTACTCAATTCCAAAGTAACCACGTCCCGTTTAACTCCATAGGCATCTTGATCCCATAGTTGTTCCGGAGCCTCTCCGACATACACGACCTCACAATTCCGAAGGTATCTAGCCAAGTCTCCCTGTACACCATCCACATTTAACGTGTTTGTAGCACCCGCCGCAAAAACAATTTTATCCGTAGACAGATTATTTACCGGAAGATTATCACAGTCTGTAGGATGTCCCCATACCATTCCCTTAATAAAGTCTCCACTGATAAACGTCGGGGAAATCCACGTTCCTACAAAGTCCTCATACAAAGTCGGTCCATTCACATTAACCGTAACGGAAGCATTCGTTCCTCCCTCAAAAAGTCCACCTTCAACCAAACGAATAATCACCTTGTCCTTGCCGGCCTCTTTCTTCAAGAAACGAATCGTCACGTCGGCCGTTGCCTTCATGATACCCAGTACCAATTCCCGACCACCACCAACAATCTCGTAATGTTCGCCTTCTACCGCCGTAGATGCCGGGTCTATTTCAAAAGGCACCCGAACTTCATCCCGTTTATACATATAATCAACCCCTTTCACGGTTAACCCCATCGAAACAACAATTTCACTTTTCAAATCCATCGTGGTTTGTGAAAAAGAACAAGTAAAAATATCTTTCGTTTCCACCGGGATAATCGCCCAACGATTATTCCATAAACGATAATTTGGAACTTCCTGTAAACTCAAACGAATCTCCCGTTGTCCGATCACGTTTTCCTTCGGAGTCACCCAAATCGTATCAATCACATCACCGGGATGGAGAATAAACTCGTTGGCAGAAATCGTGTAATCCTCATCCAACACGGCAGTACCGTCGATCGTGAAAGGAACTCTCACTTCTTCCGTCACCGGTTCCGAAACCATTAATTCCACGGCCAGTGGTTCTGCCGCTTTTAGTATATAAATAGAGCGTCCGAAACTCAACTTCGGATCACTATTATCATCATCCGAGCAAGCCGCCATAAGACTTAGCCCTATCAATAACGAGAAAACAAATAAAATCTTTCGCATAACTATATCTTTTTATTCGTTCAAACTCCTTAATTTCCAATCGCTTCTTGGTAAGCATCTCTTTTAGCCTGAATAATATCCCGTTCAGCATTTGTCAAACGACTAGGTGCCGGCAGTACAAATTCGGTCTTCATATCCACCAATCGAGGGGGAGTATCGTCAACATCATCACAGCTTGCAAATAATAACACGAATAATCCCAATCCTAATGTATATTTTAATGTTCTCATTTTCATTCTGATTTAAATACAACACATTAATAAGTTTCATATCCCGGATTCTGTATTAACCCGGAGTTCAATGCTATATCTTCCTTCGGTATAGGGAACGTGTACAGGAATTTAGCCGTAACATATTTCACCCCGCTATGCCCACACCATCTTTCCGGTCGCCCGTTCCGTTTCAACTCGTACCAACGATCACCTTCCAAATAAAGCTCCTTCCGTCGTTCATTCAATATTGCAGCCATCAAAGGTGTCAGAGGTTTCCCTTCTGCATCCACTTGGACTAACGCGGCGGGATCGACAGCCGGTAAATTTGATTCCGTGTATGGAGTATATCCGGTAATCCGGTTCTCTCGCAGATGATTTAAATACTTCAAACCATTCTCCGTATCTCCGGAATGAACGTAACTCTCAGCCATGATCAGACACATTTCCGCCGTTCGCAAGGAGGTCTTTAACATTTTGGTGTTCACAAATTCCGTGTTAAAAGAAAAGGTATAACGTATGTCCCGTTCCTTCTCTACAAACAAATTCACAAACTCCAAAGATAATGGACGCCCTTTCGTCTTCTGCATATCGGTGTACACGTATCCTTCTGATTTGGATATTCCGGAACGTATCAACACGTTTCCTAACTGTTTCACCTCACTTTGAATCATCTCCTTATAGGCTTCCCCGCTAATTAACGGATACTTGTCCAACACTTCTTTAGCCATACTTGCAGCCAATGCCCACTCTTGCATCCAGAAATATACTCTCGCCAAATACGCTTTAGAAACATCCACGTAAAAACGATAATGCTCGTCAGTCTGGTTCAGACTAATTGCTTGCTCCAAATCTTCAACAATAAAATCAGCTGTTTCCTTCAAATCCGAACGTTCAGGCTTCCCTTCCATATCAAACTCTTTCACGATAGGTACCCCTAACATCTTAGTTGCATTACTCTTGTCATACGGTTCACAATAATTGCGCATCAAAGTGTAGTAGCACACGGCACGAATCGTGTGAGCCGTTGCCAATAATTTTTTACCGAACTCTGTATCACGCTCTTTCAACTCCCCGATCACGATATTACAATCGCGAATAACCTCATACAACGATTTAAAACGGAACGACAAACTACTAATATCACTCCCCACGTAAATCGGCAAATCCAACTTGGTTGTCAAATCCGCATCCCAGTTATCGGTATAAGCCTCGTAAGAAGCAGCCGTCGAAGGAGCTCCGAAAAAAGCATACTCTCCAGCCCCGTCAATACTGTATAAATGCCTATGTAGTAAGGCTGAAAACTCCTCTGCCGTTTCCGGAATAACCTCTCCCTTATTTTTCACGTCCAGATATTCCGTACAAGAAAGATTACAGAAAAGGAGCGAGATGATAATATATAAACTTGACTTTCTCATATCCTTAAAATTTAAATATCCTATTTCAATCATTTAAAATCCCACGTTTATTCCTAACGTTATAGAGCGGGTGATCGGGTAAGTCGTACCCGGTGTTTCCGGATCAATACCGGAATAATTCGTAAACGTGATGAAATTATTCATGGTAAAAGAGAACCCTACCGTATTCAATCCCAAAGATTTCACGATATGTTGCGGTAGATCGTAGAATAACGAAATATTCTTTATTCTCAAAAAAGAAACATTTTCCAGATAAGCCCCCTTCGTGATTTCTTGTGAATGCACGTTGTATTGATCCAATAATAATCGCTCTCCCATAAAATCTATTATTCTCGGATACTTCACCCCGGTTCCCTTTTCCTCTGTCCAACGATTCACCATATCTTTCGAAACATTCAAATGATTACGGTACAGATCACTATACACGGTCTGAGGGGTTTCTCCCGTCCGGTTAGAGGTGATTATCTCGTAGCTTGCCGGAGAATTCACCATGTTCAACAATTTTGCCCCCGAAGAAACAACACCACCAACATTCAAACGTAAATTCCTATAAGAAAAATCCACGTTAAAACCACCAGTAACCGGAGAAACAGAAGTTCCTAAATAATACCGGTAATTATCCACGGCCTGTAAATCCGTCCCTTTATAAATCTGGGCATCCGGTCTCAGCTCATACGTGTACACACCATCACGCACATCAATTCCCGTGTAACGTCCGGCAAAAACAGACTCCAATGGAAAACCTTCATATCGTCCGTCCGTTATTACACGCTTTTTGCTATACTTCGACAAAATATTACGGTTCCATGCTATGTTTCCGGCTAGAGTGAATTTAAAATCCTTACCATTCAACACTTTCACTCGCAAAGTTCCTTCTATTCCTTTATTTTTTATCTCTGAAGTATTAAATCCCTGTCCGGAAAATCCGGTTGTAGACAAAACATCTACTGTTGACACAACATCGGAACTCTTCCGATAATACGCCTCTACCAACCCACTGACTCTTTCGTCGAATAACCCGAAATCCAATGCAATCTTCATGTCTTTTGTCTTTTCCCAACGCACTTTAGGATTAGGAGCGGCACTAATATTTCCGGTCCTCAATCCATCCCAATAAGTTGTCGAGTAATTCAACACCAGATCTTTATTGACAGATTTCACGACATTCCCGGTATATCCCATGGCAGCTCGTAATGTTAAACGGCTCACGATAGGATACAAACCATGCATAAACCGTTCCTCATCCAAATGCCATGCAAGTCCTAAAGACCAAGTCGGATTAAACTGTTCGTCACTACCAAAATTATTCGAACCATCTGTCCGGAACGTAACACTCAACAAATAACGCTCCAGATAACTGTAATCCAAAGAAGCATAGAATGAAGCAAAACGGCTTTCAGAACTCACTTCTCCGGAAAGTTGGTCTATCAAATCAGCATAACGTTTCACATCTTCCACTTGAGGATTCGGATGCACCGGCATAGCCGAATTACCCGTCACGTCATCATACCCGAAACGTTTTGCATAAGTTCGGTCACTCTTATCCCCCCTCAACTCGGCCCCTCCCAACAAAGTTACCTGATGAGCATCCCCGAACACATCCCGATATTCCAATTGTCCCCGAACATTGTAGCTCGAACCATCTGATGAGGTCTGTGTGATAGAACCATAAGGAATCCACTCGCTATTATTCTCATCAAAATAAAGTCTATCTAAAAAAGCGGCATAAGTATCCCGTCCTTTTACATCATCCACCTTATTGTTATAATACGTGTATGATACCAATCCTGAAATTCTCAGTTTTTCTATGATATCATAACCAAGATTCATCCGCACGGAAGCACTTGTATTATCAGCCGAACTCGATGTTTCCTTCATCTCCCGCATAATATTAAACCCGCTAGGAGGCTGTACCCCATCACTCAAATTACCATCATTAATACCTGCCAGATTGAAATAAGTCCGATCTGACCGATAACTCCCGTCCGGGTTATATAATGTTTCGTAAGGATTTGCAAAATAGGCATATTCAAAAGGACTTACCGTCATAGAATAGCTATCTGATTTTTGTTTTGATAAATCGATACCAAAACCGAGATTCAAACGATCAGATGGATTCAAATCAACCTTTGCATTCAGGTTATAACGTTGATAATCTGTTTCTTTTACTAATCCTCGATCATCCGTAACCCCCAAAGAAACATAATAGGTATATTGATTCGATCCCCCGGAAAAAGAAAGATGATGATTCATCGAGAAGGAATTACGAAACAACACGTCAAACCAATCCGTCGAATGTTTTGCCAAATTTGCAATATAAGCATCCTGTTCTTCCTTGCTCATTGGCACAAAATCATCCTCGTGCCAAAGTTTATCGTCTTTACCAAGTTTCTCCGACCGGAGCATTCCTACAATACCAACCACCGGACTATGTATTTTCTTCCGTGGATCCGTTTGCGCTTGATTATACACGAAAGATTCCGAAGAAAATTCATCCCATAATTCCTGTTCCCAAGCCATTTTCTCGGAAGAATTCATTAACCCCGGATCTCGTTGCGGTTTTAGTCCAATAGAAAGAGTGGTCGAATAGTTGACCCTCATCTTTCCCGCTTTTCCTTTCTTTGTCGTAATCACAATCACACCTCCCGCAGCTCTTGATCCGTAAATTGCAGCAGCTGAAGCATCTTTTAATATCGTCACGTTCTCAATGTCATTCGGATTAATTCCGGCTATTCCTGTAACAAAAATCTCGTTCAGATTACCCGATTTAATCTGCCCCGTCGAGATATTTGGCACATTCTGTTGTAAAGGGACCCCATCTACCACCCATAAAGGTTCCGCATCCCCACTGATTGTATTCGTTCCTCGTATTCTGACCTTGGCAGCCTCTCCCGGTCGACCGGAAATTGCCATTACACTCACCCCGGCAACCTGTCCCTGTAATAACATATCCACTGTCGGCGTCGCTTTATTTGCAAAAACCTCTTGTCCCAAACTAGCTGTAGAACCCGTCGAACTACGAGTTGTCGTCTGCCCGTATCCCGTAATTACCACCTCCTCCAATTGCCCAACTTTCTCCTTCATTACGACCCGAATCAGTTTCTTGAAATCTATTACCTTGACTTCCTGTGTTTCCATCCCCACAAACGAAAACAACAAAAACACCTCATTCTGTTCCGGAATAGCCATTTGAAATTTTCCTGCAATATCTGTCGTAACTCCCACATAAGTACCTTTTAACAGGACAGTTACTCCCGCTATCGGCACCGAATCCTTATCCATCACGATCCCCTTCAAGGTCACCTTTTTCACCTCTTGCTTGGCCGGACGATCCGGACGTATAATCACCACGTGATCCTCGATCTCGTAAGAAAATCCTGTTCCTTTCAGGCACTTGTCCAAAACCTCCCGGATAGATGCATCTTTCACATCCAGAGACTTCACCCGTACATTTTGAATGTCATCCAGATTATATACAAACGTGTAATCACTACTTTCCCGAATCTGGGAAAAGATATTGGTCAGACTAATATCATTCCCCTTCAACGTTAATTTTAACTCTTGCGAGTAAACACTCGCCGATAAAGCAGTGTTTTGCAAGAACAAGCACACGCATAGCAACTTCACGATTAACAATTTTCTCCACAGCTTAAATCTCCTCAAGCTGTTGGGGTTGTCATTTTTTTTCATACTTTTGCTTTTAGGTTTCACATTTCATTTAATGATGAGCTTAGTAGGCAGGTAATGGGGCTACATTACCTGCTTGCATCATTTTAAAGTTACATTACAATTTTTCGAATTCGATTATGCTAGTAAATTTTGACAAAAGTAACCTTTGAAATCTGTTCTCTAAATCCCCTATTATAGGGATTTTCTTTCCAAAGTTCACTCTAGCAAATCGTAGGCTTCCATCCATTTACGGATATAAATACTTTTTCCTTGAATTAGAAACTTTACTTTTTGTGTCTTTTCAATTTTAGTTAGTAAATCCTGAATATTATTATAGCGTTTCATTTCAACCGAATATCTCAACTGTTTCAATGCCTCATCATTAAAAATTATATTAACATCATACCATTGTGACAAACGCTCGGCAATCGTCTCCAAAGCCGCATTTTCGAAATAAAACACACCATCTTTCCATAACGTGAAATTCCTTGCATCCACCTCTCTCATCAAAATCTTTCCGGTCTCCGTGATCACCTCGGCCTGTCGATCCGGTACTATAAGTACTGATTCATCCTTATACGTCAAGCAAACTTCACCCTCGACAAGAGTCGTAATCGTACGTCCCCGGTAAGTCATCACGTTAAAACTTGTTCCCAACACTTTTATATCCGCCCCATTCGCCAACACGTGAAAAGGTTTCCCCTCATCCTTTGCTACTTCAAAATAAGCCTCCCCTTCAATCTCCACGTTTCGCCTATCCCCGACAAACGTAACAGGAAAGCGCAACTCGGAATCGGAATTCAACCACACCTTCGTCCCATCCGACAATTCCAGCATATACTCTCCCCCGCGAGGTACAACCAACGTGTTGTACTCCTCCACCTTCGGGGTACTCGTTTCTTCTTCTATTGCCCGGTAAACAATTTTCTTTCCCGTCGCAACTACTTTTACCCCGGGTAAATCCAATTTCATATCTTCTTTTTGTTCCAATTTCAAGAATCTTCCGTCAGCCATAATTAACTGGGCTCTTCCTGTCCCCGGAACAATTTCCACGTTGTCAGCAATCGTGACTTCCGAGGATTTCCACTCGGAAGACACGAAATACCCGCACACCAATAAAGGCATCACCATAATAGCCGCATACCGGCCTATTCTTCTCCAAATAACATACTTTCTGAAATGAATACGCTCAAATTTCCGCCACTCATTCTTTACTGTTTGTTTTTCTTTCTCCCTACGCTCGTTTTCCGTCATGATATATATCCGGATCTCATCATATTCTTTCGTATGGGCAGGGTTTTCTACACGCCATTGCTCCAACCGGGCTTGATTCTCTTTCGTAATCACCCCGGCAAACTCTTCCGCAATCAAATGAGCAATTTTAAAACGTCTTCTTAGCAAATTCATACGATTTAAATTTAGCGTTTATTAAGAAGACGATTGAGAAAAAAAAGTGGGTGAGTGTAAAAATAAATTATTTATCGACTAAAACGAACAAAATCATCAAAAGATCCTTTGACAGCAAGGTTCTTAACGTCACGTAAGCACTCTTTTTCAATGATTTAATTGTATTCACGGAAACACCTAACCGTTCTGCCACTTCCGTGTTGTTAAATCCTTTCAAGTTCAATAAAATAATCGAACGTGTCTGTGAAGGTAGCTTATCAACAGCATCGTACAATATTCGGGACACCTCCTGTTGAGTAACCTCCTTCAAAAAATCATATTCTTCGGGATCTTCCTCGTTTACCCGATTCTGGTACTGATTTTCTATCTTTTGATGCTTACAATGATCCAGATAGATACGACGGGCTACGGTGTACAAGAAAGCTTTGGCATTCTCTTCCGTCTCGAACTCTCCCCGATGCTCGAACACTCTCACGAATGCCTCCTGCGTGAAATCTCTCGACAATTCACGCTCGCCCGTGTAGCGTTGCATCAACGTGTAAACGGGAATAAAAAAAGTCTCGAAGAAAGCCTTAAACTCTTTATGCGATACGATAGCCATAATGAAAAGCATTGTTCTTTCGCAAATATAAACATTTTATAATAATATTCCACACGACCACAATTGCTTATTCCGTTACTTCGCTCGCAAAAAGTTTTGAAAAATATCACAAGGTTTATTTACAACAACCTTTGACCATTAATCACCAGTTCAAAACTGATATTCAAAAACTCGGCAGCCTTCCGACTTAACATCATCCGCCCCAAAAAGATTTCGAAATAATCCATCACGGCCGAAATAGAAGTATCAATCTTCAAATCCAAAATAATAGCCGAATGATCTTCATTAAAATAAATCTTGGATTCTTCCACGGCATAATTCACCCGGTCATGAATATCAAAACTCGCAAAATCTTGATTACGCACCCGACTTCTCCGCACATCCGTTTTATCAGCCAAAATCAAGGCGGCAGCTATTGGATTCACGGCAGCAGCCGTACTCTCGTCATGATTACCGATAGCACTGATGACCATTGCAATCTCCGCCGGGTCCATCCCCATCCGGTCCAGCAATCGGAATGCCATTACCGCACCACTCTGTGCATGGTCAATCCGGTTCACGATATTGCCAATATCGTGCATATACCCGGCAATCTTGGCCAGTTCGGCCGTCCGCTTCGGGTAATTCAAAGTTAATAAAATCATCTCCGCCATCGTCGCCGCTTTCACCACGTGGGGGAATGAATGTTCTGTATATCCTAAAGCGGACAAGGCCTTGTCCGCCTCCGTAATATAACACTTTATACTCTCGTCATTCCGTATATCCTCGTATGTAACTAACATAAAAAACTACCTATTATTTTAACAATACCTTTTCCCACTCTTCCGGCTTGAATCCCACCAACACGAAATCCTCCCCGATGACCAAAGGACGTTTCACCAACTTCCCGTCAGACGCCAATAACTCCAATTGTTCCTCCTCGCTCATCCCGTCCAGCTTTTCTCTCAACTGCATGGATTTATACAACAACCCGCTCGTGTTAAAGAACTTCCGCAACGGTAAACCACTTCTCTCGAACCATATTTTCAACTCCTCCCGTGTCGGGCGTTCTTCCACGATATGCCGATCCGTATAATCCACTTTTTGCTCGTCCAACCACTTTTTCGCCTTCCGGCAAGTACCACACGCCGGGTACTCCAAAAATAAATATCCTTTCATCATTTTAATCTTAACATTCTCAAACATAAATCAACCTCGTCCGGGTAACCCGTATGTTTTCCCTCTACATCCGACAATTTCACGGCAGGCAAAAACACCTCGCTCCCTTTCGGACGACATTCAAATAACTTGATTACCATATTTAATGGTGTAACCCCCACATCATTCGTGAGATACGTTCCGATTCCATACACGTCATGCAGACGTCCGTTCACGAAAGCCTTGATCTTTTTCACTCCCTCCAGATCCAATGCATCACTGTACACGATCGTCTTACTTTTCGGGTCCACCCGATGTTTCCGGTAATGCTCCAATGCTTTCTCCGTGAATTCAAAAGGATCACCACTATCCCAACGTAAACCATCAAACAACTTGGCATACTTCGTGTCAAAACTATTAAAGAAATCATCGGAAGTATACGTGTCAGTCAAGGCAATACCCAAATAACCGTCATAAACATCCACCCAATTTTCCAACGCCAAGGCATTTGCCGACCGATAACCGAAATGCGCCCCGTGATACATAAACCATTCGTGCGGGTGAGTACCCATCGGAATCAAGTCGTATTTCATGGCAAAATAAACATTACTTGTCCCGTTCAACAAGCCCTTCATATTCTCTTTCAATATGCCGATCACTCGATCCTGCACGTCAAAGGAGTATCTTCTCCGGGTACCGAATTCGGAAATTTCCGCTTTTATATCCGCGAAGGCTCTTGCTTTCTCCGTTGCATTCCGTTCCAAATCACGGGCAACCTGTCCCGTCATCCGAAAATACAATTCGGAGATCATCGCCATTAAAGGAACTTCCCACAACACGGTCCGGTACCACAAGCCCCGAATTTCCACGTCTAGCTTTCCACCCTCCTGACTCACCTTCACCTCGGCAGGATTAAAACGAAAACCTTTCAAAAGGTCGAAAAACACCGAATCAAAATAATAACATTTTGCTCGCATAAACTTCTCGTTTTCCTTTGAAAGTACCACTCCCGCCATAGCCTCCACCTCTTTTTTCAAAGCATCAGCAAAACCGGGAGGGAAACTCGTATTTCCCCTGTTCACGAAACGATAAACCACTTCCGAATCCGGAAACTTCTTTTGTATGGCATTCATTACCGTGAACTTATACAAATCATTATCCAAAAAATCATGGATGATCATATTCCCCCCTTTTATGAAAACAATAAAGATTCCGACGTCTCAAAACGAGCCCCCATCCGGGCGGCCTTCTCGTAAATTGGAATAGCTAAATCCTCGCATCCCGAAATATTACCCATACAATCTTCCAGTATCACCAGTCGCTGAACTACCTCAGGATAATCAAACAACTGCCTCAACGTGTTTGCCACACAGTGACTTTTTGCCTCTCCGGCCAACCAGATCACGTCATACGACTCTAGCTCGTCCTTCAGTTTCATATTAAACTTTGTATCAGCAGCATAATCCAAAGGAATATTTGCCCGAAAAGCACCGAAAAACTCGGTTGAAGGATTCAAGCCCTTCTCCACCACCTCGTAATACTTTCCTTCTCTGGCCCAGCACGTCACGGCCTCCATCAACACGGGGGTTATGGCTGCCCCTTCACTCCCGTACAGACAATGTTCCGGCCAAATCATATGCTTATATTCCTCGTTTTCAATCAATCGACGCAAATAATCAATTACCTCTTCTCTATCCCCGAAAGGAATCCACTCTCCCGACAATACCTCCCACCATGAAATAGTTGTAAAAGGAGCCGGATGCTCTCCCCGCTTGTTCTTCCAATAGAACGGATGAGCGATGTCCATCACATGATGTTCATCTGCCGTGAGAATAATCTTATCAATAACAGTCATTTTCTCCTTGATCAACCGACTTAACCTCTCCACGTCTTTCTCTGCCCCCGGCACGTAAAGCGAACCCGAAGGCAAACAAAAATCATTTTGCATATCCACTACCAACAATACTGTCTTCATCTTCTTACAACATTCCTAAATCATGAAACATCACCCGATATTCTGCCGCTTTATCCTCTAAAGGCTTCGGGTAAGCCCGTGAAGACGAAGGCATCCGGTACACCCGTAAAGCCCTCCCTTTATATTCAAAATCACTGAAACCTCCCACTTTAGGAGCCTCAGCCCCGACCAAGGCCAGCAAAGTATCTGTTGCCTTCTGTCCCGTGGTTACAATCGCCTTACATTCGGGAATTCGTTTCAGCACGGCATCCAAATCCACGGGAGTAACAATCTCCAAAAACTGATCGGACGCATTTCCCCGTTGACGAATCACCTCCATCGCCGTGTCAAACAAGGCAACCCCGGTTTCTTCCAAAAAAGCGACTAACCGTTCCCGGCTAAACGCTTTCTTCCCCTTTTCTAAAAAATAATCTTTATCCCCGAAAAACAACACCCCATATATCCTCCACATATCATTTTGCAGATTCGGGTAATAAAACTCCATAGACCACCTCGCTCTTGGCGGTGGAAAACTTCCCAGCATCAACAACTTGGCATTTGCCGGCAAAAACGGCTCTAACGGATGCTTTTCTACTTCTATATGTTGATTCTTTATCTCCATTACCAACTTCTACGTTTTCTACAACATTTTTGTTAAAAAATGCCTTTCCTCTTTTTTATTTCCTACAAAGGTAAAAGAGATTATGAATTTCACAATTTATATACCTAAACAAATAAGCACCGATTCAAATTATTTATACCACAACTTAAACCGTACCAAAACAGTCCCCTGTAACTTGATCTTCTCAAAATCCACTCCGGCATCGGCACTTCCCCGACCGGCATCAAGAGCCACGTTCGACATATATTGGGCAGCCATCCCTCCCCAATGCTCTTCCCTGATATAAATAGCCTCTTTTATACTCTGACCGATCGCCGCGGCTAAGCCCATCGCTTTTTCCTTTGCCACCTTTATCGCATCCTCCTTAACCTCCCGACGTAATTTTTCAATCTGCGAATGATCCACCCGTTCCACTTCGGCCTCCACGCCACCCATCTGTTCCAATCCCGCGAAAACACGATCCAGCGTATTAACATCATGCAACAACAAAACGTACTCTTTTCTCAACTTCATAGCCCCGCTTTTCAATTTATAGCGATTCCCAGCCATATTCCTCACGGCTAAATCCTTCTTCACATCAATCCCTACTTTTTGCAACGTTTGGAACAACTTTTTCTCCTGTTGCTCCAACTCCGTCTTCCCTCTCTGATCCTTTTCCCTCAATATGATTTTCACGTAAATTTCATCCGGAACCACTTCCATCATGGCTGTCCCTGTTACCTCGATATAAGGCTGATCCAAAAAATCGTTTTCTTTACTTTGAGCCATCCCCAAAGCCAATGTTCCTAAAAATAACACGAGCAACAAAACCGTCTTTTTCATCATGCGGTAATTTTAAATGATTATTTCTTTTTCCTTTTCTTCTCCACAGACCACCCGAATTTACCAATTTTTTCTCCCAACTCAAAATATCCACCATGCAGATATACCAAAGGATCAGCATTCGCCAACTCAAACTTCCCGCTATCCTTATCCAGATAACGATCGTCCGCCTGCACGTTCACCACGTCAGCAATGAACACGTGATGTGACCCCAAAGGAATGATCTCCTTCACCCGGCACTCGATCGACACCGGCGACTCCTCAATAATCGGGGCCTTCACCACCGCAGCCTTTCCCGGTGTCAACTTCATCTCTTCAAACTTGTTATAATCCTTCCCGGAACGTACCCCACACCAATCCGTGGCATACGCCATATCCTTCGTGGTCAAGTTAATCACGAACTCCCCGTTCTTCTGAAGAATCGGGTACGAATATCGTTCCGGCCGCACCGAAATATAACACATCGGTGGATTCGTACACAACGTTCCCACCCATGCTACCGTCAACACGTTATATTCACTCGGTTCACTCCCACAACTCACCAACACGGCAGGTAAAGGATAAATCATATTTCCCGGTTTCCAGTTATGTTTCATGTCAATCTATTTTATGCAGGCAAAGATAAAGGAAAAGATCAGCTAAAAAAAGACCGGGTTCTCACAAACCCGGCCCGTTCACTACTCACTCATACACAAAACAAGTAGCATGGATGAACCTTATTTCTTTATATATACCAAAGCGACACAACCGCTTCCCATCCAAGGATCAAGCACTTTATTCGTTTTCGGGTCAAACGGCAAAATTCCATCACCGTCCTCTCCAAACATACCGTAAATCAAACCTGTTGTCGGATCGTACACCTGATCGGTGAAATAATTATCTATGGTTGCAACAACCGGATTATTGTAATCATCGCCATACCATTCATATTCTTCTTCAAATTCATGAGCTGTGGCTTGAGCGGTAGCGTCTTTACCTTCATTATTCTTGAACACGTAATGCTTCCCATCCGTTTTAACAAAATGATAAGATTTCATCATACCCTCTGCCGCAACATAATCATAGTAATCATCAGCCAACTCCCCGTTAATAGACACGTGATATACATCCGATCCCATATCTATTCGTAAACCGACAAACATATATTCTTCTCCATACAAGAACGTGCCTCCAGTTGAATAAAGCCGTATATACTCTAATTCGAATTGATCGGAGTAAGTATTCACAAGTTCTGCATTTCCATCACGTCCAACAGAATACAAGTTAATATCATAACTTTCCGTGTCATAAGTCAAAGCGTATAACTTTTCCCCATCCGTGGCAATAGAGAAACAACGTCCCGCATCTGCCCAAGCAATCTTTCCACCTTTACCCGCTTTTACATCATAATAACGTAATTCATAGGTACTCTTATTATCCACAAACGTTATAGCTTTGTAGTACACCACGCCATGATTATCCGCAACGATACCATCAATGTCACTATCCAAAGTAAACACAGCCTTCCCTCTCCTTTGTGCAGTAACATCAATCGGACATACCGAAGTCGTTGTCTCGTCGGCAAACACACCGTACAAAGTTGCCTCGACGTCAGGAACTTCAGCAAAAGTTATATCTCCCAACTCGTATGATTTCCCACCTTGCAACAAAATAACTTTACATTTACCGGCCACATCCGCCGATACCTTAAAAGTTATCCCGGCATCAGTAACTTCCACGATCGTGGCATCAATAGCCTCGGCAGCCCCTTCCGGTTTCACCTGTATCTTACAATCCTGAGCGAACCCCTTACCCGCGATAGTCACATTATCTCCGGCAACAGGATTTACCGTTGGCAGTTGTAAATCCGTAATCGGCATCTCGGGTTCCTCCGGATTATCCTTATCATCGGAACAAGCAATAAAACTCGCCAACAAACAAAATAATAACATTAATCTTTTCATAGTCTTTCATTTTTTTCACCTTGTACCCCAAAAGGTTCTGTTAGTGTTAATATTGACAAAGAGGTAGGGTCTGAATAAACCTCTTTCTATAATTATTCTTCTAACTTCCTGACATACTCCTGCACTGCCGCTGACAAACCGGGATTATTAAATTGCAGGGAAATCACGTAAGCTTGGTCATAGCATTTCTTCGCATCATCCTTGCTCCCCGAAGCCTTGTAACAATCGCCTAACATTAACAAACAACGCATCTGCGTTTCCGGCTGCAACTTGCTTTTCAGAGCTTCGTTCAACCAACTGATTCCCTGACGAGCCACTTCCGGCGTGATCTTTTCCCCCAGTACCTCGTACAGCGACTCCAACGCCCCGATATAATCTTGGGAACGAATACCCTCACCCAAACCCGCAAAATATTTCTCCATGTACAAACAGTACTTTTCGACATCTTTCTTGTTGTACAAATAATACTCCGCATCCAACAGCAACTTTAAACCGGAATACACGTCCATCTCTCCAAAATTCATCACAGAATCGTACACCACCTTCAAATCCCCCCGCACACGTTCCAACTCCATCTCGTAACTTGTATCTCCTTTTTTCGCCAACTCCTCCATCCGTGAATAACTCAACATAAACAGAAAATTGGAAACCTCGTTTTGATCAATTACCCGTGCATAATCATCAAAATGTGACAACACAAATTCAAACACCTCATCTTTCTTCTCCATCCCCGTATAATACATAGAGAAAATCTTCAAATCATTCGCCGTGATACAATCTTCCAACCGCATTTGTTTCCGGTAATCGGCATACAACTTCTCGATCCGATACTCCCATTTATCATGATCTTGACCGGACAAGCGAGCGATATATTCCGGACCTTCCAACAGGATCTCCTGCATCAGCAATTGATTTTTTTTATCCTTCTTTAATTTCTCGTAAAGCTGGTCCACGGGCAACACTTCTTTCAACGCCAACTTGGCAAAACGAAGAAAACCGTTCTTGTCAGTAGCCCCCAATTGCCGCCCCAGCACATTGCCTTCCGTATCCAAAATCAACATATTCGGGTATGCAGCAACTCCGTATCGTTTCACCTCCGGCAAGAAAGCCTTATCCTCGGCATTAATCTGGTAATTAACAAAATACTTGTTAAAATATTCCCCAACCTCATCATCCGGGAATATATTCTTGGACATCAGCTGACAAGGTCCGCACCAAGTGGTATAAAAATCGACAAACACTTTCTTGTTCTCGGCCCTCGCCTGTTTCAAAGCATCCTGAAAAGAACCTTTGAAAAAACGAATCCCCTCACCTCTTGTCCCGATAGTAAAAACGCATATAATCATTAATAACATAATCTTTCTCATAGCCATTTATTTTACTATTCCACGATAAAAGTGAACACGTCCGGGATTACCTCGGAATATCCTTCGTTCGATACCCTCACCGAAACCAAGTAATGCCCCACAGGCACACTTACTTTTAAAGGAAATTCCATTCTTCCGCCTCCCCGGATTTTCAGAAAACTCTTAAACATGGCAGCGTCACCGTCCACGGACGTCACGTCCACGATCTCGAACAGAAGGGGAGCCGTGCCATCAACCCCTTGACATTTCGGGGACACCCATGGGGCATTGTTCATCTTCCGGTAAGCATCTTTCAGCGGGTCCAATTCCTTGCGAATAATCATCGTGTCAGGAACGTACTGCGCATTACCCGTCTCCAAATACCCCGGCGTGGGGTTGTGACATCCCCACCAAACCAATATCAACCCGATCAAAACAAAATACTTTTTCATCTCTCCCATACTATTAATGATTAACTATTGCCCAATATTTATCCCTGTACATCTCTCCCAAATTATAACTGTACGGTAACGAATGTACCATCCCGTTCATCGGCCTCACTCCAATTGTTGCCGTACCAATTTCCTTGATCTTCTGCCCATCGTTATCAACCGATGCCATATTCACGATAACCGGTCCCATCTCGGGAATATGCATGTAGGGTTCCTGTATCGTCCACAACCACACCCGGTTACCCCAACGAGTGGTAAAAACATCACCCCCGCCGTCTATCTTTCCTTCCTCATTATAAGTAACTCTCGCAATATCATCGCGGGAAACGATCTCTTCTATCACGTGACTCAACACGATTTTCCGGCATATCTCGACCGGCACTCGTTGAATACTTTTGTAACCATGAACCACGTATTCTTTATCCGTGTTTCCCACTCCACCAATCTTATCCCAGACAAACCATTTGCGAATAGTGATATTCGTGGGGCCTAGAAAAGTGAAATCCTCCTTTTCGAACATCTCCCGTAACCCCGCACGATCAATAATCTTCACGATAGAATCCCAATCATAATGATTACTTTGTAAATATTCGTACATATTACCCTGAAACTCCTCCTCGCAAACACCCGTATCGATATAGTCGTATTTTGTACCGCAAGCCATAAACACACCTGCCACGACCAGTATAAACAACATCTTTCTCATAACTTATTTCATTTTTGACGCCCAAAACGCATTCTGGATCATTAAATCATTTTGTGAAAAGGCAGTCTGGGGAACAGGCATATAAAGCGCCCCGTCTTTCACATCATCCACCGACAACTCGCTAAAATTACCCTGCAATTCCGTTTTCCAATACCCATTACGAACCACGTCATAATAACGGTGTCCCTCGTACAATAACTCCTTCTCCCGCTCCCTGAAAATATCATATTTCAAATCCCCGCTATCATTCTTTGCGGGCCACATCTCGACTCCCGCCCTCTGGCGAATCACGTTCAAATCAGCCTCCGCTCCCACCCGGTCATCCATTTTCACTCGGCACTCCGCACGCAACAAGTACATATCCGCCAACCGGAAAATAACCCGATTCACATCCATCCCACTAAGCCAAACTTCCCCTGCAACCGATGAACCATAACGAGCATACCGCCATTTATAGAGATAAGCCAATCCCGCCTCTTGCCATTCCGGATCATCCAACTTATAGAAATAAGCCTCCCGACGGGCATCCCCTACCGGGAACAAGGAATTCACCTCCGCTATCGTTATTCCCAAATCCTTACTTTTAATCTTCATCTTTTCCTCTGTCTTCACAACTGGGGCTCCAATCATGGAATAAGCGGGTAAAAAAGTAGAATAAGAACTGACATCCTGATAATTAATTTCCAACTCAAAAATACTTTCCGCACTTTTTCTGTGCATCACCTCGGAACAAACCTCTTCCGGGTTTGCCGCGAGAGTATACCCCCCCACCTCATCGCGATACTTTTCCTCGATCAACTTGCTCGCCCACTTCTCCGATTCTTTCAAATCTTCCTGACCACCAACCACGTGGGCTTTCCATGCGTACAAGTGAGCCAACAGGGCGGCAGCACTTCCCTTGCACCCGTATTGCTTTGAAGTCAACGCTTTGTTATTCGAATTTTTCAGATTACCGTACTTGGGTAACATATCGTACGCCTGCAATGCAGCATGAATAGCCGTGTCCAAAACGACAGAGGCCGGACTTTTAGCGTATTTATCAATGTAATTGCTCCCCTTCGTGATAACGGCATCTCCCCACATCCGTACAAGGTAAAAATAACACATGGCCTTCACGAATTCTCCCTGACCACAATAAAAACGTACTCGTTCGGGAGCCACATCCTTGGCTTTCTTGTAATTATCGAAAAATAAATCCACGATAGCAAGCGTGTTATAATAAGCTCTCCATTGCTGTTGAGTGGAATGATTCAAAAAATAATCGGTATTCAACCCGCGTATTTTATTCATTTCAGACCCTTGTTTCACGACATCAACCCGGAGTCCAATAAGCTCTTGTTTGGTAACCATGGCCAAGGCCGTCCTCAAATTCCCGTGCATTTGTGTCACCAACGCTTCCAAATCCTGTTCCGTCGCAAAATAATGTTCAAACGTCACCCCGTTCTTCGGTTCCAGATCGAGAAGTGATTCGCAAGACGTGCATAACAACAAGACCAGTACACTATATAAAAATCTTTTCATAATCAACCTCTTTTAAAAATTTACAGTCAAACCAAAAGTCCATTTCCGCGCCAGAGGATACGTACGGCCATCATCAAACCCAGTCCCGATATTCGTCACCTCGGGGTCAAGTCCCGAATAATTTGACAACAGGAACAAGTCCTCCCCCGTCACGAAAACTCGGATGCCATCCACCCACAACTTCTTCATGATCCGTTTCGGAAGATTATACCCTATCGTTAATTGTTTCAACCTGCAATAATGCACGTTTTCCAGAGCAGCCGTCGTTTGCCCGGTGATATTGATCAACGTGGAATTGCCATATAAACCAAGTGTCTGGTACTTACTCCCGTCACTGGCAGACTGCCAGAAATCGGACAACGACACATTCGAAAAAACAGGATAAACCCCCAACCTTCCCTGAAGAGTACTATACTTGAACGAATTCACCATCTTACGCCCAAGCGTGTAAGTCAACAAAACATTCACGTCAAAATTCTTCCACCTGACCTCGTTGACCAATCCTCCGTAAGCCTGTGGCAACGTGGTCCCGGCATAAACCAAATCATCATCCGTAAGTTGTCCGTCACCATTAATATCCGCAATCCTACGCATTCCCTTCGTGAAAAAATACTCTTCGTCTCCCTCCGGTGACAACATTTGCTTTTTACCGGACTGATCGAACACGTATGGGACATCGGCATCACTCTCGATCATTCCCAAATCCTTGAAAAGATAGATCCCGCTCAACGGTTTACCAATCACCTTCTCTTGAAAATCCCTCCCCGAGTAACTCTTTCGGAAACGATTCCAATTCCGGGATACATTGAACCGTGTACGCCATTTCACTTCCGTGTCTCTCAGTATATCGATTTTTGCATCCAACTCCAACCCCTCGTTTGAAATTGCCATGGTATTTCGCCATTGTACCCCATTAAACCCGTACATGTCTCCGGGCAACACCTCTTTATTTATCAACGCACGCGTGTACTTGTAATAATAATCTATGGTTAGGTTCAAACGGTAATTAAAAAAATCCATATCCAACCCGAAATCATATTGATCCGACTCTTCCCATTTCAGCTTCCGGTTTATCACCCCCTCGGGTTGCATTCCCTGTACCCCGTCAAAGATTGTTCCCGGAGACATTAGCCCTTGTGCCAAATACGGGATCGCAAACTGGCTACCGGAACGTCCCCAACTTGCCCGCACTTTCCCGTAATTCAACCACCATGCCCACTTCATGAAACGCTCGGTTGAAAAGGCCCACCCGGCCGCCACGGACGGAAAGGTAGCCCAACGTACATCTGCGCCGAACAGCGAAGACCCGTCCCGCCTCACCGTGACTTCCAACAAATACTTCTTGTCATAATTGTAAGCCAGTCGACCGAAATAACTCACCATAGCTGTTTCCGAAAAACTGGAACTATAATCTTTCATCGCACGATAGTCATCGACCTTCGGATCGTAAATCAAATCCGGGAACCCACTCCCGACATACTCAATCCGGTCACTCGGCCCGCGTAACCCGTGACCGCCATTACTCCAACTTTTACTACCATCATACGCCACCCCGAACAACAAGTCAAAATTATGCACCTCGTCAAGCGAGAACACGTAACTTAACAAATTCTCGTTGGACAACAACATATCCCGGGCAATATCTCCCGATGATTTACTTTCATTATAACCACTCGCATCCAAATAACTGGGAGTAAATTGATTCTGGTTCGCCTGCGTGTAATCCAACGCCAAGGAAGTCGTGATCGACAATCCTTTTAATATCTCGTATCCCAATTGCAAGTTAGCTCTTAAACGATAAGAAGTGTTATTTTCTACCTGTCCGTTTAGCATCTGCAACATTTTCTTCTCTACCGCTCCCCCCTTCAAAAGCAACGAAGAGGTATAATTAGGATCGACCGTGAATCCCTCGTATTTAAAGGCATCTCCCGATGTTGCTCCCCGACTTCTGTCCGTGTATGCCAAATAGAAACGACTATCCACGGTCAACTTCTTCACGGGATTGAAAGAAAGATTCGTCAACAAATTCACGCGTGAAAAGTCACTTCCCGGCATAATCCCCGTTTCCTTGTAATATCCAGCCCCAACCATATACGTCATCCTCTCCGTACCGCCACTCGCCTGAATATTGGCATTCAGAATCTTTCCCGTGCGAAAGATATACTTGTACCAGTTCGTGGAATTATTGAAAAAAGGATTCAAAGAATCTTGAATAATATTTTTAGCTTCCAACCCCAAGCCACGATCCCAGAATGCATCATATATCGCCTCGTTATTAGCAGCTTCCTCGTATGAAGTCGGGTACTTGTAATATCCCTTCCCCTTCACCTCGTAGGCTCCTTTTTGTGCCCGCATGACAGCTATGTGATAAAGGCGTTCCGCCCGCCCACCCAACTGTGTCGGGGCCTCAGGTAACACGGACGCCGAATAGGACAGGTTCACGGAAAACTTTCCCTCACCTGCACGTCCTTTTTTCGTGGTAATCAAAATCACCCCGTTCGCGGCACGTGAACCGTAAATGGCTGCCGAGGCGGCATCCTTCAACACTTCCACCGACTCTATCGTCGAGGGATCAATTTCCGCTATCGTGTTCGTTCCCGTCACCGGGGAAGTAAACGAATGAACGGGTACCCCGTCGATCACGTATAACGGAGAACCATCACCACCGCCCGCTTCATCCAACCACAAGGAATTATACCCGCGTACCGCCACGTTCGTACCCCCACCACCGGGAGAACCCGACTGGATATTCACTCCGACTCCCGCCATACGACCTTGCAACAAAGTTTCCAGACTTGCCGCCGGAATCTCTTTTATATCATCCGCCTTGATCGACGACACGGAAGTTATCAACTCCCGTTTCTTTCTCGACCCGTAAGCAATAACGGTCACTTGATCCAAGTCGGAAACCTCTTCTTCCAATTTCACGATCATATCTTTATCGGGAGTAATGGCTACTTTCTTTGCCTTAAAACCTATAAACGAGAAAACCAAATTCCCCTTGGGCTTATCAACTACAAGTGTAAAAGCCCCGTCAACAGCCGTAGCGGTCCCTATCGAAGTGCTATCCAAACGCACCGTCACGCCAATCATAGGTTCTCCTTTCACGTCCACCACCACACCTTTTAATACATATTTTTTAACCGTACTATCGGCTTGTTTAGGCCTGATAACCACCATAATTCCATCTACCCTGTAAGTAAACGGCATATCCTTCAATACTATATCTAATATTTCCAGTACTTTTTTATCCTTCACATCCAAACTCACCTTTTTTCCCTTCACGTCATCGTAATTGAACATGAATTTGTACACGTCCGCCTTCTCCAACTCCTTGAACACGGAAGATAACTCTTGGTTCACGAACTTAAAAGAAACTTTATTCTCCTGCGAGAAACCGGAAAAACCCAGTAATATAAAAAACACCCACAACACCATCCCACGCCACCTTTGTCCCGGTCTTAAACAAAACAATTTTCGCTTTCTTTTCATGATTTTATCTGTTTTAGTATTTCAAATATGACATACAATACCCTGTTTGAGAAAACATTTTTCTCAAAACCACTATGTTTCAAAGCATTAACTTTCTATCTACAAACTACTATACAATTACCCTGATCCTCTATCTTCAATTTTTTCATCTCATTCAAATGCTCCAGAACTTTCCGGAATGTATCTTTCCGATCCGCCCAAAACTGAAAACGTAACTCTTTCAATTCTAAATCTTCATAAATTACCGTGAAATTATACCAGCGTCCCAATTCTGTCAAAATATCCTCCAATCGCTCGTTATCATAGTAAAAATACCCTTCTTTCCAAGAAATAAACTTCATCACATCCACTTTCGACACCCTCACTTTCCCCTGACTATACAAGGCGTTTTCGTTCGGTTTCAGTAATATCTCCCTTGAATCTTCCGGAACTTTCACGGCCACCTGCCCGTTCACCAAAGTAACGTTCACCTTGTCTGTCAGGTAAGCCTGCACGTTAAACTCCGTTCCCAGAACACGAGTTTGCAAACCTCGTGTTTTCACGATAAACGGACGCTTTTCATCCCGGACCACTTGAAAATAAGCCTCCCCGGACAATTCCACCACCCGCCTCTCATCCTCAAAAGTAACCGGGTAACGAAACTCCGTTTCCGAATTTAACCATACTTTCGTCCCATCATCCAGAATCACGAAATATTCTCCGCCACGAGGCACTTTCAGCGTGTGTAACTCCTCCGATTTCCCCATTAATTGCCGCGGTGTATAAACCAGTCCTCCCAAAGAATCCGTGGACAACACTTTAAATGTTTGTGGCAAACGTTGCATCAACAAAGCCTCATTCTCCCGGTTCAGACAAATCTCCTCTCCATCATTTAAAACAAGTGTCACCCCTTCACTCTCGACATGATCCTCTTCCACCGGCACCATCACTAAATCCTCCTGCATCACAGGAGACGGGCGGCTCCACAACCAACCCACCGAAATAAGTATCCCGATACAAGCCGTTGCCATCGCGATCCGGTAAACCCGTAAAATTCTTTTTCGGAAAAGTTTCCGACTCAACTTTTCCCACTCCAAATTCACATCCGGCCGTAACCCGTCAACAGTTCTCAGACTCCCCTCCCGCACCCGACGCAACTCTTCCAGCAGTCGGCAATGCCCTTCATCCCGCAACCACAGCCTCATTTCCTCATCATCAATCAGCTCCGGATGATTTAGTACCCGAACGGCAAAGTCAATATCTACATAGTTATACTTTCGTCCCATTTTATCTTGTTCATATATCCATACACGTAGACACTGGCAAAATGGGTAATGCCGAAAATCACTTTTTTTATCTTTTTTCAGCTCTTTTTTTCATGCACAAGAAAAATAGAATAAAATCCTCTCCGGAAAACTGTTCTCTTAACAATCGTAACGCTTTCATTACATGAGCTTTCACTGTATTCACCGTGATCCCGAACTCAACCCCGACCTCATGGTATTTTTTCCCTTCCAAAAAACACATTTTAAACACATTTCTAGTCTGGGCAGGTAATTCTTCCACGGCATGATGTATACGTTCTATCAACAATTCGTACTCCCGCAGTTCCCTCTCATCAAACGCCTCCGGTTGCTCCTTCATGTACGCCACGAAACGTTCCATCGTCTTCTGATGCCTCAACTCGTCCAAGCACGCATTACGAACGAGCCGATATACAAAAGGAACCAGAGAACTGGAAAATTCCAACCTATCCCGTCCCACCCACACTGCCTCAAACGCATTACTCACCACATCTCTAGCAAGTTCGCTATCATTCAGAAAACTAAGGGCATAATAATACAACCGGGTATAATTTTCCCGGAACAATTGTTCTAAATAACGTTTTTTATCCAATATAGTAAACATATGCCCCATATTAATTGTCGACAAATATAGGGCAAAAAATAAAAATATGAAACTATACTAAAATAATAACTATCTATTTCAAATATTCCGTGATCTTTTGTTTTAATCTTTCCATCCTCCAGTTTCTTGCGATGATCCGATTATTCTCATCCACTAAAATCGTACAAGGAATTGAAGAAACACCATACATCTTAGCGACCGACTCTTCACCGGAAGAAATCATTCCATGATATTTCCAAACCAACTGATCCTCTGCAATGGCCCTCATCCAATCCTTTACCCTCGTATCCGATGAAATACTAATCACCTCAAAACCTTTTGAATGAAATTCATGATAAAGAGCCATCACGTGAGCATTTTCAACCCGACATGGTCCACAATAAGAGGCCCAAAAATCTATTAACTTCAATTTACTCTTCACTCCATAAAGAGAAAAAGAATCCCCTTCCGGAGTATTCAACATGAAATCAGGAGCAATCTGCCCTTCCGAAGTTGCAACAGCCTGACGGATCATCCACATCTCACCTTCCACCTTAGCCAATCGCTCCTCAAAGCCTCTTTCTTGGAACCATACCTTAGCCTGACCTCCAAGTAAACTATACCTTTCTTTTATCATCTCCCATCCCCTTATCTCCAATTCCAACGAAGGGATCTCGGAACCCAAAGCATAGTCAAATTGGCGTGTACGTAGCTCATAATTCACAATACCCCTGACTATAGCTCCGGCAGAAGCATTCAAATTAGGATTTGCTCCTACTAATTCCGTTTCCTTCGCCTCGTACTCATCTATAAGTTTCAGAAATTGTATTCCTATAGAATCTCGTTCAGCCTCTGTAGCCTCCAAATACACCTTAAACAAAAACTCTTTCCCATCCACCAACTGTTTTTCATTCCGATAAAATTCACTCGCTAAAATCCGAGCATCCGTATTCTCAACAATATCACAATGATCCTTTTGAAAACTCAAATACGCCATGTAATCTTTATTCTCCAAAATAAAATCTTTACTTGTTTTCACCTCATCACTCCACGCTTTCACCACCTCCAAACAAACAACTTTTGCACCATCCACTCTTCCCCTCAACTCGAAACGTCCATTTATCACATCCGCAAAAGCTAAAGTATCCACGCTCCCGTTAGTTCTCGTAAACAACACAATCTTACACTCTTGCGAACCCTCATAAAAGCCAGCAATACGAAAATCTCGTGTACGACAAGCGATCATACTACAAATCAATACAATAAACAAAGCAACCTTTTTCATCTATAAATCATTTAAAAGACACAAAATAGGAGTTGAAATCACAATTTTAAATATTGTGTCCCAACTCCATCCATCAGTCAAAAGCACGCATTTTATTTCCCTTTTCTACGAATCAATACAACAACTCCAAACGCCAAAATCAATGCAGGAAGAATCCACTTCAAAGCGATTGTCATAGCTGAAGCCGCCTCATAACTAAGAGTGAAATTATTATCTATTTTCCCCGGGCGCACCGTATTCACGGGTAACTCCTCGTACGATAGCCAGTCAAACATGGCATCAATCAACACACTATTTGACGAAGGCAAATTTCGTCTTAAAGCGGACAACTCACCCATACTGAAACAATCGGCATCACCAACCACGATAATTCGTTGATCCCGACCATGACATTCCCGGTTTAAGGCCAGCATGGTTGTTTTTACCCCTGCCTGCTCTCCCATACATGGGTCCAAACAAGGAACTTCATTCACGAAATCAATCGTCTGTCTCTCGTTCCAACAAGCGGAATCCCGACTTATTAACACTGGTATCGTTTTAAACCCTTTATTTTCAACAACCTTCAATGCGGCAGCTCCGGGCATCGTAAAATTATCATCTATCTCACACGACCGCTTAAAGAAACGAGATATTTTTCCAGCCTCCAGTGTCGCACGACACGATAATAAATTGACGGGATAATCATCTTTTGGATGTTGTACCAAAATTCCTTCTTCGAAGTGTACTCCCAACATATCCATAACCGGTTGTAAATACATATCCGTGTTCGGTTTTCCGGCAACAATCAAATTTCGGCCACTCTCGATATATCGTTTCAATGCATCTAACTCTACTTCAGAAAATGGTTCTAAAGGCTCTGCCACAACCAACACGTCCAGACTATCCAATCCACGCTCGTTCCTTCCAAGATAAACCTTCTCTATATCAAACCCTTGATTAATCAATGCCTGTCGATTCGTTTTCTCTGCCATCATATAAGAGTAATCCCGATTACGATCTCCGGAAACAGAACGGGCTCCATGATCAGAAACAAACCCGACCCGGGGTAATTTCATGGCAACACGTTTCAAGGCTGCCGAAATCTCAATTTCAGACGGGAGTTTCCGGGAGTCATAAAATGTCCGTAAAAAAGTCTTTTCCCCATTCTCCCGCTCAATCAAACTGACAAAACGATACCCCTCGTCCGAAAGATCAATCTCCTTTTGAACTTCATCGATTGTCAAAAAACGTCCTAATCTCGCATTTCGAAGTTTTGCTTGATCTTCCACCGCATCCTTCCACGTTTTACCACGAAAATAATAATTAAATGCCCGACTTGTCGTGTCCATGTAATAATAAAATACATATTTCAACTTCATTTCCGGCTTAAAACGAACAAATCGTTCGTAACGGGCCATATCCCTCGTAATCCGTTTATGATTGATACTATAATTCATATCCATCAGATTAACATACGTCGTGATGGTCAACCCGCCATCCAACTTGGAAACAATATCCTGACTTGCTTGAGTCAGCGTGTTTATCTTGTTAAACGTGGAATCATGATAAAACTTTAACACCGGGCGAGAAGTGAAATAGCCCAACAACATAGCAATCATAAAAACACCCAAATAACGCACTGTCTTATTGAGAAATGAACAACGTTCCCTCTTCAACTGCATCTTCAAAATGGCAAATTCAAGGAACATACAACTCAATATGACAAAATAAAGTACATCCTCGCTACCAATCAACCCCTTGATAAAATTATTCGTCCGGTTTCCAATGGCCAACCAATAAGTAACTTCCCGCACGAAAGCATACTCCTGTCCCACCTCAGATATAACTCCCAAAAATGCAAGCATCACCAACATACCAAGTGCCGCCACGATTTGATAAGTTGTCAAGGTCGACATAAAAAGTCCGAGAGCCGCGTAAAATCCCAACAACAAAAACAATCCCAGTAACCCGGTCAAAACAGCCTGCCATTCAAAAGAATCCACCAACCCCCACGCAATCAACACGTAAAACATCAAAACGCCCATTATAGTCAAGCCGTAAAGCATCATTCCGAGATATTTACCGAGAATGATCTGTCGACTCGAAATAGGAGAAGAAAAAAGTAACTTGATAGATCCCCTGTTAAACTCCTGACTAATCATTCCCATCGTCAACAAAGGCATGATAAAAAATAACATTAATTTCACCGTTTTCCAAATACCTTCATCTCCATAAAAGATCTGTTCCGACATGGCATAAAACATGGCATCCCCGTCAAGTTCCTTGTATTGGGCAACCCCTTCGAAAAACTTCGTGAACGTAGACCCCATCATAAATACCAAAATAACAATTAACAACCACGCCACGGGCGAATAAAAAAGATTGGACAACTCTAACCGGGCTATTTTATATATTGCTCTCATGATTATTCTGATTTAATTATTTACTCTTACCTGATAACTTGGCGAAAACCTCCTCCATGGAACTCTTTTCTGAACGAATTTCCGTTAATTCCCATCCGTGTGCCACGCTCTCCCGAACTACCGTTTTCACGACATCCCGATCACCATTATACCACATTCGTAACCCGTGTGCCCCCACGACCTCCACGTTTCGAATTCCCTCAATCCTCGTCACCTCTTCCGGTAATGGCGGAAAATCAAACGTGGCAAATAAAGAGGATGGCTCGATGCAACTATCAAACTCTTCCACGCTCCCGGAAAAAACAATACGCCCGTGTTCGATCATAATAATTGAATTACAGGTTGCCTGTATCTCGGAAAGGATATGAGTAGACAACATCACGGTACGTTCCTCCGCGATACCGCGAATCAAATGACGCACCTCCAAAATCTGGTTAGGATCCAATCCATTCGTCGGTTCATCAAGAACCACGAACTTCGGATCATGAATAATTGCTTGGGCAATACTTACCCGTTGTTGGTATCCCCCAGACAAATTTCGTAACAAACGCCCCTTAAAATGCGAAATACCACAACGTTCTTCGGTTTCCTCCACTGCCCGATTAATTTTTTTCGGATCCACCAAACGCATTTCCGCACAAAAACGCAAATACTCATCCACCGTCAGATCCGGATAAAGAGGAGGTTTCTGTGGTAAAAAACCGATATTCTTCCGAGCTGCAATCGGATCCTTTAACGAATTGATTCCGTTTATATACACTTCCCCACTTGTCTGCTTTAATACCCCGCAAATAATATTCATCGTGGTTGACTTCCCGGCCCCGTTCGATCCCAGCAACCCGACAACCCCGACGTGATCAATCTCGAAACTAATATCCTCGATTGCCCATTGTGTCGCATAACGATGATACAAATGTTCTACCTTAACAATTGGATTTTCCATACAATAATATTACATTTATAATAGCAATCACTTATCTCCCCGGCTCCCACACCGGGATTATTCACACACAATAATTCTAAAGAGAAGACTGACAAGACTCACGCACAGCTTTCGTCAGCCTTCCCTTTTATAGCCTAAAACAAAGTCTCGGCTTATAAAGTAAAAGTTACATCAATGATAAAGATTCCCTATCTTTCGGAGATCAATACCCATCTTTTTTAACTCCTTCAATAAGATCTCATACTTCTTTTTGACCAATCCATTCACATCTTTCAGCGGGTCAAGAACACCCGTACAATCATACCTATTATATCTTCCATCATTCGGAACAGCATTCAATTCATCTGAAGAATAATCGATCACCATAGCGATATAGCCTTTCAGATCATTATTCTTTGCTGTCTCTACAGGGAAATTCCAACCGATATTATACTTATCATACCCAACTACACCCAGACTATAAAATTTATTACTGGCTCCCCATGCCACGGCTTCCTCATAATCCGTCACATGAAAAAACTCACTGCTTTTCACGACTGCAACAATTTTATCGTATAACTTTTCAATTAAAAACCATTTGTGTAAATCTTCCTTACCCACTCTTTTCTCCTCCATGGTCATATTGTCAATAGAAGAATCACCATGACTTAGTGCAAAAATATTAGAAACACTATAAAAGGAAAGCTTCTCAGAAGCTCCTCTACTATACTTATAAAGACTTTTGCCCAACATCAATTTCAACGGCAAATTAGCTCGTAAAACAGAATCTTGATACAAATTCAAAAACATCTCTTCAAGCCAAGCCACCTGTTTCCCCACGTAAGCCTCGTCAGGCATATCCATTTTAAAAGATGACTCTCTGCCTTTATTTTCCTCGTACTCTTCATCGATCACCACGTAATCTCCTTCAATTTTCGCCATGTAACGGAATCCGGCATCCGTCTCATGTTCTCCTAATAAGTAATTTCCAGAAACAGTTTCCGTGTAAATGAAAACATTGTCTCCATCTACAAAAGCCTCTTCGTCAATCTTGTACTTCTCCGTTCGGGAAAGCGTATCCGTTGTCATTTCCATCCATGACTGTCCCATGTTAAAATAAAGCTCCCGGGGAGTATATTTATAAAGAATATAAAAACCACATCGAGTATACCAATCTCCGATTCTTGCATCATAATCATGATCTCCTTGAGGAAATTGTATCACGGGTTCCGACTCTAAAGTCGGCGTGAGGGCATCCTCATCGTTGCATCCTACCCATGCTAATGCGATCAGCAATATATAAAACAATTTATATTTCATAACCTTACTTTTTTCAATTATTTACTAACCTTCCTTTTATTTTGTTCCAAGTCCGTGTTTAAACGAATCGCCTCCTCCGGGATGGGCAACAGATACCCTTCCTTCTCAAGTTTATATTCCGACTTCGTTTCCGTTGGATCACCGAAGAAAGAATGTGTCAACTCTGTCATCCCGAAACGTTTCAGATCAAACCAACGATGATTGGTCTCTCCGCTCAACTCCTTACGACGTTCCAACAGACAAAAATCAAGTAACAATTGCGCATCCGTGATCTCCACCGTTTCATATTCGAAAGCATTATTCATCCTGTGACGCCTCAGCTCGTTCAAATCTGTCAACGCCTGTACACGATAGCTATCTATTCCTTCCTTCTGAAACTTTCTGGCACAAGCCTCTGCACGATTCAGATACAACTCTGCCGTGCGAATTCCCTGATACATCCCGAAATCCCGATCCTTCACGGCTGCATGAGGATAACAAGGGGTCTCGTAATTCTTGGAATCATACCCCCATGAGACAAACAGTACTCCTCTCAAATCCTTTAATGTTTCATCCAGACAGGCATCATAAGAGGCACCCAGTACTTCTATAAATTCTTGCGATAAAGCAAAAGGATATTTATATTGTGATCCTAAAATACTACCGACACTCGTACCACTATACATTCGAGCCCAAATGATCTCATCGGAACTCACGGGGCTATATACGCTCTCGAAAACATTATCATAAGGATCGCGTATACCAAATTGATTTAAATCCAGTAAAGCCGATTTCACTTGTAACACCGAGTCCGCGTAAGCCAACGCCTTATCCCAATTCTCCATATAAAGATAAACCCGTGATAATATTGCTTGTGTTGCTATATACCCGATCCGAAAATATTCCTTTTCAACTTCATGATCTTTTAGCAATTTACATCCTTTCAAAAGATCCTTTTCGATTTGTTCATAAACCTCCGCAACTGTATTACGAGTAAATTTTTCATCTTTAACACTAGAATTCAATTTTAAAGGTACTCCAAGATTCTGTTTTGGATCACCATAATTGTAAGGGAACCCGTAAAGGTTCACCAACTGGAAATAATACCATGCTCGCAACACGAGAGCCTCCCCCCGGAGATTCTCCCGCAAATCAGTCTTTCCATACATTTTATCCAAATGATCCAGCACCACGTTACATCCCCCGATCCCCTTGTAAGGAACTTCCCAAAAAATAGGCAAATTACCGCCACCGGCTTTCGCAAACATATCATCATCCCAAGTATAACGCCATTTTAACCCGTCAAAAATCTCTTGCATCTTTTCATTTTGAACCCCGTAACATTCCATGTTGTCGGTAAAAATATCCGTTATATTATAAATATTATAATCACTCAGATAAGCCTCTCCCACCAGAATCTGTTCCAGATCGCTCACCGTGGAAGGACGGACCTCATCTTGACTAGTTTCTTTCAGGAAATCATTACATCCTGTCAGTAACAGAGCAAACATCATTATATATACTCCTGTTTTCATCGTGTCTTCATTTATGATTAAAAACTCACGTTAATTCCGAAAGAGAAATTCTGGGGTCTAGGCTGTTTTCCCAAGGCCACCTCCGGATCTCTTCCCTTGAAATCCTTACTCTTGATTTGCAACGGGTTTGTTGCTGAGAAAGAGATAATCACACTTTGTGCAAAACTCGAAATCCATCTTTCCGGCAAATCATAACTAAAAGAGAAATTATTAAAACGAATGAACCAAGTATTTACAACCCGAATATCCGAGAGTTCCCACATTTTATAAGGAGCTATCCCGTTATCATTACCAAACGGATACACATCCTCGCAATTCTCCCGTACCGGAATCGACGGTATTTTTGTATGCTTCTCATCTCCGGGTTGTCGCCAGCGCTTCAGCAATTCCGTGGAAGCATTGTTAAACTCGCTCGGCATTTCATAAGACTTCGTGTAAGGAGTTGTCAGGAATGTCTTATTTCCCCGGCTAAGGTATATGGTAAGAGGTAACGAGAAACGTTTCCACCGGAACATCATGTTCAATCCCAGCGTAGTACGAGGTTCAATCGTTCCCATGTAAACCATGTATTCCGTCACATCATCCTTTGCAGCATTCGTGTTCGCATTCGAAAGATCAAACATCGGTCCGCCATTCTTCGGGTCCAACCCTGTAAAATGGAAAGCCCAGAAACTACCCACCGGATAACCCTCTTTTTGATATGTACCCGCAGTTGCCTCTTCCCACGATTGCGTTGTCTCCAATTGCGACTTAATTTTATTGTTATTATGCGAGAAACTGGTTCCGATACTCCACATAAAATTCTTCGTCCGCACGGGAACCACGCTCAAACTTAATTCCCATCCTTTATTTGTTAAATCCCCGCTATTAATATACATACTTCTGACCCCATTCTCTAACGGTACTTCCCTTTGGGTAATCAAATCCGTCGTTTTCTTGTAGTAATAATTAAAAACTCCATTGATTCTGTTTTTAAAGAAACTAAGATCAACTCCTATATTAGAAGACAACGTTTTTTCCCATTTTAAATCGGGTGTCGGACGTTTCACGATTTTCATCTGGTACTCTCCCGTTGTTTTCTGGATCGGCTCCATGCGGGCAATCAAATCCGGACTAACCCCTTCCGCCACGTTCCCCTGATAACCCAAAGAAGCCGTAATAGCGAGATTACTCAATATATCCTGCCCTTGTAACCAATGCTCATCCGTGACATTCCAACGTAATCCAAGAGACCACACCGGTTGAAAACGATGTTTCGTATCTTGTCCGAAACGGTTAGACATATCCCCCCGCATCGAGAGATTAATGGAGTAACGATTATCATACATATATCCCCCCGAAACAAAATAAGAGAAATAATTAGACAACTCATTCGTGATTGCCGGTTTTGTTCGGGCATACGCGTCATTGATAATCCCGCTCGGTGTTTCTATTGGCACGTCAACAACACTCATTCCTCGATCGGGCTGATAGCCCCAATTTGTTTGGGAAGAACCGTCATATTGATTACTCCTGACCTCCACCCCGGCCATCACGTTAAAGGTATGGGCCCCGGATAATTTTACATACTCCACTTGTCCCCGCATCGTGTAATTAAAATTCCGGTTGTTTACCTCAACGAGCTTTCCTCCGAAAGGCAATTTTGAATCTTGGAATGGCTTATCCAGCACACTATACTCTCCGAATTCATACCCCCGAAGTCCGGCGATGTATCTTGAGCGTTCCGTGAACCACATCCGCGCACTGGATGTACTGGTCGCACCTCCCAATAACAACGATAACGTCAAATTCTCTGTTATTATCCAACGAGCATTTACGTCAATATTCAAATTACTCGTGGTATTCTCGTTTCCAGAATTCGCCAATTCATTTAGTATATTGTAATTATATCCGCCGTCCTTGTAATAAAACAACTCTTCTCCATCATAACAAGGAATCACACGACTGGTCCTAAAAGCATATCCAAATGGATCAACTCCTTCCGCAAACGCTGTTGTTTCCGTATAGCCTCCCGATAAAGACGTAGAAATAGTCAATTGTTTCCAAAAGGTCGAAGTCACGTTCAAGTTCGCAGAATAAGAAGTTTGTCCATTCCCTCTGGCCGTGTTTTGCTGGTCGGAGAATCCGAATGAAGCCCTGTAAGTAGAATTCTCATTTCCTCCGGAAAAACTAATATTATGATTTTGACTAAAAGGAGTACGATAAAGGATATCAAACCAATCTGTATTCATTGTCTCCAACTTCTTCGCTGCCGAGTTAAATTGTTCCCCGTTAATCTCCCCTCGTTCGTAAGCTAACACCAATCCCCCGTAACCCACGGTCTCGGTTGGAATCCTAGCTCCACGCAGATACGCTTCCCGGGATAAATCCACTCGCTGTTTCGAATTCATCAATTCCAACTTTTTATAATTCATTCTCACGCTCGTCGAAAAATTACCGGAATAATTCAAGGTCAACCGTCCAGACTCCCCTTTTTTCGTCGTGATCACGATCACCCCGTTCGCCGCTTTTACCCCGTAAATAGCCGTGGCTGAAGCATCCTTCAAAACAGTTATATCCTCTATATCGTTCGGGTTCAACCACGAAATTGCTCCTCCGATAAAATCCTTCATCATATCTAGGTTCTCTTGATCAATGGTCGTAAATTGATTCATCTCGAAAGGAACGTTATCCTCCTGAATAATTCCATCCACTACCCACACCGGATCGGCATTTCCCATAATCGTGGAAGTACCTCTCACCCGCACTTTCTGACGCATCCCCGTCAACCCGCTCTGGTTCATCACCATCACCCCGGGTAACATTCCTTGCAATAGCTGTTCCAACGTCTCCGTTCCCGTAAAATTCAAATCCTCCCCTTTTATCTTGGAATAAGCACCAGCCATTCCTTTCTCTCTCAACACCTGATAACCGGTTACGACTACTTCATCTACCACCTCCGTCGATTCCTTCAACACCACGTTTACCACCTCTTTCCCCTTATAAACAATCTCTTTCGTTTCCATGCCCACAAAAGAAAAAACGATCGTAAACTGTTTCATTTCCTCGGGTAGCCCGACACGATAGGTTCCATCCACGCTTGTCGTCCCCCCGATCTTTAATTCCTTTATCATAACAGTCACACCCGGTAGCGGGGTGTTATTCTCGTCAACCACTTTCCCCGTGATCCATCTCCACCGGGGTGAAACATCATCCTTTTTACGTATCAACACGTATTCCCCCGAAACCTTATACGCCAACGGGATGTCCTGTAACACGACATCCAGAATCTCCGGAATACTTTTTTCCTTCACCTCCGCGGTAACCTTGTACAACTTGACATCATCATAATTAAACACGAACTTATACACCCCGACTTTTTCCAGCGTATTCAGCACATCCGATAAAGATTTCTCCTCCCATTTGTAACTCAATTTTTTCTCTTGGGCAAATACCAAGGAGGTCATGCAGATTAAACACAAAGCGAAAGCATAACGAAAGCACGTGCAACTCTTCACCTTCTCTCGTAATTTCCATCCTCTAAAAAGAGGAAAAATCGATTCTTTTTTCATAACTTTGTAATTAAAGATTTTATTCGTTCATATTCATGAACAATAGTGACTCGAAAGGGGATAGCTGGAGACTACCCCTTTTTCTATATCAAAACACTTAACATTCTCTATTACAACGAGACAACGACACTTTCCCCGTTAAACCGGACGTGTAATTTACCCGTTTCATTCAGACGTTCCATAATCTCCTCGGGAGTATCTTTACGATTTGCCCAGAACTTGAAGCGATAACTTTTCACTTCCGGATTCTGGTAAAACACCGTAAAATCAAACCAACGTCCCAACTCGTTCAAGATATTTTCCAAAGGCTCATTGTCGTAATAAAAGAAACCATCCTTCCAAGCAACGTACTTCAAGGCATCAACTGTTTCTACCCGGAACCGTCCTCCCTCCCATGAGGCATTTTCTCCCGGGTTCAACACAACTTCCGAAGTATTCGCCTGATCATTATTACCTCTTACTGCCACGCTCCCTTTCACCAGCGTCACGTTCACCGCCTTACCCGTGTAAGATTGTACGTTAAATTCCGTCCCTAGTACGCGGGTACTTACCTTTTCGGTCCTCACGATAAAAGGACGTTCTTTATCATGAACTACTTCAAAATACCCTTCTCCCTTCAGATAAACCTCTCGCTTACCCTGATCAAATACTGAGGGATAACGAAATTCAGACTCGGAATTCAACCATACCCGGCTTCCGTCTTCAAGAACCACCAAATACTCCGCTCCCCGGGGAATCTGTAACGTGTATTGTTCCGCAACCCGGTCAGTAACCCGTAAAACTTTCAGGTATTGCCTCCCTTTCAAGGAATCTACAACTAGCCCCTCCCCTTTTAATAAGGTATCTATATGCCCGGTTCCCAACAAAAACTCATTCCCAGTCCCGGTAATCAACTTCACATCCGACCGTACTTGTCGTGCAACCGGGACAGTGTTTTCCAATGACAAATCCACGAAATACCATTCATTCAGTAAAATATCCGTTACAACTAACGCCAAAACAACCGCGGCAGCACTTAACCACCATTTCAAATACATTCTCCACACACGAGGTTTCGTCTTTCCCCGGAAATATTGCCATTGTTTCTCCACGTCCGGAGACCTCATAGCCGCCTCCAGCTCTCCGGCTTCCCGGAAACGCCTCAACTCTTCCAACAAATCCCGGTGTTTCCCCGATTCCAACCACTCCCGTACCTCCATCTTCCCCCGGATCTCAGGATGCTGCAGTACGTAAAGTGCAAATTCTATTTTCTCCAGATCATTTTCCGTTACCATACTTTTTACCCATTTACATCTAATACACGCTCACATACTCTAAACGGGTGATGCCAAAAACGAACTTTTTTTATTTTTTTATCTAAAAAGAATAAATAACAAAATATAATCTTCAGTAAATTCCTCCCGCAGAATCCTCAACGCTTTATTGACATGTGTTTTTACCGTATTTATCGAGATACCTAAATCATCTGCCGCCTCTTGATACTTTTTCCCTTCTAGAAAACATTTCTTAAACACGTTCTTCGTTTGAGCCGGCAACAATTCGATCAAATGACGCAATTTTTCGATCTGCATCTCGTACTCCACGGACTCTTCCTCATGATCTTCCAGCTCCACTTCAATCTCCCGGGAAAAACGCTCCTTCACCTTTTTATGGCGAATCAAACTCACGCAACGATTACGAACTAAAGTGTACAGCAACGGAACAAGGGAAGAAGAAAACTCCAATTTCTCAAAATTCATCCATACTCGCTCGAACACGTCGTTCACCACGTCCTTCGCCTCCTCCTCGTCATTCAAAAAACTGAAAGCATGATAAAACAACCGGGTATAATTTTCCCGAAACAAACATTCAAAAGCATCCCGATGTTCCACCAATTCTATCATATTCCGATCACATATTCGAGACAAATATAGCAAAGTAAAAATGAAACAACAACATTAAAAAATCTTTTTCCCGCACACTGTCAATCCGACATCCGAAACCGCCAACTCGTCTCTTCGTGTCACTGACAGGCCGTTTGGCACACCCTTTGTTAATCCAGCCCGTGAATAGGACCAGCTATTTTTTAATAACCGATCTCTACTCATTTAATCACTTAAACATTTAACACTTAAATTATAGGAGATTTTATCATGGGTGCAGCCGGAAACAAAAAACCGAAGAAAAGCAAGAACAAAAAAGATGTTCCGTCTTATTTAGTCGAAGAAACGACACACGAAACACCTCTAAAAAACAAAAAGCACAAATAAAATATGCTTACGGGAAAATAGAAGAGGGGATCTTGGGATTTTCCCTCTTCTTTGCTATAATTACGTCCCAAATTTCGCGATAGCTCTATCAAAAAAATTATCACTCGCCCGTGACCTTTCGTGTCACAATTATGCGTATATTTGTCATATATTCAAATAAAATACTTATCTGCCATGGCACGAGAAAATTATGTACGATTCGACTGGGCAACCAAACGATTGTTAAGACAAAAATCAAACTTCGTGATTCTCGAGGGATTCCTCTCCACGTTACTGGGAGAACGTATCAAAATTGATCGTATGCTGGAAAGCGAGGGCAACCAGCAACATGCTGAAGATAAATTCAACAGGGTCGACATGCTAGCTGAAAACAGTAAAGGTGAACTCGTTATTATCGAAGTACAGAACAACCGGGAGCTGGACTATTTTCATCGTATGTTGTATGGAGTATCAAAGGCTATTACCGAATACATCACGAAAGGAGAACCCTACTCGCAAGTAAAAAAAGTATACTCCATAAACATCGTGTACTTTGACCTAGGACAAGGGGAAGACTACGTATATCACGGGAACACTTCTTTCGAAGGAATTCATAAACATGATACCCTCAAACTATCTTTACGACAACGAGAACAATTCATCCGTGAGAATGCCGGAGATCTTTTTCCTGAATACTACGTGCTACGTGTCAACGAGTTTGATAAACTGGCTAAAACTCCCCTTGACGAATGGATAGCTTTCTTGAAAACAGGTGAAATTGCCGACAACACAAAGACTAGCGGATTATCCGAAGCCCGAGAATTACTACGTCTTGACAATCTTAGTCCCAAAGAACGTGCCAGCTATGAAGCACATTTGAGCGCCCTACAATATCAACGCAGCGTGATCCAATCCGGCTGGATTGAAGGGAAGGCTGAAGGGAAGGCTGAAGGATTAGCTGAAGGATTAGCTGAAGGATTAGCTGAAGGGAAGGTTGAGGGGAAAGCCGAAGGATTGATTGAAGGGAAGGCAGAGGGATTAGCTGAAGGAGAAAAAAAGAAGGCTTTGACGATAGCGAAACAAGCAAAAGAAATGGGTATGTCCATCGAAAATATTCTTTTACTAACAGGATTAAAAAAAGAAGAACTCCCATTTTAAACCAGAAATTTCACTCTCATTTCAAAGAACAACAACCAAAAAACACGAATAACCAGCATATTAAAAGGGGCTGTCCCAAAAGTCATTTTATCCTCAAAAACTCCTCCGTCACTTCGTGCCACCTCCTCTATAAACAGAGGAGAAACTGGTGATTTTTGCCAAAGACAGGGAGTATTTCAGCTCTCCCTCTGTTTATAGAGGGAGTATCCCGAAGAGGGGAAGGAGTTTGAAAAATGACTTTTGGGACAGCCCTATAAAATCAACCCGCAAGATATGGTTCGTCTCGTCCGGATTACTATTCTCCCGGATGAATGTTTCGTGTAAACAAACCGATCCGGTTTCCCTCGGTATCTAAAAAGTAAGCAAAATAATCTTTTGATCCCTCACAAGTTTCACAAGGTTCCGTGGCAATCTTTCCCCCGGCCTTCCTCACCAAGACTAAAGATTCATCCATATTTTCCGTGTAAAATGAAATCGTAATACTGTTAGAGGTTGGCTGGTATCCTTTTAAATTAAAAATACAGCCGATCGGTTGCTGATTACCGGAAGAAATAAAAGCCATCTTCTCTTCTCCGTATTCGACAACCTCCAGTTTTTCTCCGAAAACCGTCCCGTAAAACTGAACTGCCCTCTCCATGTTGACAGCAGGAATCTCAAAAAAAGCTACGAATGTTTTCATGTTGTATTTATTTTATTGATTAACACAACAAAAGTACACCCTCATCACCCCTCAATTATTGGAAAAAAGAGACATTCTCAGTTCCGATAAAACTTTTATTTCCTTCTATGCACCTAGAAACCATTCAATACTCTCTGCATCCTCGGAAAAACACATCAATTGAAAAAGAGTTGACGAAGTATGACCGGTTAAAGCCTTAATTTCATTCGCCAGATGAGCCGCATCGTAATATCCGGTATGGAATGCCAATGTTGCCAAATCAACCTCCGGCATTCGATTTCGAAATTCCACGGCATACAAAAAACGAATCACCCGTAAGTATTGTTTCGGCATTAATCCCACGTAAGCCGCAAACACACGCTCAAATTGCTTTCTACTCAAACAAGCATAACTGGCCAGTTGCTCCACATTGAACATTCCCCGACACTGTAATAAACGAGTCATGACCATCCGCATCCGGTTATTCTCAAATTCATTTCTTCGCTGCAAGCGACCTAACAAAAATGACTCCAAACCCTCCACCCGTTCGTCAAAACCGGAAAGATTCATCATTTGCTCTTCCATATCTTTCCCTTCTCTTCCCAACACCTCTTCCAGAGAGACGTATCGGTTTGTCAGCTCATTCAGAGGCAAATGCAAAATGTCCCGTACCCCCACAGGGGTAAACACAACCGACATCAGCCCCACCCTACCCGTGGGTAAAACATCTATAAATTCGGTTCGCTGCCCGTAAAGTGTCGCCCGGGGATGAGTTTCTTCTCCATCGGACAGAATAAGCTTGTACGAATCCCGATAATAAAAAACAATTTCCATGAATCCCTGCGGTGTAAGACGATGCGGCTCACACGATGGACATACATCCTCAAGATCTAGCATCCAGTAATACTGGACATACCCGGATAATTCCCGGCAAGGCGGTCTGTATTGGTATTTACTCATTCGAAGAGGAATAACACATGAACCAGCGCGTCACTTTCTCACTGTAAGTCTTTGAAATCGGAATATCGGGAACTTTCTCAACCCCGAATTCCAAATAGACTCCATCTTTCTCCCGACGAATCACTTTAACATGCTCGAAATTCACCATATAGGAACGATGGCACCTCAATACATTCGTCCCTTCAAATGTCTCTTCCATCGCCTTCAAAGTATTACGCAACATGAATTTTGTCACCACGCCTTTATTCAAATACCAAATCTGCACGTAATTATCCGCGGACTCGATATAAAGCAAGTTCGAATGTTTGATTGACAAACGCAATTCACCTTTCTCATCCCGAAAAGAAATAACACTCGTCCCCCCGGTATCTCCCTTCATCTCTTCAAGCATCTGCAATTTCTGTTCCTTATCCCGCCAAGAAAAATAAAGCATCAAGATCGCATAAGGCAATAAAAGAATTAATGACGTGTTTTCTGAGGCCTCCCAAAAAGTTTCTATCACGTCCCTCTCCGGCCGTAAAAAACAAGAATAAACCGTGTAGAACGTCGATAGAAAGAAAATTTCCAACACGATCCAGATGCCATACTCGATATAATTAAGGGTATGCTTCTTCGTGTAAAAATACATGATCACACGACTGATCGCCACGGCAAGTACTCCGGTAAGAATGACCAGACTCGAAAAAATGAAAAACTTAAATTCCGATACCGGATACCACGTCAGAGAACTGAAAGGTTTGTAGATATTGATAAAAATCAGATCAAAAAAAGCAGTGAATAATACCAAGCGTATTAAATTTGATTTATCGTAATAGTAAGCTGGTATTTTTCGGGTCAACACGTTCATCTCTCTCTAATTTTTATAAATTTCAAACAAAGATACATTTTTCCCGTAAAAAATTTCACCCCTAAAGAGCAAATTTCATCCCTAAATATGAGATTTTGTCCCTTTAAGTCTAGGTACACACCATTAATTTTGAAAACAAAGAATTGTGGCGTTTGTTTGTATTAAAATTAATCGCAAGAGCTATGGAAATCTCAACTAGAACAAAACAATTAAAGGCTATTTTTTCTTATGACAAGAAAGTTATCCTAGAAGATCAACCACTGGAAATTCGTCCTTATCATTTTATCCAGAACATGGGAGTAAATGAAATAGAGCAATTTCAGCAATTGATCCCGACAAGTGAATTTTGTTCTATCCCGGACAATAATATTCAGGAGAACAAGAGTTTTTCGTATACCATATTCACGCCTAAAGGATCACGAAAAACGAACCAGGCAATCCTGTTATTACACGGGCTGAACGAACGTAACTGGGACAAATACCTCACTTGGGCAGAATATTTATCCTTAGCCACGGGTAAAGCGGTTATTTTGTTTCCGATAGCTTTCCACATGAACCGTACTCCCGGTAACTGGTATAATCCAAGAACCCTTATGCCTTGGGTAGCACGTCGTAAGCAAGAAGTGGAGCATCTGGATAATTCCACGTTTGTCAATGTGGCATTAAGTTATCGTCTCTCGGACACCCCTTTGCGCTTTTACATATCCGGAAAAGAGTCCATGTTCAATTTATGGCAGTTATTCCGGGAAATAAAAACCGGACAACACCCCCTGTTTGAAAAAGATTCATCCATAAACATTTTCGCCTATTCCATCGGAGCGTTCCTGTCACAGATTCTGATGCTTGCCAACCCGGAACATCTATTGGATGACAGTAAACTATTCCTCTTCTGTGGAGGCTCCATATTCAGCCAAATGGACGGAAGTGCCCGGGATATCATGGATCAAGAGGCGTATAGAAGAGTTAAGAATTATTTTCTGAATGATTTTCTGACAAAAAATGATGAACATCGAATGCTCCCCGTTTTGTATGAAGAGGATTTCATGGAAAAAGCATTTAAAGCGATGATACGTCCCGAGGTAATGAAAAATTACCGAGAATCATTTTTCGAACGAATTCAAGATCGTTTACGGATTGTCACACTCAAAAAGGATACCGTAATGCCAACACAAGGAGTTATTGAGGCACTCGGTCCCAAATGTGTTGACACGATATTGGAAGAATTGGATTTTCCGTACGAGTATTCTCATCAAAACCCATTTCCCACCAACACTGGAGCCACACCTGAAATGCTTTATCAATCTTTTACCGGAATATTTAATAGAGTGGCCAATTTCCTATAATTAGCCCCTCTATATTTTCCTTAAAACGGAAACAATAAAGGTAACACTAAAACCATCACGATACCCATAATCACCTGCAAAGGTAAACCGACCTTCACGTAATCCATAAACGTGTACTTCCCGGCAGACATCACCAGCGCATTAGGCGGTGTTGAGAAAGGAGATGCAAAACACATACTTGCAGCTACGGTCACGGCAAACAGGAATGGATAAGGACTTGCTCCTATATCTAGTGCGGCCTTCAAGGCTATCGGAGCTAAAAGGACAGCTGTCGCCGTATTACTGATAAACATGGTTAACAACGAAGTTGTAAAGTAAATCCCTGCCAACAGGATAATTGGCCCGAAATCACCCAAATAACTGACCAAACCGGATGAAATCATAGCTGATGCCCCCGTTTTCTCCAATGCTAACGACATAGGCAACATGGCTGCAATCAACACGATACTTTCCCAATTAATCGTTTTGTAGGCATCTTCCACGTTACGTAAACATCCGGTCAATACCATCAATAAAGCAGCAACAATCACGGCAGCCACGGGAGCCACGGGAATGGAATCGAAAACCATCGCAATAATCATTAGGATCATAATCGTTGCCGCAATCGGGGCTTTGTGATCCAATGTCACTTTTGCGGCCTCTGCCAGTGGTTGACCGACAACAACCCATTCCGATTGCATTTCATTCAACCGGGCAATATCTTTCCATGTCCCCTGTACCAACAAAGCATCCCCCGAATGCATCTTTTCATCCTTCAATTCCTGTAAAAGATACTTTCCTCCCCGCTGGATTCCCAATATGTTAATATTGTACTTTTCCCGAAAACCGGAGTCTTTTACAGCTCGATTAATCAATTGAGAATTCGGCATCAATAAAACCTCGGCAATACCGATCTCCCCGAACACCATATCCCGGGGAACTTTTTCTTCCGAAACTTCTGCCGTATGTGTATCCAATAAATCTAAATTATTATCTTTCGTCAATAATTCGATTTGAGCAAAAGCTCCCAAAACATACAACACGTCACCTGTCTGCAAGGAAGTATTGGGGCCTGCCAGCTCTTGATCAATCGTCTTCATAAAAGGATTCTGAGACTTTGATTCTCGCCGGATTTCCAAAATCGTGACGTTATATTTCCCGGTTATATTCAATTCGGCCAATGTCTTTCCTCGAAATGTAGAATCCGATTTCACTCCCACCCGGAACAGATTCTGAGCAATCTGGTATTCATAGGCCAAATCTTTTAATGATTTTTTCCGTGCTTTTTTCTCCGTCTTTTTCTCGCCCTTCTTAACCAGAAATATCCGACTTAAAGGTATCAACACGACAATTCCAATCAACACGCAAATAATTCCAACCGGAGTAAACGAAAAAAAGGACAACCCCTCAAATCCACCCTCCAACAAAGTATTTTGAATCACAAGGTTAGGCGGTGTACCTATCAGCGTCGCCATTCCACCCATGCTACTTGCAAATGCCAAAGGCATCAAAAATCGACTAGGACTAACATTCGCACTAACCGCCATACTGACCACAATCGGTAACATCAGAGCCACGGTTCCCGTGTTACTCACAAACGCCCCGATAGCAGAAGTAACCAACATGATTAAAATAAAAAGCTTCAACTCGCTCTTACCTGCCAGTTGAAGTATTTTACTACTGATCATTTTAGCCAATCCGGTTTGAAATATGGCACCCCCCACCACGAACAACCCCACCATCATAATCACGATGGAATTAGAGAACCCTGAAAGTGCCTCCTCCGGGGTTAATATACCACATAGTATCAAAAGTACCAACGCACAAAGTGCAACTACATCAGACCGAATTTTTCCATTTACAAAAAAGAAAGCAGATAATGCTAAAATAATCAGCGTTATAACCATAAATTAAACTATTATATCATAAATCACTCTATCGACCCACCCACAATATCCATCAACTCGGCCGTAATATTCTGTTGTCTCAACTTATTGTATTCCAACTGCAAGTTTTTCAACAACTTAATAGCATTATCATTTGCCATTTGCATAGATAAGATGCGAGAGGCCTGTTCTGAAGTCTGATTTTCCAGTAGGTACCGATACATTGTGGAATGGATAACCAACGGATAAATCGTCTCCAATATCTCTTCGCAATCCGGCTCGTAAATATATACTTTATTTCGTTCTTTATCTGAAAGAGCTTTCGTTTCCTGAGGTACCCACGGAAGTAACTGCTCCCGACTAATGATCTGTGTTCCCATACTCTTATAATGAGCATAAATAACTTCGACCCGATCCACATCCTTCTCCAAAAAACGACGAATTAATTCATCTGCCAATGCCGTTGCTCCTTCTGCATATTGTTTTTTTTCGAAAAGATCGGGGATCGGCATAACCTCCACCCCCCTCGTCCGTTTTATATCGTTCACGAGCTTTCTCCCCACGGAATAAACGAAAACAGGCGATTTAACCTTACCATCATACTCTTGTAATGTCTCCAATAATTTCTTGTATAATAGCAGGTTAAAAGCGCCACATAAACCTTCATTGGCAGCAAAAATAACAATTGCGACCCGTTGAACCTGACGATCCTGACTCAACGGAGACTGATAATCATTAATTTCACTTGCAATATGATCCAGTATATTTTGCAACTGTTCCATGTAAGGACGGGCATGATTCAATGCATTCTCAGACTTCCTCAACCGGGCAGAAGAGATCATCTTCATGGCTCCGGTTATCTTTTGAGAAGAATGTACCGAATTTATCCTTCCTTTCAATTCACGTGTTGATGCCATAATTTTTACTTTATGAACTAATTAAAAGTCTGCCCCACTTCCGTGGCCACTTCTTCTAATAATTTAGATACATTTTCATCCAGAACCCCCTCCCGCAATGGCTCCAAAATCTCTTTTTGGTATTTGGATCGCAATATTTCCAAGAACATCTTCTCAAACTCGGCTACATGCTTCAACTCCACGTTACGCAACAACCCTTGTGTACCGCAATAAATCACGGCAATCTCCTCCTCCACGGGCATCGGTGCATGCTGGGGCTGAATCAATAACTGAGCATTCTTACGCCCTTTATCGATCACCATCTCCGTCACAGAATCCATGTCTCCTCCAAACTTAGAGAAGGCCTCCAATTCCCGGTACTGGGCCTGATCGATCTTTAATGTTCCGGCAATCTTCTTCATAGCTTTCACTTGGGCATTACCACCGACACGGGATACCGAGATTCCCACGTTAATTGCGGGACGTACCCCTTCGTTGAACAATCCGGCCTCAAGGAAAATCTGCCCGTCCGTGATAGAAATAACGTTTGTCGGAATATACGCCGACACGTCTTCTGCCTGAGTCTCGATAATCGGCAATGCGGTTAATGAACCACCTCCTTTGGCTGTGGATTTCAACACATCCGGCAAATCATTCATCGTCTGTGCCATCTCATCACTGGATATAATTCGCGCTGCCCGTTCCAACAAACGAGAATGTAAATAGAATATATCTCCCGGATAAGCCTCACGCCCGGAAGGACGACGCAAAATCAAAGAAATCTCACGATAAGCAACAGCCTGTTTGGAAAGGTCATCATACACAACTAATGCGTGACGACCACTGTCTCGAAAATACTCTCCGATCGTCGCTCCCGCAAAAGGCGCATAGTAACGCATAGCTGCCGAATCGGATGCGTTTGCCGCAACAACGACCGTGTACTGCATCGCACCTCTCTCCTGCAACGTGTTCACCAACATGGCTACAGATGATGCTTTCTGACCGATAGCCACGTAAATACAATAAATCGGATCACCGTTATCGAAATTTCTTTTCTGGTTCAAGATCGTATCCACGGCAATAGATGTCTTTCCGGTCTGACGGTCTCCGATGATCAGCTCCCGCTGTCCCCGTCCGATCGGCACCATGGAATCAATCGCCTTGATCCCTGTCTGTAACGGTTCTTTCACCGGCTGACGATAGATTACCCCCGGAGCCTTACGTTCCAACGGTAACTGTATCAATTCCCCTTCTATAGGTCCGGCTCCGTCGATAGGTTCACCCAGCGTGTTGACAACCCGTCCGAGCAATCCCTCTCCCACCTTCACGGAGGCAATACTTCCCGTACGTTTCACCGTGTAATTTTCCTTCACCCGATCACCGGCATTCATCAGAATCACTCCCACATTATCTTCCTCCAAGTTCATGGCAACCCCACGAACCCCGTTCTCAAATTCCAGCAACTCGTTAGCCTGCACATTATCCAGCCCGAACACGTGGGCCACCCCGTCACCAACCTCCATCACGGTTCCCACCTCTTCGAAAGCCATCTTCGTATCGACCTCCTTGAGTTGCATTTCTAAAATATCTGATATTTCATTCGCTTTCAACATAACCCTAAATAATTTTAGATTTAATGATTTTAGATTTTAAATTTCAGCCTCACAAGGCTAACACCTTCTTCTTGTCATCCTCCCGAAGGATTCATTTATAATCTAAAAATCCAAACTGGAGACTCATCTCCTTCAGCTCTTTCATCAGCGAGGCATCTAGTTGTCGGGACCCGATCTGTAATATAAAACCTCCGATAATCGAGGGATCAACCTTATGGACAAACTCTATTGTCTTATCAGTATGACGCCGCACGAACTCTTTGATCTTATCCATCGTCTCGTCCGACAACTCCATCGCCGTGATGATCTTCACCCGGATAATCCCGTTTGCAGCCCGGTAAATCTTCTGAAACATCAGGCAAATTGACCTGACATACATTTCCCGGTGGTTTCTTATCAACAAACGAATACCCTTGATGTACGCCTCTCCCGGTTCGATTCCGATAGCCGTGGAGAGCAGCATTTCCTTATCCTCGGGTGATAACAACGGATTTAACAAAGCTTTCTGCAAGTCGGGATGAGCGATATAATTTTTCTCGAATAATTTCATCTTCTCATACACTGCATCAGCAGCATTTAACTCCTGCGCGTATCGAAACACGGCCTTTGCATACCTTCGAGCAATCAATCCTTCGTCCATACTCTCCTCCTTTACTCTTTATTTTCAAGCTCGTTCAACAACTTACCGATCAGTTCCATTTGGTTCTTATCGGTAGCCAAGTCTTTACGCATCACTTTCTCTGCAACCTGCAAAGACAAGGATGCCACTTGTTTACGCAATTGTAATTCTGCTTCCCGTTTTGCCTGCTCTATCGACAAATTGGCAGCCTCCCTCACTTGTTTTGCCTCATTTTCTGCCGCTTTTCGGGCTTCCGCTATCATCTCCCGTTTCAGCCGTTCTGTCTGCTGCAATACCTCTAATTGTTGCTTACGGGCTTCCGTCAGCAAATCTTTGGCATCCTCTTGTGCCTTTTCTCGATCTCTTTTAGCCTCCCGGGCATACTCTACGCCTTTATCAATAAAATCAGCCCGCTCGTCCATCATCCGGACAATAGCCGGCCAGGCGTATTTTGCCAGAATGCCGAAAAGAATCAAAAAGACAACCAGCATCCAAAACACTAATCCGAATTCCGGTGTAAATAATGACATAGCTTCTTTTTATACAAACAATGCTAATAAACAAACGATAATTGCGAAAAGAGCAACACCCTCGATCAAAGCCGCAATCACGATCATATTGGTTCTGATATTGTTAGTCTCTTCCGGCTGACGGGCAATAGCATCCATCGCCGAAGAACCGATCTTACCGATACCAATACCTGCAGCAATAGCTGCCAAACCAGCTCCAACACATGCACCTATCTTAGCCAGACTTAACCCGGCTGCTGCTACTTCCAATAAAATCAAACTTTCCATAACCTTATTTATTAATTTTAGATTTAATGATTTTAGATTTTAAATTCAAACTTTTAGATTTAAGTTTTTAGCTTTTAACTTTCCTCACTCTCGCCAACCCGATAAAGATTGTTGAAAGCAACATAAACACGTATGCTTGAATAAACCCGATCAACACGTGAATCAAGTTCATAAACACGGCAAACAATACTGAAAATACCGTTGTAACGCCCAATACCACCTGTCCCATCACGCTAAACAGAAAGATCAACGAAATCAACACCAACACAATCAAGTGTCCTCCCAACATGTTAGCGAAAAGACGAATCATCAAAGCCACCGGTTTCGTGAACACTCCGAATATCTCAATAACAGGCAATAAGGGTACCGGACATTTCAATCCCATAGGCACATCCGGCCAAAATATCTCTTTCCAGTACTCTTTCGTCCCTGAAACATTAATCACCACGAAAGTACATAATGCCAAGACCAGCGTGATTGACATATTTCCCATCACGTTCGCCCCTCCCGGGAATACAGCTATCAACCCCATCATATTGGATACGAATATAAAAAAGAACAAAGTCAACAGATAGGGTGCATATCGCTTAGATTCCGTTCCCAGCACACTGACAATAACCTCTTTATATAACATTTCGACAATCATTTCCAGACCACCCATTCCCTTACGCGGGGCCTTAAACTTTTTCCTTTTATAAAATCGAACTAACGAGAACACGATCAACATCGTGATCAGCCCGCTAATCATCACGGAAAAAGCGTTTTTGGTGATAGAAAAATCATAAGGACGATATTCGTTTCCGGCAGCATCTACCCCCACGATCTTCCCTTCATAAGCTCCTTCCCCGGCAATATGAAATCCTTTATATGTTTTCCCGTCTGCTAAACGTGAAGAACTGAAAAAATACCATTTCCCACCATTATCCCGAACAATCACGGGCAGAGGTATGGTTACCTTTCCGATAATCGTCCATCCATACTCGTCCCCCAAATGCTCGAAAATAGTCTTTTTAGGGTCAAAAGCCTTATCCTCCCGTTCCTCCTGCTGCATCACGGAATCCACCCGTACGGCAAGCTCGTCCTCGACCTGTTGCGATTCTTCCCCGCTAACACCCGTTGCGGCCACTCTAACCGCACCCGCAGTTAGCGTTCCGACCAACAGAACAAGTGTCAACAATATATATTTCAAATCATTCTTCATAGGTGCATTAATTTATACAAACCACCACATTATTGTCCCGAACTTCCACAACTCCCCCGCGAATCTGTACACTCTTTTCCTCTTCTGACCCTTTATAGACAATTTCTCCCGGAGTCAACGTAGATACTAACGGTGCATGATTTTCCAACACGGTAAACTGACCCACCGTACCAGGCAATTTCACCATTTGCACCTCACCTTTATAAATCACTCTTTCCGGAGATACTATTCTTAAAATCATGACCTTAGTTATTTTAGATTTTAAACTTTAGATTTTAGATCCTATCGATTAAGTGATTTAATGATTTTCGATTAAGTGATTTTAATCATCGAATCGGCAATCACGGAATCTTTTTCATTCTAAACTCTAAATTTTACATTCTCTAATTTCTTTTCTTCGCTTGTTCAATCATCTCTTTCCCTTTCTTTATCACATCATCAATGGTTCCGGTATTCATAAATGCCTGCTCCGGATATTCATCCATATCCCCATCGAGAATCATCTTGAAACCTCGAATCGTTTCTTCCAACGGAACCATAACCCCGGGAATTCCGGTGAATTGTTCAGCCACGTGGAAAGGTTGCGATAAGAAACGTTGCGCCCGACGAGCCCGTGCCACCACGATTTTATCCGAATCAGATAATTCATCAACCCCCAAAATTGCAATAATATCCTGCAACTCGTTGTAATGCTGCAATAATTCGACCACTCTTTGTGCGGTTTGATAATGTTCTTCTCCAACAATTGCCGGATCAAGAATACGCGAAGAAGATTCCAATGGATCTACCGCCGGATAAATACCCAATTCGGTAATCTTACGACTCAACACCGTCGTGGCGTCCAAGAAACTGAATGTCGTGGCCGGTGCCGGGTCTGTCAAGTCGTCAGCCGGAACATAAATGGCCTGGATAGAAGTAATTGAGCCATTCTTCGTGGAAGTGATACGTTCTTGTAACTTACCCATCTCCGATGCCAATGTCGGTTGATAACCTACTGCTGACGGCATACGTCCCAACAGGGCCGATACCTCCGACCCGGCTTGCGTGAAACGGAAAATATTATCAATAAAGAACAAAATTTCTTTTCCTCCAGCATTCGAATCCCTAAACATTTCCGCAACCGTCAACCCGGACAAAGCCACTCGTAGACGAGCCCCGGGAGGTTCATTCATCTGTCCGAAAACCAATGTTGCCTGCGACTGGTTCACCTTCTCCATGTCCACGCTCTCCAAATCCCACTTCCCCTTTGCCATCTCCTCCTTGAACTTGTCACCATAGTTGATAACCCCCGATTCTATCATCTCCCGCAACAAATCGTTCCCTTCCCGGGTACGTTCTCCGACTCCGGCAAACACGGAATATCCATTATGTCCTTTGGCAATATTATTAATCATTTCCATGATTAACACTGTTTTACCAACTCCGGCACCCCCGAACAGACCGATCTTTCCACCTTTAGAATAAGGTTCCAACAGATCGATCACCTTTATTCCCGTAAGCAGCAATTCCTCCTTGATAGACAAATCTTCAAATTTCGGTGCCTCTCGATGTATAGAACTCGTTTCTTTGTAATCCAATGGGGCCAGATAGTCAATAGCATCACCTGTCACGTTCAACAAACGTCCCTTAATCTGGTCCCCCATAGGCATCGTCAAGGTCCGTCCTAAATCCAAAACCTTCATACCGCGATATAAACCGTCGGTGGTATCCATTGCTACACAACGCACGGTATCTTCTCCCACGTGTTGTTCCACCTCGACAATCAACTTCGATCCATTCTCCCTCTCAATCTCCAGAGCCTCGTAAATAGGAGGTAAGTCAACCCCTCCACCTTCAAAAATGACGTCCACAACAGGACCAATCACTTGTGTCACGTATCCGACTTTCTGTGTCATAATATATGATTTAAACGTTCTTTAAATACCAACTTATAACTTTAACGTATATTCACTCAGAATAGTTTCTTCCCAGCCTTATTATATTCAAGCTATGTACTAGATTCCCAGTATACGTTTATATGATTATTACAAATTAAATAATCATCTTGTTCATCCAGTAAATATAAAATCCCTGGATATGTTTCATAGACAAGTAATCAAAGATTTCATCACGCCACGCGTCATGACTATTCTTTCCCTCGATACCTTGTTTGAGAATCTCTTTCGCAGAACTCACTCGTTTGTCTTTTTGAATTTCTACATCCTCGGGTAAATCCACAATATCCGTCAACATAAATGACTTCTCCAGAAAATCATACACGTCCGTCAGATCAATTGCCGAAAAAGTAGCTGTAATCTCTGAACTATTCATCGATTCCCCGGTGATCTCCATTCTTCTTTCTCTTGGCATGTCCTCCGGCATAGCTTGCCCTCCAAAACAAACCATCAAAAGTAAAATTGGTATCGCCCGCAAAATCCACTTCATAATTCAATCTATTTAAATATTCAATAAACAACTCTCCCCTTGTAAAGCAATTTCCGTACCAAAACTTAATCTTTTACGAATACTAAATTTTCATTTTATTAAAATTGGGGATATCCTAATACAAGAACATCCCCACAATCGACACGCTTTTACCGATTCACAGCTTAATACTCTCAAGAGCTTTCAAGGCCACCTCATCCTTGGCATCCAACGTTAATACTTTAGAGAAAAATGACTTTGCTTCCCCGTATTCTTCTTTTGCCGGATCAGGATTCCCATTATTTTTTGTGGTAATAGCATCAGCAATCACGTAATGATAATACCCCAAGTATTTATAACTTTCTATCAGTTCCCGTTTATAACGTTCCGGTTGTACTGATCCTATTTCTATTACTTTCTCGTAATATGGTTTTGCCAACCCCTTCGTTGTTTCCGGATCAAGCATGGAATTTACCCGAGCCCGCCAAAAATAACTCACGTAACTATTAGGAACTTGAATACTTAACTCTTTGAATAAAGTATCTGCTTTTATCAGCTCTTCCTTTTGCAATTCTGGAACTGAATCCTGACAAGCCAGATTATAGTAACATTTCCCCAGTTTCAACAAATCTTCCGCGGCCGGTTCCTCCACGAAATCAAAATATTGCTGATAATAAACCACGGCCGAATCCAATTCTCTATTTTTCACGAAAAGATCCGCAATATCTTTCAATAACTCCTGACGTTTACCATCCGCATTCAACGCCTTTTTATAATAAGTAATTGCCTCGTTATACTCTTTTTTCACGGTCAACTGTTCCGCGTAACAAAGATAATCCTGACAAATCTGACTCTCTTCGGGAGTAGATTCTATAAAATGCTTTATAGCCTCCAGACATTTTTCCCCATTCTCCCGTTTAGAAAGACAATAAGCATATAAACGTTTAGCCACCAAATCTTCCGGCTTTTCTCTCAACACGGACTGAAGTATAGGTAACATCTTATCATACTGTTTATCGAAATACAGTATGCCGGCATATCGCAACAAATTATTCTGGTCATAGTATCCCGACTGAATAAATTTAGAATAATTATCAGCTGCAGCCTTACTATCTCCGGTCATTTCATACAGTTCCCCTAATATACAATAAATACCACAAAATTCCGGGGATTTTTCCCGGGCCTTATCCAACTTTTCCAATGATAAGGAACGATTGGCCGACATGTACAAGCGAGCCTGTTTTAAATATGCACCCACACAATCCGGACTAAAATAAGCGGCCGTTTCGTATTTGGCACAAGCCTCCCCGACTTTCCCTTGTGCTGCCAGAATATCTCCTTCCACCAAGTACGGCAACCCACTTTTAGCATCCAACTCTCTCGCCTGATTCACGTGTTCCATTGCTTTTGTCATATTACCTGCATACAAATATGCTCTGGCTATTGCCAACTGCACGCCGGCATCTTTCTTGTCTTTTTTACTTGTAAGCACCTCTTTGAACAACTCTTCAGCGTCTACATCTTTCCCCAATTTCAACCCAACTAACCCGATCCGGTTGTAAGAATAGTCAGGCATAAACTCTATTCCTTTCTGGTAGTATACCCCGGCAGAATCACGAAGCCCCGACACCAGATAACATTCCCCCAGATAGTAACAGGTTTCTGCTTGCAAAACTCCCTCTCGTTGTTGCTTCAAATTATCGAGGAAAAAAGCCTTGGCAGCCCCGATCATTCCCGATTCATAAAGATCTATTCCGACCTTATTGTCTGCTGCCTTCACGCTCCTCGCTGCCAGCAAGCAAAATAATCCGCATATAATTAATTTCGTTTTCATGATCTTAAAATTATTCGTTAAAGTTGGTCCCTCACGTTCACGATATTCACGGGCATCGTGGCAGGTAACAATCCGGCTTTCAAAATGATTCGCTGTCCTCTTGCTCCTGCAAAAAAGGAGGTTAACCCGGTTGGGAGTGCGCTCCGGGGATCATTCAGTAAAATATATATATCACGAGACAATGGATATTGCCCCGTGTAGAGGTAATACTGGTAAGGCTGGTAACTATTCCCGTAAGTAGGTAACTCCGCACGACTGATCCGTGCCACCTGTATCTCTTTTCGAAAATCCCGGCATAAAGAATCCTGTTCGTCACTAATCCAATTGACCCCGATTACCCCCATAGCACCGGGAGTTCGAGTAACATACTCGATGACATCCCGATTCGTTCCGGCGGCATGACATCGATCAGACAAGTTACCCCACCCGCATATTGAATCCAGCACGTAACGTACTGTGCTGGAATTCCGGTGGTCAAACACAACTTGTATTTCACCCAATTTCGAATCCGCCGACAATTGGTTCCAACGTGTTATCTCTCCGGAAAATATTTTCTTTAAAGTACTCACATTAAATATCGAATCGGCATTTTGCCTGTTTACAATCAAAGCAACACCATCAGTAGCTATCTTGATGGACTCCGGAAAAAACTTATTGCTGTGGAATGACTCTAATTCGTCCCCCGATAAAGGGCGTGTGGCCAACACCCAGCGCACGCTGTCGCGTAACAACAGGGTTATTGCATCCACTTCACTCGTATATATCGGGACGATACCTGTCTGATTATATTGCGCTTCAAAAACTGCAATCTCATCCTCGGCCAAGGGAGACAGCGTTTCGTCGACTGCAACTCGAATTACCCCGCTAAACAAGGTATCTTGTACTCCTGAAGTTTTCCCTTTACAAGCCACAAGGGAGATCAGGCATAACAGCCAAAAGCCGATTCGAATATTCATAACCTTTCTAATTTTTGATTTACGATTTTAGATTTAGTAATTTTCACTCGCTGTCCAACGCTTTCTTTTAATCACCTAATCGGCAATCACTAAATCACAGAATCATTTCTTTTATTGTTGTAATTTAAACGTGATCGGTAAAGTGAACCGCACGGAAACCGGTTCACCCCGCTGTCTTCCGGGAATCCATTTACGCATGGCCTTTACCACGCGAACGGCTTCTTTATCCAGCGTCGGGTCGACCGTACGCAACACTTGTACATCACGTACCGACCCGTCCCGTCCGATCACGAATTGTACGATTACTCTTCCCTCTATATTCATTTCTTGGGCAATAGAAGGATACTTGATCTCTTTACCGATCCATTTCATCAAGGCAGCCATACCCCCCGGATATTCGGGAGCTTGTTCCACCACTTGAAAGACCTCATCTTCACTTGCCACGATCAATTTATGGTCTTCCAGATCAGCAATATCCTTACCGTTTTCCTCGTCATTACCCTTCACATCCGCCACGGAAATCGCCGCTTTTGCCTGATTCACCTCATCCTGTGTTTTAATCTCGTCTTCCTCACGAACCTCTTCATCTTTCTTAATCACGGGAGCCGTGAACTTAATCGTTGTCTTCAACGTCGGTGGCGGCGGAACATTCACCGCCACGATCTTGTTCTCTTCCTTCACCTCCGGCAAATCCATCTTCAAATCAGACAATTCCGTCACCGTAACCATCTTTTCCTGCGCCTTAACGGGTGTCAGAAAACGAACAAAAGCCGGAAGAACCATTGCCAGAACCACACAACCTATAATCACGACATAGGCCGTCAAGTGACGCCGGGGTGAGTGTTTACGCAACTCGTAAGCCCCATAATCCTTATTCTTTCCTTCGAATATCAGATCACACCACTCTACCGAATTTACATTTATATCCTTTGCCATGGTCTTATTGTTTTAACTCCCGGTACTCGATGACTTCTTTCAAATCATCAGCATACCCGTCGTGTGTCTTATCCTGTAACAATCGCAAATCCCCCGGAGTTATATCCATGATCGCGTACCGTCCGATATTACATATCTGCATCTCATCAAGAACATCAATCAAATTTTTGTAATTCGCAAAATCGGTAGCCTTGATCAATATAACGGGAGAATCCTTATCTTTTCTGATCTCGGCAGCCTCTTTCAGATATTCCTCGTTCGAGATCTCCAAGTTTGCTTTCTTTTGTTTCAATTCCCGGATCTTCTGCATCACCACCTGATTACGTCCTAACAGGATTGCACGCAAACCGTTCGGGGAAAAATCAGTTTCTTGCACCATATCGGGATTCTCGTAGTCCGGCTCTCCCATATAATAGTACACTCTCCCCTCCTTACCCAATAAAATAGTCATTGCCTTGGAAGCCTTCACCTTGTTTTGCTCCTGCTCATTCAACAAATCTTTCCTCGGCATACTGATTTCCATTGTCTGGGGTTTACTCATGGACGTGCAGAGCATGAAGAAAGTAATCAACAACATATTCATATCCACCATAGGCGTAAAATCCACCCGGATACTGAATTTCTTCTGTTTCCCTTTCTTGCGTTCCCCGCTATCCTTTTGTTGTATTTCTGCCATAATAAATAAATTACAAGTTATAAAGTCCCATCATACCTCCGGCATATTACGCAACGAGGTAATCAAGTTATAACGATTCTCTCGCAGATCCTGCAACGTTGCCATAATATCCTTAATCAACGGGTAAGGAGTTTTCTGATCCGCCTTGATAGCGATCACCAAGTCCTTGTTCACCTCCCGGGCAAATTGCATCCACGATTTAAACTGGTTATTCGTGCTATCACAAGGAATTCCATAATTCATGATCACTTTATCCTGTTCTTCCGACGATAATGCCAAGAATTGTTTCATCCCCTGAATAGGCACCCCGAATGAATTACACAGACTGAATTTTTTCAATTCCTGATCCGAAAATTCAATCTGATAACTCTCCCCCATCTTTTTCAACACCTCGATACGATCCTGTGGTTTATCCAGTCCCATGAACACCTTTCCCGTTGGCTCGACTAAAATAGAGACGATATTTGATTCGGGAATCTTGATCTCGGAAACCGACTGCGGCGGGTTCACCTGCACCGGTTCTTTCTGGATAAACGTGGAAGTCAGCATGAAAAACGTCAACAACAGTACCGTCACGTCGCTCATGGCCGTCATGTCGATAAACGTTGATTTCTTTTTAATTTTCTGACTCATAACGTATATATTAACAAGTGTATACTAGCGTTGTTTAATCGTGAAACTCTGTACCAAGTAAGCCCCGATCTCGTCAATACTATGCGTGATCCCGTCTATCTTACTGGTGAAAAAATTGTAAGCAATTACAGCACACGCCCCGGTTGCAATACCGAAAGCCGTGTTCACAAGCGCCTCCGAAATACCGGTAGAAAGGGCAATAGAATCCGTTCCCCCGGCAGAAGATAATGCAGCGAAAGACTTGATCATCCCGATTACAGTTCCGAGCAATCCCATCAAAGTCCCTAAAGTAGTGATCGTGGCTATTACCCCCAGATTCTGTTCCATCGTCGGCAACTCAAGCATGGTAGCCTCTTCCAGATCTTTCCGTACTGCCAACTGTTTCTCTTCTTTCGACAACGTGTCACAAGCTGACACCTGTGAATAAGTAGAAAGCGATGATTTAATCACGTTTGCCACGGTTCCTTTCTGTTCGTCACAAGCTTGGCGAACAGCCTCAATATTCCCCTCCTCAAGATCACTCTTCACCTTCGTCACGAATTGTTGCAAATTCTTCTTCCCTTTTGCTCTTTTTAAGGCAATCAACCGCTCCACGCTTAAAGTCAATACCGTAAATAACAAAGTCTGGATAACCGGAACGATGATCCCTCCTTTATAAATCGTACCTAGTAAATTTCCCTGAATAGGATGATTGTTCGGGTCATTATTAATAAAATTAGCCGGATTACCATACACGAAATGATAAATAACCATTGCCAGTATAAAACACAGAATGATTATCGGAAATGCAGAAATACCTAAACTTCTTCTTGTTCCTTGTTTTGTTGCAGTCTTTTTCATAGGAGTATTTTTTATATTTTAAACGCTTTAATATTATAATGCCACGTATAATGCCAAGAAAACCAAACCAAATATGACTAACATGATCACGATCGGGTACAATGTTTGAAATAATGCCGAGTTGGTAAAACCCTTGGCATCTTCTTTACTATTCTCCATAGGTCTACTATTATTATTCGTTTATGAATAAATTCAATTTTATAATACACTGAAAAATAAGGATATAATTCGTCCGTCCGTATCCGAAGAAAGATACCATAATTACATTAGTCACCTCTATACCAGCATGTCATATCAAAACACGCTTTCAATGAGCGAGTACAACTCACCGGTATCACCATTCGTGACACTGGACAAAACGGACCTAGGAATAACTAAATAATGATTTTACACAAATCGAACACGTAGAAACCTTGAAGATGTCGAAGTCCCAACAAATCGGAAAAATACCCGTAAGTCTTTTCTGCCATCATCCGGAATTCACTTCTACGTGACGCAAGTTCTGTTTTTCGATAGAACGAGAGGGAGAATTGTTCCCGACTTCCATTATTAACAATCTGCCGGCTTGAAAACTCTAAAGTTCGTTCAAAAACTCCATGCTGATCAAACGGGGTAGTGGAAACTTGGAATTCTTCCGACGCTTTTTCTATGTTCTCCTTATCAGAAATAGGAATATTCCCCTTGGAATTTTCACTTCCAAAGAGATTTACCCCGATGATCAAAAAGAGGAGTAACAACGAAAAATATCGAAATATCAATCCTTTCATTTCTCTCTATTTACAATACCAAAAATACACATATTTTCCAATTCTCGCAATTTTTTGACTTAATATATAGTTAAATTTCTCAAATTTTTGCGTTTCATTTATTCATTATACGGAAACGATGATTAACTTAGTTTCATTCCCGCAAAAAGATTTCAACATTTTTATTTGTGACAATAAATGTACATCTTTGTCCCCGTTTTTAAAATTCAAGTCATGAGAATTAACTCACTGTATTACAAACAGAACATCAACATCGCCTTCCCGATCATGCTATCATTAGCCGGTCAGGCGATCGTACAAATGGCAGATAACATCATGGTAGGACAACTTGGTGCCCCAGAATTGGCAGCCGTGTCATTAGCGGGAGCAATTATCATGAACACGATGGTTGTCGGCATGGGGATTGCCACCGGCCTAACCCCACTTGTGGGCCAAGCTCATGCGCTTGATGATAAAGAACGTATAGCCGGATTTTTCCAAAATTCACTTCTACTGAACACAACCGTGTCACTCGTACTCACCCTTTTCTTGTTCATGCTCATGCCCTACCTTTCCATGATGGGACAACCCGTGGAAGTTGTAGAATTATGCAAAGGATATTATATCCTGACCTCATTCTCGGTCATCCCGTTCATTCTGTTCATGACATTCAAACAATACATGGAAGGAATTGGAAACACGAAGGTAGCCATGGTGATCACGATTTCATGCAATTTGATGAATATTTTCCTGAACTACATATTTATATATGGTAAATTCGGTGCGCCATTCCTTGGGGTAGCGGGTGCGGGACTAGCGACATTAATCTCCCGCCTGATGATGCCTGTTGCTTTTTTTCTCTACATCCATCGTTCCCAAATATATAGCCCCGTATTTCGTTTTTTTCAATTTAGCAACACGAGCCGTCGAAAAATCAAACAACTATTACAAGTTGGCTACCCCATAGCCGGACAAATGGTCGTGGAATTTCTATCCCTCAGCCTCATCACAGTCATGATGGGATGGTTAGGCACCATTGCCCTCGCGGCAAATCAAATTGTCATGTCCATGATTTCCCTTACATTCATGATCTCCAGCGGAATCGCCGGAGCCTCAACCATACTTGTCAGTCATGAATTCGGGCGAGGAAATATCGGGAAAATGCGTCGTTACGCCCATGCTTCTCTCCGCCTTGCCGTTATTTTCATGGCCGGAGCAGCCGTGATCTACGCCTTTTTCGGGACCCCCATCGCGTCCATTTTCACCCCTGATCCCGAGGTGATAAAAGTAGCTCGCAACCTATTCTTCGTGGTCGCCGTGTTTGAAATCTTCGACGGATTACAGGTAACTGCACTCGGAGCCTTGCGAGGTATCACCGATGTGCAGCGTCCCATGATCTATGCCCTCGTATCCTATCTATTTGTCGCCGTACCGCTAGCATATATTGCCGGCATCTTGCTCGACTTCGGGGCTCCCGGCCTACTCTCCGGATTCTGTGGCGGCCTCATGTTTGCTGCCACCCTCTTCATTCGTAGATTCAATAAATCAGTGAGAAACATTCGCCAGCAGCGAGTTACAAACTTATAGATTTTAGATTAAAAGATTACGTGATTGCCGATTGAATGATTCTGCGATTCTATAACCACCTAATCGGCAATCACGAAATCACAGAATAAGCGCTTGTCTCGTGCGGTTGAACTCTAAAATCATAAATCTAAAATTAGTAAGGGTTTTTAACTTTTTTTCTTGTTTATATCATGAATAAACCGTAACTTGCATCGTATAAACAGGTACGAATTAGATCCATACAATCATGAAAATAGAAGTATATAAAACTACCGAAGAAACGCTACGCTCAATGACTGAGACTTTGATAGCGGTGATCAAAAAAAGCAAATCGAAACCTTTTCATATCGCCCTGTCCGGAGGTTCTACGGCGCAACAACTCTTCAAACTATGGGTAAAAGAATACCGGAATGACATTCCTTGGGATATTCTCCACTTTTACTGGGTAGATGAACGATGCGTGTCACCGGAAGATGACGAGAGCAATTTCAAGCATGCTGAACGCCTCCTTTTCATGCCCATGGATATTCCTCAAAATCATATCCATCGCATTTGGGGAGAACAAGAACCCAAAATCGAAGCTGAACGATATTCGGAAATGGTGAAATGGGAACTTCCCGGCTACTCGAATATGCCCCGTTTCGACTGTACTATACTAGGTATCGGGACTGACGGACACGTGGCCTCTATTTTCAACGATTCAATGAATCTACTAACCGACCAGCGAATTTACGCGGTTTCACACCACCCGAAAACGGGACAACAACGCATCACAATGACAGGAACCGTGATTTTAAAAAGTTCTACGATATTAATTCCCGTTGTAGGAGCTGACAAACAGGAGATCATGGAACACCTCGTTCATAAACAGGGAGTATACCCGGCGTCCTACATCTTCTCTCATGCATCAACAGCAACCCTCTTTACAGATCGGGTTACAGAATAAAAAAAGGTGGTTGAAAAACCACCTTTTCTCTATATCTAGGATACCTTAGAATCTTTTCTCGAAACTACGACCACCACCGTTACTGCGACGATCACGACCGCCACCGTTACGGTTAAAACCACCGCGACCACCAGCCGGACGATCGGTTCTCGGTTTGGCAACGTTCACGTTGATAACTTTACCGTCATATTCAGCTTGATTCAATTCATCAATAGCTTTTTGTCCTTGGGTGTCATCAGACATTTCCACGAATCCGAAACCTCTTGATCTTCCGGTTTCTCTATCCATGATAACTTTTGCTGAAGAAACTTCACCGTACTCTTCGAATAACTCTCTTAAGTCACTATCATTCACGTCGTAACTTAAATTTGAAATGTAAATGTTCATTAATACAAACTTTAAAATTAATAATTTAAATACTTGAGGTCGGATATTGTCTAGAAAAGTCTGCTTAACGATACATTTTAATACGATGAAGGCAAACGCTCTGTAGCGATCAAATCAAAACTCAAAATCACGACAAATCTACGATAATATTTTTAATAAACAAATAATCCTACACGTAAAAATAACACGAGGGTAATAAAAATATATTACCCTCGAAAATAAGCACTAAATCAGTGACATATCCTTCTTCCGGGATGCTTTTTAGCCTCCCTTTTTTTAAATTCGGTCTTGTCAAATTGTTCTTGTTGCATCTGATGCTCGCCAACCCAACTTTTATCCTGTTTTGAAGGAATGTTCCGGGCATGCCGGTCCCCACTCGTCGCTCTCGTCTTCTTTTCTTCACGTTCTTTCATAACTTTCTAATTTATTACTTCATATATCTATCCTATATTACATTATACGTCACTGCAAATAGAGTGTTACACGTACCCTCTCCCCCTTAATTCTTTATACAAAAGTTTTGCAAAAAAGAAGAATCTCACATCTTTTTTGTATGTTTGCAGCATTAACCTTATTATTCAACATGAAAGCACAACTCTGCATATAGCTACGCTCCTTGTATAGCATTCCGATCGCAGGCCCCGCCTGTCGGAAACAGAACACGTTTCCGGGAACAGAGTTTATTATACCCTTTTATTTACCGGGCATAACAAGTAATTCCACTCACGTGGAACAATCTTGATATGTGCTATTCAAGTTGAATCATGAATTTTACAAGCAAACAAATCTGGCTCATCAACTATCCCGTGATGATGAGCGTGTTAGTCGAACAATTAATAAATATCACGGATGCCATATTCCTCGGGCATATCGGGGAAACAGAACTGGGAGCCTCCGCCATCGCGGGAATGTACTATCTCTCCCTCTACATATTGGGTTTCGGGTTCAGCCTCGGCCTACAAGTGATGATTGCTCGTCGGAATGGAGAACGGCGTCCCGCAGAAACAGGAAAAGTATTCTTTCAAGGACTATTTTTCCTGACCACACTCGCCATCTCGCTCGTTACTCTTTCCAAAGTTTTCACACCCTTCATCCTGCAACATCTGTTGACTTCGACAGAGATATACGAGGCTGTCATACAATATCTGGACTGGCGGACCTTCGGTCTGTTTTTCGCTTTCCCGATGTTGGCTTTCCGGGCATTCTTCGTGGGTATCACCAAAACCCGTGTACTTACCGCTTCTGCCATCACCCTAGCGAGCATGAACGTGTTGCTAAACTACCTGTTGATTTTCGGTGCCGGAAAAATTCCGGCTTTAGGAATATCGGGTGCAGCCATGGCATCCACGATCTCCGAACTCGGAGGGCTATTCGTACTGGTGATCTACACCCGCTTCAAAATAGACAAACGGCATTACGGCCTTTTCCCCATTTTCAACCAACGACTCATGGGACAACTATTCCGCCTGTCTGTCTGGAGCATGATGCACTCTTTTATCAGCGTGACCCCTTGGTTCCTTTTCTTTATCCTCATCGAACATCTCGGTACCACGCAACTGGCGATCGCCAATATCATTCGGAGCATCTCCACGATCTTTTTCGTCATCGTAAGTTCCTTCTCCACCACCACGGGATCACTCGTCAGTAATCTGGCGGGAGCCGGGGAAAGGAACCAGATCATGCCCTTGTGCCGAAAAATCATCCGCCTCGGTTACTTGCTTGGAATCCCGTTAATCGTGATCGCCCTGTTATTTCCCCACGTGGTCATGGGTATTTACACCCCCGACAGGCAACTCGTTCAACTAGCCTTTTGGCCCTTTGTCGTCATGTTGTCAAACTACATACTCTCCCTTCCCGCACACGTGTTCTGTAATGCAGTGTCAGGCACGGGAGCCACCCGTGCGGCATTTATCTACCAATGTATCACGATCGCCATATACCTTATTTACCTTTCCTGCATCAACCGAATCGGAGAGATCCCTTTAGCGGTGTACTGGACATCGGAGCATCTTTACGTACTCCTTCTTTTCCTTTTTTCATGGTTTCACCTAAAAAGAACAAACGAAAAAATCATAAAATTGTAATAAAGGACGAACACGGTCACGAAAAACTTTTTCAGACCGTGTTCGTCATGTCCGACACCAACTGGCGCTGGTCATTAAAGAAACGAACCCGTTCCTTCTCCCCGCTCACCGTGATCAGCGTGGACGAACGTTTCAACGAGTTCATCCAGCTTTTCAACCGGTTGAATGTCTCCAAGTCAAAAGATGATATTACATTCAGCGTGAACGCCTTCAACATACTTAAATGACAATTCTGACTACTCACATAACAATAACTCGTGTCAAGATTAATATTAGAAAGATAGATATACATCTCGTTCCCCGTGTCCTCGTGCCGTCCTTTCGCCGTAAAACGCTCCAGTTTCTCCAACAGTAACATCAACTCCTCCTGCAACTCCTTCAACTCCCCGGGCGTGATCAGGTTTATACTGGCAAAAAACAACATATCCGTCACCAAATAGTGAAACACCAAATGATCGAGAATATAAAAAGAAGATCTAACACACCGCATCCCATGTAAAAAATCCTGTTGAATCTTGGCCAAGCGGTCACTAATCACCATCTCCCGAAAAGGCTTCACCGAATCCACGTTACTATATTGATACAACCACTTGAACAAATAAAAACGCGTGATCCCGGGATAATAATAACAAAAAGACTTGGGAAGAGTGTTCGTCGAGAAACCGGCCTCCCAGTCCGGTTCATTCTCCGCGCAAGCGAATATCTCGACGAAATCCTGCATCATCCGGAAATCCGCGTCAAGCGGGTTCGCGTACTCCACCAATTTCAATTGGAACGGACGGCTCTTGCACGTGTCCGTCTCCGTCAGATTATCCAGAGAAATTCCCAACTCCTTGGCGACAGTCATAACCTCCACAAACGTGAAGGGGACTTCTCCGCGCAATCGGCGATAAACCGCCTCCCGCTCGATATACAACATATCGACCAAGGTATTTGTCAACTTAGCTCCTTGCGGGATTTTCTTTCGCAATTCCGTCAGGAAACTTTCATACAGTGAAACATCTTTCATACTTATACACTATTTTCATAAAGAACTCAAGTCAAAAGTATGGAAAATACCACCAGATCATCGAAACACGAGAAACATAATACGACTATTTTTGACACGGGTTACCCCGTTTTTCTCCCTATTCAAACATCCAACATTAGCACTCCGTTCCTTCTTTTAAAAATAGTCATTTTTTCTCTTTCCTCTATTCTTCCCTGCAAACAACACGAACAAAAATAGAAACAATCTATTATTAACGTAAACCGACCAACATTTACCTACAAATATAGGTTACTTGGATGAATAAAAATCCCGTACCTTTACATCAGTTTAATAAAACAGTAATAACAAATGAAATAACAGACATCGAGTAAAATCAGGTTCATTAAAACCATTTCTTTTTTTTCATAATTCGTTAACTGGGGGAACATCCCTTGTTTAACTAAAAAACAAAAGCTCGCAAACAGCTGACCGTGAGGGTCCCTAGAGCTACCGGGTCCGCGAAATCTTCAAAACAATAACCCAAATACACACACTATCAGGTCGCGGACCCACTCTTTTTTTAATCACACCATAAAACTTACCACGTGCTTTAACCTAAACAATTACGATCATTCGTCCCATTCTGACGCTCCAGCCAGTCAAACATGATCTGGTAGACCTTTCCCCGGACCTCCTTGCAGGATAGAACCAAATCGTGCAGACCACCCAAGACCGACACGATCTCCACCTGTCCCCGGATATTCCGTGCCACCTGCTGAATATCTCTTACGTTCAATATAGCATCGCGGGACTGCACTTGTTCCTCATTCGAGAAATTCGAGACAGACCTCTCCGAATGTAAAACCAGCACGGGTTTTCGTACTTCAAAAGGTTGCCTCAACTCCCGTTGTGCTTTATGAATAGCCCGAACCCATCCCAAATTAATCCGGGGTGCAACATGCGGTTTCCAAGCCAAGTTATACTCCCACTCTCCCCGACTCTCCCGGTGCAGGAATTTACCATATTGTTCCGTGAATCCTCCGGCAATCTTTATCCCCGGTAAAAAACCACCCACCAATGCGACAAACGGGATACACTTCTTCACAAACCAACTTTTATTAAAATCAAAGAAAGGACTGTTCAACATGATGCCGTCAAAAAGAGAACTATCCCCGTTTTCTTTAGCGTAAAGCGTGGCAATCAACCCGCCCGTGGAATGACCAAACAAAACGGTTGTCCGGCTTCCCTCCTCCCGAATCATTTGCAAAGCGAATGTAATCTCCTCAAAATAAGCCCGAAGATCCCGGATGTCATTAAATTTCTGATGAGGCAACCACGAACGCCCGTATTTTCGTAAATCCAGCGCGTAAAAATGAAATCCCTGCTCGTTAAAACGGCAAGCCATTTCCCGTTGGAAGAAATAGTCATTAAAACCGTGAATATAAAGCACCGACCGACCGTTTCCCTTATCCGACAAACGGCGAACAAGCGTGGCTATCGCCCGTCCCTCGTAATCATCGCGCAAAGAGATTGTCGCTCGTTGAAATCCCTCTCCCAATATATCTTCCTCGTAAAAAGTGTCCATACTCTTGCCTCTTTTTTGTTCTTCCGACCGGACCATATACCCCATGCTCCCAGTCTCTTCGCCATCGAAATTAAATATAAATTTTCATACTTCTATACATTCGCCTATATTTTCAAAATATCCCGCCACCCGGTAATCTCGAACTTGACGCACGAAGGCTACAACTGGTCTCCCGATTCCCTACCCTACCTCTATGCCCCACTATCATCCGACTAAAATTATCCGTATAACAAATATACTTCATAAGGGCATGAAGATTCAAACAAAAACGATTAAAAAATCAATTTAATCGAAGGTGAATGCAAGATGAATGCAGGATGAATGCTCCTTCGTCTAAATGAACTATAAGGTAACACCCTATGGAGAATACAGGAAAGGTTAAGGAGCCTACAAGCAAACTTAGTTCAGAGAACAACTATCTTATAATAAAAAACAAGGGAAATCCCACGGAAATCCTAGGGAAATAATCCCCCTTATTCGAAGATCATTCGAAGCTTCCTCGTGGCTCAAACATTACGGAATGACTAGGCTCCGGGTAAGCATCGAATAATCTCTGAGGGAGCAAGATTATTTGGGTTAAATTACTTCTTTATCCGGGTTGGATTAGAGTAATATCACGGACGTGAATTTATATGGCTTTACCATTAGATGATCTCTTGTACCAGTCTCTTGAACAACTGACACCCAATATTTTTATCGTATCAACACGAAATTTAAACAGGTTTTTAATATTATAGAAATTTATTTAATTCTTCTACTAGCAAAGTAGCCGTCATAGCTTAATTTTCTTGGGTATTAAACAAACGGGTTAAATCTCCAACAATTGGAATTGCACCATACTTTCCGGATAAGTAATCTTTTTCAAACGAAGCATCGTTGCGCACTTTATACTCTGCTAATGAATAAAGTTCAGTTGCCCCATAACGGTCTTTTTGTGTAAACCAAATCTGATCTCGTCGGAATTGTACTTTCCTGAAATAGGTTTACTGGTTTTGAGTAAACTTTTTTCAGGACAATACAGTCCGCATGAAAATATTGTGAGTTTACTCTAATCTTCAATAGAAAATCGCCAAATTTAAGTAGCAGGATTAGACATGAAATTCACGCTTGGCAAGCGTGGATTGCTGTCTGTTTGCAACAAGGCGATGCCTCTGTTTAGATAGAATTTGCAATCCTCGCTTTTTTATTGTATAATTTTTGCTTGGGGGATTGGGCAGAATTAACAGGCGAAATCATCAAGCAATGAACATGGACAACCTTCAGTTAATACAAAGCAAGATACACGAGATCCGGGGCAAAGGGTGATGCTAGATCTCGATTTGGCAGAAATGTACGGGACGGAAACAAAACGTCTCAAGGAAGCCGTTAGGCGTAATACGAAAAGATTCCCTCACGATTTCATGTTTGAACTCACGAGAGAAGAATACAATTCTTTGAGGTCGCAATTTGCGTCCTCAAACACGAGGGGTGGTACTCGTTATATGCCTTTTGCTTTCACCGAGCAAGGCGTGGCAATGCTATCTTCGGTGTTAAATAGTGATGTTGCGATTGAAATTAATATCAATATCATGCGTGCTTTTAATGCCATGTACTCGCCCGATTCGCTTGTCGTGAAAGCAAAATTGGACGAGGAAGAGGACGCGTATCAAATCGAACACAAGATACCGTGGCAATCCAACGAGATGGACGGCGTGGAAGGGACATTACCTATTTACTTTCAGATACGGGGTATTAACGGGGGACAACCGGAAATCATGAATCAATTTTCAATAAAACCGACAGGAGTGATCGAACTCCCGTATAATCATACTGTTCCAAGTGGTCGGTATATTATAGACGTGAAAGTCGGAAACAGAGATCACGGTTACACGATTGATTCAGCTTTCACGGTGATTATAAAGTAATGAACAAGGATCACGCTATTTTGCCAAGACTTGAAAAATAATTTAGTGTTTTTTTTGTTTATGAGATAATTATTTATCATCTTTGCAATAACAGAACGCAAGACGTTCAGTTTTTATTGATAGCGTGCAATTATGCACTGTGAGCAGAAACTAGCAACTTCTATATGGACCACGGTGATTGCAACGCCTTCGAACCTGATTACGTATAGTAATATATATAGTCGGGTCGAGGCTTGCTTTTCGTGTCCTAAGGTTTGTTGCTAGACCTCTGCTACGAAGAGCAGCCCGGTCCGATTTTATAAATCTCCCGGATTGCTAAAATATAGCACCGGGATTTTTTATTCCGGTGCAAACTTGAAAGCAGCCGGAAACGCACAGGGGAGCCACGTTCATCTTCTCACATTAGTAGTTTGAATCCCACCCGGCTGTTTTCTTTAAAAATAGGATTGATCGGTTAAATACTTGAGCGCGGGGTATTTGAACTTAGGACAACTTGATCTGATGAATGAAATTGATAGTTTACAAAAGTTAGATCAAAAACAGAGGGGGAACCCGCGCCCCCTCTTTTAAGATACTTAACGGCGAGAGAATCTGTTAACTCCTTCTCGCTTTAAGTCCGGAAACCGCCTCTTCTCCTAGAGGCGGTTTCATTTGTCATGAGATAAAGGTTATCTTTTCCTAAATATTTCTTGCCATCTTCTTCTTGAATAAATCCTATGGGATGTCTTTCTGTTTCATGCTCATTTTTACTGAACATTGTAACAATCCCTATCAACGCAAAAGCGACTACTTTTGTAATCGCTTCTGGTGATCCGCCCGAGTCTTTAACCCATCCGGTTCACCATCCTAAATATCAATATATTATCTATCATCACCCCGTGAGAGGGGGTACGATTGGGATACTGACTTTTTTAAGGGTTTCTATCCGCATTTGGCGGATGTCTGTCTCCATATATCTTGGGTTCAAAAGTCCGCATTCGTTTTGAATTATACAAGTGTTTGATTATTAATCTTTCAACTTAGGCACAAAATGCAAGCTATATATACATATATATCCTTGCATCTACTTTTTATTTTGTTGTAGAGAAACTTTATAGCCTAAATCTGTCTTTGTACTTTGTTATACTTCTATTTATTTGTTTTCCAAGTATATTTGACTATTTTTGCAAAATATTCGTGTAATACAAAATCACCATGTTCGTGTTTTACAGAAACAGAATAATCGTGTAATACATAAAAGAATCAAGACTATGGCAACGATAGCAGAACTATTAGCATCTTCCTTGGATGCGCTCAAACAAGTGCAACAGGGTAATGATTTTACGATAATTAGAAGTAGTGACTTATCCCGGACACACATAAAAAGATTGGTTGATAATCATTTTCTCAAACCTATCATAAAGGGCTGGTATGTGGCTACCGACCCAAGAGCAATGCCGGGCGACAGTACGGCATGGTATGCTTCGTTTTGGAATTTTATTACCCGATATGCAAATGAACGCTACGGCAAGGAGTGGTGTTTATCAGCCGAACAATCATTGTCGATATATACAGGTGCTACCACCATACCTAACCAAGTTCTTATAAGAGCGCCTAAAGGCAACGATTATATGGTTCCGTTAATTCCCCCGACCTCTATTTTCAATTTAGGGGCAGCATTACCCTCAAAGATTGATACGAACAATCCGTATCATCTCAACCTCTATACACTGGCGGAAGCTATTATTGTAGCTACGCCGACCATGTATCGCAATGATGCGCTAACGATGAGGACTGCCCTTGCAATGGTTAATGATAGCTCGGATATTTTGAAGATATTGGTAGATACAGGGCAAACAGTGCGGGCAGGCAGAGTGATTGGTGCATTTCGTAATATCGGGCGAATGGACATAGCCGATGAAATTGCCGGAACGATGAAGCGTATGGGTTATACTATTTATGAAGAAGACCCGTTTGAAAAGGTGATGGAAATTCATGTGTCGCAATCTCCATTCGCTGTCCGTTTGCGCTTGATGTGGCAGAATATGAGAGAAGATGTAAATGCTAATTTCACCCGGCTTAAAAGTAATCTTTCCGCCAAAGAATTTTTAGAGCGAATGGAAACCCGATACAAATTGGATGCTTATCACTCCCTGTCTATCGAGGGGTATCGGGTTACCGATGAATTAATAAATAAAGTAAAAAGCGGTGCATGGAAGCCGGATGGAGAGGATATGGATTCAAAGAATGCTCTTGCCGCACGTGGTTATTGGCAAGCTTTTCAGGAAGTCAAAAAGAGCGTATCTGATATTCTCAAAGGTAGTAACAGTGCGGATGTGGCGGAACGGGATTTATCGGTATGGCACAGCGAAATGTTCATGCCCTGCGTTACGGCAGGCATTATCAAACCGTCTGATATTGTCGGTTATCGTTCCCATCAGGTCTATATTCGTAACTCGATGCACATACCTCTGAATCCGGGCGCACTTCGTGACGCCATGACCACTTTATTTGAGTTGCTCAAAGAAGAACCGGAAGCTTGTGTAAGAGCCGTATTAGGTCATTTCCTGTTTACTTATATTCATCCCTTCATGGATGAAAACGGTCGTATTGGGCGGTTCTTAATGAATGTCATGTTGGCTTCGGGTGGTTACGATTGGCTGATTATTCCGGTGGAAAGGCGGGATGAATACATGGCAGCACTCGAAAAAGCAAGCGTTGAGGGGAATATAGTTCCTTTTGTGAGATTTTTATCGAGTATTTGATAGTGTTTCAAAAAAAGTATCACTCACGAAACCTGTATTACAACAAAAAAAAGAGACTAAAAATCAACAATTTAGTCTCTTTTCGTGATCCAGCTGGGACTCGAACCCAGGACCCCAACATTAAAAGTGTTGTGCTCTACCGGCTGAGCTACTGAATCCTTCAATTGTGTTTCTCAATTGCGGTTGCAAAGGTATATCTTTTTGTTTCTCTCACAAATTTATTTCGATTTTTTTTCACGCATTTTTTTCATGAAAAGAGTAAAAACTTCATTATGATTTAATTGAGTCTCCCGTTTCCTCGCCATAAATTCGGACAAAAGATAGGAATTGTCGATATATTTTACTTATTTTACCAAACAATCACAAAAAAATCATTCATGAATACATCAAAAATTCTATTTTCTTTATTCCTTGTGCTATCTCTTTTAGTTTCCTGTGAGAAAGATAACAATCACTCGGAAGACGATGAATTAGCCACACGGATGAATCAATTCATTCAGAGCAATTTATCTACATTCTACTTGTGGTATGACGAAATACCGAACATTAAACCGGAATCAAAAAAAGACCCGAAAGAATATTTCAAGGTCCTCCTTTCCTCCAAAGACAAATGGTCCCTGATCACTGATGATGCCAACGGACTTCTGGAAGAAATGGCTGGAACAGGGGAAACTTATGGCTACGGGCTTGCTTACGGGCGATTCAAGGACAGTGACAAATGTTTTGCCATCGTCCAATACGTTTATCCCGGTTCTCCGGCTGCCGAAAAACTGAAACGAGGAGACATTATCGTAGAATTGAACTCGCAAAGCTTTACAGAAAGCGACCTCAGCAAACTTACCAATCCCGGGACCCTCCACTTGGGAATGGGAAAACAAGAAGGGGATGCCATAGCTCCTTCGGGAAAGACCGTCACCATCACTTCCCGGAAAATGGATGCAGACCCCGTTCTTATAGCCAAACTCTTCGAACGGGGAAACCACAAAATCGGCTACCTCATGTACACCAATTTCACGAAAACATTCAACACCAGTATTGTAAAAGCCTTCAACGAATTTAAGGAAGCCGGGATTACCGATCTTGTACTCGACCTCAGGTACAATCACGGAGGCGACGATGACGCCTCCACATTCCTATGCAGCGCGATTGTTCCCAAAGAAAAAGCCGTGGTAGGTACACTTCTCTCCAAAGAAACATGGAATTCGCCCTGCCAAGAAATATTTGAAAGTGACTCCCAATACGAAAACTTACTTAACAGGTTTTTCGTGGAAACCAATTGCAATCTGGATTTACCTTCCCAGAAAGTATATATCTTAACCTCTGGCGAGACTGTTTCAGCCTCCGAGTACACGATTGCCTGCCTTAAAGCATTTATGGATGTCGAACTCGTGGGAACGAAGACTTACGGAAAATACGTCACCATGTACGCTTTCTCCCCGCAATATGAAGAAAATGGGAAATTAGTGGCAGATAAAGAACTGGCCAACTGGTTAATATTTCCGGTATGCTCCCGATTCACCAATATCGACGGGTATCCCAACTCCTTGGAAGGCATGACACCTCAACACGAGGTTAAAGAGGATCTTTTCAACGGCATCCAACTTGGCGATGAAAACGAACCCTTACTGGCAGAGGCCCTAGCCCTCATTTCCGGAACACGGCGAATGCAAGCAAAAGGCAGAAGCATTGAAACATCCCCTGTATTTAACATGCTCCCAAAAGCATTTAATGACATCAAAAGCAACCGGATAATTCACGTAAAATAATCAAATCAATATAGTAATTATTTAGTAAAACATTCGTAACTTGTGATGGAGTTTATACAGCTAATATCACAACCATGTTTATCAGAAAATCGGAGAAAAAAGGAATCATAACATTGGGCATTCTTACTATGGCATTATTCGTGCTACCACGAACCATTCACAAGAATGAATACCCGGTCTTCCTGATTCCCTATTCCCGACTTTCTGATACGACACAAACCGTCTCCCCAAAACCTCTTGTAATCGAACTCAATTCTGCCGACAGCACGGCATTGGTCAGTATCCGGGACATTGGTCCGTACTACGCCAACAAAATCCTGCGTTACCGGGAACAACTGGGCGGTTTTCACGCCACCCGTCAGCTCAAAGAAATTAAATTTCAATACCTGAACATAGATTCATTACTTCCCCATTTCTCCGTGAATCCCGCGCTAATCCGAAAAAAGGAACTGGACACCATGAGTTTTAAAAGCGTTTTACATCACCCCTATCTAGTGTACGAAGATGTTCAACTCATCTTCAACGCCAAACGAAAATTCGGTAAGATTGACTATTCTACCTTGGAATCCCAAAAAGTTTTACCATTATTTAAACTCAAAAAAATAAAACCTTACTTCAAATAATTTTGTATAACTTTGTATAGAGTAATACATGATAGCTTGTCGTAAATAATTTACAACACTGTCATTTACAACGCAAACAACACACATAACTTATAGCGTATGAAAAAAGTATTTATAACACTAGCAATTATTATCGTGCTAATTATTGTCACACTGATGGTTATACCCGTCTTTTTCAAAAGTGACATCCTACGATTAATCGAGGAAAAATCCTCAAAATACATCCAAGCCGAACTAGCTATCGGGGACGTACATCTGAGCATGTTCAAAAACTTCCCGAACCTAAGCGTATCCTTGGATAACGTGGTCATTTCCAAGGAAGAAACGAACACACGGGACACTTTAATCAATATTCCTCTTTTCGAGGCATCCGTAAATTTACGTTCCTTAATTTCCGGTAAAGAAATCATAATCAATAACATTTTATTAAAAGATTGTGATTTTATGCCCAAAGTCAATGCCGAAGGAAAAGCCAACTGGGACATCATGGTTCCTTCCGACACGACAGAGGTGAAAACAGAAGAAACTCCCGTGGAAACCACGGAAGAATCCGCTTCGGAAACTGCCATCGCTTTCAACAACATCGAAGTGCGCAACCTGATGTTAAACTACCAAGACGAACAAGCACTGACGTTTGCCCGGGTTGATGCCGTGAATATGGCTTTACAAGGAAATTTTTCCGAGACCAATACCATACTAAACGTGTTATTGGAACTCAAAAACATATATTTGCGTCAAGGTAAGAGTGTGTGGGTAAACAACACTGATTTCAACTGGCAAGCCGAAATCGGTGCCAACTTGAAAGAACTCCAATTCAACATCAAGAAAAATGATATGTCATTGAATGACTTGAAACTGGATTTAACCGGAAACATTGATATTGATGACGACAAATACACGATGGACTTGAATCTGAACGCACCCGACACGAAATTCGAAAGCCTGTTAGCGCTAATTCCCAAAGATTTCCAGAAAGAAATCGAGGGGGTCAAAACTTCCGGAGAATTCCAACTCAGCCTATCCGCGAAAGGGGAATATTACGAGAATCATCTTCCCGCTTTTGACCTGCGTTTCAACATCCTGAACGCGAATCTGAAGTACCCGGACCTTCCCGAATCGGTTGAAAAAATCAATCTGAAACTGGCAGTAACCAACCCCGGCGGAACCGTCGCGCAAACCAAGGCAGATTTAAGTACTTTGACCTTCACGGTTGCCAACAACCCGTTCAGCATGAACCTGCTTGTGGTCAATCCGGATGACCCGACATTAAAGGGCGGCATGAAAGGCGTTATCAACTTCGAGAGTTTGAAAAAAGCCTTACCGTTAAAAGACATCACGTTAAACGGTATCTTAACAACCGATCTCTCCTTTGACGGGAAGTACCAATATATAGAGAAAGAACAATACGAAAAGTTCACGGCAAACGGTAAGATTGCCCTGCAAAACGTGTTGTTCAAGAACGCGGACTTCCCTGCCGGAATTTCCGTTCCGTCCGGAGAGGTAACCATCACACCCGCCCGGCTGAACTTGAAAGACTTGAAAGTAAAAATCAACTCTTCAGACTTCGCCTTGGCCGGTTACCTTGCCAACTACCTGCCCTACGTGTTCAAGGACCAGACCTTAAAAGGTAACTTTACCCTGAATTCCAACAAAATCGACTTGAATGAATTCATGGCAAACATAACGACCTCCGAGACCGACACGACACAGGCTGTAACAACACAAAGTTCGGCCCCGGCAGAAGAAACATCAAGTGTACTGGCTATTCCGAAAAACATAGAACTGGCCTTCGGCACGAACATCAAAGAAATTTTGTTCGATAGCCTCGTGATAAACTCCGTCAAAGGAAACATCGAAACATCCGGTGGTATCGCCACGCTAAAGAATCTGAGCATGGATATGCTGAACGGGAACCTGATCATGAACGGGGCCTACAACACGGCAAACCCCGTCAAGCCTTCCGTGGACTTGAATTTACGGATTACCGACATTGACATTCACTCGGCATATAATGCCTTCTCGTTCATCAAACAGAGCCTGCCGATTGCCATGAACTGCAACGGTAAAATATCCGCTGCCATGAAATTCAGCTCGGATCTGGACAAAGAAATGAGCCCGATCATGACAACGGCCAATGGTGGTGGTAGCCTCTCAACCAAGGGATTTGTCCTGAACGATAATCCGGCCATGACCCAACTGGCCAATCTGTTGAAAAATGACGAGTTAAGCCGTTTAAGCATTTCCAACTTGAAAATAGACTTCAAGATTGAACAAGGAAATATTATCGTGGAACCGTTTACCACGAATATCGCGGGTAACCCGACCACCTTCTCCGGCAGCCAAACCGTTGATGGCAAAATGGATTACACGATGTCCATGAACATTGCCCGGAAATACTTCGGGAAAGACATTGACAAAGTGTTGAAAGCCATCCCCGGAGCCAACAACATTCAATCACTGGACGTTGATGTCAAACTTGGTGGTACTCTGGATAAACCGACGATTACCCCCGATTTATCTAAAGCATTGAAGAAAATAGAAAAAGAAGCCGGTAAAGAATTAAAAAATAACCTCTTGAAAGGCTTGGATAAACTATTCAAATAAAAGAAACGGAGGAGCGTAAAAAACATTCAAAAAAAGCAATTCTAAAAAGAATTACCACGCTCCTCCTATATATTTTTCCATCAATATCTCTTGCTGCAAGCAATGGATATCCCCGGCATAATAATCGGCCAAAGCGGCATCACACAATTTTCGGGCTCCCATCATAGCCTCTTTGCCATAGAATCCTGCAAATGAAAGTATATTCACCTGCACCTTTCCACCTTTTTCTTTAAACCGCTCACAATACCGGACAATATCCTTCGCGTAAAACGGATACCGTTCCGGATGCGCCAGCACAGGACAAAATCCCCGTCCCTGTAAGCCAAATAATATATCATCCACGTAATTAGACGGCCCGACAAAACTATGCTCAACCAACACTTCTCCCCGGTTCGATGCCATGATTTCTCCCCTTTCCAACAACTCCAGCATAAACTCCCCCATCCGGTATTCCGCCCCGGAATCCACCTCTACACGCACCCCCTCTTCCCGCAAGCGGGACTTCAACACGAACAACATACTCTCCACATCTCTCGGTGTATTTATCATAGCCGGGTAAGCCACGTGGGGCGTACACGTCAATCGTCTCAATCCCACTTGTTCCATCCGTTTCACGATCATCACGGCCTCATCCATCGTCTTCACCCCATCATCCAAACCGGGTAAAACATGAGCATGTATATCATTTTCATACTCGAAAAAATATCGTTTACGTCTATTAAAAAACAACATGATCAAGAAGTTTTACGATTCTTATTCCTGTAACCATAACCGTATTGATAGCCGTATACATAACCGTACCCGTACCCGCCCGATTCAACCTTTACCCCGTTGAGAACAACCCCTAAATCCGGTAGACGCTTATCTTTTTCCAGCTCGGATAAAAGTCTTAACGATTCCTTTCTCAGCACATTAGCCCTCACCACGTAAACACAGGCATCCGCCAGCTTACTCAACGTAAAGCCTTCTGCCAATACTCCCAGAGGGGGTGTATCCAGAATAATACAAGAATAATTGTCTTTCAGATATTCCAATAACTCCCGCATCCGGGGACCGGCAACCAACTGCACCGGATTAGGTGGCACAACACCTCCAAACATTACATACAACTCATCGCTGATCCGGCAGATCAACGATTCCGGATCATCACACAATCCTGCCAGATAAGCCGACACCCCTTCCCGGTGATCCCGGTCCAAAAAATTATGCAGACTGGGATTCCGCAAGTCACACCCGACAACAATCACCCGCCTTCCTGCCTTGGCATATGCGTTGGCCAGATGAGTTGCAACCATAGATTTTCCTTCTCCGGGAATGGTAGAAGTCACCATAATCACCGGGGACTTTTGCTGTTTAAGAATATAACTCAACTTTTCCCGGATCAAGTGCATTGACTCCGACTGCATAAAATCCTCCTCCCCAATCTTCACTTTCCCATTTTCTACCTCCGGGAAGGTTCCCAGCAAAGGCAAACGAACCACCCGTTCAATATCTTCAGCACTCCTTACTTTCGAATCCAACATATCCATTCCCAGAATAATCCCCACGGGTATACATACGCCCAACATACACCCCAACAACAAAATCAACGATTTCTTCGGGCTTACAGGCCCCTCTCCCGCATCCGGATCTTCGATAATCTTCGCTGTCGGCACATAAACCAATTTCGCAATTTCCGCCTCTTCCCGCTTTTGCATCAGAAAAAGAAACAAATTCTCCTTCAACTCCTGCTGGCGGGCTATTGCCCGGTATTGTTTCTCCTGCGTGGGTACTGAAGTCAATCGTTCGTCCACCGAAAGACTTTCCCGTTCCAACCCTTTGATTTTTATAATCAATCCCTTTTCCACGTTTCCGATGGCCTCCCGGATACTACTCTTCACCCCTCGCAACTGTATATCCAACCCCGTCACGATCGGGTTATTCTCCCGGGCACTCAACAATAATTTCTCGCGTCGTAATATCATTTCGTTATAACGGGAAAGAGCGTTATTCAACCCGTCGTCCGTCAACCCCATATTCTCCGGTAGCAACGAGAACTCCCCACCCTCGTTCTTTTCCGTCAGCAATCGAATACTTCGCACCACGTCCAACTCCGTTTGAGCCTTTAGTAATTCCGTTCCGGCCAACTTTTTCCTTTCCATGGCAAAAGCCGCATCAGAAGTCAGATCCGTCAGCTTATTCGTGCGCTTAAAACGTTCGGCATCATTCTCTATCGTTCCCAATTCCCCGTTTATTACCTGCAAGCGAGCATTAATAAACTCCACCGTCTTGGCCGAAACCTGTTGTTTATCCGTCACCCCGTTCTGGTTATAGCGATCCACCAAAGCGTGTATCAACTCGACACCTCGTCCCGGAACCGGGTCTTTCAGCGCAATCCGCACGGCATTTGTATTCTTTTCTAGTGGCGTGATGCTCAAACTTTTATAAAAAGCCTTCGTGGCAGTTTCGTATGAATCCAAATTGATCCGAACTTTCTGTAATTCACTCCCCGCATATCTCTCATTCTTTTCCACAGAGATACAGTAATCCCCCATAGGAATACTCTCCGAAAAATGTCCTTGCCGGATCACGTCCCCTTTCGGATCCGTCACGATAATCTCGTCATTTGCTTGTAAAAGAACGTACAGGCAAGTATCTTTTATGCACTCCGGATGATCAACCAGTATCTTCACGGGAGACTCGTTGTACAACTCATGTCCCCGGAAGAAACATTCTTGAGTATAACGTATATTTAACTCCAAATCCCGAACCACCTCCCGCATCAAATTCTTCGACTGCAATTCCACCATTTCATTCTCCACGTACACATCCCCCGCCCGGAACAACCCCAACTCCTTCATCATCACGTTCGTTCCCAACTCACCCTTTTTCGTGTCACTAATCATCACCTTCCCGTGAATATCATACACCGGCGTACTGATTAAACAATAAAATAGTGCCGCCGCCAGACACAGCGGCACCGAGATGATAAACCAACGCCACCGGACTAGAATCTTATAAAACAACTTACCCAAGTCAATGACATCTTCCTGATCAGACTGTATTTCTCTACTGACATTCTCGTTCATAAAATTGTTACTTTATAGATTCATAAATAGTTGCAACCAGCTCTTCCGGCTATCATCTTATTATTAAAGCCAACACGGCCACGAAAGTGGATACACTTGATAATATATAAGGCAGGAAAGTTCCCGCGTTACCTCCCACGATACGTCCACGACTCGGTTCAACATACACCACGTCATTTTGCTGCAAATAGAAAAACGGGGAATGTAACAACTCACTCGAAGTTAGATCGACACGAGAAAAGACTTTCTCGTTCCCGTCTTCTCTCATCACCAGAACATTCTTTCTCTTGGCATTAATCTGTAAATCACCCGCCATTCCCAAGGCATCAAGAATCGAAATACGCTCGCTATTTACCTTGTAACTTCCGGGATTGCGCACCTCTCCCAAAACCGTCACCTTAAAATTCAGGAATTGAATCGTCACAATCGGGTTCTTCAAATAACCGGACAACTTCTCCTTCAACAGGTCTGCCAATTCATTACGAGAGATACCGTCCACCTGCAATTTACCCAATACAGGAAAATCAACATACCCCTCTTTATCTACCAGATAACCAGATGCCCCTTGTTGATTACCCGACGTGACCTCTTTCCCCAAACCAATCATCGGAGTATTAAACGGCAAGGCAGCCTCAATGTCATCACACGACACGATAATTGACAATAAATCGTCCACATGAATCACGGTCCGATACTCACATGCCGCCTTAATCCGGCCATCTACCTTTACATCCTGCAAATAGACGACTTTTTTACTCGAAGCGCATCCCCAAACACTCACGCAACACAACACAATTATAAATAATTTGTACACAGACATATATACCTTTCTTTTTATAGTTTACACGCTATCATTAAACCAACGATTTTTGATAGTCCAAAAAGAAAGGTAAAAACAAAAAGCCACAGAAGTTCACCTAGTCACAAAAGCATGTGTATGAATGACTAAGTAAGAATGATGAAGAAAGAAGAATTATTGGATTTATAATATTAAGAATCGTTCGTTTATTTGGTCACAAATATATATTTTTTTTCATAATCACACGAACAACAATATAGATATTTTTCCTACTCAACGATTAGAAAAACGCATCATCTCACAACCAGATGACCACTTTTCCCTCAAGTATACCGTTTTTCAAATTCTTCCCTTATACAGAAGATTTTACAAGAAAAACGGTATTCAAAGCCTATCGCCAACCCTCTATCACATTTTTATATTAACAATCAAATCCGGGTCTCTTGAAATAACGAGCCTTCGGAAAAAAGTGGTCGATCTCCAATCCCAATTGTTCCAAAACCACGATCAAGTGAGATATATTCGGTTCAAAACTTGACAAACGCTCCCTCAAAACCATCCACGCATTTTGAGAAATCTCGACAGCCAACAAGGCTACCTTCGCCGATCCATTATAATCATCCTCTTCCTGCGTGGCATTAATCTTATCCGAATAGATATAATACCCGTACAACGCCCTCCTAATCTTGGAGTGAATCAAATCCAGATACCAATTTACCTCCAACAACGCATCCCCGACCTCTTTCGTTCTGGGAGCATCACCTTCTTTTATCTTGGCCTCGTCAAACCATTGATAAATACTCTCTTGACACTTCTCGGCCAGAGTCTTATAAATCCGGTCACATTTCACAAGATCTTCCTGTTCTATCTGCCTGACCGCCTCTTCATCCTCATCTTCCAAATCCTCGTAATCCTCCCCCCAGAATCCCCGATCCACCTTCTCCGAGGAATAAATATCCTCTATCCCCATACCTCTTTCCTCCGCCAACTCTCGCAACACGTCAAAAGTAGAATCAAAAATATTTTTCAGACGGGCTAACGCCGACTCGTCATCATCCGGCATTTCCTCTCCCAAGTTCACTTTCGTCCGTTCCTTCAATTTCTTCCCCATCATGTAACTCATACAACGAAGCTGCAATGGACAACGTTCACACCATCTGTCGCAATAATTGTAGATGCCCGGCACGAAACCGGTATCTACAATCTTTTTTTCTTTTTTCTTAGGCACGTCTTTATAATCTTAACCGATTAATTTTTTATAACGTATACGTTTCGGGGTAACATCTCCCAAACGTTTTCTCTTATTTTCCTCGTATTCGGAATAACTTCCCTCGAAATATACCACTTTGGAATCACCCTCGAAAGCTAGAATATGAGTGGCAATACGATCCAAGAACCAACGGTCATGTGACACAACCACGGCACACCCCGCAAAGTTTTCCAATCCCTCTTCCAACGCCCGCAACGTGTTCACGTCAATATCATTGGTCGGCTCGTCCAGCAACAACACGTTAGCATCCTCTTTCAATGCCAATGCCAAATGCAGACGATTACGCTCCCCTCCGGACAACACCCCGCATTTCTTTTCCTGATCCGTCCCGGAGAAATTAAATTTGGAAACATAAGCCCGGGCATTCACTTCCCGTCCCCCCAAGTTTATCAAATCACTTCCCCCGGAAATCACCTGATAAACCGTCTTCTCCGGGTCTATTGCTTTATGCTGTTGATCTATATACGCAATCTTCACGGTCGGCCCAACTTCAAATGTCCCCTTATCCGGTTGCTCCACGCCCATAATTAAACGGAACAAAGTAGTCTTTCCCGCACCGTTAGGGCCGATCACCCCGACAATTCCGGCCGGAGGTAACTTAAATTCAAGATCATCGAACAACACCTTATCCCCGAAAGCCTTCGCCACATGCTCGGCCTCGATCACCTTGTTTCCCAAACGAGGACCGTTCGGAATAAATATTTCAAGCTTTTCTTCTTTCTCCTTCACGTCCTCATCCATCATCCGGTCATAAGCCTTCAAACGGGCCTTACTCTTTGCCTGACGAGCCTTAGGAGCCATACGTACCCATTCCAGCTCCCGTTCCAGCGTCTTCCGGCGTTTGCTGGCCTGTTTTTCCTCCTGTTCCAATCGTTTTGCCTTCTGCTCTAACCAAGAAGAATAATTTCCTTCCCATGGAATTCCCTCACCCCGGTCTAGTTCCAGTATCCAACCGGCCACGTTATCCAAGAAGTAACGATCATGCGTCACGCAAATCACCGTACCGGGATATTGATGCAAGTGTTGTTCCAACCATTCCACCGACTCGGCATCCAAATGGTTCGTCGGCTCATCCAGCAACAAAATATCCGGTTCCTGCAACAACAAGCGACACAAGGCCACCCGACGACGTTCTCCCCCGGAAAGGAACTTCACTTCCGCGTCCGGTTCCGGGCAACGCAAGGCATCCATCGCCCTCTCCAACTTCTGGTCAATCTCCCATCCGCCGTGATGCTCGATCAATTCCGTCAATTCCCCCTGACGAGTCATTAACTTATCCATCTCCTCATCACTCATCGGTTCGGCAAACTTCATGTTCACCTCCTCGTACTCTTTCAACAAATCCATCACCCCCTGAACACCTTCCTGCACGACCTCTTTCACGGTCTTGGAATCATCCAACTGAGGTTCCTGAGGCAAATAGCCGATAGAATGTTCTTTCGACCAGATCACCTTACCCTCGTAATTCGGGTCCAACCCGGCAATAATTTTCAATAACGTCGATTTTCCAGAACCGTTCAAACCGATCACTCCGATTTTTGCCCCGTAAAAAAAGGAAAGATAAATATCCTTTATAATCTTTCTTTGAGGTGGTATCGTTTTACTCACCCCCATCATGGAAAAAATAATTTTCTTCTCGTCTGTCATACCCATTAACTTACACGATATTATGTTTCACTTCTAGCACACAACTAATTATATTTAAAATGGATACAAAGATATATTATATCTTCAAATTAAAAAAATATACTTAATCCGTTATACGAAACAAACGTGTATTTTGTTTCAAGATTCTAGGAGAAATTCACAATTTTTCTTTAACAATACGTTTGCCCCCTCATCAAACATAATTCATTCAAACATATAACAAACTAGCTATCATAGCCATTACACAAGAATCCCCGGGAGCCTTCTCTCTCCCGGGGATAAAAAAACACAAATCTCTATAAATTAATTAATCGAATAAATAATTCAATTTTAACACTAATAATCGATAATGTTCACGTGTTTTTTCATTTCCTGTATTCATCCGACTTTTAGCCGTGTTGTATGTTTTTCGCAAATACTTCATCACGATCGGACGCTTATTTGACTTGTCAATTCTCGGGGATAACACGATTTCACCTAGAGGATCCACGGCATCAAAACTATGACGAGACTCGCAATAAGCATGACAACTACAAGTAGTCTCGTTCGTCCATTCTCTCAACGAATGCCTCCCCGCACTCTTGAACTCTCCTTTATCCATGTAACCGGTCAAGTTCTCCACGAAAGAATTCTGAAATGCCATATCCGCCAGCTTCAAATTTCCGGTTTTCTTGGTAAACATCTCGTCAAAAATAATTCCCATGTACTCATCCAACGTAAATACATTCTTTCCGTCCACCTCGTTTATTTGCAAACGACCTAACATTTCTTTTGTCAACAACTCGTTGAAGAATTGCGTTTGAGCCACGTAATGCTTGGCCGTAGGTCCGATAATAGCGGTAACCTTATCATTAATAATCCAGTCCTGCAACTCGTTCAAATTCTTCAGCACGAACTTCAAGGCTGCAACCTGTTTCGCTTTAGGAACATACTCGTAAAGAGGCTCCGGATCACCGTAATATTTCGGGTTAATATACATTCCCCCAACACTCACCATCGCGTGATCCATAAACCGGACAAACTGAGCGATAATCTCTTTATAAGTACTTTCCACCGCAGCATATCCCTCGTCATTTACAGCTATCCAATCCACGAAATTAGCTGCCACGTACTTCAAATTTTTAAGACCATAAGTATTTGCTTTCACCACATCATCCCCTAAATCCTCTGCCATGGAACGAGGGTCAAAATTAAATTGAAACACCTGTTTCCCGTAAAAACACATCTTATTTCCTATCTGTTCTCTCACCCATCCCCGCAAAATTTCTTTCTCATCATCCGCACTCTTCACGTTCGGGAGTACCTGATAACCGTATTTAATAGCAAATTTATCATACTCGCCAATTAAAGGAGGTGTCAACTTTACACCTTTCTCTAAATCTCCGGGCTGTGCCACGTAGTTAAACCGAGCGTAATCCATGATCGACGGGGTAGTCCCGTACTTTTGAGTAAACTCCGGGTCTCTCAACTTCTCAACCGGGTAAGCCGCTGATGCTCCAAAATTATGCATTAACCCTAACGTATGACCGATCTCGTGAGCCGCCACGTAACGCATGGCTTCTCCCATATTCTCGTCCGTCATCACGGGACAACGCACGGAAGGATCTACCGCCCCGGTCTGGATCATTCTCCACTTGTTCAGCAAAGTCACCACACCGTACCACGAAATCACGTCTCCACACAAAATTTCTCCCGAACGGGGATCAATCCACGACGGTCCCATTGAATTCTCCTTTGCCGAAGTCACAAATCGATAGCAATTATAATGAATATCATCCGGATCAAAATTCGGATCATCCACCGGGTAATCTTTCACGACAATGGCATTCTTAAAACCAATAGCCTCAAAAGCGATATTCCAGTCAGCAATACCCAACTTCACGTATTTTCTCCACTTCTCGGGAATTGCGGGGTCCACGTACCAAACAATCGGTTTCACAGGTTCTACTAACTCTCCAGCCAGATACTTATCCATATCTTTAGGCTGCAAATCCCACCGATTGATAATCCCGTATTGTTGCAAACGATCATGATGTTCGTCAAATAATTTACGAGACTCTTCAAAAAAGCCAATCCGTTCGTCCGCATAACGGGGAACCATCGGGGTCTCCGGCAAAATAATAATGTTACGAGCCTCTATCGTGGTCAAAGGACCTTCTTTATCCGTCGTGTAAGTCATCATACTCTTCACGATAATATTATCTTCGAAAGCCTTGAACTCCTCAATCTTGGAACGATCACTCTGAAAAGAACCTCCAAACGGGACTATCATACGAACTTCAGCCGGAAGATCCGGGAATGGAGAAAACTCAGCAATCGAAGACAAGAACAACGGGGTGGCATCAATCACACAATTGGAAGAATCTTTTGACATCACCTCGATTTTAAACGCTTTCCAGATCGGCGGGTTACTGTGTCTCTTGTAAGCCTCGTACATTTCCGACGACTCTTTGCACACGTAATCCAAATGAGGGAAATGGATATACACCTTATTCTCATCACAAGAGAACGTAATTAATAATGGTGTACGATTAATCGTTCCCGGATCAATCTGCCACGTGCGACTCGTGGAGGAAACACGAGAACTAATTAAATAATCCCGGTTCATCAATTTTTTCGGAATCTCCAAATAAATTTTATCCTTTTTCTTGATTACATTGAACATTCCCTTTTTCACCGTAGCTTCTTTCATAAACTTCTCGTATGCACTCTCGGAAGATGTTTTTGAGGTAGAATCCCTAGATTCAACTTTTTCAGATGTATCCTTCTTTTTTTTCCTCTTTCCCCACAACTCATCAGAAGCGCTCGCAAAATTTAAAGTAAAACACAGTAAAACAAACACATAAAATAATCTTTTCATAACTTATACCTAAATTATTTTCACATTCTTTCTATAACTAATTCTTTGCTTTATAAACCATGGTTCTATAATCAATCCCGAAATCATCTTTCAATGCCTGATCTAGAACATCATGTGCTTTCCTTAATTTTTCATGGTCTGCAACAGCCTTATTTATCGTTTCTTGAGGTGTCGTAAACAAAAATTCAAAGAATTTTTCCAAATATCCCGTTCGGCTTGAAGATACCGCATATCCCCATATTTTATTCGTCCAAGTATCATCATAATAATAAGTCCAATTTCCAGTAGGGTAACCTCTTTCCCAAACGATATTTATATCTGCTGTATCTTTCTCAGTAGCTCCCTCTATAGGAATCCACCAATTTTCCTTATTACCATATTCAGTTTCTGAATAAAGATAAAACTCTTCCGGAACAACCCAACCTACTTTATCCATACTATAATTCAGAAAAGTATTATTCCATTCTCTGGAAAGTTCCTCTTTTCCTTTTTCCGTTCTATCCAATATTTGATCATTCACCAGAAAAGCAATATAGCGATCTGCGGTATATATGTTTACGTATTCATCTTTAAACGTATTTTCAATGGTATCTGCCATAATAAGTGCATAAGGAAATAATTCCTGCTTTACCTGATCGCTATATCCATTCAAAAATAACTCTTTCAAAAGTTCCAATCCTCTCTCAATATGATTTCCTTCCTGTTTAGGAGGCACAATATGTACATCGTATTTGGATTGAAAATTAAAAATATAATCGGCTGTATCAGGATCGACTATCAACAACTTTCCGAACTTATAATAGTATTGAGAAATATATTTCAAAACTGGGTCAGTAGAAGTCGTATCGTAAATTCTTCCATACTCCATGTAATCAGCATGAATCGTTTCATTTTCGTAACATCCGATAAATAACAATCCCGATAATACAAACATTATAATCTTTTTCATAATAATCTCCTTTATTTGGTTTTGCTCTCAACTCGAACCGGTTGCTCTATCTCAAAATTACGGCGTTGAACGTCTAACGGAAGGGGTAGCACATAATTAGGGCTATTAGCATCCAAAACATAAGTTACAAAATTTCGGTCTACGCTAAAATCATAATATTTATGCTCAACAGCTAATCCCCAACGCCGAATATCAAACCATCTTATATCTTCAAAACAAAATTCCCGTCTTTTTTCTTCCTGAAAAAGGATCCATGCATCCTCAGCATTTTTCGCTTCTAGGTAACCATTCCCACCTTCAATACGTTTACTATACACCTCATTCACATCTTTCATTCCCAACCCCCATTCTCCCTGCTTGATATTAGCCTCTGCACGATTAAAATAAAATTCTTCTATGCGATAATTTGTATTCCAGCAACCAGAGTAATTTACATTAAATTTGACAATCCTACAACTATTCCAATAGTCAACAAGGACATCCCTATAATTACGAACATCATTACTAGCAAACAATGCGATTAAATCCTCTGACGGACAGTACGTACCCATCGATGTGTTTGATGATGATGTGGGATGCGCCTCTTTATTTAGCCAAGAAAAAAGTATACTATTATTATCCTTATTTAACATAGGTTTAGTATCACTAGAATAACCCAACATTTCATTTAATGAAATAAGCGTCCGATTTGTCTCTTTCAAAGCCTCATTACACACAATTATTACATCATCATATCTTTTTTCTTCCAAATAAATACGAGACAGGAACAAGCGAACGACATCTTTATTCGGATGAAAAATAGAATTTTTCTGCTCACCATCCTCTAAGTTTCTCAAAGCACTTTCCAAATCATTTTCCATTAAATCATATACTTCCTGCAAGGAAGCTCTAGTATATAACTTATCTTTTATACTTGTTTCCTTATTGATCGGAATCCCCATGGCAGTTTTTGCTTGTTCAGCATCACGATACGGTTCCCCATACATATTTACCAAATACCAATAAGACATGGCTCGGAGAGCCTGCACTTCTCCTAACAATCGGAATTTCACATTGTCAACATCAGCCTCAAATTCACCCACTTCCTTTTCAATAATATTACACATCAATATTTTATGATAAAAGTATTCCCAGGCTGGGTCTATTCTTTCATCCCCTTCCGGTGTTATTTGACACTCTTTTGCCCATGTATAATAACTTTTGTTAGAAATTCGATCATCTTTAGTTGTACTACCAATCCATGAAGGAATGAACGTACCCATGTCATCACTCATATACCAAAGATTATATCCAGTCGCCCCAACTGATTTTTGAACCAATTCCCCTAACACCAATTCACTATAATGGTCTAATTCATCCGGAATCACCTTGTCTTTATCCTTATAATCTAAAAAATCACTACAAGAAACGAATAATAAAAATAAAGAAATCATATAAATAATCTGTTTCATCTCTTCTCAATTAAAATGTTACATTCATAGAAAACGAATAAGTCTGTTGAGGAGGGATCGTACCTGACCCTAGAGTCAACTGCTCCGGGTCACGTCCTTGCAGCCCCTTCGCTTTGATAACAAAAGGATTACTTACGCCCAAACTCAACGACAAAGATTTCAAGTACAACTTTTTCACGAAATCACTATTAAAAGAATAGGATAAGGAGATAGAATTACAACGCAAAAAATTCCCCGAAACAACTCGCATATCAGCATTATTGTACATTTGCCAATAATTAGAAGACACATTGTTCATAATATCTGTCTTATTTATCGGATTTTCACCGCCCGTGTATACCCCCCGTACAGTATATAACTCATCTGTCAATGCTGGAATATTCGTATATTTCTCATCACCTGGCTTTCTCCAACGCTTCACGAAATCTGAACTCATATTTTGACCAGGATAAGGTAATTTAAAATCATCTCCTTGATACAACTCATTCAAACGAATTTTACTTCCAAACTGAAAAGAGAACGTTGAATTAATACTGAAATTCTTATACTGAAATCCCATACTTAATCCTCCGGATAAATCCGGCTCCCGTTTTCCACTACATACCAAAGCCGATCTCAAAGCTTCTTCCTGATTCGTAATGATAACATTCCCTTCCTCATCATGATCCTCCAACCCTAAAAATATTGGAATTCCTTTATTATCCAAACCTCCAAAACGATAAGAATAGAATGTATTTAAAGCATATCCATCCCTCACTAAAGAACCGTTAAGATATTGCTCATAAGTTACACTTTGCTCGGCTGTCGTAGAAACTTCATTATACACCTTACTCGTGTTAAATGATACACGCCATTCAAAATCTTCTGTCTTAATCGGGGTCAACGCTAACGATAAATCCCATCCTTTATTCGTCAAATCTCCTCCATTAATTGTCACCATTTTTTCCCCGTTAGTACTTGTTACCTGCAAAGGCAGTAATTGGTCCTTACTCTTTTTATGAAAATATTCAAAAGAACCGGAAAGTTTTCCTTTAAACAAATCAAAATCAACCCCGATATTGAAAGAATTAGTTTTCTCCCACTTCAAGCCTTCATTAGGTAGTGAATTAAGAGTTGCATAATACTCTTCCGATTTTGAATCCAATGACCCCACAGAAATTATCATATTAGGATTATGTGCTTCTGTCACATTCGCTTGAATACCATAAGAAGCCCGAATAGCCAAATCCGAAAGCACATTTAAGAGTGGATCCATAAAATTCTCATCTGTCACATTCCAACGTCCAGAAAACGACCATATTGGTAAAAAACGAGCTTGTTCTCCTAATTTATTTGAACCTTCTCCACGAATATTAGCACTCATCACATATTTCCCTTTATAAGCATAGGAAAATGAAGCATAATAAGCAATACTATTATTCGTCGCATCTATAATTGTCGGTTTCATCTGCAACATTCTTCTTGCAGCATTGGGCCATTCATCCAATTTATCCAAAGACACGAAATTTTTTCCACGCTCTGGCAAATATCCCCAAATCTCTTCACTGATTCCCGTCGATTTTTGAGATTGTAAATCTAGACCACCCAATAAACTCAAGCTATGTACCTCATTAAACGATTTATTAATATTGAAAGAAACACGAGCTGTGAAAGAATCTCCTCCATTAAAACTTGAGTTCAATATTCCTCCGAACGGTAATTCACAAACATTATTCATATAGTTAGACAAATTAGTCAATTGTTTCCGGTCAAAACCATAGGGCAATTTTCGATAAGTAGCAACTTTATACGTACGTTCATCATACCACATTTCACTCTCTGAAGCGCTAGAATTATAAGACAACACAGCAGAAGCTGATAACCAAGAAGTAAACTTATAATCTAAATTTATATTCGTGTTGATACTTTTGATCTTATTCTTTGATCCCGAATAATGCAATTCGTTAAATACATTATATACCAATGGAATAGTTAAAGTAGGGCCGTCCATAACTCCCGCAGAATAATCATAAAAGAACCAGCTTCCATCAGCATTATACGCCGGAATTACCCGTGATGTATTATAAGCATACTCGAACAAATCCACCGTAGGACGATTCGTTGTAGACACACTAGCACCTAACATTACTGCTGCTCGAAACTTATCCGATATCTTAAATCCCAAATTCGACATAAAACTGAATCTCTCTGAATTCTCCTTTAAAGAAGATCCCTGCTGATTAGCATACCCAGCAGAAAAATAATAGTCAACCCGATCATTAGCCCCTGACAAAGAAAATGTGTGTTGCTGACTAAACGAATTACGAAATAACAAATCAAACCAATCTGTATTTATTTCTTTCATTTCCTGCACTTCCTGATTAAACTGCTTTTGATCAATCATTCCATTATATAATTGATATAAAGCCCCTTCAAACCCTGCGTTTGTGGGAGAGAATCCCACAAATTGTAAACCTCTCTTGTAGATTTCTTCAGAAACTTCTATTCTCTCACGAGAATTCATTAAAAATAAATCATCATAACAAGGTCTTCCAATAAAACTCATAGAAGTACTATAACGAATTGACGGTGTCCCTCTTTTACCGCGTTTCGTGGTAATCACGATTACTCCATTAGCAGCTTTAGTTCCATACAAGGCAGTAGAAGAAGCATCTTTCAACACATCTATACGCTCAATATCCTCCGGATTCAAGCCGGAAATAGCATTACCGATCAAATTTACACGATCCATACTATTCAACTCGGTTGCATCTAATGGAACCGGATCCTGCAATACTACACCATCTAACACCCATACCGGTTCCCGATTACCAATAATTGTCGAAGAACCGCGAATACGAATCTTCGGAGCAGCACCCACGGTTGAAGTCATTTGCATCACAGACATCCCCGGGACCTTCCCTTGTAACATCTGATCCAATGAAGTCCCAACCGGTTCTATAATATCTTCTGCTTTCAATGATACAATAGACGACGTAGATTCTCTCTTTTTGATTATTTGATAACCAGTCACAACAACTTCGTCCATCTCATTATTCATCTCCCTCATCACCACTTGGATAGGTTTTTCAGATTCGACAAAAACTGTTTTCGTTTCCATACCAAGAAAAGAAAAAATCAACGCACTATTCTTGTTCACTTTTAACGAGAAATTCCCCTTATTATCCGTTGCCGTTCCCGTCACCGTTCCCTTGATCAACACGGATACTCCCGGAATCGGCTCCCCATTCTCATCCTTAACTACCCCTTGAGCTACAAGCAACTCATCCTTTTTCACCTCCTTAATCGTGATCAGATTTCCCTCGATTTTGTAAACCAGATTCGTTTCTTTAAAAATTTCATCCAATACCTGCGAAGGAGTAACCTTCTTCATATCCAAGGTTATTTTCTTCTTGCAGGCATCAATAACGGCAGTGGAATACACCAAACGATAGTTATACTTCTTCAACACCTCCAAGACCTCCTTCACGCTGGCATCCTTCACGTTAATGTTTATTTTACCTTCTTCATTCTGAGCGTGAAGAGGCAAACTCAAACACAAAATAAAAAGACATAACAACCCTTGAAGGGGAATTTTTTTAACATGACTTCCCCAAGAATCAAACATTTTTTTCATACATTTGTAAATTAGAATTTAACACTTATGCCATTTTAGGCATGGGATGCAGCGAGTGTTGGTAGCACTCGCTTTTCCTATTTATATACAGTTACTACTTTTCCACTAATTTTAAATTTAACATCACCAACATCAGAAATCACATCCAAGATCTTACCGACCTCAGCATATTTATCCACTCGAACAAAAAACTTCTCCTGCTTTACATCCGCATTCTCGTAGAATACCGTAAAGCCATACCATTCCGCCAATTGATCCAGAATTTTCTCCAATTCCACGTCCCGGAAAAAGAACATGTTATCTTTCCAGCAAATAATTTCTTCTACATCCACCTCGGTCACCGTGATCACGTTCATCACGTTACCCACAACTGCATGTTGATTGGGTTTTAACACAACTTCCGCATCCTTCCTTTTCACTTGCACGCTACCCTTCACCAAAGTCGTTGCCACCTTTTTATCCGGCAGACACTTCACGTTAAACTCCGTCCCTAGCACTTGTATATCTCCATTCTCCGTGTGTACGATAAAAGGGTGTTTCTCATCTCTCGCCACTTCCAGATAAATTTCGCCCTCGCTCAAAAACACTTCACGGCTATCACCAACAAAATCCACGGGAAATCTCAATCGAGTCTCTTCATTAAACCAAACTTTTGTTCCGTCAGCCAACATCACGTGATACTCTCCACCCTTCGGAACCACCACGGTATTATACTCGACCACCACGTTATTCGCTGAAGAATCTTTCTTCGAATAAACAAGCTCATTTCCATTTGTGATGGCATTCGAGGTAACCTCTTTTTTACCCTCCACTCTCTGAAGCTGCAGAACAGAACCGTCTTCTAGAACCAGCATAGCCTGTTTACGAACCGGAACAGGTAATTTTTCTTCGACTTGATTTTGCACCACTATTTCCGGCTTTATTACATTTCCTTGACTTATGAAGATATAGACAGCAATAGCCACGGGTAAAATCAGAATGGCAGCGTAACGCATCATCTTTATCATTCGGCTCGGCTTTTTCCTTACCTCCATGATCCGTTCGTGAACCTCCCGGCTGGTGATCATCTTTTTCATTTGCCTGTACGCCTCATCATCAATATGCAGCTCGGCACGCAACTCTCGTAACCTCCCGGCATCCTCTTCCGACAAGCAATCAAAGATGTCCTTCGTAATTAATTTATGTAGTTCCTTCATTATATTTTTGTCTTATATCCATGTTACACATGAAAAGAAAAAATGTATGAAAGAAAATTTATATTTAACTTACATTAACAATTGTGTGATATACAAATATCATCTACCCAATGAATGTGTGAACCAAAAGCGAGAACCCTTTCCCGGCTCCGAATTAACCCCGATGCGGCCTCCTACCTGTTCCACGATACTCTTGCAAATAGATAATCCTAAACCTGTGCCATGAGCAAAACTATTCAATTTCACAAAACGGTCAAAAATCTGTTTCTGCTTTTCTTCTTCGATACCCACGCCCGTATCCGTCACTGATATTTCAACCTCTCCATCTCTCAACGTATACCCCACGGCAATTTCCCCGGAAGTCGTAAACTTGAAAGCATTATTCACAAAATTGGAAATAACCTGCCGTAACCGATTCTTATCGCTGTACACCCAGCATTCCGGCAAATTGGGAACTATACACAAATCAACCCCGGCTGGAACTTTCACCCGGAGTGAAGTCACGACATCCTCGCACAACTGGCGCACGTCCACCCGATCATACACGAATTCAAAAGTCCCCGCCTCGATTTTCGATAAATCCAGAATATCCGAAATTAACTGCAACAACAACTCGTTATTCTCCTCCACGATACCGATATATTGCGCACGTTCACTTTCCTCTTGGGCATAAGCCAATAAATTGGAAAAACCTACAATCGCATTCAACGGAGTCCGGATCTCATGACTCATATTCGCTAAAAACGCCGACTTTAAACGATCCGATTCCTCCGCCTTATCCTTCGCCTTGATCAACTTCGCCTCGGTCTCCTTCAATTCCGTAATATCATAATTAATACAAATCATCTCGATCATTCCTTCCCGCGGGCGATAATCCCTCACCAACACGTTCACCCGCGTCCACGTGTAATGCCCGTCAGCCCGTCGGATTCGCATATCATTCCGTAAATGCGTACGTTTCCCGGCAATTACATCCGACAAGAAAGTAAGCATCAAAACCCGATCCTCCGGGTGGAAATGCGAGTGTACCCCGATAATCTGCGATAGAGGCGTCCCGATTTCTTCCCCCACGTTTTTATACCAACTATCCAAACCGTACCCGTTACGAGTCAAGGCGTTAAAATGCGCGTACCCGACCTGGGCATAATCGCCCACCAACGTGAAAAAATCCTTGAACTCCTGAATCTGGTTATACGCCTCCGTGGCTTCCGTCCGGTCCAAGCTAATCAACAAATAATTGATCAAATTATTTTGTGCATCATACAACGTCGTCACTTTTGTTAGTAAATTCAACCTCCCCGTCTTCTTAGAAACATAGAGACCATTCAAATTCGAAAAATCATACACTAGAGAAAAACTCACATTCTCCCTTCTCTTCATTCTTTCCCTCATCTCCTCCGGTATAAGATGATTTTCAAACATATTAATTCCCAATGCATCCTCTTTCCTAGCCAACCCGAACATCTCAAGGTCTTTATCATTCAAATCGACAAGATTCCCGTTTTTATCATACAACTCTATCCCGACCGGGATATTCTGATATATATTACGTAACAAACGTTCACTCCGGTCCAACGCCTCGTGGGCTGAGAACGTGTCGGTCATATCCGAAAACATTAACACGACCTCATCCTTGCAAGGAGAATACATCACGGCATGAAAATACTTATTTTTCTCTTCCAGATGATAATTTATATCCCGTACAACCCCATTTCGCATCACCCTTTCCAGATCAGGCAACCGTTCCACAAAATGCGCATCAACCTCGCTAGCATATTTCCCGATCCAACTATTCCCCCTCGTGTTGTAAAGAATCTGAGCCATCGTGTTCGAATCCAAGAAATAATAGTCTTTCACGCCCCCCTCCTCGTCATAAAACAATTTCATCCGCACATATCCCACCGGCATATGTTTAAACAAATCAGCCAAGAACTTTTTCTCCTCCTGAGCCTTATCCTCCGCCTTCCGGAGTTCCATGCAAATACTGATAATATTCACCATCGAGGCAAACCACTGGTAATCCTCATTTTTCCACACGTGAGGCTTATCCAAAATATCTATACCCGCATACCCGGACACGCCGTCTTTTGAAAACATCGGGATAACAATAAGCGATTTCACCCCTTGCTCCGTCAGACGCCTTTTTTCCTCGCTTGCCTCTTCCGGTAACTCATCCAAGCTGGCAAAAATAATCGGGGACGCATTTCCGGCCAACTGTTTCGTCCACCAAGGAATATTACTCATCGGGAATTTCTCCATGTAATTCTTTTTCTTGAAAGACTTGTAATTTCCCGCCTCGTAACGACACGTCTGCGTGCGATTTTCCCAATCGTACTCTATAATATAGGTACACCCCTCCGGATAATGCTGCATAATATCGCCCAATATCTTATTAATAACACTGCTCATATCCCCGGAACGAAGCAATGAAAGCAACGAGCGAGAGATACTATTTTGCTGGGCAAACAAATTGTTCACACGTTCCATCGCCGTTTCCTCCGTATCCATATTCTCCGGGACATCAAGACACTCCATGAAACCACAGGTTTTCATATTCCCCTCGGCATCTACCTCCTTGGAACACAATTTCACTCGTACCCACACGATTTTTCCTCTCACCTCGATCGGGTAAATCTGGTCATATATATTCTGGGTTTTTCCAAAACGAAATTCGTTCACCGTTCGTAAACGATAATCCTCCCGGATCAACTTACGAAAATCAACAAAACTGATTATCCCATCTTCGCCCAAATCTAACAATTCTCGAAGAAAATCAGAACAGACATACTGTTTTTTAGAGAAATCAGCTTCCCACCAACCCATTCGTGCCTTATTCAACAAATCTTGAACACGTCCACTATTGAACCGACCATTATTATCCACGACCTTACAAATTTGATTATATTCAACGCCTAATCTCACAAAAATAGTAAAATATCCTTCATTCCGGCTCTCTTTTCAAAATAAAACAGGCCGTTAAATTTCATTTTTCAATGCCTCTCGTATTTTAGCGTAAGCCTCTTTCTTGTAATGCCGCACGGTATTATACTCCATGCCAATTTGTTCGGCGATTTCCCTCGTGTCATATCCTTGTAAGGCTAATTCTAAAATACGACGCTCTTTTCGCGGCAAGCGACCGATCAATTCGTACATATAATCATGAGTATCCACGACTACAAACTCGGTCATCAACTCGGGTGATAAATCCATGTATACCGGACGAGAATTACGAATAAAATTCAGACACAAATTTTTCACCGTGGAATAAAGATAGGAACGCTGTTCCGATTCATTTCGTTCTTCCACGATCTTGTCATAACCGTTCACGAAAGCCTGATGCACGATATCTTCAGCCTCATCAGGACAATAGCGAGCGGCATAAACTCGCAATTCATGCTTCAACTTACAATATAGTCGAGCAATAATCTTCTCTTTCTCTTCCGTCATAAGTGCCGATCCCTACGAAATTCCCCGTTTTCTCACATAATTTCAAAACAGGATTAAACCTTCGTTTAATAATCCTCAAAAATAGTAATAATAACACACAATTACCCAAATAGGTGCATTTTTTTATTCTTCCCTCAAAATCAAAAACATACATCAAAGATTTCTCTTTATAGTCATCATCTTGACGAAAATAAAAATCAATATTATTAAACGAACCATTAATGCTCCTTTTATCAAGTACCCCTCCAACACATTTTGATCATACACTTCTTGTCCATTTCAACCAAGAAGATTTTCGCTTTTAAACTTTTCACCCTATATTTGTGTGGATAAAATTCCCGACATGAGCGACTTTGTTAACGGTATAGATACATTTAAAGAACTGTACACGGATTACTTTCAAGCCGTGTGGGGATTTTGCAGCACTTACCTGAAGGACAGGGAACAAGCCATGGACGCCACGCAGGAGACATTTTTCAAATTGTACGAACGTTCGGATAATTCCTACACCAAGCAAAACGCAATCGCCTTTATCTACATCACGGCCAAAAACATTTGCATGGACAACCTGAGACGGAATAAATTTAAAACCAAAGATGTCGAGCTATTAAAGAATGAATTACCCTCGGATGACTCGCTTCTGGAAGAAATCGCCACCCAAGAAATGATCCGATGCGTGCATTCCGCCATCAGCCAGCTCTCCGGACGCAGCCTTGAAATCGCCACTCTCGCGTTAGAAGGTAAATCAAATCCGGAAATCGCAGACGTACTGGGAATCTCTCTTAACTCCGTGAAATCTCTCAAAAAAGAAATGTACACCAAATTACGAAAGATTATCGGACACGAATATATTATCCTTTTTTTCGCCAAGCTCTTGCTACACGTAGATAAATAAATTCTGCAAGCTCATTATTCCCATATATTTTCTATAACTTCTGTCCTATCTCAAACCCAATTAATTAGGTTTTAAGAAAGCATTTCTACCTATAAAAATAATAAAAGAGTAATATCACAGGTATTATAGTAGAATTACTATCTTCTTATTTATTTTTTGTTTTCAATATAATTTCTATAATAATTAGCGTTGAATAGGAGATGAATGGGAGTTGAATAGGAGTTGATATAATAAAACTACATTAAATATAAGAAAAAAATATTCTATACAGGTTTTAATATCCATATAATAGGGTTGAAAAAGTTTACCTGCTCTCGGTAAACTTTTTCCAGAAAAATACATCTGTATTTTTATCTTCTTTTCCTATCACGGAAAAGGAAAGCCCCGAACGGCAAACAGATTCCGGCAATTACGATTTGGTAAGCCCCGTATAAAACACGTGTATCATTAGCCAGCGTGTTACCGGCAACTGACATACTACCCCCTTCTTGGTCCAAACCGAGCGTGATCATCTGCCACAAAACCACGAAAGCGGCAAGCAACGAAAAAAATGATCCGAGGTATAATAACCCCATGGACATATCCTGTTTTACCTCTTTTCGCAAGCCAAAAAGAAAAACCAAGGCAAACATGATAAACGTGGACCAACCGACTGTTTGATACCCCATGATCATACCCAAACTACCAATTTCATACCAAGGTAGAAACGTCGCAATCATACCAATGATGGCGATCAAAAAAACGACAAATTTTTGCTTACTCATAATATCCGATATTTTTATTTTTAATACAAATGTCTCTCTTTCTAAACAAGGTTTACGTAACGAATAATGATGAAGTTATCAACACCCTATTTAAAACAAGTATAAACTCGTTTTTTTTGAAAATATTTACCGTTTTTACTTGAATATCGCAAGAACAATGAGTAGTTTCGCGCATAAATATTGGAACGAGAGAAATATTCAAAGAAAGTGCGCCATAAATAAGCTAAATGATTAAAATATAATATCTAACTTTAATGTTTTTTTGTTATGAAACCAACACATATTGAACACATCGGCATCGCAGTTGCCAGTTTAGATGAAGCAATCCCCTATTATGAAAAAGTATTAGGATTGGAATGTTATGCTATTGAAGAAGTAAAAGATCAAAAAGTAAAAACCGCTTTCTTCAAAGTAGGACAAACTAAGATCGAATTACTGGAATCAACTGACCCGGAAGGCCCTATCGGTAAATTCGTTGAGAAAAACGGAGGTGGTATGCACCACATAGCTTTCGCCGTTGAAGATGTTCAAGCCGCATTGAATGATGCACAGGCTGCAGGTTGCCAGTTAATCGACAAAGCTCCGCGCGGAGGTGCAGAAGGATTGAGAATCGGATTCCTTCACCCGAAATCAACATTCAGAGTATTGACTGAACTTTGCGGAACAAAATAATTTTTTTTAATAATCAGCTCATATAAATTTTGATAATATGACAAATCAAGATAAAGTCAAAGAGTTAATTGAATTACGTGCGCAGGCAAAGCTTGGCGGAGGGGAAAAGCGTATAGAATCCCAACACAAAAAAGGGAAATATACCGCTCGCGAAAGAATCGCCATGTTGCTGGACGAAAATAGTTTCGAAGAGTTTGATATGTTTATAACACACCGTTGTTATAACTTTGGGATGGAAAAAACCAAATTCTTGGGTGATGGAGTGGTAACCGGACAAGGAACAATTGACGGACGTCTCGTATTTGTTTTTGCTCAAGACTTCACTGTTTTCGGAGGTGCCCTTTCCGAGATGTTAGCTCAAAAAATTTGCAAGGTGATGGATAAAGCCATGACTGTGGGAGCTCCCATTATCGGATTGAATGATTCGGGTGGTGCCCGTATTCAAGAAGGGGTTAACTCCTTAGCTGGATACGCGGAAATTTTCGAACGGAATATTCTCGCTTCAGGAGTTATCCCGCAAATTTCTGCCATTTTTGGTCCTTGTGCCGGAGGGGCCGTGTACTCTCCTGCCTTGACGGACTTCATTCTGATGACTGACCAATCATCATACATGTTTGTAACCGGTCCGAAAGTGGTGAAAACCGTAACGGGAGAAGATATCACAACCGAGGAATTGGGAGGTGCAGAAGTTCACTCCACGAAATCCGGTGTTTCTCATTTCTTGGCAGAAAACGAAGAAGAGGGTATCGCTATTATTCGTGATTTGCTTTCTTATTTACCTTCCAACAACTTGGAAGAGACTCCGATTGCCGTATGCAATGACCCGATCGACCGTTTGGAAGACCGGTTAAACGAAATAATTCCTGATAATCCGAATTTACCGTATAACATGATGGATGTCATTGAAGGCATCGTGGATAACGGAAAATTCTTGGAAGTTCACAAACGTTATGCTCGTAACATTATTGTCGGATTCTGCCGTATGGGTGGACGTTCTGTCGGCGTTATCGCTAACCAACCGAGTTTCTATGCCGGAGTTCTTGACATTGAAGCATCTCGCAAGGCGGCACGTTTCGTTCGTTTCTGCGACTGTTTCAACATTCCGGTGTTGACCTTGGTTGACGTACCGGGATTCTTGCCGGGACGTGTACAGGAGTATGGTGGTATTATCACTCACGGGGCAAAATTGATGTTTGCTTACGGAGAAGCAACCGTTCCCAAAGTAACCGTTACTTTACGAAAATCATACGGTGGAGCTCATGACGTGATGTCATGTAAACAATTGCGTGGAGACTTCAACTACGCTTGGCCCACGGCACAAATCGCCGTTATGGGAGCTAAGGGGGCTATCGAGGTGTTGTATGGTAAAGAATTGGCAGCAATCTCTGATCCTGAGGAAAAAGCTAAATTCGTTGCCACGAAAGAGGAAGAATACAACTCGGCATTCGCGAACCCGTACAAAGCCGCTTCATATGGATACATTGATGATGTTATAGAACCGCGTAACACGCGTTTCCGCATTATCCGTGCTTTCCAGTCTTTGCAGACCAAGCGCGTTGTTAACCCGATGAAGAAACACTCAAATATACCGTTGTAATTCATATGATTACATTAGCAATTAACTGGGGTTACGCACTCCTCGTTACAGGCGTGGGGATGGTAACAGTATTTCTGCTATTGATTCTTTTGATCTGGATTATTAACTTACAGACCAAGTTGACGAATCAAGTAGAAGATCACGCAAAAACAGTTCAAGACACGGAAAAAGCAGTAGTGACAACGGATACCCATCCGACACCTCACGAACAAGCTGCCATCGCCATGGCTATGCATCTATATTTCAACTCTCATGACGAGGAACCTCACGTGATCACGATCGAAGAAGTTGAAAAACGTTATTCTCCGTGGAGTTCTAAAATTTACGGTATGAGAAACCTTAATAAGTAAAATAAACAGATTATGAATAAATTCAAAATCACCATAGACGAAAACAATTTCGATGTAACTGTGAATGTAACGGATCATGACAAAGCTACAGTTGAGGTGAACGGTATATCTTATGAAGTATCATACGAAAGCAAAAACACGGTTGCTACCACCGCACCTCGTAAACCTGCTGCCATACCGACTTCAACTACATATAAAAGTTCCGCTCAAAGTACATCTGCAACAAGCAACAAGACGACCTGCATTAAAGCACCGCTTCCCGGAACGATTTCCGCTGTTAGCGTGAAAGTTGGCAGTCAAGTAAAACGCGGAGATTGTCTATTAGTCATGGAAGCCATGAAAATGGAAAACAATATCGTGGCAAGTGTTGACGGTCAAGTGAAAGCAATACATGTAACTGCTGGTCAGAGTGTTTCTCAGGATGACCCGCTTGTTGATTTGGTTTAATTTACCGTAAAACAATTGAAAATGAGACAAGTGGAAAAATACCTGCTAAAAATAGCCTTATTACTCGGTATATTTATCATGCCTTTTGCCGCTAGTGCAGAGGAAGTTGATATGGGAGAAAAAGTATCCAAATTCTTGAACGATACTGGATTTGCCCAACTTTTCGCCGGGAATTGGCTGTGCTTAGTCATGATAGTCGTGGCATGCGTGCTATTTTATTTGGCTATCGTAAAGAAATTCGAGCCGTTATTATTGTTGCCTATAGCTTTCGGTATGTTATTGACAAACTTACCCGGAGCCGGATTATTCCATCCAGAACTTTTTGATGGAGGACATGTACATTGGGAGGCTTTCACGAATGCCAATAACATTGGCTTACTGGACTACCTTTACCTAGGAGTAAAATTAGGAATTTACCCATGTATTATTTTTATTGGTGTTGGAGCCATGACGGATTTCGGTCCATTATTGGCGAATCCTAAAAGTTTTCTTTTGGGAGCTGCCGCCCAACTCGGAATCTTCGCTACGTTCTTGGGAGCCCTTGCATTAGGCTTTACTTATGCAGAGGCAGGATCTATCGGAATTATCGGAGGTGCAGACGGGCCAACTGCGATTTACTTGACATCCAAGCTAGCACCGGGATTACTTGGTCCCATTGCCGTGGCTGCCTACTCGTACATGGCACTGGTTCCTGTGATACAGCCACCTATCATGAAAGCGTTAACAACCCAGAAAGAACGGGAGATTGTAATGAAACAATTGCGTAAAGTATCTAAAAAAGAGAAAATCGTATTCCCGATCGTTGTAACCATATTTGTATCATTATTATTACCTTCTGCAGCTCCCCTGATCGGATGCTTAATGTTAGGTAACTTAATGCGTGAATGTGGTGTTGTTGAACGTTTGAGTAAAACGGTTCAAAATGAGTTGATGAATATCTGTACGATATTCTTAGGTATCTCCGTTGGAGCAACCACTACGGCAGCTGCATTCTTGAACTTGCAAACGTTAGCCATTTTGGTTATCGGTGTTCTAGCTTTCAGTATAGGTAGTGCCGGTGGTGTATTACTGGCAAAATTCATGAACTTGTTCACCAAGAACAAGATCAACCCGTTGATCGGTTCTGCCGGAGTTTCTGCAGTTCCGATGGCAGCCCGCGTATCACAGAACGTGGGACAAGAAGCAAATCCAGGAAACTTCCTGTTGATGCACGCCATGGGGCCGAACGTGGCCGGAGTTATCGGTTCTGCCGTTGCAGCCGGTATATTATTGTCATTCTTAGGATAACCTAATATTTCGACTACCTCAAATTTACTTTGAGGTAGTCTTTTTATATTCTGTTCATTATACATTATTTTCTTTTAACCACAAACTAATTTATTCTATTCATGGGACTTAGAGGTTTCGGTAGTGACAATTTTTCCGGAGTATTACCGGAAGTATTTAAAGCACTGGAAGAATCAGCCTTCGGACATCAACATTCCTACGGGGAAGACAAATACACGGAAAAAGCCATCGAAGATTTCAAACAAATATTCGGAGATGATATTGACGTGTATTTCGTTTATAATGGAACGGGAGCCAATATATTGAGTCTCTCGGCTTTCACGCATTCCTATAACGCGATCATTTGCGCAGAGACAGCTCATATCAACGTGGACGAGTGCGGGGCTATCGAGAAACAAACCGGCAGCAAGTTGCTGACCGTTCCCACATTTGACGGGAAACTCTCCCTAGGACTGATTCATAATCACATGCATGGATTTGATGATCAACACCACGCCCAACCGAAGATCATCTCGCTAACGCAGTGTACTGAACTCGGAACAGTCTACACGCATGATGAATTAAAAGAAATCTGTGACTTCGCACACGCCCACGATATGTATGTTCACATGGACGGAGCCCGTCTGGCAAATGCCGTTGCATACTTGGGATGTACCCCGGCCAGCATCACGAAAGAAGTGGGAATAGACGTTTTAAGCTTCGGGGGAACCAAAAACGGCATGATGTTCGGTGAAGCTGTTGTCTTCTTTAACACCACAATGTCGAAAGAGGTGAAATATATCCGTAAACAGTTGATGCAGCTACATTCCAAATCGCGCTTTATCGCCGCCCAGTTCTCGGCTGTTCTAAAAGATAATTTATGGTTGAAATCAGCCGCACACGCAAATGCCATGGCACAAAAGCTTGCTAACGCAGCAGAGCAGATTCCTTCTGTGAGCATCACGCAGAAGGTTGAGGCAAACGAGATTTTCGCTATCATCCCGCGAGAAAAAATTACCAAACTCCAGAATGAATGTTTCTTTTACGTGTGGGATGAAGATGCGGCCGAAGTGAGATGGGTTTGCTCGTTTGACACCACGGAAAATGATGTCATCGAATTCGCCAACCTACTGCGTCAAGAATTATGTTAGAAGATGGATAGAGAAATTATTACCACGGAAGACGGAAGTACTACCTTGTATATACCGGAACTAAATGAACATTATCATTCTATTCACGGGGCCATACAGGAATCTATTCATATATTTATAAAAGCAGGTATTGAATACTACGGACAGAAGAATATCCGGGTTCTGGAGGCCGGGTTCGGAACGGGACTGAATGCTTTTCTAACGTTACTTGAGGCGAGAGATAATGAACGTAAAGTGGTGTTTCACACGTTCGAGAAATACCCACTGACACCTCAAGAAGTGGAACAGATTAATTATTCTGACCTCTTCACCCCGGAAGATGCACCCCTGTTTCAACAATTACATGACGCACCTTGGGAAGAGGATGTTGTCATCACCCCTTATTTCACGCTCCACAAGCATCGGGCAGATTTCGAAGAAGTTAATTTTCACAAATATTTTGATATGGTCTTTTTCGATGCTTTCGCCCCCGACGTGCAACCTCGCCTATGGACGGAATCAATGCTTTCCAAGTTTTACAAAGCACTTAAACCGGAAGGAATTCTCACGACCTATTGCGTGAAGGGGACTGTAAAACAAGCTCTTCGTAATATCGGTTTCAACCTTAAACGCCTTCCCGGTCCTCCGGGGAAACGGGAGATGTTGAGAGCGGTCAAATAATTTTAGATTTTAGATTCCAACCGCACGGGACCAACGCTTTTTCAATCGTAAATCGGAAGTCATAAATCGTAAATTATTCAAATGTTTTCTAAGGATTTAAAACAGTTACTTGACGAAAAGTATTTAGAATACAATAAATCGGAATTCTTTATAGAGACCGATCCGATTCAGATACCGAAATGTTTCGAGGAAAAAGAAGACATCGAAATTGCCGGATTCCTAGCGGCATCGCTAGCATGGGGACAGCGGCCCACGATTATCAAGAAATGCAAGGAGTTGATGCAATTAATGGATTATGCCCCCCATGATTTCGTGATGCAGGCGGAAGATCAAGACTACGAACGTTTCTGCAATTTCAAGCACCGCACGTTTAATAGCTACGATTGTGTTTACTTTTTGAAATCGCTAGCAAATATTTATCGCCATCACGGGGGATTAGAAACCGTTTTCACACGGGCCTACCAAAAGCATCAAGATATGTTTGAAGTTCTAAAAGAGTGGTATTCTGTTTTCACCTCTTTACCTGCCGAGGCAAGAGTACTGCGACATATCGCGAACGTGGAGAAGGGTTCAGCAGCGAAGAGAGTAAATATGTTTTTGCGTTGGATGGTGAGACACGACGGAGAAGTGGATTTCGGCCTGTGGAAAGAAATTCCAACCTCTGCCCTATTGATCCCGCTTGACCTGCACACGGGTAACGTGAGTCGTCAACTGGGCCTCCTTACCCGTAACCAGAATGATCGGAAAGCCGTGGAAGAACTTACTGCACGTCTCCGGGAAATGGACCCTGTTGATCCAATTCGCTATGATTTTTCACTTTTCGGGTTGGGGGCTTTCGAGAAATATAACCGTTCTAATTTTTAAAACGTTTCAGGTCCGCTGACGTAAATCTCCATTCCGGGGTCAGAATATTACCCATTCTTTTGAGGGTGTACCACGGGGATTTATCACGCTCTTTCGGGTTTACCAATACTTGAATATCCTGTGCAGGCATATAGCTTTGGGCCAACAAATATAACTTTTCTCCCGTTGCGGGATTCTCTGCCATATCGACCACGATGACCGCGTGCCCGGGTGAACCGCCTTGAATAAGTACGTCCCCGATCTGCATGGAAGTCACCGGTACGGACGTTAATTCCTTCGCCAAAGATAAAGTCCCGGCATAAGCGAACACCACGTCCAGATAGGCTCTAAAAGTTTTATAAGAGTAATCTTTTGCTTTGGATTTATACCAAGAAACTCGATTTCCTTTCACGCTGATCCGGTAACCTTCTGCCCATTTCGTGTAATCGGCACGGAATCCATTCGTGAAATTAAAGTGTATCCGGTCATACGCTTTATGCTTATACAGGTATTCCGCCCGCAAACGAATCACGGCATCGGCACATTGTTGCAAATCCCGCTTACCGATCTCCATATCCACCACGGCACAGTACACGCTCCGGTTCCATTTTTCCCGGCCATCAAAATAATACACTTTAGTCCCGTGAGAACGCAAAGGAAGGTTCCTCAGGTATTCACCAAAAGAACCTTCCTTCACGTTTACCCTCGCATATCCCTTGGGAGGAACAATCCGGGTACGGATTTCTTTTCCATCCGCCCGGAGCAACGTGTTCTGCCCTATCCCTTGCAGGCAACATAACAAAACGATGCAGAGGGTAATGCAATTTTTCATGTTAATCCAGTAACATTCCAGCCGCAACTTCTTCAGCCACTTTTTTGGAAGTTAATTGCTCCAAAATAGCCAAACCGAATTTGAAAGCGTATGCCGGACCTTTGCCCGTGATCACATTGCCATCAACCACCACGCCATGAGGTTGCATTTCGGCTTCTGGTAAATATTCTTCAAATCCCGGATAGCAAGTCATTGTATATCTTTTGTTCATTTTTATCTTACTCAACACCAAAGCCGGAGCTGCACAAATAGCCGCCACGTAACCACCTTTGTCAAAGTGTTTTTGAATCATTTGCACCAATGCCGTACAATCTCCCAGATTCTTGGCTCCCGGCATTCCGCCCGGACAAATCAAGAATTCTGCCTCTTCTTCTTTCACGTCACTCAACAAAAGATCGGCCACCACAGGAACTCCATGCGCACCTGTAACCTCTTTCTTATCGGAAATAGAAACCGTTTTCACTTCGATCGTTCCCCGACGTAAAACATCCACTACCCCGAGAGCTTCTACCTCTTCAAAACCATCCGCTAAAAATAAAAATGACTTTCTCATAATTCTTGTAGTTTTAAATGATTCTCCAAAATTACGAAAAATATAACAGGTTTCAAATCCTAAATAACAAACTACTCCTTCACACGCACCAGTTTCACGGCATCGGCAATGATCAGTTGTTTCTTAACTGGTAATTTATCATCCGGCACGCCATGAACTTGTACTAAACCGGCACTTTTATCCTCTGCATCAGCCTTGATCTCCCCACCCCTGTCATTCAGAATCACTTGAGCCTGCCCGACCGGAAAATCAAATTTTCCTAAAGAAACCCACCCGACCGGAATAAGATCCGCTTCCATGATAATCTCCTCTTCAATCAAACTATTACATACCTTGTAATGCAACAAAGAACCCGTGAAAACGGAACTAATGGGTGGATAAGTAAGCGATGAAACTTGGTGATAAAAAAAGACTTCATATTTCCCTGCTTCCTTTATATCTGCCGTCCAGATAGCCTTTCCCGCCCCGGTTCCGGAAACTTTACCAAAAGCACTCCGCACGGGGGTTCCATAGCTTTCTGCCGTGAACATTTCTGTCCATTCCTTCTTCTCCAATGACACCTTAAAAGTTGATTTACGCTCCTTTGTCAAGAACGGCAATCTTTTCCGCTCCCCGGAATCAATCAACTGGAATTGTTCACTCCGGTTATCAACAATGATCTCGCCGGAATTTTCGAAGAAACGACGATCAATATCCCAAATGCCCTCCATGCCTTCCCTTATTTTGGAAATTTCTTCTTTTACTAAAAGAATATTATAATCGCCGGGAAAATTAGCCGCCAAATTCGTCCCGATGTAACCATGATCCCCGTTCATGATAAATTTTACCTCCTTGCATACCCCGGCCGGAATCATGTAATATTTCTCTTTCATGGGCATGTTAAAATCCGCAGCAATCCTTCCCTCACGTTTTGACATCACTTCATCCACGGTTTCATCATCAGCAATAATCGATATAACCCCATCTATATCCGACATATTCCATACTTTAAAACCAACTTGATATTTCGGGAAACCGTCCGTAATAATTTGCTGTACTTGAATATCTCATATATCAAAAACCGGAAGTCCCTCCCGTTGGTATATTTTATCCATAAACGGAAGCAAATCAACACCTAACTCATTCTGGAAATTCAGCGCAAGCTGCTCTAAAGTAATTTCTTCAAATTGAGCACCGGAAGAAACCTTTTCCGAAAACTGGTACAACTTTTCGGGAGCAACAAAAACCGATAAATAAGCACCCAAGGCTCCTGCTTCCAATTCAAAAATTCTTGCCTGCACTTTGTCAGGTAACGAATCATTAGAAAGAACTCCACGCAAACTAGATTGTTGCAAACAGTCAATAGCTAACATATCCTCCGGTCTCAGACCGGCATTCCCTATTGTATATTTCTTTTTAGAAGTAAACATTTTACTAAGTAACATATTGGCTGCCGGATAAGTGCCTGAAGACAAGAAACCCGTGTAATCGTAGTACATGGGCAAAATATCATGTAACTTTTGTTGAAGCTGCATAGAGTTAGATTGTAATCCCATGCGTTCAACACTATAAATCCCTTCGGGATCATCCAAACCCTCTTGCCTTTCCTTCGCAAGTTTTTTCGCAATGGTCATCGGAACATAAGAAGAGATCGTCGCAACCCGTTCATTGAAAAAAACAAATTCCGGTTGAACAAATTCGCTGCCCGTTTTCCATTTCCGTAAAAAAGAAACGAACGAGAGAGGACTTTCCACCAACATCAATTTTTGAAACGGGTAACTCCGCCCGATTCTTGCTTCCAAACGTCCTTTGAGCATGGTCAATACCTTACTCAATTTCTCCCCTTGGATTTCGGTATAACCCTCGAAAAATAATTCATGACCGGGGAAATAATAAAATTCCAGTTGAAGACCACCGAACTCGATTTCTTTCTTGTGATAATCCCCGATACAAAGCGTTATCCCGGATAATTTCTGTCTATTTTTGAAAGATACTTCACCCGTTCCGTATTCCGGTACTCCTTGCGATAGAACCTGTTGCCCTTCCCATGTTTTCACCCGCAGGGTATATTCCGTGAAATTTATTTCGCGGGCGTATGGTGATACCATGTTGACCGGGGGAACGGCTACCGGATACCAAAGGACTTCCGGGTGTAACAAGGTATAGTTTTCCTCCAAATAAGCGAAACGGGTTCCGAAATTGAATAAACCTCGTCGCATTCCGGGATCATATCTTCCCACATTATGCCGCTCTTCAAAAGGCACATCCAAGTAACATATTGCCTCGTCGATTTTGCCTTTATAGGAGATATGTAAAGAAATGCTATCATCCGGTAAAAGCTGGCGTTCAAGTATGATAACCTGCAGATCCCGGTGATAGCTCACGTCGCTATCGGCCTCCTTTAGAGAATAAATCTCTAACGTAGGATTCAGGTACAACACGATCTCCGAAAGCATTTCTTGGTTCCGATTCTGTAAAATCATCTTGCTATCCAACCACATCTCCCCATCTTTCCATTCGTAGGTGATTTCGTGATTGGCAACCCGTGCTTTAAGACGGGATTGATATTCGACATAAGCCTGTCGATACTCCTCGGAACGGTTCTCCCGCTGCCGAATAGCATCCCAAAATAAAAACAAACAGATCACACTGCACAACACAACCACACCTCCACTTCCCCATTGTAATCCTTGATGTTCTTTACAATCCCGCAAACGTTTCATGTTAGCGATCCAGAATAAGATTCCGGCAACACCCAACCCAGCACATGTCAAGCGATGCAGCAAATAACCACGCAAATCAGGGTGTCCCACCACATCCGAAAATATATTCGGCAAGTTTCTGCCCCAAAAGTCAAACGCTCCAAACTGCCACTCATCCAAATAGAAATATACTCCCAATCCCCAAAGTCCCAGAACTAAAACAGATATCGGACGATTCTTGACCATACCCGAAATGCACAACGCACAGCCTAATACAAAAATTAAAGTCGGGAGGGACAACGTCAACAGGTAGAAAACATAAATCCACACGTTAAAAGGAGCTCCTACAACCCAAAGGTTTATATACATACACACCAACAACACACAGATATTCACGAAAAGGAACATCCTAAATATTCCTAGAAAACGACCGATGCAGTATTCACTGTTCCGAAACGGTCGGCACAGGAATACTTCCATCGCGTCCTTTTTCCTTTCCCGGTACACGACCTCCATGCACACAAACAAAGCAATCAGGACTTGTACCAAGTTATAGTAATACATACTAAAAAAAGGAAAAGAGGAAGGAAGAGCCACTTTATACCAAAACACATTTACTCTTCCTTGCTTTATCATCTGCCATAACGAAATACCGACAAGGGCAATCACTACAAATCCCAGAAAAACAATATCTCGTCTTAACAATTTAGACTCATAGCGAGCCACGATATTCACGTTACGCATATTCATTTTATCTACCCCTCCTACGGTGCCAGATTAATATTCCACAACCAATTAATAACAGGGGTAATATCCCCACGAACATCACTTTCACCCATTTCATAGATGACAATTCCAGTGAAATCGAGGTGTCGGCAGGATCCGGACGACGGGTATTCACTGGGAATTCCCCATCCGTCAACCAACGGAAGGATTCCGTGATCAACGAGAAGTTGGACGCCTTGATACCCTTCCGGTACATCATCAGCTCGGAGTTACTGATGCAATCCGCATCTCCCAGTACAATGATCCGTTGTTCCCGATCACCCATCTTCCGACTCAATGCCAAAGCAATCGGGTAAATGCCTTCTTTTTCCCCGACGACAGGGTTGAGTTCAACCGGCTCATTCAATAAATCCCGGGTTTCTATCTCGTTCCAACATCCCGTGTCACGCGTGGCCAAAACAGGACGCACCATAAAACCTTTATCCGTTGTATAGTTTAACGCCGTGGCACCGGGCATCGTGATTACCCGTTTTTTCTTCTGCAAATCGGCATAGTTAAGGGACATCTCCGCGGCATCTTTCGTCAATTCCCCCCGAATCAGATCCGGATCGAAATCCCGACTGGGCTGTACCAAAACACCGGGCATAAATTGTACCCCGAAACGTTCCACCAAAGGATTCATTACTTCCTGACGCCCCGGTTCTCCCGCAATCAACAAATTTCCTCCACGGGCCACGTAGCGGTCAATCTTTTCCAACTCGCTTTCGGTCAACGGTTGTTTCACATCCGCAATCACCAGAATACGAATATCTTCCGGGATTTCCTCCCCCTCGGTCATGCGATAGGCGATCACATCAAAACCATTATTTACTAAAGCATAACGAAAAGTCGGATTCTTGGCAAAAGCATAATAATCCCGATCACCCACGTTGTTCATATCCCGCTCTCCATGCCCCGTAAGACAAGCCACCTTGGGTACTTCCATGATCAACCGTTTCAGTGCTGCGGAAACCTCTGCCTCCATCGGATGTACAAACATATCATTATACAACCGCAGGAAAGTGGCAGAACCGTCGGGTAACACCAACTGTCGCACGAAACGATAACCTTCCGGAGCAAGGTCAATCTGGGCCTCGATCTCTTCGGGAGATAAAAACATTTTCAGATTCAATTTCATCTGATCAACATATTTTTCGGCCACCTCCCGGTCGCTCACGTCAGCATACCGTTCCCGTATGTAGGACGACGCTTTTTTATAATAATACACGTATTTCAGCTCGATATTCGATTTGAAACGGATGTACGGTTTGAAGTTTTCCATGTCACTCTTCAGGGAACGGGGCATCCCGTAAGAAGAGTTATCTCCCAAAAGATTCACGTAAGTGACAATTGTCAAATCGTCTTTCATCCTTTCCAGTATACTTTGACTTTCTTTAGTCAATGTTTGTGTCTTACTTGCTGTCGCATCATAATACCATAAAAACGTGGGACGAGAAGTCATATACCCCAATGCCACGGTAACCACAATCACGACGAGGTAACGTCCTACCGTCATCACTTGACTTCGTTTTGCCCGGTGAGCCTCGATCTTCATGATTCCCAATGTCAGAAAAAAGAGAATTACCACGACGAAATACAGGAAGTCCTCACTGCATATCAACCCGTCAATAAACACGGTTGCCCGTCCCTTAATCGACAACCAATACGTGATTTCACGCACGAAAGCTATATCCTGCCCCACACTACCGATGAAATTCAGCACGATTAACACGGCCAATGTTCCCACGGCCGCCACAACCTGATAAGAGGTCAGGCTAGACATATAAAGCCCGATTGCTGCGTAAGCACACATTAACAAATACAATCCGAGTAAACCCGATAAGGCCGCGGAAAGATCAAATGATTCCACCGTGCAACAAGCAAAAAGAACCAGAACCAGCAACACGCCCATCAATATCAACCCGTAAACCATCATAGAAAGGAATTTTCCAAAAATGATCTGTCCCGCTGTCACGGGGGACGAGTACAGGAGTTTAATCGAACCGTTACCAAATTCCCGGCTCATCAATCCCATCGTCAACAAGGGAACATATAGATACAAATATTGTTGTATCACCGTAAATGTTCCCGACATTCCTGTTAACAGAGCCGTCGTGATACTATATTCTATCGGTTCCCCCATAAATTGTTGTCGCAAAACACTCCGGAACAAATCGGTAAAAGTCATCCCCGACTGAACGGCAAATATCACCAAAATAAACCAAGCCACGGGAGAACAAAAGAGAGCGCGCAACTCATTTCCCGCTATTTTCAATATCTTTCTCATTCGTTTATAATTACATTATCTCCGTCTTCTTTTAAACCACACGCCAAAATATCCCAATGCGAACAAGATAGGCAATCCCCACGTGAAAGCAAATTTCGCATAAGGCACCGTGTCCTTACTCAATTCCAACACCGTATCCACGGGCGGTATATTCGACAAAACGATCGGGAATTCCCCGTAGCTCAACCACCGGAACATACCCGTGATTAAAGAGAAATTACTCGTTTTCATCCCAACTCTAGACATCAATAACTCGGCATTACTAATACAATCTACATCACCTAACACGAATATCCGCTGTTCCCGGTCTCCCACGTTACGAGTCAAGGCAAGCATCGTCGGGTAGGACTGTTCTTGCTCCCCGATTTCCGGATTTAATACAGCTTTTTCGTCCGTAAAATTTACGGTGGTTAACTCGTTCCAACTTCCCTCGTCTTTTGTCTTTAGCAAAGGGTACACGTTGAAACCATGTCCGTTTTTGTAACTTAACGCGGCTGCTCCCGGCATCGTAACCCCATATTTTTGTTGCCATAGTCCCCGCAAAGGAGTCACGACATTCACACCCTCCTCAACAAAAGAGCAAACCAGCAAATTATCATCGTAAGCTTTCGTCGGTTGTACTAAAGTCCCCGGTAAGAAACTCACGCCCAGAGAAGCCGTAAGAGGATTCATCAAATCCGATTTTCCCGGTTCCCCGCCAATAACAATATTCCCGCCTTTCGCTATATATTCTTCGAGCTGAGCCAACTCATCTGTTGACAAAGGACGCTGTAAATCTGCAACAACTAACACGTCAATATCCATGGGTATCGGCCGATCCCCCATCAAGGTAATACTATCCACGTCAAACCCTTGATTAATCAAAGAATGACGGAATGTCGGGTCTATGGCAAACGTGTAGTAGTCCCGGTCTCCTGCCCGTTGAATATCACGTTCCCCGTGCCCGGTTAGAAAAACAACCTTGGGGGCTTTCGTCACCAAACGTTTCATGGCCGTGGAGATTTCTCCTTCCCTCGGATAAATGTAACTATCATCGAAAATCCGCAAAAAGGTCTTTTCCCCGCTTTCCCGTTCCAACAAACGCACAAAACGATATTTTTCACCCGAAAGATCAACCTGTTGGGCTACCTGTTCCGGGCTCAGAAACATCTCTATATCCAAATCTTCCATGACGGCCATTTTCCACGCACGTTGTTGCGTGTTCAACTCGGGGAAACGATCTTCCAAGACCTCGTTTCCCGCATCGGCATAGTAATACACGTAATTCATCTGCATCTTCGGTTTGAAGCGAATAAACTTTTTAAATCGATTCGCATCACTATTCCTCTCCGAAGGAGCCCCTCGATGAAAATTCGCCTCCAAAAGATTCACGTATGTCGTGATTGTCAACCCACCGTCCATTTTTTCCATAATCTCCTGACTGACCGGATTCAGACTATTCAGTTTAATCGACGAGGCGTCGTAAGAACATTGCAATCCCGGTCGGGAAGTCACGTATCCCAACAACATGGCCAATATAACCACCCCAGTATAACGGGTAAAAGCCATACTTTTTGATAACTTGCGTTTCCCCGACAAGATGACCATAATAGAAAGCGTCAGGAAAAGACCGATCACAACGAGGAAATAAAACACATCCTCACTGCTGATCAAACCGTTGATTAACTCGTCGGAACGCCCGGAAATTGACAGCCAATACGTGACATCCCGAATAAAAGGAACTTCCTGTCCTATTCTTCCCACGTAATTCAAGAAGGCCAAAGCCCCTAACGTGGCAACAGCCGCCACCACTTGATAGGAGGTCAGACAAGACATGAACAATCCTATCGCCGCATAGGAACAGATCACCAGATAAATTCCCAGCAACCCCGACAAAGCCAATGACATATCAAAAGAAGGCACGTTCCATGCCGTGAACCCAACAAACAAAAAGAGAATCCCCACCAGAATAAGGCTGTATATCATCATGGAAAGAAATTTCCCGAAGATAATCTGCACGCTTGATACCGGCGAAGAATATAATAATTTGATGGAACCGCTACTATATTCCCGGCTCATCAATCCCATGGTCAATAAAGGAATATACAGGTAGAGATGCACCAGCATATTCGGGAATAATCCCATACTTCCCGTGTACATCTCTTTCGCTATACTATACCATAAAGGCTTGTTAAATTGCTGCATCAACATAATATCCACCAAACGGAAATAGGTCATGCATGCCTGAACGGTAAAGATAATAAGGACTAACCACGCGATAGGCGAATAGAACAGAGTGCATAACTCTGTCAATGCTATCTTGAATATTTTTCTCATACTACACGAACTTATGATTCACGTTTACTTTTTCCCGACAAGCGAGCGAACACTTCATCCAGAGAACTCCGTTCCACGGAAACCTCGCTTAACTCCCATCCCCGGCTGACACTCTCGTGTACCATCCGGGCCGTCACGTCGTCATCCGTATCAAACCATACCCTGAAACTTTTCGAATTTATTGCCTCCACCCGGCTAACTCCCGGCACGTGTTCCAACTCGGTCATTCTCGGCGGATTCTTCAGTACCACCACGAATGAATTCGGTTGGATATAATTGTTAAACTCATCCATCGTCCCCGCAAATACCAGTTGCCCTTCCTCGATCATCTTGATGTGGTCGCAGGTGGCCTGTACCTCCGACAAGATATGCGTGGAAAGTAGCACGGAACGATCCGTAGCAATCTCCTTGATCAATTCCCGAATTTCCAGGATCTGATTCGGATCGAGTCCATTCGTCGGTTCATCCAGCACCACGAACTTCGGATTGTGAATAATTGCCTGCGCGATACCCACCCGTTGCTGGTAACCTCCCGATAAATGTTTCAGTAACCGTTTCCGGAAATGCGTGATCCCACATTTCTCCATCGCATAGTCCACCGAAGAACGTATCTTTTTAGGTGCAACCGAACGCAGATCCGCACAATAGGCCAAATACTCTTCCACAGTCAAATCCGTGTACAACGGGGGTTTCTGTGGTAGAAAACCAATATTCATTTTAGCCGCAATCGGGTCCTCCCGAAAATTAATCCCGTTAATATACACTTCCCCTTCTGTCTGGTTCAACACACCACACATGATATTCATCGTTGTCGATTTACCCGCTCCGTTCGATCCCAACAATCCCAATATCCCTTTCTCGTAAATCTCGAAATTAATATCCCGTATCGCCCATTGCACACTATAACGATGAGACAAATGTTCCACCTTTACAACCGGATTCTCCATGTTATTCATTTTAAAAAATTAACTATTATGGCAGGTAAGGCTTTCGTCATGCCTTACCTGCCTGTTTTATTATAAACTATTTTCCTTGAGCTGTTATATCTGAAATTTTCCCGAAACCATCATATTTCACCTGCTTTTCCTCATCCAAATTTCCCGTTCCCGGATCTTTTTGCGGAATCAGGTAAACATATCCTTCCGAATCCGAGGCTTGTGTCGCCATCATCACGGCTTTCGTGTTCAACGGTAAGGTCAGTAAAATTTCCGTGTCACTGTCAAAGTCTTCCGAATTGACATTATATCTTCCCTGCGTGTAGAATTTCAGAATAGTGATATTCTCTCCTGCTACCGCCGTGTATTTCAATGATGAACTGAGTGAACCGTCTATATTCAGACGCACGGCATGAATCTCTCTAGCTGTCGCCACGTACATGATCGGGTCCACCGTACTGAAACAAATTGACACAGAACGATCCAGTAAATCCTTGATGGCTGCCGGAACCGAATACAAGTAACTCGGAGTCGGGTTAACCAACGTATAATCCTGATTTTTAGTAAAAAATGTGTAAAGAGAATATTCTCCCGATACTTTGTCCTTCAATACCATCACCAAGGAAGAGCTATTCATGAAACCTCCGGCCACGGCCTCTTTACCCGGCACGGCAGAAGGATCAAAGGGGAAATTATCGTCATTTTCAGAAGAAGAATACAACGAACATTTGTTCTGCGAGTAAGCCCCGTTAAAACGCCCGAAGCGTCCTACCTGTGAATCATACCAGATCGTCGATCCGCTGGAATGAGTCCCATCGCCCGTGGCCGCGGCAACCACTCGATTATCCACGTAATTGGACTGCAAACCGCCCAAGTCGGAAACCACTTCCGGCTTGATAAATATCGCATCATTCTGACGAAGATGCTGGTACACCTGATTATTCATCACCAAAATCGTCGTTGCGGGAGCCAAATAGAAATGTCCGGAAGTATATGTCTCGGTCACGAAAGGAATAATCTTACCCGTTTTCAGGAAGGAATAGTCCCGGCAATCAGCCCGGAACAATCCATTCTTTCCGGCCATCCACAGGATATTCTGATAGGTACTCCATGTTGCTCCCGACACGGTATAGGCCACGTTATCAATCCAATCATCCAAAGGTTCCCCCTTGGAGGTGAAAATATCATCATATTGAATTTTCTCCGTTCCCGTAAATCCCTTGCTAATGTCTTTATCCATGATTAACGACAAATCGGAAGTCACGCCATCACGGGAATGAGCCACGATAATGCCTTCCCCGAATTGGCTCTCCACCACTAGAGAAAAGACAGAATAATATTTAAGCGTGGAAACTTTGTCCGTCACTTCCAAGGTCAACGTGTAACCACTAGCCTGAATCGGCATGGAAGCAATCGTGTCAAGCACCCGTTCGTTCGACAACACTTCTCTCAATCCCGCTGACGAACTTAACTCGATCTCCCATTTATATTCCAAATCCGGATGGTCCGGGGTTCCGTTTTTTTTCACGGGAATATCAATATGCAATTTGCCCAAATACGCCACGTACTGCGTTTCCGACACACCATTCAGGTCCAGTTCCACGTTAGGAATTTCTTTCGTGTCATAGGTGCTCTTGTCGTCATAACACGACACGAGGCCGTATCCCAACACGAGCAACAACAGGTAATATATAGTTTTCATCTTCATTATCTTTAATCCGTTTTATCAAAACTTTCGCGCTCTCACTGGTTGGTTTATAGCAAGTCCTCCATCATGCAACAATGGAGTTCCATGTTCTTGTTCGTAATCATCCAGATACTTCTGTAACAACTCGTAGTAAGCATTCGTGATCGCTGTATTATAGAACATATACCCATCCGGATCCATCCGGTTATACTGGGGCCACTGATCCGCTTGCCACGGCCATCCTAAAGCTGCCAGAATCGCCTTATGTGCGTTCCGGCTATAATAATTGTAGTTCGCCAGATTCATACTTTGTCCTGCATTGATCAAAAAATTGTAGGTTCGGGCATAAAATGTACCACTGGGGAGCATCGGTAATTGATTATCCCACGAAAATTTAATACGAGTATATTCCGGTGGTCCGGCCACGAAATACTCCGAAGCACCCAACACAATTTCCATCATACACGTCGTGTCTTCCAATTCAACCAACTTCGGCAATTCCAGCGTGAGATACCCGTAACGTTCCCCGGCGGGAATAACGGCATTCAACACCTTATACGATCCTTCCAACAACCGGCTGCTATCCCGCACGATCGTGTACCCTACCGCCCGGTCGTAATCCCGGACATCCCCGACCAACTTTAACGGGATATTCACCACCATCGTCTCTTCTTCCGGATCACTCCAAAACGAATAAGTCTGGTCAAAAGTCTTCGTTAAGGAGTTATATCCCGGATAAGTCCTCACGTCCACGCTATTCCATGGAACCGTTACCGTGGCTTGGGTCTCATCAAAAGTATCTATTCCCACTTTCGAGCAACCGCCGCATAGCAACCCGCTCAAAAGAAAACATATCGCGTACAGAAAATTAAATCTGTTCATATCCTTTCATTTATAGCATTATTAATCATCATTGAACACGTCCCATTTCCCGTTCAATAGCGGGATAAGGCCACAAATATTTTTCGTCACTCATCACGATGGTCGAGTTGGGAATATCGGTTGCTCCAATACGCTTGAAATAGAAGAAGGTCACTCCCTCACACAAGAATTCCCGCCGATATTCATTCATCAGGCATGTTAATAACTCGTCTCGTGTATAACCGCTAATATCAATATAGTTCGAACGATTCTCCCGCAACGTTTTCAAGTAAGATACGGCTTGAGACAAATCAATATTTGCTCCTCGCAAATAACTCTCGGCCACGATCAAGTACATTTCCGGAAGACGGATCAAAGGCATACGGTTTAGTTTTAAATATCCCGATGAACGATCCTGTGCTAACTTTAACGGTGTATAATACCCGTTGGAATTTCTGAAGAATAACTTTTCCCGACGGTAATCGGCATTCTCCCCACTCCCCGTTTCTTGGTAAATATTAACCAAATTATCCTCACTCAATTTAATCGCTTCATACGCCGTACCTTCCAAGAAATTATAAAGATAATAATCCGTCAAACGATCCGTGAATGCCGGAATATTTAAAGAAGTAATATGTTCCGTGGAATGAATCGGGTCTGTACTTACCAAATCTGTCGTCACCCACTGGTAGAGTCCCAAACGCTCGCCTTCACGTATCACATCCGACGCTTCTTGACGCGCCAAGGCTATGGATGCATCACTTCCTTCCCACATATATACTCTTGCCAATAAAGCTTTCACGGCAAAATAATTCAACCGGAAAGTACGGTCACTGAAGAACCCGTCGTCATTCAACGCATCGTAATAATCTGCAGGATGTTTTCCCGTGATAGGTTCATCATCCAATAACCCCAAAGCATCCATCAAATCTTTAACGATCAATTCTATGGTCTGATTATACGAAAGCTGGGGAGTCATCTCTTTGTCATAATCCGTCACATACGGCACGGTCGGTTTCGTTGATTTATCCGTTCGACCAGCCAGATTCCCGTACCCGTACAAGCGCATCATGTCAAAATGCAACATAGCACGAATAGCTAACAATTCGCCCTTAATCATCCGGTAAGAAGCCGGATCCAATACCCCCTGCCGCTTATCTATAAATTTCAACGCATTATTCACGTTGGCAATCACGTTATACGCCTTCTGCCAAACACTGTTAAGTATACTCAATGCCCGCTGGGCCGTGTACTGGTAGGTTCCCATTGCATACACGTAAGCCTGCGAATGAATCGTGTACTGCCCGCTTTGCATTTCCGTAGAATACCACGTGAGCTGTTTCCCGTATAAATCAACATCCGCCATACCGATATAACAACCGATCAGGGCCTGCCGGAAACCAAATTCATCATCGAACTGATCTTCTTCCGGTACTTGCGAAGGGGGTGTCGTGTCCAGCCAACTATCACAAGCCACCATCGTGCATAATATCACACACAACACGATATTTTTTATTATTGTCTTCATATCTAACTAATTAAAATGTTCCAATAAGCGAAAACGACATCGTTCTGGCAAAAGGATAATCAAACCCTCTCTCGGCCTTTATAGATGAGATTTTCGAGATCTCTTCCATGTAGAAAGACTCTCTCAATCGTTTCATTCGAAGATATTTAAGTATATCCGCCTGAAAATCATAATACACGTTCAACGATCCCCAAGTCAATTCCTTCGCATCCTGCACGAAACGAGAAGTTGCCCTTGTCATCTCCTGGCGTGACAAGGGATCATCATCATACCGGAAAGTTCCCAAACGTTTAAAAGGAGTTACTTGTCCCGGCTCTTTCCAACGACCGTACAATGCCCGTTTGTCAACATTATAATTCATGTCCACGTTCTCCACCCGGTCGATCAATGTCTTATTATAATACTGATACCCGGCTTGGTAACGGAAAGTCGTGCTGACACCAAATCCTTTATGCTCGAAAGTGAAACCGAAAGTTCCCCTGTATTTGGGTAATGAATTACCTACCGGGTATAAATCCGATTCGTAATACGTGTAGGTCAGTGAACCATCCTGACGAATATAAAGTTCCTGTCCTGTCATCGGGTCGATCCCGGCAGAGCGCACAGCCCAGATAGTCTCCATGGACTCCCCGTCCACGTATTTCAGCACCGGACGATTATTTGCTTTATCCGAAGCCATCTTATCCCGCAACTCGTTGAAAGCACGCATACTTTCCGACAACCGGATAATTTTGTTCTTCGTGGTCACCAATGAACCGAAAACGGTCAAGAAAGTCTGGTTCTGTTGCAACATACCATAAGAAAGATAAGCCTCAATTCCACTATTCCGTACCAGCCCCAAGTTATCTTTCACGGTCGCAAATCCCGTACTTGTCGGCACAGAAACATCCGTCAACATATTCTCCGTATCGGCTCGGTAAAGATCGAAACGTAACGTGGCCCGATGAATCGTTGCATCACCCCCCACGTTATAATCTTTTTTCTGTTCCCACTTCAACGAGGGGTTTGCCAAGCGCCCTAAATAGGATCCCGTCATACCCAAATAATTCGCATCCGTGTAATACTGGTAAGTTGCCACCGCTTCATTGGTATCAAAATTCTGATTCCCGGTTAATCCGATCGACCCCCGAACTTTGAATTGACGAACCAAATCCTTCCATGGGAAAAAATGCTCGTTATGCAAGTTCCATCCGACTCCCACGGACCACCCCGTAGCCCAACGATTATCGTTTCCGTAAAGCGAAGATGCACTAGTCTGCACGTTAAAATCCAGGAAATACCGATCGTCATAGCTGTAACCACCTCCCAACACGAAATTAATCTCTCGACGCAAAGATGACGATCCTTCCGGACGACTGTCCAAGGCATACTGACGAGCAAATGTAATATCTGCAGACTGGCTATTGGGGAACCCTTCGGCCTTATGCACGTAAGCCTCGTATGAATATTCGGATATTCCAAAACCACCCATTGCCAAGATAGAATGTTTACCTATCGTGGTTGCATAATTCCCATGTAAATCACCGGACACGTTACTACTTTTCCCATTATCCAAACGATAAGATCCTTTTCGTAATTGTTCCTCCACCGGAGAGTCTTTCGTAATATTAGCAAAACTTGAATGCGCAGCCGGTAAGAACTCGTCACCATCATTCCGTTTAAAAGACAACATCACACGAGCTCTCAGGATCAAACCATTCAACGCTCTCCATTCCACTTGAAAATTATTCAAAAAATCCACGTAAGACTCCTGTTTTAACGTACCGATCTCGGCATCATACATCGGGTTGGGAATCCGATCTTCAGCCCAACGTACCACCTGTCCCGTTTCGGGATCCTTTGCCCGCCAGTAGGGATTCATCTTCGCGTAATCACTAAAAGCACCATAAGGGGAGTCATAACTTTTATTGCTATTTACAGTCATTGTATTGCTAAAAATCAAGTCATTTCTCCGATAAGACAAATCCAATGAACCAGAAATATTCCGTCTATCGGATCCCTTCATTACACCGATAACTTGATTGTAGGACACGTCCAACACGGCTCTTAATGTCTCGGCATCTCCCAATTCCACGCTCAAGTTGTGCTTGTGCCCCACACCCGTACGCAAAGGTTTCGATAACCAATAGGTGTCTAATCCAGCTGCAACCAATTGTTTCCGCTGCTGATACAACATCTGCTTTTGCGTGTATAACAGAAAATTAGCATCATCATAAATCCCGTCAATACGTTCCGCTTCCAACTTTTCCTCTGCATCACACAGATTATAACTACTCAAATCCGGCATCTGTATATCCACACTGCCCGTGTAAGTCACCCGTTGTTCGTTACCAGCCAAACGTCTAGTCGTGATCACCACTACCCCATTAGCTGCTTTAGAACCGTAGATGGCTTTCGCGGAAGCATCTTTTAACAAGGTTACACTTTCAATCCGGTTCATGTCCATATCCATCACCCGCTCCGCCGTCACCTCGAACCCGTCAAGGATAAACAACGGTTGATTCGGACTATTTTTATAATTTCCCTTCAAGCGGACACCTGTCTCTTCCAGCGGGAAACTCGATATACCCCGCATCTTCATCTCCGGAATCGCATTCGGGTTCGAACCCATCTCCAAGTTATCCATGATGAATAACGACGGGTCAAGATTTTTCAGACTTTGAAACAAATTTTGATTTCCAGCCCGCATAATATCCTTGGCTGTCATCGTGACAACCGCACCCGTGTAACTACTTGCCTTACGGGTAAATATACCCGTCACGATCACTTCGTCCACGCTTTTCACCTCCTCTTCCAACACCACGTCGATTTTCGTACGTCCACCAACAGTCACTTCCTTCGGTTTATAACCCACAAAAGAAAATACCAACGTCGTCACGCTTGTCGGCATCGTCAACCGATATGCACCATCAGCTCCTGTACTCGTCCCCAAGAACAGGGAATCCCCCTTCACGATTACCGTTGTCCCCGGTAGAACTTCACCGTTCACATCCCGCACAGTGCCCGTAACCGTGATCGAAGTCGGTTGCTGCCGAGGAGTCACGACTACCTTTCCCTCGAAGTCCACACAAGTTAATCCGGTCCCATCCACACAGGCCTCTACCGCTGCCTTAACTGTCACGTTCTTCAGGTCAACCGTCACTCGCTTGGTTTCCCGCTCCACCTCCTCTTTTTTAAACACAACCACATTGTCACCCAACCGGTTGATCTCGCATAACGCCTCAAGCAAACTAGTTGCCTCAAGTTTTAAAGAAATTCTTTTCACATTCTGTTGTCCATAGACCGGTGAGTGAGTAAACAACGTGGTTAGGGATAGTAATAACAATCCGCATAACGCACCACGCATCACCGAAAGTCTACAAAACACTTTTGCTTTGCAGTTTTTTTTCATAACTTTGTTCTGTTTTAATTAAACAAGTGCCTTGTTATCAGCAAGGTCCCAAGCCGGGAATGCCTCCTAAACATTTCCGGCATTTCTTTTTTACCTTTTCTCTACGATATGTACAATTCCATCTTCCATCCTAAATTCCGGTCCTCCCGCCAGAGTCAACATTTTTAAAATAGATTCCAACTTCTCATCCTTACTCATCTTCCCGCTAAACGTGTGTCGCCCTTTCCTTTTCCCGTCATACACGAAACGAACCTCATACCAACGGGACAACATCCGGGTCACCACCTCTATATCGTCCTCATCAAACACGAATTCCCCGTAACGCCAAGCCACCACATTTTTCGTATCTACCTTCCTCACGGAAAACTCTCCCGTTCCCTTTTTCCAGTAAGATTGCATACCCGGTTTCAGAATCATGGATGGAATATCAGATTTCTGGTCCATCAAACTGACCTGCACTTTTCCCGTCAGCAAGGTCGTGTAAACCGACTCCTCGTTCTCGTAAGCGCTGACATTGAAAGCCGTCCCCAACACACGAGTTTCAACATCCCGTACCTGCACGATAAATGGCCGGGCGGGGTCATGTTTCACCTCGAAATAGGCCTCACCCTTTAGCTGTACCACCCGGCGGTCACCAATAAACTGTACCGGGTAAACAAATTCAGACGTGGAATTTACCCACACCCGCGTACCGTCACTCAGCACGACAAAATACTCTCCCCCCACAGCCGTTTCTATCCGGTGAAATTCCTCCCGCTCCGGCACCGAATCCGTGTTAGCCTCATAGAATAACCCTCCTTTCGTCCCGATCAAAGTGGCTTGTGCCAACTTCAGACTATCGGGGACCTGCTTCACCAACCCGATACGCTCTCCGTTTCCCAGTACAAGCATCACCTTCTCTTTCACGATCTTCATCTCTTTCAATTCCCCCTGCACACTCATCGACTTGTGAACCTCCACTTTCACCAAAGGATGCAAAGCCACGAAAATTCCCACGAGACAGGACGCAATCGCACCACTAACCACGACAATCCGTCTCAACGAGTACCGACGGGAACGATGCACGGCCAAACGTCGAGCAACTTCCTCGTACACCTTCTGAAAATCAGTGGTCTGGTTAATTTCATCTTCCAGCCTCAACCTTCCGGCGATACTCTTTCCTCTAATTATATTTCGATACAACCTTCGGTTGGCCACCTCTTCATCCAGCCACTTTCCCAGAAGTTCCCGCTCCTCCTCGGTAGCCATACCCAATCGTACTCTAATAATAACCCTTGCTAGTATTTGTTCTCTCTTCATCACCATATATCATCTTGCATTTGATATATAGACACCACTAGCTGAAAAACGGGATGAACCGGATCACATTTTTTTCTGCATTTAACAATCGTTTTAATCAAGGACACAGCTTTATAGCGTACAACTTAAAGTCGTCAAAAAAATATCAGAACTGGTAAAATCATTATTAACCGAATTCTATAAAAAAACAGGATTCCATTCATCCCGCATGATTTCGGGCGGTGTCTATAATCATATACTGTGTCGAACAAATATCTTATATTTTGTATGATAACACTTCCTATATTTAACATTCATTATAAATTATCCGAGAATAAGCCTCAAGGACTTGTTTCCAATAATCCATCCGGGGAAAGTACCCCTACTATATTTGCAACACTTTGTTCACATCAAATTTTTCCCCAAATTGTATTCTCAAGACAAGGTTTATTCCATAATCTATATCCCGTAACAAGCAAAAAAGGATATTTCTATCAATATGCTCCCATCGTTTCAACGACACCTCCAAACGTGACCTCCACACGAACCATTCTGTCTATATAAGTGCTACAAATTATGAGAGAAAATCAACAGCTAGAAATTTTCATCCGAAAACACTACTCTTCCATGTGTGCCGTTGCCTTACGCTTTATTGGTTCTCCCGACATCGCACAAGACATCACCCAAGAAGTTATCATCAAATTCTGGAAAAACCGGAAAAACTACGAAAACATTAAATCCACGGATAACTTCCTGTATACCATGATTAAAAATGAAGCCTTAAATTACCTGCGAGGCTCACAAAGAGAGAAACAACGTTATAATCATCTTGAAGTAGAAGAATTTGAACATCCCAAAGTACTTAACATGTTGATCGAAGAAGAGATCAATCAAATTTTGATACACGCCATCGATCTGCTCCCCGTGCAAAGCGCCCGTATCATGCGCCTCATCCTGTCAGGGTACGAGAACAAGGAAATCGCTAAAGTCATGGGTGTTTCCGTGAACACGATCAAAACACTCAAGTATTCAGCGATCCGCAAATTGAGAGAATATTTCAATTCGAATGATTACGAGCTTGATCAGCCATGAAAGCGTATTTTACATAGACACAATCGTTTAGCCAGATTAAAATATTCACATTCCATTCATCCTCACTCGGTTCGAGTGGTGTCTTTTATTTAAAATCAAGCTGTTCCAAGTAACAGTCATGTTTAATTAAAACTCTACAACTATGAAATCTAAATTATTTTCAAAACGAGTACTCGTACTCTTTGTTTTATTACTGGGATTCAGTCCGCTAAGCCAAGCGTTCGCACAATTCGGGATTACGGGAACCGTAACTGACTGGGCCCGAAATCCGATCATCGGGGCAACCGTGGTAATTCAGGGTTCTATCATTGGCACCACGACCGATTTCGACGGTCATTACACGATCTACGCTATGCCCGGTGACACGCTCGTATTTTCGTATTTGGGTATGAAAACCTTGAAAGTTGGAGTCAGAAGTTTTGGAAGTGTTATCAACGTGGTCTTGCAGGACGATTCTTTCTACTTCGAAATCTCACAAAACGATCCGGTAATAAACGAACCAACAATAGAATACAAGGCTATTTGCCCTGGCACACACGTCTGTATTATATAGAGAAATCACCACGGATTCGGGTTACCCCCCCAAACAAATCTCTGTACCTCCGTATAGTATGACATAAAATAGAACACCATGATAAAAATACTATTTATTTGCACCTTCATTGCCAGTTTTACATGGGGAAATAAAACAGACACGCTCACTCCCGACTCTCCCAAAAGCATTCATGGAATCGTAACGGATAGCGTAACCGGGAAACCGATCCCCGAAGTGATCATCATGGTCAAAGGAACAGAAATTGGCACGGTAACTAATGCGGAAGGCCGATACAAAATGGTCACGTTAACGAATAGCACGTTGATATTTTCCAAAGAAGGAATGAAGACCCAAGAAATCTCCGTAGGCGAGAAATCAGAAATAAATGTACAAATGAAAAAAGAAACGAAAGACATAAAATCACCCAAGAAAACAAAATAGTATATTGAAAAACAGGACGGAATAAACCTGCTAAATAATAAAATGATTACAAGAAAGCTGTCTAACAAGTTTAGACAGTCTTTTTCGTGATTGAATAATAAAGGCTTTTCTTCTGATTATCAATCGAAAAGCCTTTATTATTCGTGAAAGATTTCGTGTATTTATTTTGGACAACAAACTACATATCAATCACATAACAACAAAAAAGCGGTTGAAAAGCAAATTCGAATCCATTTTCATCCAAGTGATTGAGTTACTCCATGACGAAGTTTTTTTTTGAATCATCATATTTTTATGCATTTTTACTTATTTAGAATTAATATAAAATAGACAAACATATGTATTTATTGCATAATGTGATATGGCATACAAAACAAGCTAAATGCGTAAAACGGTCTAAAACATATTGATGTTTTTGTTGTTAATTATAAAATTATAATTAAATTGTGGAGCGTTTGTACAACCACTAAAATTTTTAATGACAACATATAAGTAAGATGTAATTCAATAGAAATTATATCATATACTAAAATAGTCCACTATAGTGTTGTGAAGAAAAGGTGTTTTACATTCAAAATTTAACGTTATGAAAAGGAAGGTCATTTTTAGTTATTTAAAATCCAGTATTTTTTTAATTTTGACCATATTCTTATCTTGTAATGACAGAAGGTAGTTTGCCGGGGCTGGTATATGATTATTTGTATCAAGTATTTGCGGGAGATCCAGTAGATATAAAAGATAATCCGAAACAAATGTACACTTATGGTCCTAACAGAAGAGAAATTCCTTAAATAATATAGAGATGAAAAAGTTTGAATTCATTTTATTGGTTGTATTTTGCCTCTTGGGTATTAATAACATGACATACACTCAAGAGCAAGATACGGTAGTGATTAAAGATAGTATAGCTAAAAAGAAGCTTGACGAAAAATTGATCAAGTTAACGAAACAGGTGGTCTTGAAACACGGACGAGATTATTATCGGGAATATAAAGAACCTGTTATCAAGTACAGGCGAGTGTCTAAATCTTCCAGAGACCTTCATCCATCAATTATCAGAAAAAACATGAAACGGATATATTACACGGTAGAGTATCCTTATGATATGGAAAAGGAAATATTCTACAGCGAGTATGCCGCAAAAGTCTATTTTTGGGAGGATTTAACTATTTTTGATGTCGCCTTTGGACATGGCATGGGAATTCGAGATTACGATAAATTATCCAGAGCCGAAAAAAACAAAATCGTGATTCCATATAAGCATCGTAAACCCGGTAAGTGGGTAAAAGACACTATCCGGAATGATAAAGGTGACATAATTGATGTTATGAATCGTTACGAGGATCATCAATAGAAATAATTTACTCGATTCTCAAACATGAAAAAATGGAATTTAAACTGTGTTATAAAATTAATTTTTTGCTGCCACAGGTTATTCTCAACTTTTTGAACAAATTAATCGAGGATGTAAATTAACCTGTGTCCTTTATTTAGACAGTATCATCCTCATTCGGTCTATGAACCTTCAAAGTATTCGCTACAAGCGAGGGAACATGTGACGTTCCCTCGCCCCCTTTTCGTCAACACGCTGCAAACCGCCTTTCCCTTATCCCCGGAAATACTTGTCGCCAGAATAACTCCGTCCATCCCCTGACATGAAATAACAATACAGGTGATAACATTTCGTAATTCCTTCCCTCAATTCGATCATTCCTATCCCTTCCGACCGGATTCCTGTCACATTTTCTGCCAGCAACGGACGCAAAGGCTCGTCATCATAAATCACCCCTGCACAAAGCCGATCCGTACCAGCATCAAGCGAAGTCTGCCATCCCGTATCCCAACACACGTCCAACTTGTTTCCCTTTCTTTCCCTAATTTCGAAACCCATAGGCACCTTCAAAACTCCTTTACTAAAATGAATCTCCTCGTAATTACTAATACCCATCTCCCCGTTAAAAGCCTGGATATTCGAAGAAACAAAAGCATTTAACCCGTTTATGTTCATTAATTTACCCAGCTTCACCCAAATCGGTTTCACGCAAACACCATTCAATGAACGATAGAACGAAATACAGGCACTGAAACGATTCTGCCATAATTGCTGGTTCTTGCTCCTCACCAACATCTTCCTATACGGTCGACGCCGTGCGTACAAATTCCCGTTACAATAATAATAAACTACATTCCCGATTTTCCCGGAAAAACCTCCTAAACAATTTCCCACTTTTGCCATAATTCTCTTTTTTTATTCATGAAACATTTGAATTCCCTCTAGTCATGCTACCCTCTCTCTATCTTAAAATATAGTTTTGGACAAAAATACCCCCCTTCCCAAACAAATGTTTTTCTAGCGTCACTCGCAAGTGACACGGAGAAAGCACGGAGAAACCCTAGCCAAACAACGAGCAAACAGCATATTACAAATACACCGATCCACACGATGCTAGCGGATCAATGTATCTAACATTATTTAACTTTTACAACCGGGGTATTAAAGCCATTTCTTATATTATATAAGAAAGGATCCTTTAAAATTAATAATCACTTAAAACCTAAAAGTTATGGCAGAATATCAAGCGCCAATGGCTGAAAAATTGAGAAAATCCGTGGGAAATGTAACGTATTACATCATGCACGGTAAAACATTCGCCCGGGCGAAAGTCGCACACGTGAAAAATGCGAAAACCCCGAAACAACTTCGTCATCGAGCAACCTTCACGATGCTCGTACAATTAGCACGGGTACTAATCGAAACGACTCGAACCGGTTTCCCAGAAAAAGCAAAGGGGCGTTCCTCGTCGAACGAGTTCGTGAGAGCAAACAAAAACTTCGTGGAAGTGGATGAAAACTACGAGGCCACGATTGACCTCGAAAAGCTACAGGTATCGGACGGCAAACTGCCCTGTTTCTTCGAAGTCACGGTAACGTACAACGCCGACGGCAGGATGCTCGTGTTCCAACAAGAAGCACTGTCGAACTCGTTGCTGAACAGTGACCCGAAGGATCTTCTCTACGCATCCATCCTCGAAACCAAGACAAATCTCAGCGGGATCGTATCATTAAGAGCGCGTGGAGAATCGGGAGTAACCTCGATCGAATTACCCGAGATCTGGTCGGTAGAAAATTGTAACGTCTATCTTTTCGCCACTTCAGCAAACGGTTACCTGGCCTCTCCCTCCCAACACGTGAAAATAACAACCGCATAAAACGGGAAGGAGCTAATTTTAGGAGGAATTGTCCAAAAAGTCAATTTTGAAAAACTACCCCCACTAACTCCCCCTTACACAGGGGAGAAATCGCTTGGAAATCAACTCTCCCCCTGTATAAGGGGGAGCTGGAGGGGGTAGTTTTAACACTGGATAAGACTTGTTAGACGACCTCTCTATGTGCATTAGATTTATAACGTAAAGTGAAACTGTCAATACTCTTGACCTATTAACGAAAACGATGTCAATAACAGGTCATTAAAACATAAAAAAAAGCGCCAACTGGCGCTTTTCATTTATCCTAAATAAGTTTTTAATAGCTTACTTCTGGAAGAATGTCGCAGACGGCGAATAGCCTTTTCCTTGATTTGGCGAACACGTTCACGGGTTAACCCGAACTTCTCTCCAATTTCTTCCAATGTCATTTCTTGGCAATTGATACCGAAAAACAAACGAATAATATCACGTTCTCTTTCGGTCAATGTAGCCAATGCTCTCTCTACTTCCGTTGACAAGGACTCGTTAATTAACGTCTTGTCCGCAACAGGAGAATCATCGTTTACCAACACATCGAGCAAGCTGTTGTCTTCCCCCTCAACGAAAGGTGCATCCACGGAAATATGACGGCCGGACACTCTCAAAGTATCGGCAACTTTTTCAGCCGGTAAATCCAAAGTCTCTGCCAACTCTTCCGGTGACGGACGACGCTCATGCTCTTGTTCGAAACGAGAAAATGCTTTATTGATTTTATTCAAAGATCCAACTTGATTCAATGGCAAACGTACAATACGCGATTGTTCTGCCAATGCTTGCAGGATAGATTGGCGAATCCACCATACGGCATAAGAAATAAATTTGAATCCCCTCGTTTCGTCAAACTTCTCTGCTGCTTTAATCAAACCCAAATTCCCCTCGTTGATAAGGTCCGGAAGGCTTAATCCCTGATTCTGGTATTGTTTTGCAACAGATACCACGAAACGAAGGTTTGCCCGAGTCAGTTTCTCCAAAGCCCGTTGATCCCCTTTCCGGATTCGCTGGGCAAGCTCAACTTCCTCTTCAACCGTAATCAAATCCTCCTTACCAATCTCTTGCAAGTACTTGTCAAGAGAAGCACTCTCTCTGTTCGTTATAGATTTTGTTATCTTTAGCTGTCTCATAGTCTTCTAATATTCTCCCCCAAATATGTCGCAAAGGTAGAACAATTTATCCATAAACCAATATGTTAAAATCGACACCTTTCCAATATTAACGTTTTTTAATTCTGTAAAGATAAAGCGTAGTACTCGACACGTCCTCGCGGCGAGATAGTTGTCACAAGAACACCCTCATTTTCTGCCGCTTTCAGCGCCCGTACCAAATCGTCTTTATCATAAATCACCGTGTTATTAATTTTCACGATAATGTATCCTTCATCCAAACCAATCGCTTTAAAAGGGCCATTCTTTATATCTATAATTTTCACACCCCCGTTCAAGCGATAGCGATAACGGTCCTCCCGACTCAACGGCTCCACCGTGGCTCCCAGTATTCCGGTATAATTCTTATCCACCAAGGCAACATCACCATACGTGTTCTGGAGTACCACATCCAAATCCTTTAATTTTCCTCCACGGCTCACAGTCACGGAAATAGTCGCTCCCGGGTGATATTTAGCCAACTGTCCTTGGAACTCCGGTCTTGTCTTTATCTCGATACCATTTATGCGTTTGATTACATCTCCTTTCTTTATTCCGGCTTTAGCTGCCGCCCCGTTAGGTATCACCTCATATACATATATTCCGCTCACTTCATCCGTTCCCAGCTCTTTCGCCACAGCAGGCGTCAACTCGTCTCTCCACATGGATATTCCCATCATCGCTCTCTGAACCGTACCAAACTCCTTCAAATCCCCGACAATTTTACGGGCAATATTCGAAGGTACGGCAAACGAGTAACCCGAGTAAGAGCCTGTCGGGGATTCAATTGCCGTATTGATCCCAATCAACTCACCCTTGGCATTCACCAACGCACCCCCACTATTACCGGGGTTCACTGCGGCATCTGTCTGCAAGAATGACTCCAGACTCATCTGGCTCCGGTTTATCCCCAACTCTCTCGCTTTGGCACTGATAATTCCTGCTGTAACCGTTGAGGTTAAATTATACGGGTTACCCACGGCCAAAACCCACTCTCCCAACTCCACGTCATCCGAATTCGCATACTCCAGATAAGGAAGTCCGTTTGCTTCTACTTTTAATAAAGCAATATCCGTGCTAGGATCTGTCCCGATTACCTTGGCCTCGTATTCCGTCTTGTTATCTAAGGTCACCGTAATCTTGTCGCTCTTGTCGATCACGTGATTATTCGTGATAATATACCCGTCCTCAGAGACAATTACACCCGACCCAATACCCATTTTTTGCGGGGTTTCCCGTGTATGCGGGGCATAACCGTAAAAAAACTCCAATAGTGGGTTACCTATATATTCCCGTCCCATTTGTACTGTTTTGACATGAACAACAGCCGGAACTGTCTTTTTGGCAGCCTCCCTCAAATCCACGCTACCCGCTCCCCCAACAGGAAGAGCCGTGTTAGACGCGAGTGAAACAGGACGAACCGCCGCGGGAGATGCAATTTCCAATTGTGAAACCGGTGCAGCACTTTCCCCTCGAATGGCATCTATCGCCACGAAAGCAAGGCAACCGCCAACAACCCCCAGTCCTAAATTTAAAAATGATTTTCTCATTGTCATATCTTTATCTCCTTTATAGATTAAACGTAAAGTATCCACATTTTGTTTGTATATTACAATATTAGCAATATCCTTGCCAACTGACTATTAAGAAATTCTTAATTAATATACCTTAACTATGTTTTGAGGCGTGCCAAAATCTTTTCATTCCAAATCCTAAATTCTAAATTTTACATTTTGTATATTTGTACCTGCGATTTCGATAATTTCAATTTACATGATAACACGTATAAACAATAAAAAGAGTGGTAAAACACGTACCCCCTATTCCTTTAATTTTCTGAAGGATCCCCGGACACGTGTAGTTGTTGGGCTGATTTTTATGCTATTTTCCATTTACCTGCTGGTGTCCCTCGTCGGTTTCTTTTTCACCGGTGGCATGGACCAGAGTCTGATCGATAAAGAGACCCGGGAATTAATGACCAACCCGGATATTGTCGTCGGAAACCCGGGACGCAAACTAGGAGCGTTTCTTTCCGATTTGCTCATAAACCGGTGGTTCGGAGTTTCGTCATTCATATTCTGCTACTTGCTATTTATCATCGGGCTACGTATTGCCGGACGGAATATCAAGAAATTCGGGAAAAAGATCATCATTAGCTTTGTCCTAATCATCTGGTGCTCCTTGTTATTGGGATATATTTTCACGTTCTTACCCACAGGATACGTATTCCCGGGTGGAGCTCACGGCTATTTCGTGTGTTTTTGGCTGAACTCGTTTATCGGGGAAATCGGCTCGTTCTTCCTGTTGATTGTTTCGTTTGCAGCCATTCTTTTCTTTGGATTCGAGAACGCTTTCAACAAATGCATGACCATGATCAAGAATTACTTCGCACGTCGGGCTCAACTCAAGGAAGAAAGGGCCTTGGCACAAGAAGCCGCTCTTACCCGGAAACGAGAAGAGATGGCAAAAACTGAAGAGCCGGAAGACCTGCAAGAAAAAGAAGAGGACATCGATACCGAAGAAAAAGAGAAATTGGATATAGAAAAGGTTCCGCCTGTTGAAGATGAACTTTTCCCCCGTCATGAGTTTGACACGCCCCATCCGGATGAATCAGAAAAACTGGAATTGCATGATCCCGAAGAGGAATTCACGACAGAACATCACTTCAATTTATCCGTGGACAAGAACCCTGAAAATCAAGATGAACACAGAGAAGATACTCTCCCGCTCACCAATGACGATATTGAATTGACCGTTATGGCTGACAAGCTGGAAGAGCAATTAACCAAAAACTTGATGCCGGACACGGAGTACGACCCGACTCTCGATTTATCGAACTATCAATATCCCCCGCTAGAATTACTGGAAGAACACTCTTCCGGTTCGCAAAAAGTAACAGCGGAAGAACTCGAAGAGAATAAAAACACGATTATCGAGACATTGCGCCATTATAAAATAGAGATCACCAAGATCAAGGCGACCATCGGACCGACAGTCACGTTATACGAAATTGTCCCCGCTCCCGGTATAAAAATCTCGAAAATCAAAAACCTCGAAGATGACATTGCGTTAAGCTTGTCAGCCTTAGGCATACGAATCATTGCCCCGATCCCCGGAGCCGGAACCATCGGTATTGAAGTGCCGAACCAGAATCCGGAAGTCGTTTCCATGCGGGGAATCATCGCATCCAAGAAATTCCAAGAATCCAAATATGCCCTTCCGGTAGCACTGGGACGAACCATCTCGAATGAACCTTACACGTTCGATCTGGCAAAAATGCCCCACTTGCTGGTAGCCGGAGCCACGGGACAAGGTAAATCCGTGGGCTTGAATGCCATTATCACATCGCTCTTGTATAAAAAACACCCGTCACAATTGAAATTCGTGATGGTGGACCCTAAAAAGGTGGAGTTAAGCATCTATTCCGTCATCGAAAAACATTTCTTGGCGAAGTTACCGGATGCAGAAGAAGCCATTATTACCGATAACGACAAGGTCGTGGCCACGCTCAACTCTCTCTGCATCGAGATGGACAGCCGCTACGATCTGTTGAAACAAGCTCACGTAAGAAACATCAAAGAATATAACGAAAAGTTCGTGAAACGGCAACTGAACCCGAACAATGGTCACCGTTATCTACCTTATATAGTAGTAGTGGTAGACGAGTTTGCCGACTTGATCATGACTGCGGGTAAAGAGGTGGAACAACCGATTGCCCGTATCGCCCAGCTGGCCCGTGCCGTCGGGATTCACATGATCATTGCCACGCAACGACCTTCCACGAACATCATCACCGGGGTCATCAAAGCCAACTTCCCGGCACGAATAGCCTTCAAGGTGGCCTCCATGATCGACTCCCGCACTATTCTGGACTCACCGGGAGCCAACCAGTTGATCGGCCGCGGGGATATGTTGATTTCCAAGGATAGCGAGATGGTACGTGTACAATGTGCCTTCGTCGATACCCCGGAAGTAGATGCCATCACGAAATTCATTGCGGATCAACAGGGTTACCCGGAAGCCTACGCACTCCCCGAATATGTTTCCGACACGGAAAACGGGGTGAGTGGCGACATCGATCTCGGGGTAAAAGACCCGTTATTTGAAGAGGCCGCCCGTTTGGTAGTGAACACCCAACAGGGTTCAACCTCCTCTATCCAGCGACGTTTCTCCATCGGCTACAACCGGGCAGGAAGAATCATCGACCAACTGGAAGCGGCAGGCATCGTGGGACCATTCGAGGGTAGTAAAGCCCGTCAAGTACTTATCCCCGACGAGTACAGCTTGGAACACATTCTTAAAACCGTGGAGTTTTAAAAATTTAAAATGGAAAATTTAAAATTTAGAATGGAAAAAACTCCCCCCTCTGGCTCCCCCTGTGTAAGGGGGAGCCAGAGGGGGGAGTTGGAAAGATTGAAGTTAAAAGATAAAAACTAAAAGATAAAAGTTGAATGTAGTAAATCTAGAAGGGTGATTTCGTGGGTGGAAATCTAAAATTTAAAATCTAAAATTAACAACGTCATGTTTTTAGAAAAGTCATACAAAGGTAACAACAAATGGTATTTTTACATCCTCACGCTCATTATCGTGTTTGCCGCAGTACAAGTAGCGTCAATCCCGTTAGTAATTTACAGTATCATCATGAATCCCGAAATACTAAGCGGGGGGACGAATAACATTCTGGCCGTCACGAACACGAATCTGGGCCTAGCACTCATGCTATTCACGTTCGCCGGAGGCGTCATCGCACTTCTGTTATGCGTGAAATATTTCCATCACAAGAAACCGACGGATATACTCACGGGCCGAAATCGTTTTGACGTGAAACGGGTGTTCTTCGGGGCTGCCATATGGGGAATATTAACCATCGTCCTACTGGGTGCGCAATACGGATTCGGAGACACGTCTAACCTCGTGTTCCAATTCCAGCCATTCAATTTCATCATGATGTGCATCGTTATACTGATTTTCATTCCCTTCCAAGTGGCATTCGAGGAATTTATTTTCCGGGGATATCTGATGCAAGGCAGTATCCTACTTTTCAAATACAGATGGGTAGCCCTATTACTTACCGGTTTTGCCTTCGGGTTACTTCACGGGTCCAACCCGGAAGTGGATCGTTTCGGTTTCTGGGTAGCTATGCCGCAATATATTCTGATGGGATTACTCCTTGGACTGGTAGCCATCTGGGATGACGGGTTGGAATTGGCTTTGGGGTTACACTTGGCCAACAACGTCATTTCCTCCCTTGTGGTAACACATGACGCCTCCGCCCTGCAAACACACGCACTGTTCAAGGATATGGCACCAACGGCTTCGCACATGGATACCGTGGTGATGCTCGTCTGCGGGGTCATTTTCCTTTGGGTTTGTAACCGGAAATACAAATTTTTCTCTAAGGTCAACCTGTGGGGAAAAGTAGAACGGGAAGTCGTCGAGTAAAAGAAGTTCTTAAAATTTTCTTAATACTCGTGTTACTTTCATGACATTGCCAATAAAATAGTATCTTTGGCAGTAAACAAAAACGTGATAACAATTATATTAATCTATAATCGAAGTTTCAAAAAAATGAGAAAAATTACATCTTTAATGTTCGCTCTCATCTTTGGGCTGTCTTTCTTGGCTAATGCTCAGGATGCTAAAAGCAATCAACCGAAAGGTTACCAATTCACTGATATTAAGAGATTACCTGCAACTTCTGTAAAAGATCAGGCTCGTGCAGGTACCTGCTGGTCATGGTCCGGAATCTCGTTCTTTGAATCAGAAATGATCCGTATGGGCAAAGAACCAATCGATCTTTCAGCCATGTACATCGTGAGACACGCTTACAGCGACAAAGCAACTAAATTTGTTCGTCTGCACGGTAGCATGAACTTTGCTGTCGGCGGAGCTTTCTGCGACGTGATGCACGTGATCAAAAACTACGGTATCGTTCCGATGGACGTTTACAAAGGATTGAACTACGGTGAACCGAACCACGCTTTCGGAGAAATCGACGATGTGTTGGCAGGTTACGTTAACGCTGTTATCAAAAACTCAAACAAAAAATTAAGTACTGCTTGGAAAAAAGGCTTTGACGGTATTCTAGATGCTTATCTCGGAGAAGAACCCGAAAAATTCGAATACAAAGGTAAAGAATATACCCCGAGAACTTTCGCTGACGAAGTTGTTGGTTTGAACATGGATGATTATGTGAGCTTGACTTCATTCACTCACCACCCGTTCTATTCTCAATTTGCAATTGAAGTTCCGGACAACTGGTTGTGGGGAATGTCTTACAATTTACCGATAGATGAACTGGCACAAGTCATGAGCAACGCTATCGACAACGGTTACACCTTTGCTTGGGCTTCTGACGTGAGCGAAAGAGGTTTCCAAACCTCACAACCCGGAGTTGCCGTGGTTCCGACAACCGACACGAAAGAAATGAGCGGTGCCGAAATCGCTAAATGGGAAGCTATGCCTAAAGGGAACCAAACTCCGGATGCTTTCAGACAAGGCCCGGCTCCTGAAAAAGAGATTACTCAAGAAATGAGACAACAAGAGTTCGACAACTACTTAACTACCGATGATCACGGTATGCACGTAATCGGTAAAGCGAAAGACCAGAACGGTACGGTTTACTATATCGTGAAAAACTCTTGGAATCAATATAATAAATTCGGTGGATATTTCTACGCTTCTGAACCTTTCATGAAATACAAAACGATGAACATCATCGTTCACAAGAATGCCATCCCGAAGGATATTCGCAAAAAACTTGGAATCAAATAAATCCACTCTATAAGGAGTTAGAGAAAAACTATAAAAAAAGGCCGTTGATCCATCCGATTAACGGCCTTTTTTTCATAATTTCGCGGGAGCGAAAAAGAAATACATAAAATTATAATCAATATGAATCTAGCGAGAGAAATTAAGAAAGACATTTACTGGGTTGGAGTCAATGACAGAAGAACCCATATCTTCGAAAATTACTGGCCTATTCCCAAAGGTGTTGCTTATAATTCTTACATCATCGTGGATGAAAAAGTGGTAGTCATCGACACGATCGAAAGAAGCAAAATGGATGACTACGTGGAGAATATCGAACAATTACTGAATGGCCGGAAAGTGGATTATCTCGTGATTAATCACATGGAACCCGATCACACCGGAGCCATCAAAGCTTTATTGTGCCACTACCCGGACGTGAAAATCATCGGTAACGCCAAGACTTTCCCCATGCTGAAAAACTTCTACGGGGTTTGTGACAACTTGATGGAAGTAAAAGAAGGCGATTCTCTCGACCTTGGAAAACATAAATTGAATTTCTACATGGCCCCGATGCTTCACTGGCCGGAAACGATGGTTACTTTCGAATCAACCGAAGGTATCCTGTTCAGTGGTGACATTTTTGGAGCATTCGGTACGCTTGACGGAGGTATCTTTGACGACGAGTTAGATCTGGATTACTTGGAAGAGGAAATCAGCCGTTACTATTCCAATATTGTTGGAAAATACGGTCAACCGGCTCAAACTGCACTGAAAAAACTCGGAGGCCTTCCGATCAAAATGATATGTGCTACCCACGGACCGATCCGTCGTTCGCACATTGCCGACATCGTGGCTAAATATGACAAGTGGAGCAAGTACGACACGGACAAAGGTGTCGTGATCGTGTTCAGTTCCATGTACGGGAACACGGAAAAAATGGCTGATATAATCGCTCGTTTCTTGGCTGAAAAAGGAATCAAGAAAATCCGTATTCACGATGCATCCAAAACACACCCGTCATATATCATCAACGACATTTTCCGTTATAAAGGAGTTATCCTCGGAAGTTGCGCTTACAACGGTAACGCATTCCCAACCATGGAAACCCTGTTGTTCGAACTGGAACACATGGGCGTGAAAAACCACGTGGTGGCCTTCTTTGGCGGAAAAGCATGGGCTGGCGGAGCAATGCCCCGTTTCAACCAATTCGCTGAAAAAATCAAATGGGAAGTGGTTGCTCCTTCTTGCGAGGCTTGCGGTTGCCCAAAAGACGAAGATTTCGAAACGTGCCGTAACATCGCCTACGCTATGGCAGATAAATTGGACGAAATCTGTTGATTTCAAACGATATGAAAAAGGAGAGCGGGTATGTTTGAAATACCCGCTCTTTGTTTTTATTCTCTCGACAAAATTGGAAAGGTTTTATAAAACTGCATCAAAGTAATAGTTTCTTGCCGAAGTTGCGTTTTGACAAATTTTTTCATTTTATCATCCATCAATTCTCCTAATCCATTAAGAATTCTTCGATCACTCATCCCTTCCAAACATTCAATACACCGTTGAAAATAATCGGTCAAAGTCATCCCCATCCGTGCCTCAACAATATATTGATTAACTGGGGTTCGACGTTGCATGAAAAACCAGCAATCAAAAATATCACGATTTGTTACTTCTGTTCTATCCAATAATGCACATAATTTATGAGCAAACATATCTGATTCAACCAGCACATTAATAGAAATTCCCAGTAGGTTCTTTATTTCATAATGATTATCATACACACGATTTGTTACTTCAACTTTTAGCTTACGTTCTCCAACACCATAATCTAACACGATGATCGGGCCATAAAATTTCATTGCCTCATCTGCAATCTTACCGTATTTAGATAATATTGCTCGCAATTTTTCATAGACAAGTTCTTCCCGTGTTATATCAAGCAGATTAAAATCCAAATCAACAGAGAAACGAGGTAATCCGTAAAAAAACATCAGAGCAGTCCCACCCTTAAACCCTAAACACAAAGCCAATTCTGCGTCAGAGTATATTTCTTTCAAGATTTGAAGCATGAAAAACTTGTGCTTATTTAAATCAAACATTTTTTAGTTGCTTTATAACCCTTTCTTCCAAGCGTTTCGAACGATATAAGGGTAAAAATTTTAAAATCATATTCTTATCAAGTAAACTCAAATTATCAAAATGATATTCTTTATTCAGATACATTAAATCCAAAAATGCTCGTTCGGGGATCGCAATATTAACATTATTCTGTTGTACAATACCACTCATGTCAACAAGAATTTCTCCTTTAATTTTTTTATACATATACACCTTACCATCCGATTCTATTTCCCGACTTAAATAACTTATTGCAGATATTCTATCATCATATTGAAAAACGACTCCGGCTTTTTGTAATACATACTCTAAAGAAATATAGGAAGGAGTATAAAGTAGATTTGAAAATTCTTCGGGATTATACCCGCGTTTCGCATAAAATCCTTTGCGAGGATTCAATAAGCGTCCTGTACGAACATAGTAATTTAAACGTTGACTTAACAAAGATATATTTAAATCTCCTAAAAGTAACGCTATATCATGTAACCTAAAGACTGTACGAGAGTCATCATATATCCGGAATATAATATCATTTACTTTTTGTGAACTAATCATTTTAATATTTCAAATTACCAGTTCACAAATATAAGAAAAAAACATTATCAATGACACATATAACAAAATATCTCCATTTTCCAAAAAAGAAAATCACTCATATCAAAAGGGACTGTCCCAAAAGTCATTTTATTTCAAAAAACTCCTCCATCACTTCGTGCCACCTCCTTCTTTCCCTACCTGAGGGGAAGCACCCCGAATGGGGGAGGGAGTTTGAAAAATGACTTTTTGGACAGCCCCCTTTTTTTGCTAAAAAAGAACAAAGGAGCTTACTTGCCTATGATTACCCAAGAGAAACCCATGACGGAAAGTTTCCCATTGGGTAAACATTTCCCTCCAAAAAATTACTTCCGCATCATACGGAAAGGACAATTCTCCATCACCGTACGCATACGCAACGCCTGCTCGTAAGTAATAGTCGAACAAAAGGTATTTTGGTCCATGATATTGAACGAATCGAAATAAATCTCATGCCCGTTCTTGTATTCATTTTTCGATGGCGCACCCGGTTCATAAGTCCATTTCTCAAAATGAAGAGACATGTCAGTCCCCGTGTAAGTATCCGAACAGAAATCGTCCGCCGCACCGCCATACGGAGACCACCAAGTGGGATAAAGCCCGAAAAATTGCCCGATACAGGATTCGAACCGCTCGCTCGTTCCTCCCATATCAGCCCAGTTACTAGCATTAGGCATATTATACAGATGCTTTTTATTCAAAGCGATACCAACTTCAGTATAACCCCAATAGGAAGCATCCTCCACGCTCTCCACTTTCTGTAAAGTCCTCCATTCATCCATCTGCAACTCCGAACCGTTATCCAAAATATACTGCGGATACTGGATCCTTAGAGAATACTCGTCCTGATGCTCTCCAACCCATATATTCAAATACTTATCCAAATCCCAAATCAAATAATCATTGATATAAGAATTTCCGTCAATACCATCCCAAAGCTGCACCCGATTTATACCTCTCTCTTTCAAAGGTTTCCCAAGATTATCCGTCTCCGCCAACTCAAAAGTGACATTCAAATCCACAGACGAAGGAGCATTAATCATATCATTCTTCATAACCCGGTTCAAGCGATCCACCATGCCTTGCAGCATCTCCGTCGTGATATTCTCATACTGGTAGGCTTCATCCTCCTTATACAAAAGATGGAAAATCAAAGGAATGGTGATATGCTCAAAATTGACCTCCGGCTTTTCGATAATCCTCACTTCCCGCACTTCAGACTCAACCCCATAAACCGAAGCCTTGAACCTCAAAGTCTCTCCAGCATGCTCCGTCGTCCTGAATGCCCAGTCCACCGGCGTCCCATCCTCCAGATAAATCTTGATATCCTCCTTCGGAATCCGATCTTCCTTGATTTCAATCGTATCCCTAAAAGTAGAATCCTTGACAATCACCCCGTCCTCATTCTCCAACTCTATCGTCCGAATGTCCTCCACCCCCATATAGGCCTTCACCTTGAAAGTTAATTCCGCCTTCCCGTCTGCAATGAGCACTGGGCTATTAGGCGACAGATTGACCCGTGTCACTTTCGACACATCCGGAAACGTCCTCCAAGATTCATATTCCTGCTTTTCACAGGACAAAAGTAAAACACATCCCAATATCACTAATAATACTGTCTTCATAACTTTTCAATTTTAATCGATTAAAAATCCCCAGCCCGGGTTCTGCTCAATATTATTGTACTGCAATTCCTCATTCAAAGGTATCGGCATACAGAAACGGTAATCCCCGTCCTCCAACGTATAAGTGGCTGCTTCTTCATCCTTATACGAATTACGTGTCCATCCTTTCTGCGTACGAATCAGGTCGCACCAGCGCATATCATACTCATAACAGAACTCACGCCTACGCTCGTCCAAAATCTCCTGCAAGACATCATTCCCCTTATACCCCGCATAATCCCGGATACGGCAACGCTGAAAATCCTCCAGCCACGTCTTTGCTTGTGCATCCCCTTTGCGGGCATAACTCTCAGCCACAATCAAGTGCATCTCCGCATAAGAGAAAAAGGTGTAAACAGAGAACTGCTTATAACTGCCTACAGGATTCACATTCGCATATTTCTGAATATTCCCGGACTCATCAAAAAACTTCTCTTTCCGCACATCCTTCTCATTATACATCTTCACCAAGCTCTCCGCCGCCATAATTTTACTATAGCTGCTGCCCACAATATTTTGCATGACATAATCGCTCCGGTTGTCATAAAAAAGTCCCTGTGGATAATCTTTCTTCACCCCCTCCCGCTCCGGGAACACAGGAAAATGCACATACTCATCGACTGTCTGCAACTTCCGTCCCTCCATCGCAGCCTTCGCATGCCGGATAGCATTATCGTAGTCTGTAGCCTCGCCGGCACCGGAACCTCCTTTGAACAAATAAATCTCCGCCAGTAATGCATTCACGATCTTCTTGTCGTAAAACACATTATACGTCTCCCGCGGACTCGTCTCGCACTCCAGTACATCCGTCAACTCGTCGATTAAAATCCTGTACACCTCTTTCTGGCTCCTCCGCCTTGCATCATAACTGCCTACCAGCTGCGCATCCAAATTCACCGGAATCCCCAATTCATTCGAATGATAGGGAGAAAAATACTGCAAAAGCTTGAACAGGTGCCAAGCGCGTAACACCTTCGCCTCACAACTCACAATATCCGCTTGCGCAGGGGAAGCATCCACACGATCCAACTCATCCAATATCGTATTGAAAAAACCGATATTCAGATACAGCTTTTCCCAAATCACACCCGGTGTTTCCGTATTCTTCCAGTCCAGCGTATTCACGAAAACCGTTTTGTTATTATTGCCGAAATTCGACAAAATATACTTGTCCGTATCCACATCATCTGTCAACAGGTACAGATAAACCCAAAAACTATTTTCCTTATAAGGAATCACCGTCTCCTTCAAAGTCGTCGATGTCGGATCGGCATACATTTTCAAATGCGCCCCCAGCAACGCTTTCACATCATCATAATTGGCAACCGCCAGCACATTCGACGGATCCACCTTCAGATATTCACTACAGGAACTGAGACCTACCAGAATGGCTATCAACAAAATTATATTTTTCATAGACTCTATTTTAAAGGCTGAAATTCAAAGTTATCGTATATTTTCGGGAATTCGGGTATCCGAAATCACCCATCAGCAAAGGATCGATACCCTTGTACGGGGTCAGGGTGAACAAATCCTTGGCCGTGAAACTCAAACGAGCCGTATTGAACCCGATCTTCTTAAGGAACTCCGGTGGAAGATTATAGCCTAAAGTCAGATAACCGCATTTCAGATAATTACCCTTCTCTAGGCGATTATCCATCATATAATAACTGGAAGTGAGATTCGACTGCGATAAACGGGGCACATTCGTAATATCGCCCGGCTGCCTCCAACGGTTGATATCGTTCACATGGCGGTTCTGGCTGTTCAGCGTGCTGAAAGTCGTGAAAGACATAATCTTATGCCCTGCCTTGTATTCGAAATTCGCACTGAACACAAACTGTCTGAAATTCACAGAAGTTGAAAAACCTCCGACATAGGGAGGATATTTCTGTCCCAAGTAGCGCACCATGGAATTCGGTACATGCCCTTGCGCCGTACCTAGGTCGAGCGTCGCATCCCCGTTACCCGTATAAGCCAACAGACCGCCTGTCATCGGATTCACGCCCGCCATCTTATAACCAAACCAACTCCCGGCAGCATAACCCTCCACATAATTGTTAGCGGAAGAAGCCGTCACCTTCTGCGGCAAATCCTCTATCTTCTGATAAAAAGTATTCCTCACGACATTCTTGTTAAAGGCGAAATTAGTCTTCGCAAACCACTGGAAATCCTTGCGTTTCAATAGAGTCACGCCCAAATCGACCTCTACACCGCTATTATGCAGATTGGCAACATTCGTCGTTGCCTCCAATCGTCCCGAAGAAGAAGCCAGACGCTTCTTATCAAGCACATCCCGCGTAATATTGTGATAGTAATTCACGCCTAACTCCACCCGGTAATCCCACAAAGACAACTCTAAACCGAGATTCATGTCCTGCTTCTTCTGCCATTTGATATTCGGATTCGGATACTCCAGACTCGTCGGCACATTCTGTTCGTCATATATCACACTCTGTCCCAAAGTGAACACCAAGAAAGGAAGAGCATTCTTATCGATACTTCCCGTATAACCGAAACCTCCGCGCAAAGAAAACAGGTTCACCCAAGGCAAAGCCGTCATAAACCGCTCCCGATGCAGATTCCAACGCAAAGCCACATTCCACAGCGGCGTAAACTGGTTCCGGTTACCGATAATATCCGAACCGTCATAACGGATGGCACCCGTTAGGATATACCTGTCCTCATAAGAATAAGAGGCGTTCGCAAAAAAGGAGGACATCTTCATCCGCTCCTTTCCCGTATTCCCCAAAAGGTCGAAATTGATATTGTTCGCACTCACCCCCGACAAATCCGGAAACCCGATAATATTATGCACCTCATCATAGACCGGCGAATAATTGAATGAACTGTGAGTAGTCCTGTCAGAAATCTCCTGTCCGAGAAAGAAATTGATAAAATGCCGGTCCTTTATATCCTTCGAATATTGCAAGGTATTCTTAAACGTGTAAGCATTGCTGTATGCCGTCGCCTCCCGCAAAGACCCCCTCACCAAAGCCAAATCCAAATCCTCCCCGTAACTGATATAGTCATACCAGTTGTTTTTGAAATTCGTATATGTATTCGCTCCCTCCACAATCCGGTTATGATTGGAATTCACGTTATAAATCCCGTGAGTCGTGAACATCAGCCCCTTAATAATCTCCCACTCCACCTTCAACTGTATTTCCGCATCGATATACCTGCTCTTGTTCGTATTATTGTTCAAATCATGCAGGATATTGAAATTCTCCCAGTCCAAACCCGGACGGATGCTACTCTGCTGGGCATTATAAGTGATATCGCTGGCATACGAACCGTCCTCATTGTAAGGCCGTTCATAAGGATTCGCATACATGGCGTAATTCAGGGGCGAAATCATACTCGCCGTTGCCCGGTCATTCTTCAGCGTGGCCCCGATACTTCCCGTAATCCGCAACGCTTCAACTGGAATATGAGTTATCTTAGAACTCATTCCCAATTTGTTATACTTATTGTTCGGCTCCGTACCCGTCTCCGTCTGATAATTCAAAGAGGTATAATGTTGCGTCTTCTCCGTACCGCCGGACATACTGAAACTGTACTGTTGGTTCGTAGCCGTGCGGAAAATCTCCTTGAACCAGTCCGTATCAATGGTCGAAAGACGGGCGATTTCGGCATCTGCCTCCTCCTGCGACATCACGCCATAACTGGCCGAACGCAACAACTTCATGATTCTCCCCGGCTCGAAAAGATAACCCGGCTCATCGTAAAAGATTTCCTTCTCGAACTGTATTTTCTGCGCCGTATTCATCATCTCTATATTATTCCGCGGCCGCTCCTTGATACCATAGTTCAACGAAAAGCTAAAACGGGTCTTTCCCACCAGTCCACTCTTCGTCTCCACCACAATCACACCATTTGCCGCCCGCGCACCGTAAATAGCCGTCGCAGCGGCATCCTTCAAAACCGTGATGGACTTGATATCATCTGGAGCGATGTTGCCGATACCGGATGTAAAAATGGTAGACTGCAAATCCGTGGAACCCACCTTGATATTCGGAAGCTCACCCTGCATCGGCATTCCGTCCACAATCCAGATAGGCTCCGTGCTTCCGTTGATGGAGTTGATGCCCCGGATCTGAATCTGCGAATCTGCCCCCGGACGCCCGCTACTCACCATATTCAAACCGGATATCGTGCTGCTCAACACCTCATTGATAGAGGTCAGCCCTCGCCCCTCGATTTCCCGGGCAGTAACGGTCTTGCTACTACCCGTCATACGCTCGCGACGCACCGACTGGTAGCCCACCACAACCACCTCGTCCATCTCACTCACCTCCTCTTGCAAAGTGATCGTGATAAACTTATCAGGATACGCGGTCACCTCTTGCATACCCATACCGATAAAACGAACCTGCAACACGAATTTCTCACCTGACAAGTTATTCATTTCGAACTTTCCATCCACATCCGTAGCCACTCCCACAGTCGTCCCTTTGATAACCAAGGTAGCTCCCACAATCGGTTCCCCGTTTTTGTCAACCACTTTACCGATTAGCTTCACTGCCTGCTTTTGCTCCGCTGGCCGATCATCTATAATATAGATTCCATTCTCCAACCGACACCGCAGACGGGTATCCGCCAGCAACTCATCCAGAATTTTCTTCAAATCCTGATTTTCAAACACAGCGCCCTTACAACGGATGGCAGAAGCGACATCCGTATTATACACCAATTGCGCATCGCTTTGTTTGATAATCTGTTGAAAGGCTTGATCCAAAGATCCCGGCTCTATCCGGATACTTATCCGTTGAGCCATCGCCTCCGTATGCATCACACACGAAAGCAACAAGGTAATCAATAATGATAATCGCATAAGCTTTTTCTCGATTTTTTGTGGAACTTTCCACACCAAATACGAACTTTTTTTCATAATTTTAAAGCGTTAAGTTTATAAAAAAGGCTTCAACACATAAAATCCGGTTCCGGGGTCGTAGCTGTGGATCGGATTTTTTGTATCTCACCGGTTATTTCCTCGATATAAAAACCTGCCTGCCCTCAATCTCGAAACGCAAGCCGGCAATTCCCTCGTACGTTTTCAACAACACCTGTATATTCTGGTAACGGTTCAGCCGTCCCGACAGACGCACCTGTTTCAAATCCTCTGAAGCGAACACGCAATCCAAGTCGTACCAACGCGACAAGGTTTCCATAATCTCGCCCAAGGGCTGTCCCTTAAACACAAACATCTTGTTTATCCACGACATATATAAAGTAGTATCCACCTGCTCCACCTTCAACACACCCTCAGTTGCTTCATACGTCAAACGGTCGGCAGGCTTCAGGCGAACCTCCTCTCCTCCCGTTGTCGTAAACCCGATGCTCCCGCGGGTCAATACAGCGGACATCGGCTTATTCCCATAATCCGTGATGCAGAAGCGCGTACCGTACACCTTGATATCCCCTTCCGGCAACGCCACCACAAACTGTTTCCCGCTGTCCTTCACCACGTCAAAAAACGCCTCCCCCTTCAAGTACACCCGCCGTTCATCTCCGGTGAACGAAGTCGGAAAACGCAATTCCGAATCCGAATTCAACCACACCTTCGTCCCGTCCGCCAGTACATATTGAAACTCTCCTCCGGCAGGCACAGACAAAGTGTGGTATGCCTCAGGATGTTCCTTAGCCATCCGCTCCGCAGGAATCACCCGCTCTCCCCTTTGCCTCGTGGCCGCCTTCTCCGTCTCCTCCTGCTTCAAATCGATTCGTTCACCGCTTGCCAAAGTCAACACCGTTCCCACTCTTTGTATCGACAGCGAATCCTCCACTACCGCAACCACCTCCGGCAAAGACCTCCCTTCCTCTCCCGTCCACATCCAAAGTCCCACCACCAGCACAACCACCGCAGCAGCACTCCCCACCGCTGCAAGCACTATCCGCCTCAACGAACGTCTCTTCCCGCCTCTACATCTCTCCGCAAAAGCCGCAGCCATCTGCTCCCCATATCCCTCCTGCTCCAACTGCACAAACTGCCGTACCCCACGCAAACTCCTTACCTCCTCCAAAAGGTCCTTGTTGGCCTGCTCCTCCCCCAACCAATCATCCAACTCCCTTTTCTCCTCTTCCGTCAACTCCTGACCGAGCATCCGGGCGGAAATCAATCGCGCAATTCTTTCTGTTCTTTCCATTTTAATTAAATTTTGCCTAATAGACGGCAAGTGCATCCAAAAAGGATGACACCATCTAAAAATTTTTTTTAATATTCCCGAAAATCTTACCTTTCCTCCTCTCTTCCTCACCCTCAAAACAACAGCAGTAGTAAAAAATCCTCTCGCGAAAGCATGGTTGCCAACCGTTTCAAAGCCCTGTACTTGATTGTCTTTACCGTATTGACACTCACGTCCAAAGCCGCAGCAATATCGGCCAAACTCATCTCATCCAGCGTCATCTGCATCACCTGCCGACTCTGTGGCGACAACTGCATGATGGCCTCCCCAATCATCCGGATACTCTGCGCTTCTATGATATTGCGCAACAAAAGCCCGTCATCCGAAACATCCGCAGGCACCAGCGCCTTCCGGCCTTTGGGGAAATAGTCTCGCTTATCCGCAATCGTATTTTTTATAATAGAAAAGAAATAATTGCGAGGCGATTTCACAGAACCTATTTTCGAACGATTTATCCACAATTTCATATAAGACTCCTGCAATACATCATCCACCGCCTCCTCATCCTGCAAATACCTGAAAGCAAACACACGGAACATCGAAGCATTTTCTCGAATAAACGCCTGCATACACTTATCATCCCATGTCGAAATATCCATCGGTATCTCCATAGAGCCTCCCATAAATAAAAATACGAATCCGCTGCAAGTTACTATTTTTTATAAAACAAACTGAAATTAACACTAAACTTTTACACACAAAGAGAAACTAAAACGAGGCTGTCTAACAATAAAAAAGTTAGACAGCCCCGTTCTTTAATAGGTAACAATAAATTCTATTCTAGTTCGCTTTGAACATCTCATCTATATGTTTGGCAGCCCGACGACCGTCACCCATAGCCAAAATCACCGTTGCTCCACCTCTCACAATATCTCCCCCCGCAAAGAACTCTGACAAATTAGACTGCATCGTTTCGTCGTTCACCACGATTGTACCTTTACGTGAAATCTCCAATCCTTTCACGGAGTTCGGAACGATCGGGTTAGGAGAAACTCCCACGGCTACAACCACCACGTCGGCATCGATCGTGTACTCGGAACCTTCCATCGGCACAGGGCTACGACGTCCGCTGGCATCCGGTTCGCCCAAAGCCATCTTCTGTACCCGTACTTGTTTCACGCGTCCCCGCTCATCGGCAATATATTCCACCGGATTAGTCAACGTGATAAACTCGCATCCTTCTTCCTTAGCATGTTTTACCTCTTCCAAACGGGCAGGCATTTCCTCTTCGCTCCGACGATAAACGATCATAGCACGTTCCGCACCCAAACGTTTTGCCGTACGCACAGAGTCCATTGCTGTGTTACCACCTCCCACGACTACCACGTTCTTTCCGCGATACACCGGGGTATCGGAATCTTCACTATCGGCACCCATCAGATTTACACGAGTCAGATACTCGTTGGAAGAAAGAATACCGTTATAGTTTTCTCCGGGAATATTCATAAACCGGGGAAGTCCGGCACCTGAAGCCACGTAGAAAGCCTTAAAGCCTTCTGCCTTCAGATCCTCCACGGAATCCGTCATTCCCACGATAAAGTTGGTCACGAATTTCACACCGATCTTCTTCAGATTATCAATCTCCACGTCTACCACGCTATTCGGCAAACGGAATTCAGGAATACCATATTTCAACACACCGCCAATTTCATGCAACGCCTCGAACACGGTCACATCGTAACCCAATTTTGCCAAGTCACCCGCACACGATAATCCGGAAGGTCCGGAACCGATAACGGCAACTTTAATTCCATTGGCATGGGCCACTTCCGGCACGGTAATATGTCCGGATTCTCTCTCGAAATCCGATGCAAAACGTTCCAGATAACCGATAGCAACCGACGGTTTCTTCAATTTCTGTAAATAAAAACACTTGGATTCACATTGTTTTTCCTGAGGACAAACCCGACCGCAAACCGCGGGTAAAGCACTCGTACGTTTCAGTACGGCAGCCGCCTGCAAGAACTCCCCTCTCTCAATGTTTTTCACGAATCCGGGAATATCAATACCCACGGGGCAACCTTCCATACAAGTCGGGGTCACGCAATCCATACAACGGGTAGCCTCCCGCATAGCCATATCGGCTGTCAAACCTTGGTTCACCTCGATACGTTGGCTCTTGATACGTTCCTCCGGAGTCGTTTCGGGCATGTGGACACGCTCAATAGAAGTACGGTCTTTTCCAGCCACCTTCTGACGCAATTCCTGACGCCAAGGTTCGTTCCGGTCGCTCACACCATGACAATGTTCTGCTTCCTCCTGTTTTACCTCTACATCATGCAGTTTGGCAACCTCGGCATCCTTGAATCCACCTAACCGGGACAAGATCTCGTCAAAATCAATCAAGTGAGCATCAAACTCCGGCCCGTCAACGCAAGTGAAGCGGGTCTTTCCCCCCACGGTCACCCGGCAAGCTCCACACATTCCGGTTCCATCCACCATCAGCGCATTCAAACTAGCCACTGTCGGGATATCATATTGACGAGTCAGTTTCTCACAGAATTTCATCATGATCGCCGGTCCGATAGTCACGGCCAAATCTACTTTCTCACGTTTGATCACCTCTTCCATACCTTCCGTGATCAAACCTTTTTTTCCATAGCTTCCATCATCCGTCATGATAATCACTTCATCCGAAGAAGCCCGTATTTCATCTTCCAGAATTACCAAATCCTTATTACGTCCGGCAATTACTGAAACCACTCTATTTCCAGCCTCCTTAAAAGCTCGCACGATAGGCAGTAACGGAGCCACACCAACACCACCACCGCAAGCCAACACAGTTCCGACCTTCTCGATATGAGTCGGTTTTCCGAGGGGTCCCACTAAATCCGTGATATAATCCCCTGCTTCCAAAGCACACAATTTCCGGGAAGAGACGCCCATCACTTGTACCACTAATGTAATACTTCCTCTTTCCAAATTAGCATCAGCAATGGTCAACGGCATCCGCTCGCCCTTCTCTCCCACGCGTACAATCACGAAATTACCCGGTTTACGGGCCTTTGCTATCAATGGTGCCTCAACTTCCAGCTTTACAACTTTTTCTGAAAAATAAGTCTTACTTAAAATTTTATTCATAGTCTATAGGTTAATCTATTCTACTTATTTCAACCCCGCTATCGTTTTCGATTTCAAGCCGCAAAGATAACGAACCCCTTGGAAAAAACAATTTTTATTTCGATTAATGGCAAGATAAGTTAGAAGTAAGCATGAAGTCAGACACACCCAAAATCACATCAGCACATTCCCTAGATAGCAAAGTTAGTCACTAAACGACTATAAAACGAAGGGGACACGTCAGTCTCTCGTTTGTCGTTCCTTATCTCCCGCTTAACTCGCCCTAAACTAAACACACAAAGTAAAGTAACTTCCTACAATCTGTCATATCGGAAAACTCACGTCATTTCGTGACAATCCGAGTAATATTGCTATTTTTGTTCCCGAAAACAAATTACATGGACATTATGGGTAACAAAAACGATAAAAAGGAACGAATTAACGTGGTCTACTCCACGAACCCCAATTACCAATACGAATACAATCAAGAAGAAGAACAGGAAACACTGGCCCCGGAAAAACAAAACCTGCGGGTAACCCTTGATTCCAAACAGCGCAAAGGCAAAACCGTCACTCTCGTACAAGGTTTCGTAGGCACGGAAGAAGATCTGAAAGAACTGGCCAAGCTACTGAAAAACAAATGTGGCGTGGGTGGTTCCGTGAAAGATGGAGAAATTATCATTCAAGGGGAAGTGAAAGAAAAAATACTGACCATTCTCCGGGACAATAAGTACCGGGCAAAATAAAAAAAGAGGGTGCGTCAAAAGTCTTATCCAGTATCTACAAACTACCCCCTCCAACTCCCCCTGTGTAAGGGGGAGTTAGTGGGGGTAGTTGTTTAAAATTAACTTTTGGGACAGCCCCTTATTATTTAGTTGCATGCTTTTCCTATACCCATTTCACCAAAGCAAAATCTTGTCTGTGAGGAAGTAATACATTCTTCGGGAAGATTCTCAATCCCAGCATGAAGATTCCGGGATCATCGGGTGTCACCTCGATGGAATACGTAGCCTTTCCGTTCTCGAAAGAAACAGGCACGAACTCCTGCGTGAAACAAACCTCGATTTTCTCATCCTTCTTCATCATGGCCACTAATTCGACCCCGATGTCATCAATGGACAACTCTCCCAACTCAAGTATTACCTTTCCTTGGTAAGATTTTCCCAAAGAGATAATCTGTTTCGATTTATCCGGCAGAATTAAACCATCCACCTGCACGGAATCCCATTCCCGGCTAACCTTTCTCTTCCATTCCGCAATCTGGGAGGCCAAAGCATAATTATTCTCACTCAAACGGTGGAAACGGCGAGACATCGGAATATAGAACTTATCCTCGTAATCCGTCAACATCCGATTACACGTAAAGTTTGAAGCCACTTTCGCGATCGTGTTTTTGATGTATCCAGACCACTTGCTGGAGATACCGTTCTCTCCCCGCTCATAGAACGCCGGAGCGATTTCCGATTCAATGATATTATAAATCAACTCGGCATCCAACTCGTTTTGGAATTCTTGATTCTCGTACGTTCTTTCCATCGGCAAAGCCCAACCGGCATCCTTCTGATAGCCTTCAACCCACCAACCGTCCAGCACGCTGAAGTGCATGACTCCATTCATGGCAGCCTTCTCCCCACTCGTACCGGAAGCCTCCTGCGGACGGGTCGGGGTATTCATCCACACGTCCACTCCTTGCACCATGTGACGAGCCAAGTCCATGTCATAATTCGGCAGGAACAATATCTTACCCAAGAACTGCGGATATTTGGAGATCTCCACGATCCGCTTGATCAAATCCTGACCGGCCTGATCCGCCGGGTGAGCTTTCCCCGCAAAAATAAACTGAACCGGACGGTCCGGGTTATTCACGATCTCATTCAAACGATCCAGATTACTGAATAGCAAATGAGCCCGCTTGTAAGTCGCAAAACGACGGGCAAAACCGATGGTCAGAATATCATCCCGCAAGGTGTCTTGAATTTCCACGATTTGCCGCGGCGTGAAATAAGCCGTACTCTTCTCGTCAGCCAAACGATGCTTTATATGACGGATCAACCGACTGCGTAAAACCATACGTACCTCTTTGATCACTTGATCCGGTACTTGGTAGATACCTTCAAAACAAGTTTTATCGTAATGATGCGTTTTGAATTTCTCTCCAAACACGCTCATCTGTATTTTTTTCCATTCCGGAGCCGTCCAAGTCGGGTAATGCACGCCATTAGTTACATAACTGATGTGTAACTCTTCCGGCATATATCCCGGCCATAAATCCTTGAATATATCCCGACTGACTTTCCCGTGTAACCAGCTAACCCCGTTCACCTCTTGTGATAAGTTCGCGGCTAGGAAACTCATGGAGAACTTCTCATTCGGATCATTTGCATTTACACGTCCCAACCCAAGCAACTGTTCCCACGTGATTTTCAAGCGTTCAGCCACAAACCAGAAGTAATTTTTCAACAGGTTTTCGGTAAATGAATCATGCCCTGCCGGAACCGGCGTATGCGTGGTGAAAAGCGAAGACGCCCGAACGACTTCCATCGCCTCGGCAAATGAGAGTTGACCTTCTGACACGTATTCCCGCAATCTTTCCAACCCAGTAAACGCGGCATGTCCTTCATTACAATGGTACACATCCGCCTGAATATTCAATTTCCGCAAAGCCCGGATTCCCCCGATACCCAGCAAAATTTCCTGTTTCAAACGATTTTCCCAATCCCCACCATACAGGTAATGCGTGATACTCCGATCGCCTTCCTGATTATCCTCGAAATCCGTATCCAACAAGTACAACTCAACCCGTCCAACGTTCACCTTCCAGATTCGGGCATACACCTCTCGTCCGGGGAATGCAAGACTAATCGTCAACCAATTTCCTTCTGCATCCCGAGCCGGAGACACCGGAATTTTCGTGAAATCCTGCGCTTCATATTCAGCCTCTTGATTTCCAGCGGCAGAGAATTTCTGCGTGAAATAACCGTAACGATACAACAGACCGATACCCGTGATCTTCGTTTTCTTATCGCTCGCCTCTTTCAAGTAATCCCCGGCCAAAACTCCAAGACCGCCCGAATAAATTTTCAGGGAAGCGTGTAGCCCATACTCCATACTGAAATAAGCAATGGAAGGATCATTCATTTGTTTTTTCTCATCCATGTACTCGGAGAATTTAGCGTACACGGCTGCCAGACGGGCCACAAATTCCTCGTCATTCTCCAACTCCTTGTATCGGTTTAAAGAAATCTTATCCAAGAGGGCTATCGGGTTATGGCGCGTCAACATCCATTGTAAAGGATCGATACTCTTGAACAGATCAACCGCCTCCTCGTTCCAACACCACCATAAATTATTTGCCAATTCTTCCAAGGCACTTAATTTGGCAGGAATCGACCGATGAATGATCACGCTGATCCAGTTCGGAACATTTGTTGCCGCTTTCTTCTCGATAAACGACCACTGTTCGTCTTCCACCACCGGGATTTCATCAATCCGTTCATTTATTTTATCTATCGCAATCTGATAAGCCTTCTTGTAGTATGAGATCAAGTTTTCCCAAAGAGCAATCTTCGAAACGTCCTTGGCATTCTTAGCTACAGCTTGATACTCTTTTTCGTTCAGTCCGGCAATCGCTTTTATTTTATCGGTAATCTTCTCGACCACCTCCTCGTTATTCCGGTCATTCCGCTCTATCACTTCAATTCCCGGATGCGCTTTCTTGCAATAGGATTCTACCCATAAACCGAATCCCGCTAAGGAGGTCGTGATCGTCGGTACTTTAAACGCCAAACTTTCCAAAGGCGTATATCCCCAAGGTTCGTAGTAAGAGGGGAAAACGGTTAAATCCATTCCCACGAGCAAATCATAATAAGGCATATTGAACACGCCGTCATTACCATTCAAATAACTCGGGGAGAAAAAGACCTTCACCCGATCCTCCGGCCCGTTCGATAACCTTTGCTCCTCGATCTTACGCAAGACCGGATCATTTTGCGGGTCCGACAATTCATGCGTCACGTAAGGATGTGTAATTTCTACGGCCTGATAGGGACGTTCCAAATTATTCAGTAATTCCCGATTTGCACCCTTGTGTCCTGCCGGAACCAGAATAAACGCCAAAATATCCCGTTTATTATCTGCATCCCGGTTCAAGCGTCCCAGTGCTTCGATAAACACGTCCAGACCCTTATTTTTAAACTCGTAACGTCCACTGATACCCACGATTAAAGCATCTTCAGCGACCGCCCTTCCCAACAAAGCCTGCGCCACTTTCAACAACTTTTCCCGTCCTTGCTGACGCTTGGCGGGATAATCCTCCTCGCTGGGGGTGAAACTATTCTCGAAACCATTCGGGGTAACAAGATCCACTTGCTTACCCAAGAAATGCTCACATTCTTTCGCAGTAATGTCACTGACCGTCGTGAAACAATCCGCCCATTCTGCCGCCTTACTTTCCAGGGATTGTTTGGAATCCACGCCGAAACGATGAGCCGTTTCCACTGGATTGTAATCCTTCATCGGATCATAAAGAGGCAAGCCGTTCCCGGCAATACTACGTCCTAACACGGTGGCATGAGTGGTGAACACACATCCCACTTGTGGAAGGGCATTTTTCAAGTACAACATACCGCTTCCCGTCATCCACTCGTGGAACTGGGCAATAATACGCTGACGAGGCGATATATGGTAACGGACAAAACTTTCGATCACTTTTCCTGCCGTGTAACCAAATAACACGGGTTCAATGTAATCCCATTGTCCGGTTAACGAGTCCACCTGAAACTTCTCCCAAAAAGACGTCAAAATTTGATCCTTCTGGGGAATAAAAGAGGTAAAATCCACCAGAATAGCCACGGGGTTACCCGCCACGTTCCATCGTCCCACTTTAATCCGCAACCCCTCCTGTGCCGCTTTCACCCGCCACGATTTAAACAAATGGGCATCCTCTGTGAATTCCGGGTTCGGTTCATTATACCGCCACACGTCCGGGCCAATCAATATATGGTTGTTTTTGAATTCCCCGGCCAAACTCAACACCTTTGTTGAAATTACCGTGTGAATTCCCCCAACCTTATTACATACTTCCCAACTTACCTCGAACAAATAGGCGGGATCTTTCAATTCCAAATTACTCATATTTAATTTTTAATGTTTTGACTTCACTTGTTTCTCCTTAGTACTCACCTTCTTCGTCGCCTTCGCAGCACTCTCCGCACTTTTTACACGAGGAGTCCGTTTCTTTTTTTCCGGACTTTTCTCTTCTTCGGTGATTTTATTGCCCGCAATATTACGCATTTTTTCCATATCTTCCACACGTGCGACAAAATCACTCAACACATTCATATAATTTATGAATGCTTCATACGGAGTTTCATAAGGTGAAACGTAACGATGATAGTCGTTATCGGAGAACAGTTTCGTCCTCATATAATAGAAATGATCACTAGCCTGCAAGCGAGAGTAATCCTCGTTCAGCTCCGGATCATTTAATGCTTCCACTTTTGGTTGTATTTTAAACAGCTCTTCAAAAGCCTCATTTTGTAATTCATTTCCCAACCATCCGGTAATATCCTTTTCTTCATCCGCCCATGAAATCGGGTAAGGCACGTGCAAAGGAGCCACTGGCTGATGTTTTTTCACCGCCTCGCTCGGGGTCAGGAATTCAAAATCAGTTGTCGAGAATATAAATTCGGGCAAAGAACGCATAAACTCGAAAATTCCGGTCTCGGCCAATTGGTTTTCACCAAACGTCTCGTAGTTCATAAACAAATTCACGATCTCACTATCCCGCGTACTATCTTTTAACCAACGAGCATATTTATCTGCCGTGAGAGGCCATTCACGCCAGCTATGATCTGAAAAACGCAGGGTCAAATCGTCGCTTAACCGAGAATTTTTCAACAATAGTTTCAACCGGGGATTCATCACGTTCGTGTAAACGAAATTCGGACTCTTCCACCCCAACACATGCTTTGCCCCATCGGTTAACATGGATTCAAATCCCATGGCAGCCACCCGTTCCCCGATCTGATCGGAATAAATCAACGAACTATTCCGCAAGGTCACCGGCTTCTGCCCGAATAACTCTTCCATCCTAGCCACATGTCGTCGTACTTGTCTCTCAAATTCATCCGTATCAGACAAGGATGCCAACGAGTGAGCATACGTCTCGGCTAAAAATTCCACACAGCCTGTCTTGGCCAATTTCTGGAAACTTTCAATCACTTCCGGGGCATGAAGGGCAAACTGTTCCAATGCCGAGCCGGAAATGGAAAAACTCACTTTAAAGTTCGCCCCATAGCGCTGAATCATATCCATGACCAACTGATTCATCGGCAAATAGCATTTTTCCGCCACACGCCGTATCGTGGAACGATTCACATATTCGTCAAAATAATCATGACGCTTGCCTATATCAAAAAAACGATACCTTCTTAATCTTACGGGTTGATGTATCTGGAAATAAAAACACAATGTCTTTTTCATAATTTTACATTTTAAATTTTAAACTCTAAACTCCCAATACGTCCTTGTAAACCTCATCGACTTTCAACGCGGCATTCTCCCATTTCAACTGGTTTACCTCATCCAACCCCTCTTCCCCGGCCATTTTTCCCAGAGCTGGATAGGCCAATAAACCATATATAGCATCTGCCAACGCATCGACATCCCAGTAATCTACTTTAATAGAATGTTTTAATACTTCTGCCACCCCGGATTGTTTAGAGATAATCGTGGGAACACCCGCACGCATCGCCTCCAACGGCGAAATCCCGAATGGCTCGGAGACAGAAGGCATTACATACACGTCACTATGCAAAAACATCTTCTGCACATCATCCCCCCGTAAGAATCCGGTAAAGTGAAATTTCGTAGCAATTTTCAATTGGGCCACACGTCGAACGGAACGATTAAACAAGTCCCCACTTCCGGCCATAACGAACCGGACGTTCGGGTAACGTTTCAAAACCTTATTCGCGGCCTCGATAAAATATTCCGGTCCTTTCTGGAAAGTGATCCTTCCCAAGAAGGTGACCACTTTTTCTTTCACTCCCCGTTCCACTTCAATATCTTCCCGTGTCTGGAAATCCACGGCATTGTGAACCGTTACTACCTTATCCGGATTAATACCGTAACGATTGATCACGATGTTCCGCGTCAGATTGCTCACGGTGATTACCCGATCGGCGGCTTCCATTCCACGTTTCTCTATATCGTACACCTGTTGGTTGACATTCTCCCCGCTCCGGTCAAATTCCGTGGCATGTACATGGATCACCAACGGTTTACCCGAAACTTTTTTCGCCACGATCCCAGCCGAATAGGTCAGCCAATCGTGGGCATGGATAATATCAAAATCCTGTTGCGCCGCTATCGTCCCTGCCACCATGGCGTAGCGGGCAACTTCTTCCATCAGGTTTGTTCCGTATTTACCGGAAAATTGGAACTTGTTACGGAAAACGATATGCTCGGAATGTTCGCCCGTCTTTATGGTTTCCTTTACCGTTCTTTCGAAGGTTTCCGGGTCCAGATAGGGAACAAGATTCGAACCGATTTCCATAAAGTTTACATTCTGCCAGTATTCATCCAAATTCGAATACTCGCTCATCATTTCGACATCACTCGCATTAATGATTTTCACGACGCTTTGATCCTCATCACCTCCGGCCTTCGGCATGACAAACATTACCTTGACGCCATGTTTCGCCAAGCCCTTCGTCAACCCGTAACTGGCCGTTCCCAAGCCCCCTGCAATATGTGGTGGAAATTCCCACCCAAACATCAATACTTTTATGCTCATAATATATTAATTTGCAAATTCGGAAATGATCTAATTCGATTAATTTTCATATTTCCTTATCAATTCCATACTTCTAAGTATCTCCCCGACGCTCCACGCTTGAGATATACTCCCATTCGGATGATGTGGAGGATCACCATCATACACTTCAGCGACCGAACACAACCCGTAAACGGTCATGTCTTCTTCAAATCCTTCCAGCAATTCTTTCGCCTCCGGCAAGAACTGTTTCCCGTAAAGCTGAAGATTTGCCTCTATATACGCCCCTATCAGCCAAGGCCATACGGTTCCCTGATGATAAGCGTTGTCCCGCTCATCTTGGTTACCTTCATAATGCCCGTGATATTTCGGATTTTTGGGAGATAAAGTCCGCAAGCCCTTCTGTGTCAACAACTCTTTCGTCACGACTCGCAGAACCCGTTCCTTCATGTCGTCCGTAAGCGGGGAATACATCAGAGAACAGGCAAACACCTGATTCGGTCTTACATCCAGATTCTGACCTTCCTCGTCCACGTAATCGGCTAAATATCCATATTCTTCATTCCAGAAGGTTTCCACGAACGATTTACGAATCAACTCAGGCATATCCTGCCATTCCTTTATAAAGGATTGATCCTTCGCCTCTCCCGCTAATTTCAACATGTAGCACACTGCATTATACCAAAGGGCGTTGATCTCCACAGCATACCCGGCCCTCGGTGTCACGGGAACTCCCCGCACAACAGCATCCATCCATGTCAGTGCTTTTCCGGGTTGTCGGGCCCAGATCAAACCACTCGGGTCCATTCGTAACCCGGGATTCACGCCTTCCCGGAAAGCGGTCAAGATAGATTTCATTTTCCCGCCATAATTTTTCCATACAACGCCCGGCTCTCCTTGAGCTTTATCGTACTCCTGCACCGCCCAGAAGAACCACATGGGAGCGTCTATCGAATTGTAGGCAGCCTTATCTCCTTTACCGATATTCGGAAACAAACCATTGTGTAACTGGCGAGCCATGGTATCAAGCACTTCTTTACAGTCCTTCAAATTCGCTCCGGCAGCTAACGTCAACCCCGGAAGGGCAATAAACGTGTCGCGTCCCCAGCGTCCGAACCACGGGTAACCGGCCACAACCTCCGTATCTTTCCCCTCGTGAACAATAAACTGGGAAGCCGAATAAGTCAAGCAACTTTCAAAGTCATCCCGACGTTCCCGTTTATTTTCCATTTGCTGGAATTTACGTTTCAAGGTGGAAGTTTTTACTTCCTCGGTGGAAGCCGAAAATATAATACTTTCTCCTTTTTTGATCGGAACTTCAAAATAACCGGGAACAAACAAGTCTTCTTTATACTCATATCCCCGGTTCTTTTCCTCCAGATACTCTATATTATAATACCAGTCAGGCACGGGTATAAACTCGTTTTCCTTACTCAACTGCATATTCAAAGCCGGGAATCCGACATACAATTTTGAACGGATACCATTCTCCACGTGATCAAACTTCGTGTTTGCCATCATGTTCGCCTTGCTTAAAGCGTGAACATTCCGGTAAGCCAAAAACGGCTTCAACCGCAAGAAAGTCTCCGAATGAGCATCTTCCAATGTATAACGAACCATCAATTGAGCTTCGTTATGTACCATCAAAATTTCTTTCTTCAGCACGACGCCCCCCACCCGATAAGTCAACGTGAACAATGGATCATAAGCCAGATCCACGATATATTTATGTCCCCTAGGTTCATATACCCCGGGATATTTATGGATTCCCAAATTAAAAGATTGCCCGTGTTGAACAACCGTCTCATCCAAAGAGGAAAGTAATACATGATTCTCTCCCCCGAACTCCGAGATAGGTAATACAAGTAGCCCGTGATATTTCCTCGTGTTACAACATACAACCGTTGTCGAAGAATATCCCCCGGCTCTATTGGTTGATAAAACTTCTCTCTTCAAAGAATATTCCAGATTTACCAATTCTTCTTTGTTGAAATTCAAATAACTCATAATCTAATTTCAGATTTTTAATTTCAGATCTATGACTCAACAATTACCTCAACACCCGAATCGTAAATCATAAATCCCTATATATTTTATGAACGCCTTAATACAAATCCCGTCCTCGCAGGCACGTACAAACTCAGTTGTCCCCTTCCCGGAGAAACGTAACGGGTAAAGTGTTCAACCTCCTCATCAATTCGTCCTACCCCATCAAAGTTCTTGTTATCCGTGTTCAAGACCATCGTATACTTCCCGGAGGGAGCGTCAAACACGTAATCCGGGAAGGATTTCTCCGGGTTAAAATTGAACACGAACAGGTAATCCCCCCGGGTAAATATCAACACCTGCCGCTCGTTATCCCGCACTAACGGTTCCGGCCGCCAGTGAAAAACACCTGTATCATTCACCATTTGGATCATCGCCTTATCGAACATATTCAAAAAACGGAACCGAAGATTTTCATCATCTACCAGACTCCATAAACGCCGGGCATGATCGTAACTCCACCCGTTACCCTCTCTCGGGAAATCAATCCATTCCGGGTGTCCCCATTCATTTCCCATGAAATTCAAGTAACCGTCGGCTGCGGTTCCAATAGTAACCAAGCGAATCATTTTATGAAGCGACATACCCCGGTCGATAATTACATTCTTGTCAAACACGCCCATCGAGGAATATATGGCCTTATCCACCAAGCGGAAAAATATGGTTTTGTCTCCCACTAATGCCTGATCATGACTTTCCGCGTAACTAATCGTATGTTCCTCTTCCCGCTTGTTGGTCAACTCGTAAAAAAGATCTCCGACGTGCCATTCCTCATCCCGTTTCTCTTTCAATAGCTTGATCCAGTAATCCGGAGTTCCCATATTCATCCGGTAGTCAAATCCCATACCGCCATCCTCTATTGGGCTAGCGACTCCCGGCATCCCGCTCATGTCCTCGGCAATCGTGATCGCCTCCGGATCGACTTGATGAATCACCCGGTTAGCCAATGCTAAATAAGTAATTGCACTCTCGTCCTGATTTCCGTCATAATACAAGCTATACTCCGTAAAATCCTTATTGATTCCGTGATCCCAGTACAACATACTGGTAATCCCATCAAAACGATAACCATCGAAACGGAATTCTTCTAACCAATATTTACAATTCGAGAGTAAGAAATTCAACACTTCATGTTTTCCGTAGTCAAAGCAACGAGATCCCCACAAGGGGTGATACCCCCGATCTCCGGGGTAAAAATATTGATCGTAACTACCATCAAAGCGGCTCAATCCTTCTTCCTCGTTATTCACCGCGTGCGAATGGACTATATCCATAATCACTCGGATTCCCATACTATGAGCGGTGTCGATCAAGGCTTTCAACTCATCCGGTGTCCCGAAACGGGAACTCACGGCAAAGAAATTCGCCACTTGATAACCGAACGAACCATAATAAGGATGTTCCTGCACGGCCATCAACTGTATAGTGTTATAACCTAGATCAACAATACGCGGTAGCACAAATAAACGGAATTCCGTAAAAGTCGATACCCTCCGATGCTCCGTTGACATCCCGATATGAGCCTCGTAAATTAACGGATAATCTGTTCGTTTGGGTCTTTCATGACGCATCTGGTAGGGATTCAATGGGTCCCATACCTGCGCACTGTATATTTTCGTGTATTCATCTTGAATCACTCGTCGCACATGAGAAGGCAACCGCTCCCCGCTCCCCCCGTTCCACTCCACGAGTAAACGATAAAGCATCTCGTGAACCAACGCTCCCAGAGGCAGTTTAATCTCCCAATTCCCATCTCCGACCTTGGTCAAGGCATAATCAGGATGTTTTCTCCAATCGTTAAACTCGCCTAACAGATAAATTGCCGTGGCATTTGGCGCCCATTCTCGAAACACCCACCCCTCATTCGTTCGATGCAACCCATAATACAAATAAGAATTACACGAATCGGACAAACGAGTCGTCCGATAAGTAAATTCTCGTTCCATCGCCAATACTTGCTGGTGTCTTTTTTCAATAATTCCTGCAAATGGCTTTAATAATTTATCTTCTTCTACGAGTTTTAGCATCATATATTACTTTTATTTCTATTTATCATGTAATAATACCCTTCCAAATGAACTACTTTTATATTACGTTCTGGTTGTGATACTATTACTAATTAGTTACGTAGAATTACGGCTTTTGTTCTATTGCAGGCCTAAAAATCCTCTCCTTTCTATAAAATCGACCTGCGGTAGTTTGAGTCGAATACGACAACCTTCTATCCTGTTACAATATACAACTTTTACACCACAAATCATACTTTTTGAGTATAAATTTGTTAATCATACAAAATATTACAGATTTTCAATTCATTGAAAAATTCTTATCTTTGCCCGGCTAATATAAATGGATCATGAGCAATATACTTGTTAACACGGCATACTTTCCACCAGTTCAATACTTTACAAAAATACACGATTGCACTGAAATATGGATTGAACAATACGAAAGCTATGGTAAACAAAGCTATCGAAATCGATGTGACATCATGACAGCCAATGGCGTGATGACGTTATCCGTACCAGTCGTGAAAGGTTCATCCATAAAGATATTAACCAAAGACGTGCAGGTTGACTACTCCACGAACTGGCAGAAGCTCCATTTCAAAGGAATAGAATCTGCCTACAAAAATTCCCCTTACTACGATTACTATATCGACAACTTCATGCATTTCTTCGAACGGAAAGAGAAGTTCCTGTTGGATCTCAATACCAAAATTCTAAAAGAGCTCATGGATAACCTGCAACTCCAACGTCCGATTAAACTCACGGAAGACTATTACCCGACATACGACACCCTCACAGACTTGCGGGATGTTATTCACCCGAAACCTTCCCGCCGCCGTGTAGAAGACCCTTTCGTCGCCAAACCTTACCACCAAACCTTTGCCGAAAGATTCCCTTTCGCCCCCAACCTCAGCATCCTCGACCTATTATTCAACATGGGCCCGGAAAGCCAAGGATATTTATGATTTATGATTTAATGATTTTAGATTGAAGAAGAACTTGTAACCTGTCAACTTGTAACCTGCGACTTTTTAATTCGTCTTCAGCGAATTAAAAAATCTGCCTCACCACCTTCAGCGTGTGCGTGTAACGTTTCAAATCTTCATTGAAAATACCGTGATGATCGATTTTATCCACCCGGACTTTTCCCGAGGCATGGATAATTCGCCCCTGTTCCCACAAGATACCGACATGAGTAACAGCACCGGAAGAATCCCCAAAGAAAGCAAGATCTCCCGGTTGTGCTTCTTCCAGAAAAGACAAAACTTGCCCCTCGCCGGCTTGTTGCTCGATATACCGCGGGATGGTAATTCCCGCCAAACGATACGCCATTTGCACCAATCCGGCACCATCCACACCATTGGGAGTTCGCCCTCCCCAACGATAAGGAGCATTATAGAACATCAACGCATATTGAATCAATAATTCCCGCAGACTTTCAATCCCTACTTCCCGTAAAAAACCCTTCACGACATACTCCTCATCCCCGATCATCAATTTTTTAGTATATGCATCGTAGAAAGGCAACACACTCCCCGCCACGACCATCTTGTTCTCCCAATCCCCTTTTTTAACCACCAGATTAAACACCTCACTCATAATCAATTGATCGGAAGCCCGGTACTTTTCCGCAAACTCTTCACTTACCTCTTTGTAAGTTTTACGATCAATCCATCCACAACAATGATCATGTAACAAGCAAATATTAAGCCATTTATCCTCCTCCTCCAGTACTTCGTACACCTCCCCGAACAACAACTGAGAAACCATTTCGCTCCGTTCCGATTTTTCCCGTCGCATGGGGATAACACTTAAATCCGCTATACCAAAAGTCATACCGTACAAAATTGAAAATTGAAAGTTACGAAAATAGAGTTTTTTTATCTAACTTGCAATCGAATTCAATGATTAAAATACAATCTGATTATGAATAAGTTAGTCGTTTTAACAGGAGCCGGCATGAGTGCCGAAAGTGGAATTCGTACCTTCAGAGACAGCGACGGCCTATGGGAAGAATACAATGTTATGGATGTTTGCACTCCGGAAGCATGGCAACGTGACCCGGAATTAGTGAACCGTTTTTACAACGAGCGTCGTAAACAACTCTACGAGGCAAAACCCAACGCCGGGCATTACGGGCTTGCCGAACTCGAAAAAGATTTCGATGTCCGGATCATCACGCAAAACATTGACGACTTACACGAACGTGCCGGAAGTACTAACGTATTACACCTTCACGGAGAACTTAAAAAAGTCAGAAGTAGCCGGAACCCGAACCTAATATACGACCTTGACGGTTGGGAATTAAAGCTAGGAACCAAAGCCGAGGACGGTTCTATCCTGCGCCCTCACATTGTTTGGTTCGGAGAATCCGTTCCGAACATCGAACCGGCCATAGAACTCGTTCAACAAGCCGATATTCTCGTGATCATCGGGACCTCGCTAGCCGTGTATCCGGCTGCCAGCCTGTTACACTATGCACCTGCCGGTTGTCGCATCCTGTTGATCGACCCGAAAATTCCGGAAAGTGTCAAAAACAGTAAGATCGAGTTCATTGAAAAAGGCGCCTCCGAAGGTGTCAAAATCCTGAAAGAAAAACTGAAAAACAAATAAATTAGGTGATTTCCGATTGAACGATTCTGCGATTCTAAATCACCTAATCAAAAATCATGAAATCACTTCATTGATCAGATCTAAAATTTAAAATCTAAAATTAATATGGCTCGTGGTAAAAAGCCCTTACTGGAAAATATCGAAATAAAAAAAATAGCCGCGGAAGGAAAATCCATCGCTTACGTGGATGAAAAGGTATTATTCGTACCGAACACCGTACCCGGTGACATCGTTGACGTACAGGTCACCCGGAAACGTAAAAGTTTCCTAGAAGGCTTTATTGTTAACGTACGGAAATACTCCGATATCCGCACGGAACCCTTTTGTTCGCACTTCGGAATATGTGGCGGATGCAAATGGCAAAACCTGCCTTATCAATTGCAGACAGAATTCAAACAACAGGAAATCATCGACAACCTGCAAAGAATCGGTAAAGTAGAACTACAAAACGTGGCCCCGATCATCGGTTCTCCCAAGACCACCTATTACCGGAATAAATTGGAATATACCTTCTGCAACAAGCGCTTTCTGACTCGGGAAGAAATTGCTAATGATCAAGATATAAATCGTACCCCGGCCGTGGGCTTTCACGTCCCCGGTTTATTTGACAAAGTTATTGATATTGAGAAATGTTATTTGCAAGCCGAACCTTCAAATGGCGTTCGTAACTTTATCCGGGAGTATGCTATCAAACATGAACTCAGTTTTTATGATATACGGGAACAGGCCGGATTCCTACGTACCCTTATCATCCGCACCTCTTCCACGGGAGAAGTTATGGTCATCGTCACGTTTGGAGAAGAAAATCGGGAGGATCGGGAAGGCTTGCTGAATGCTATCGTGCAACAATTCCCCGAAATCACCTCTTTAATGTACGTCATCAATGAAAAGATGAACGACACGATCACCGATCAAGAAGTGATCTGTTTCCACGGGAACGACCACATCTTCGAACAGATGGAAGATTTAAAATTCAAGATCGGTCCGAAATCCTTCTACCAAACCAACTCCGAACAGGCCTATAACCTGTACGCCAAAACAAGAGAGCTGGCAGGATTAACCGGAAATGAAACCGTGTACGACCTTTACACCGGAACCGGGACCATTGCCAACTTCGTGGCTCGCAATGCCCAAAAAGTTATCGGTATCGAATACGTCCCGGAAGCCATTGAAGATGCCAAAATCAATTCGGCACTCAACAATATCCACAACACGGTATTCTACGCCGGAGACATGAAAGACGTGCTAAACGAAGAGTTTATCCGTCGCCACGGTCATCCCGACGTGATCATCACGGACCCACCTCGTGCCGGAATGCACAAAGACGTCGTGGACACCATACTAAAAGCGGCTCCCGACCGTATCGTTTACGTTAGCTGCAACTCTGCCACCCAAGCACGGGATTTGGCTCTCATGGATGCAGACTATGAAGTGATGGCCGTTCAAGCCGTGGATATGTTCCCTCACACGCATCACGTGGAAAACATTGTTTTGTTACATCGCAGATAAGAATAAAAAAAACTCCGAGAAATCTCGGAGTTTTTTTTATTTATTACTAGAATGCAAATACCAATCAGCATCTTCTTTTCCTTTTGTCTTTACCCAATTTAAGAATTTCGGATAATAAGTATCAATATGCTTACTTTCCCTCGGGATCACGAAAGTATTCAAATCCTCTTTGCGCTCATAAGCGATATTAATGGCAAATGGCATCTGTTGGCCATTCTCGTCATAGGTGACATAATAAAGATTGGAACTCGGATCCGATTTATCATTCCCATACCCCAAATTGTCCTTATTCAACTTCTCTGTCGGCCGCATATTTGTTAAATGCACCTCTTTATCCAATGAATTTGTCGTGATAAAAGGATTATAAGGTGGTAACACGAAATCCTCCTTGTTAATCTTACGTCCGGTGTATTTCGTCACAACCTTGAATGTCACCTTTTCATCTTCATTAGCGTATGCCCGCACGTTATTCGCCAAACGAATAGTAGCACGATCAACTTCTGGGTCCACGAAAGCCCCTCCATTTCCGCCCAAAGACGAAGAAATCTCCACTTCCACCTCTCCGCGTAATGCCTCCAATTGATAAGCAAAGCTGTTATCATAACTAGCTCCAGACCACAATATCGTATAATTATCAATCGTGCGAAGCACCTCATTTGCCTGATTGTAACCAACTGTCGACTCGTATTCAACCACCACATCATTCATATCAAAATCACCCCGGTATGGCCACAAATCTTCAAAAGTCAATATTCCCCGATAAGTTATTTCCGCAACAATATCCGAATCATCCGGATCCGTCGGTTTCACATCAGGTATATCCGGAGTAATCGCCTCTATCGGATCTGCCTTCACGTAAAAAACAACATCATTGTAATCATAATCGCCATTCCAATCCTCAAAACCAAACATCACTTTTTCCCCACTTCTGAATAAAACCACATTCCCTTTTCCGTTTCCATTCAAATCCTTATCCGCAAAATAGTGTTTTACTCCAGTATTCAAAGCATTACCATTCACAGCTGTCCTATAAGCCTGATTATAAATAATCCAACCGATAGAAACTCCTTCTGGGAATTCTTCTCCCATATCTTTTCCGTCTTTATAATAATGTAAACGAACTCCTTCCCCTCTTTCCAATGCACCATTATTTCCTTTAGGTTCATAATCATGTCGTTTCAAAACCTTGGCATTAGGAAAAGCAATAACAATATCATTTACTTTAATATCAGCCTCTTTCTTCGGGGGATTATTGGTTTCATAACAATAATAAGCCAACGTATTATTGGCAGATGTTGTCTCATCAACCAAAAATAAATCAATATGCGCTTTTTTAGTCACACGTATATCCCCATTTCTTATTAAGCTTGGGTCCACCTTTCCACCTTCCGGTACCGTCTGATTTATCAAGTTCAATATATCTCTTGACACGGTTATCCGGTCTCCCACCTTCGTATAATCCGGACGTCCGTAAAGATCATAAGTGACCCCCTTCAATGAATAAGCTCTTTTAGCGTTCTTCCAATATCCCAAACGGCTCAATTTCTTCCCTGTAATCGTATTGTAAGCCTCATTTTTATAATCGCCATCATCGGCACGCCCAAGCATAGACCTCGCCCCTTCAATCTCGTCCGGATAGGCAACTTCCGACAAAACTCCATCCTTAATTTCGGCTACCAACACTCGTGGCACTCCTGCATAAGGACTATAAATATACAAGTATTTTGCCGTTGCAGGAACCTCTATTTTATGATTATATTCCCCATTTCCATCCGTAAACCCGACGTCAACAGGCTCTATATCTCTTTTCACCACTTGCCCATCGGCATCTAACTGTTCCGGATCCTTCGTGTACACTTCAAAATACACCTTATAATTTTCAGGAACATCATATTTTACATGCAACGTGTATTTTTCCCTCGTCGAGAAATCAAACACGTTTTCGGGATCAACCACAGGTTCATCAGGAGTATACATCTCCTTCTTACACCCTATCATCGCTAGTAGAATAACCACACACGTGGCACTCACAAGCATTTTCAATTTTACACATACACCCATCTTCATAACTTTTATAGAGAATTTCTACCTATAATTTTCACAAAGGTACAATATATTTCACTAAACAAATGCTATATAGTGAAATTTATAACTATTTTTATACAAAATATCACCTCTCTCGTATTTACTGAAAGATAACCCATCGTCATTGTAAGATTGAAATCACCTAATTTCCAATCCGCAAAAACGAGACAATCTCATAAAAAAACAGTCAGAAGGAATTTCTTCTGACTGTTTATAGATAAAATCTCACTTTCTCTATTATTAAATCTTAATCTTTAACTTTTGTCCCGGTTTTAGATTCTTTGCCGATCGGTCGGTCAACCCGTTCCATTTCATGATGTCCCGGTTCGACACGCCCGGATATTTCTTAGCAATCGACCACAGATTCTCGCCTCGCTTGATCGTGTAGTAGAAGAACTCGCCTTCTGTTAAAGGTTCTGCCTCGACTTCCGCATTTGCGGCAATCCCGGCATACTTGGCATTCACTTTAGACTTATAATAGTCTACCTTATTATTCGGCACGTAAACCGTAAGTTTCTGCCCGATATTGATCCGGTCTCTTGTCATCCCGTTCCAGTACTTCAAGTCGGATAAACGCACGTTGAACTTCTCGGCAATCTTCCCGATCACGTCCCCACTTTTCACCGTGTAAACCAATTTGGCTTTATTGCTAGGGACAGCATGGGCATGAGCGTATTTCTTGAAACGATTCTTCGGATCGGCCGTACGGTCACTATCATTAAAATAAGTCGTCCGGTTATAAGCAAAGATCGTATCTTGCTTATCAATAAACTCCCCGACATGATTATAAGGGACCTGCAAAGCGTAACTCTTCCCGAATCCGGCAGGCACGATGTCTGAACGGTATTGCGGATTCAGATCCCGAATTTGTTCCACGGATATATCCATCAATTTGGCCACCTGCTCGAAATGCAAGGCATCGGAAATCATGATCGTGTCACACATCGTGGGCAACTCATTCTCCAAGGGAAAAATATTATGCTCTTTATGGTAATTGAACGTATACATGGCAGCGATAAAAGCCGGCACGTAGCCACGTGTCTCCTTCGGCAAATGGAAATAAATATCCCAATAATTCTTTTTACTTCCCGACCGTCGTATGGCCTTGTTCACGTTACCCGGTCCGCAGTTGTAAGCCGCGATCACCAGAATCCAGTCTTCGTAAATCTTATACAAATCTTTCAAGAAACAAACGGCTGCCTCCGTGGATTTTACCGGATCACGGCGTTCGTCAATAAAAGAATTTATTTCCAACTTGTACATCTTCCCTGTTCCGTACATAAACTGCCACAAGCCACAGGCCCCCGCACGGGAAAATGCCCGTGGGTTCAAAGCACTCTCAATCACTGGCAAGTATTTCAACTCCTGCGGTAATCCCTCCCGATCCAACACTTCTTCAAAAATAGGGAAATAATAGGAACTCAACCCCAACATCGTTCCCACTTGGGCTCGACGTCTCACGGTATATAATTCAATATAATTCCGTACAATATCGTTATAGGAAAGCTTTATCGCTGAATTTAATTTATCCAAACGTTGTAAATACACCGAATCCGGAACAGCCGGCCCGGTCACCATTTCAGTCAGGTACACCGAATCCACATAATTACCTTCCCCCAATCTGGAAACGTACCATTTACTGTATAATTCATCCAATCGTTCGATAAATGCACCCGGAATAGAATCCGTCAGCAACACCGGCGCCCCTAAATTTAGCCGGGGCGCACCCAATCGTACTTTCAACGAATCCCGATCACTCTCACCATATACTACACCTGAAAATAAAATCGCACATAGCCACAAAAACACAAAACGCATGGTTATTCCTTTAAAAATTAAAAGTTAATGTCAAACCCACGGTTCCCCCGCTGACGGGAGAAAATCCAGTTGAGGGACGAAGATTCATCGACAAATCGTCGTTAATCTCGAAATCATAAAAATGGGCAAATACCGTAGCATCAATAATTTGTATCGCGTATATTGCACCCGATACGATATACAATAAGTCCCGATTCCGTTTATAATTATCTTTCTTTGTTTTTAACTGCTCCTGTAAACGCTTTCGCATCTCCGGCTGAAATTTTTCAGCCGTTTTACCCGGTAACATCAATTTATCCCAACTGGAATTAGCCGGGTAAGGCGTTTCCGGATCAGCCTCCAAAGCGTTCAAATAAGCCGTGTAATCCACGAATGCCGTACGGTATTTCTTGTAATACTTCATGTTCCACGACAACCCGTACACGGTAGCCCCAATACCCCCGTACAAGATCGGTAACTTCCACCATTGACGGTTATAAATCTGTCCGGAACCCGGTAATACCATCGCCATGATCGTTGCCCGATGCGGGGAATGGGGTTTACCATTATCTCTTTTTCTCGCTTTACTTTTCAACACTTCCTCTTTTCCCGTGAACGTCAAGGAATCCGTGTGAATAATCGTGTCTTGCAAGAATACAGGGAAATCCGAACGATACTCCGACGCCGTTACTCCCGTACAAATAAGCAAAACCGGGATAATCAAAACTATTTTCACTAAAATACTTCTCACTACAAAGTTTATTTCTTATCCACCTTATCCAATAACTCAACAATTCGCTCCAGATCGCTATCCGATTTAAAAGAAATCACGATCTTCCCTCTTCCCTTCTCGTTCCGTTTCAGGTCAACCTTCGTGTCAAAATAACGAGCCAGATGAGTTTGTAACTCCATGTAATCCTCGATAGGTTGACGTTTCCTCTCGGCTTTTCTCTCTTTTTCCTCTTCCGGTTTCATCAGCTCCCGAACGATTTCCTCGACTTTTCGCACGGAAAAATCGTATTTCATGATCTGTTCGAAAACCATGTACTGGGTTTCCGGATCTTCTATATTAATAATAGCACGGGCATGCCCCATGCTGATTTTCCGTTCCTTGATTGCCAACTGTATCGGGGCGGGCAACTTCAACAAACGCAAATAATTCGAAATCGTCGTTCGCTTTTTACCTACCCGTTCGCTCAACGCATCCTGTGTCAAGTTGCACTCGTCAATCAAACGCTCGTACGAAATCGCAATCTCGATAGCATTCAAATCCTCCCGCTGGATATTTTCAATCAATGCCAATTCAAGCACGGATTCTTCTTCCACCTTACGGATATAAGCGGGAATAGTTTCCAACCCTGCCATCTTCGATGCCCGGAACCGGCGTTCCCCGGCAACAATCTCGTACTTCCCGTCTTCCACTTCTCTCACGGTGATGGGTTGCACGATACCGATAGCCTTGATCGAAGAAGCCAACTCTTGCAAAGCCTCCTCATCGAAAACGGTTCTCGGTTGGTTCGGATTCGGGCGAATATCACTCAATTTCAATTCTTCCTGTAACGCCGATGAAACCGTCCCCCTTGGCTTCGCCTCCTCTGCCGCATCCGACAATAACGCTCCCAATCCTTTACCTAATGCACTCTTTTTCGCCATCTCTTATTAATTTTAGATCCTATCAATTTAGTGATTTAATGATTTCAGATTAAGTGATTCCTTCCCTCCCGCTCTATTTCCACCTATTTTTAATCACTGAATCATTGAATCAGCAATCACAGAATCTTCTAAATTCTAAACTATTTTTTGTTTTTCTCCAGCAATTCGTTTGCCAAACTCAAATAATTCACGGAACCGCGACACTCGGCATCGTAGAGGATAACCGGTTGTCCGTAACTCGGGGCCTCTGCCAATTTCACGTTCTGTTGAATCAACGTGTCGAAAACCATCTCCTCGAAATGTTTCCGCACCTCGGCTACCACTTGGTTCGACAGACGGACACGCCCGTCATACATGGTCAGCACGAATCCTTCAATTTCCAGAGCCGTGTTCAGACGTTTCTGGATAATCTTGATCGTATTTAATAACTTACCCAATCCCTCCAATGCAAAATACTGGCATTGCACGGGGATCATCACCGAATTGGCCGCGGCCAATGAATTCACGGTCAACAAACCCAATGAAGGCGAACAATCGATTAAAATATAATCGTAGTCATCTTTCACCTTTGCCAACACTTTTGCCATTACACTCTCTTTCTCCTCGAAATTCAACATCTCCAACTCGGCTCCCACCAAATCTATATTGGAAGGCAACAAAAACAAATTCTCAATATCCGTCTTCAGGATCGCCTCTTTCGGCTCCAACCCGTCCACCAGACATTCGTAGATAGTCGCCTTCAATTCCTTTAAATCATATCCCACTCCCGTTGTCGCGTTCCCTTGAGGATCAGCATCAACCAACAACACTTTCTGTTCCAGTACAGCCAAACTAGCCGCCAAGTTTACAGACGTCGTTGTCTTTCCAACACCCCCCTTTTGGTTCGCGATAGCTATAATTTTTGACATAAATCCACGTTTTTCGATTATGTGGTAAAAATACAATTAAAAAGAATACGTCCCCCATTTTTATTCAATTTTTTAATAACAACGCCTACTTTTTTACTAACAATAATTACCTTTACACCGGGAACTAAAGAACTGAGGGAAAGATGAAAAATTCAACGAAAGAAATTATAAATGAAATAAATACATACCGGGACGAATCGAAAGCGGCTTTCCTGCCCCGTTTCTTCAAAACGGGTAAAGGGGAATACGGTGAAGGGGATCAATTTATCGGGGTGGTCGTTCCGAATTTGCGTATCGTTGCCAAAAAACATTTTGACGCGGACTTCGACACGTTCCGGGAACTACTCGCCTCTCCGTACCACGAGTATCGCCTGACGGCCCTCCTAGCATTAACCTATCGTTACGCCAAACTCAAAGACCACGCGTCCAGAGAGACTTGCGTGAATTTCTACGTAAGTCAGGTGGACGCCATCAACAACTGGGATCTCGTTGACCTTAGCTGTTACAAGATTTTGGGGCATTGGCTTTTCGACAAGGACAAACAACTCCTTTATGACTGGGCAAAAGAGAATCACCTCTGGAAACAGCGTATCGCCATGATCTCCTGTATGCACTTCGTGAAACAAGGTGAATTCAAGGATGCTCTCGCGATTGCCGACCTTCTCCAGCACCACCCTCACGATCTGATCCACAAAGCCGTGGGCTGGATTCTCCGTGAGATCGGCAAAGAGGACGAACAACTTTTAATCGATTATCTCACCCCTCGCTACAAGGAAATGCCCCGCACCATGTTACGGTACGCCATCGAACGTTTCGAGGAAGGGAAACGGAAAACCTTTTTAAATTCCATGATTTAAAAGAAGTTTAGAGTTTAAAGTTTAGAATGAAAAAGATTCCGTGATTGCCGATTCGATGATTGAGTGATTAAAATCACCTAATCGAAAATCATTAAATCACTTAATCGATAGGATCTAAAATCATAAATTAATCAGATCATAAATCTAAAATCATAAATTACTCCATGATTAGTTTTTTACAAGTCGAAAATCTCAGTAAACGTTTCGGGGAACAACTCCTGTTTGAAAATATAACTTTTGGAATCGGCAAAAATCAAAAGGTAGCTTTAATTGCCAAGAACGGGATGGGAAAATCCACCCTGTTACGTATCATTGCGGGCAAAGACTCCGCGGACACGGGTTCCGTGATCTTCCGTAACGACATTTCAATCGGTATTTTGGACCAAGACCCGGAACTCAACCCGGAAAATTACGTGTTTGAAGAAGTGTTCAACTCGGAGAACCCGACCTTGAAATTAATCAAAACATACGAGCAAGCCGTGAAGGACAACGATGCGTCGGCTCTCGAAGAACTCATCCCGCAAATGGACGCTCTCGCCGCGTGGGACTACGACACGCAAGTGAAACAAATTCTGTCGGAACTCAAGGTTGACAAGTATAGCCAACGGATCAAGGAGCTATCCGGGGGACAGCGCAAACGTGTCGGGCTGGCCAAAATATTGATCAGTAACCCCGATTTCCTGATCCTTGACGAGCCGACGAACCATTTGGACGTGGAGATGACTGAATGGCTGGAAGAGTACCTCGAAAAAACGAATGCCACGCTACTCATGGTGACTCACGACCGTTATTTTCTGGATCGGGTATGCGACAAGATCATCGAGATCGACGATTTCGGTTTATTCGCCTACGAAGGAAACTACTCCTACTATCTTGAAAAGAGAGACGAACGGATTGAGGCCCGCAATGCCTCGATCGACAAAGCCAAGAACCTGCTACGCACGGAACAGGAATGGATGCGCCGGATGCCGCAGGCCCGCGGGCATAAGGCGAAATACCGGATCGACAATTTCTATAAAATAAAAGAAGTCGCCTCTCAAAACACGACGGAGCAACAACTGGAACTCGATATAAAAGGACAACGCCTCGGTAAGAAGATTCTCGAACTGGAACACGTGAACAAGAGTTACGGGGATTTCCGCGTGTTACGGGATTTCTCCTACAAATTCGTACGGGGGGAAAAGATCGGGATCATCGGGAAAAACGGGGTCGGGAAATCGACCTTTCTCAATATCATCACCCGCCAGATCGAGCCGGACAGCGGAACCATCGAAATTGGTGAAACCGTGGTTTACGGTTATTACAAACAAGACGGGATCAGTTTCAAGGAAGACGATCGCCCCATAGACATCGTGAAAAACATTTCCGAGAAAATCGACCTCGGTAACGGACGGGTGATGTCGGCCTCGCAATTTCTTGAATATTTTCTTTTCCCGGACAAGCTGCAATATTCCCTCGTGGCAAAACTTAGCGGGGGTGAACGCCGGAGGCTTTACCTGCTGACCGTCCTCATGAGCAACCCCAACTTCTTGATTCTCGACGAGCCAACGAACGATCTCGACATCATGACGCTGAACGTGTTGGAAGATTATCTGAAATCTTTCCAAGGTTGCCTGATCATCGTGTCGCACGACCGTTTCTTCACAGACAAAGTGGTGGATCGGGTGTTCGCTTTCGAGGGAGACGGCGTGGTGAAAGACTTCCCCGGTAATTACACCCAGTATAAGAACAAAAAAGAAGAAGAGGAACTACTGCGCAAACAGGAAGAGAAGAAAATCCCTGTCGCACCCAAACCCGTGAGAGAAAAGGAAAAAGTCCGTAAACTGACTTTCAAGGAAAGGCAGGAAATGCAGCAACTGGAATCCGACATGGAAAAACTAAACTCGGAAAAAACAGAGTTGGAAACAGCCCTGAACTCCGGGACACTGGATACGGACGAACTGGTGAAATCTTCCCAGCGAATTGCCGAGATCATTGATTTGTTGGACGAAAAGGAAATGCGCTGGCTGGAACTTAGCGAGATTGAATAGGAGTTGTCCAAAAAGTCATTTTATCTTCAAGAACTCCTCCGTCACTTCGTGCCACCTCCTCTATAAACGAGGCCACTGAAAAACGTTTTAACACTTACAATTTGTAAGTTAGCTAGAGATATACAACCAGTTTTTGGCGAATATTTAACAAAATATAGTCTTATATAGGTATTAAATTCTCTTTCTAGTTTCAAACTGTAAGTAAAATCAAAATATTACCTCAAAAAGAGGGACTTTTTCAGTGGCCTCATAAACAGAGGAGGAGCTGGTGATTCTTACCGAAAACAGGTAGTATTTCAACTCTCCCTCTGTTTATAGAGGGAGTACCCCGAAGGGGGGAGGGAGTTTGAAAAATGACTTTTTAGGCAGCCCCTTCCCGTCATGAAAACAGAAGTATAGGAAATCCCCACGATAAGGTGAGGATTTCCTATATTTATACGTATCATTAAATATAATTATAAGGTATTTTAAACAATAAAGAGCATTTGCAATTATTAATAATAACCTATTTAATTTTCAATTTAATAAGCGTTGAATAGGAGTTGAATGGGAGTTGAATAGGAGATGCTATATTAAAAATATAATAAATCTTCATTTAAAATATTACATATTCAGATTACACGAGTAGGAAAAGGCACTGAAATTTACTGGACATTCCATGTAGACCGGAATCCGTTTCCGATCATACATTTACTCCGTGTAAATCAATAGAATTACACTAATTTTCAAACGGTTTCAAAGGATAGACATCAGATAATAATCGTGAAAACCGTCTCTTTACCTTCTATGGATGAAGCTTTTAGATTACCGCCGTGCATTCGCATGATCTGGCGGGAGACACTTAGCCCGATGCCCGAACCCTCTTCTTTCGTGGTAAAGAAGGGGACGAATATCTCGTTCATGATTTCGGGAGGAATACCGGGACCGTTGTCCCGCACCCGGATCAGCACCTTTCCCGTCGGCCCGTGCTCAGCCGAGAGGGTGATGTGGGCATCTTCCCTACCCCGCAAAGCGTAAAACGCATTTTTCATCAAGTTCAAAAGGACTTGTCCCATGAGGTTCGGATCGGCAAACACTTTCAAGTCTTCCGGCTCAATGCAAATGTCGATCGTGACTTCCGGGAAATTCGGTTCCGTACTACTCAGGATCACCGCCCGTTGGATAAATTCGTTCAAGTTGATCAATTCCCGTTCAGGCCGAGGAATACGGGTAAACTTACGATAGGATTCCACGAAAGAGATCAACCCTTTGCCCGTTTCACTAATCACCTTCAACCCGTTTTCTGTGTTACGTTTCAAGTCATCGGGAGTGATTTCCGGGTCAGAGTGCATGGAAAGTAACGTGTCGCTCAAAGAGGTTACCGGGGCGATCGAGTTCATGATCTCGTGCGATAACACCCGGATCAGACGTACCCAAGAATCAATTTCCTTCTCGTCGAGTTCATTCTCGATGTCATTCATGACTAACAGGGTGATGGGCTTGTCTCTTAACAGGATGCGAGAGGCACTGACCAATAATTGTACGGAACCCCGCTCGTTTGTGAAAGTCACCCGCCGACTCTCTCCGGGACGGATTTCCGTCACCAGCAATTTTAAGGCCGGGGACACTCGTTCCAACTGGTTGACGTGTGTAAATATCTCCAAGCCTAGCAATTTTAAGGCGACTTGATTATTCTGCGTCACGAATCCCCGTTCATCCAATGCCACGATACCGGAACTCACGCTGTTTATGATCAACTCGTAAAATTGCTCCCGTTGCTGTATCTCCAAGCGGGTGTTCTGCAAAATATCCTTGATCCGGTTCAGCACCCCGTTCAGAAAACGCTCGGAATGGCTACCACCGTGTTCCGGGAAATGAATGGAATAATCATCGTTCTCCAAAGCTTGAAAGAAGTAAGCCAGTTTCCGGTTCACGGACCGGACGTTCCACACGACACGGAAACAACACCCCACGGCGAGTATTGCCGTGGCGACACCCGGAATATACTCATCTTCCGACAAAAAATAACAGGTCGCCACGACCAGAACGATCAGAAGTAACAAATACGCCAATACCCGCGAGGTGATGTTTCTTACCATATCTTATTCTTACAGATTGAATTTTTTCATCTTGTTATACAGGGTTTGCCGGGTGATTCCCAGCCGGGATGCGACAGCCGACAAATTGCCCTCGTGCCGGACCAAAGCCTTGCGGATCATCTCCCGTTCCATATCTTCAAGGGTTTCCAAGGGAGCTATCTCGCCCGGCTCGCTTTTGAACAGGAAATCTTCGGGGGTGAGTACCTGCCGATCGCACATGATCACGGCTTTTTCCACGGTGTGCTGTAATTCCCGCACGTTTCCCGGCCATGAATATCCTAACAACCGTCGCCGGGTCTCACTGGAGAAGGATAAATCGGGTTTCCGGTATTTCCTGCCGTAATCCTGTAAAAAGGCCTCTGCCAGTAACAGAATATCATTCCCTCTTTCCCGTAACGGGGGGACTTCCACGTGGATCGTGTTGATGCGATAAAGTAAATCTTCCCGGAAAGAACCTTCTTTGACCATCCGGGGTAAGTCGCTATTCGTGGCACAGATCAGACGGATGTTGACGTCGATCGGTTTATTCGATCCCACGCGGATCACTTTCCGGCTTTGCAGGGTTGCCAGTAGTTTGGATTGCAGGGCGTATGACAAGTTTCCGATTTCATCCAGAAATAACGTACCCTTGTTTGCCGCCTCGAATTTCCCGACACGGTCTTCCCGTGCATCGGTGAAAGCCCCTTTCACGTGACCGAACAACTCACTTTCGAAAAGGGTTTCCGTGATTGCTCCCATATCCACCGAAATCATCACCTCCCCTTTCCGCCCCGACAAGGCGTGAATTTCCCTTGCCACGATCTCTTTTCCCGTGCCGTTTTCCCCAGTAATCAGCACGTTCGCATCGGTGACCGCCACTTTTTCAATCAATTGACGTACCCGGCGCATGGCATCCGACTCTCCCCACACGACGGTTCGTTCGGGGGAAAGCTGCCCTTTCAACACTTCTTCTTTTGCTTTCAGTTGTTTCACCTCTCGTCGGGATTCATGCAGACGATACGCTGCCAACAGGGTTGCCACGAGCTTGGCATTATCCCACGGCTTGACAACAAAGTCTGTCGCTCCTTCCTTCACGGCTCGCACCGCCAGATCAATGTCCGCGTAAGCCGTGAACAGGACCACGGGGATTTCTGCGGCATACCCCTTGATTCTCGACAACCAGTAAAGTCCCTCGTTCCCGGTATTGATTCCCGCCGAGAAATTCATATCTAACAATACCACGTCCACCCGACCGGATTCAAGGATTGCCTCGATTTGGTTCGGGGTTCTGATCGTAATTACCTCCCGGAACACTCCTGCCAACAGCATCTCCAAAGCGTTCAGTACGGCCTTGTTATCGTCCACGACCAGTATGGTTCCCTGTTTCGCCATATATCTTGTTTTTCTACTCCAACATTTTTTCTAAAATACGCTCCACTTCTTCAGGTGACGGACCGATGGCTAAAATTTTGCCGTCCCGGTCCACCAAAAAAGTTCCCCCTCCGGAATTACCGACACAATATTTAAACCAAATGTTCCCGGCATCGTTGAGTTCCACGAGGTTCAACCACGGGTAGCCATCTTGAAGGGCCGCAGCTTTCGCCGTCTTCACCGTCTTTTCTCGGGCAACCCCGACGATCGTGAAACCTTTGGATTTGTATTTTTCATACACGGGAATCATGCTTTTCGCCGACCGTCGGCACGGGCCGCACCAAGAGGCCCACAGGTCAATCAAAGCCACCTTTCCTTTTATCTGCTCGGATAAAGTCACGGGATTCCCCTCGAAGTCCGGAGCGGTGAAGTCGATGTAATGTCCACCCATTTCGATCTGTTTTAATGACTGGAGCATGGTAGCGATTAACTCCGTGTATGAATGTTTGGGAAACATGGGTTTATAGATGGTATAATACATATTTTCCAGATGCGGCAAGTCTTTAAAAGACAGGACTTCAAGTTCTTCGGGGAAACCGTGCAACCGATAAGTCATCAGATTCCTCAAATCATCCATTAACAGAAAATAAGTTGCCAGTGACGGATGCTCTCCAATATAGTCCTCTTTCCATTTTTGTTCCTTTTTACTCAACTCTCTCTTTTTCTCATTTAACGCCATCATTTGAGGGGTGTACATTTTGCCATCCTTTTCTAATTGCAGAAAAGCGGCATACAGGCTATCATGTTTCTGCCTGTTTTTGAAATTTTCGGACATTAATTCACTCAATTTCTGCGCCTCAGGAGTGAAACTAAGATTCTGATTATGCAACGAATCGAATGCGCTATACAACGCTTTGAAATTGAATTTATCTTCTTTCAATCGTAGATAACTCCTATACTGCTCATTGACTTCTCCTCCACGAATTTCCGAATCCGTATAGGCATCTTCCGGCTGAATCGTGATCTCGACTTCCCCCGGTTCAATAAAAAAACACACCGGACGAAAGGCTGATTTTACCAATTCATCAGTAAACACCAACCAGTACATTTTGCTCTCTCCTAATTGGCACACGTATTCGAACTTCCCGTTTCGAACAGGTATAATGGCGTATGGTTCCTGAATCCGATTATCGTCATAATAGCCCATCAGCACCAACCGATAGCTCGATGGGTGTCCCAGCACCTTCCCCCGGATCAGGCAATCGCTCTCCTTTTCCAGCTTTTGCGGTTTCTCATCCAACACGATACCCCCAATCCGCCAGTCCGTTTCGTGGTTTCCCTCCACGTAATCCACCTTTTTCTCCCCGACATCCACGGGTTCGAAATAGAGCTGAAAAGTCATCTGTCCGGATTCTGGTAAAAATACCTGTTCATTCAGCTTGATTCCCTCAGCTTTTAAGAGCTTGTACTCTTTACCACTTTCCCCTCTTAATACCGTGCGCCCCACAACCCGAAACCACTCGTTAGGGAAATACTTCACTTGTCCCGTGATAACTGTCGCCTCATCGGTCAGTTCCATTTTTATAATATCAAACATATACGTGTTGGTGGTCTCGTACCACGGGACTTCAATCATTCGTTGTCCCCATCCCAACGATGTCCAGAGACACAAGCACAATCCGAAGAGCAAGCTTTTACCTTTCATAAGTTGTTATTTTTTGGTTTTTAATTCTTCCCGTCTCGTCCAAAATTTTCCGGTTGACAATCGTTCTATTTTAAATCAGAGGATTTCCCGGTTTTCCAACTCGGTCACGATTTGCCCGTCAAAGAGATGAACCACCCGGTGGGCATACGAGGCGTCATGCTGGGAGTGGGTCACCATGACAATAGTGGTTCCCTCTTGGTTCAGCTCGGTCAATAGATTCATGACTTCTGCCCCGTTTTTAGAATCGAGGTTTCCGGTCGGCTCGTCAGCAAGGATCAGCTTGGGCCCTGCCACGACGGCACGGGCAATGGCAACCCGCTGTTGTTGTCCCCCGGAAAGTTGCTGCGGGAAGTGCTTAACCCGGTGACTAATGTTCATCCGGTCGAGAATCGACGTGACCAGTTCTTTTTTCTCCGACGCCTTTTTCTTCAGGTAGATCAAGGGTAATTCCACGTTCTCATAGACATTCAACTCGTCAATCAGGTTAAAACTCTGGAACACGAAACCGATGTTCCCCTTGCGAACCTGCGTCCGCTGTTTCTCTTTTAAATGCCCGACTTCCTGTCCGTTGAAATAATAATTCCCGGATGTCGGGTTATCCAACAAACCGATGATGTTTAATAAGGTTGACTTACCACAACCGGAAGGTCCCATAATGGCCACAAATTCTCCCTGTTTCACGTGAAGGGACACATCGTTCAACGCTGTTGTTTCGACCTCTTCGGTGCGAAATACTTTACTTAAATGCTCAATTCTTATCATGATTCAATCTATTTACGAGTAAAACTTCACGTTGAACGTACCATTATCATGCCAAAAGGTATTTTGCACTAATTATCAACACATTACCAAAATATACTTTATACCACGTGTCAAATAATTAGACAATCGTGTCTTATTTTTTGACATCCCATTCTTCCCTATTTTCCTCTATACCGCTGGAAACAAACACTTTCCGACTTTGGCACGACATTCGTTCCTCTAGATGCAAGATAAAACAAAAAATGATGATATTAAAGCAATATTCCATTCTATTGAGCATTTTAACATCCGGTTTGCTTGTCAACGGGCAAAACCGGGAATGGAGTCTTCAGGAGTGTATTGATTACGGCGTGGAGAAAAGTCTTTCCATGCAACAACGGGAGCTACAAAATAAAAACGATAAACTGGACGTGCGGGATGCCACGCTCTCGCTCCTACCCTCCGTTAGCGGGATTTCTCCCGGCGTCAGTTACAGTTTCGGTCGGGGGATTGACCCGGAAACCAACACGTACACGAATACCCGCTATATGTCGGTCGGGGGATTCGGCGTGGGCAGTAGCCTGACCGTGTTTGCCGGATTCAGCAATATCAATCGCCTGCGAGCTGCCAAGTTAAGCCGCCTGATGGGATGGGAAGAAACCGAGAACCAAGCCAACCAGATCGCCATACAGGTGATGAACGCTTTCTTCACGTTATTGTATGCAGAGGAAGAGGTTCGGATCACGCAGGAACAGGTGGAAAACTCCCGGTTGCGTCTCAAAAAGATCGAACGGGAATACGAGTTAGGGAAAAAGCCGAAAAGCGATCTTTTCGAGATGCAGGCACAGCAAGCCTCCGTGGAGTTCCGGCTGATCACGGCACAAAATAATTGTCTCAACGCACAGGCTAATCTTAAATATATTATGAATTATAACGCGGAAGAGGAATTAAAGATTGATGCCCGGTCGGTTTCCGAAGTTCACCCGGAACTCCACGAATTGAAGCCCAAAGAGGTTTTCACACAAGCACTCCAAACGCTGCCGGAAATCAAATTGGCCGCTTATCAAATCCGTTCCGCACAGCTCGGCGTGTACTCGGCAAGAGCCGGATTATATCCCTCGATCAGTATTAGCGGAAGTATCTCTTTCGGAAATTATAGTGACCAGCGTTCGGGTGATTTCTTCTCGCAAATCACGGACCGCAACCAGATCGGGAAAGGGTTCAGCATCGGCATGAGTATTCCCTTCTACTCCGGTCTGAGCCGCCGTTCCAGCCTCCAAAGAGCCAAACACAATTATCAATCATCGAAGATACAATACCAACAGACGGAACGAGCATTATATAACGAGATACAACAAGCCCTGCAGGATTTGAAGTCCTGCACCCAGCGCTACCGGATTGCCGTGCAGCGAGAGAATTTCAGCACCCTCTCCTACAACGCCGCCCGCAAACGTTACGAGCAAGGACTGATCACCATCATCGACCTGAACACAACCTCCAACAGCCTCCTTGAAGCAAAGTACGACGTGCTGCGAGCCCGCTTGGACTACGTGATGCAGAAGAGGATGATTGATTTTTATCAAGGAAAACCGTTACAATTGAAAATTGAGAATTGAAAATTGAAAATGAAAAAACGAACTCCCTCCCCCCTTCGGGGTGCTCCCTCTATAAACAGAGGGAGAGTTGAAATACTCCCTGTCTTCGGGAAGAGTCACCAGCTCCTCCTCTGTTTATAGAGGAGGTGGCAGCGAAGCTGACGGAGGAGTTCAATCTAAAATTTAAAATCTAAAAATCTAAAATAACATCGTGGATCGACTAATAGAACAAAAAAGAGGAATTAAGAGAAAACACATACCTTACCTCATCGGGGGAATATTTATTCTTTGGTTTGCCGGGTGGGCCGTGTTCGGGAATCACGAATCGGCTTTGCGGGTGGACAAGGAGAAAGTAACTATCGAGGACGTGAGCCAAGGGATTTTCCATGATTATATCCGGATCATGGGGAACGTGGAACCGTTGACATTCTCGCAGTTAACCGTGCAAGAAGGGGGAAACGTGAAAGAGATTCTCGTGGAAGAGGGAGAAATGGTGAAGGCGGGAGAGGTCATTATCCGGCTCGAAAGCAAGAATCTGGAAACGGAGATACTGAATAGCAAGGATCGGTTCGCCGAGGAAGAGAACTCCGTGCAGAATAGCTTGCTGGACTTGGAACGGGAAGAGCTGAACCTGCAACAGGAGCGGTTGACGCTGGAGCTTGACGTGGAAAGGAAGAAACGAAAATACTTGCAAAACAAGCAACTTTTCGAGGAAGACTTGATCGCCAAGGAAGAGTACCTCGTGGCCAAAGAAGATTACGAGTACGCCATCCACAACCGGGAGCTGATCACGGAAAAACAAACGAAAGATTCCATTCGCCGCCACTCGCAGGTCATTATGCTCAAGCAAAAAATGGAGAATGCCCGGCGTAACCTGCGACTGACGCAGGAACGCTATGCCCGGCTTAACGTGTGCGCCCCGATCGACGGGCAGTTGAGCGACCTGAACGTGGAGATCGGTCAGATGGTGGGGGCCGGCAGCCAGATCGGGAAGATCAACATGCTGAACGATTACAAGGTGATGACACAAATCGACGAACATTATATCGACCGGGTACGCAAGGGGCTGACTGCCACGTTGGAGCGGCAAGGTAAGGATTTCCAGATGGGGGTGATCAAAGTGTACCCCGACGTGAAGGACGGGCAGTTCAAGACAGACTTGGAGTTCACGACTACCGTCCCTCCCAATATCCGGACGGGACAGACATACCATCTGAACTTGCAACTCGGCGCGGCGGACGAATCGATACTGATTCCCAGAGGTACTTTCTACCAAAGCACCGGGGGACAATGGATATACGTGTTGTCGCCCGACGGGACAGAGGCTTTCCGACGAAAAATAAAAATCGGTAAACAGAATCCCCGTTATTATCAAGTGACGGAAGGACTCCAACCGGGTGAAAAGATCATCACGTCAGGATACGAAATGTTTGGCGACAATGAACGACTTATTTTCAAGTGATTTTTTGTACTTTGCAACACGGCTAAAAATAACACGATATGTATCATCTCAAACTGGTAGGACGTCAGATTTTTCAACGGAAAGGCTATTTCGTGATCAACACGATCGGGCTGGCCGTGGCTCTCACCGCCTCCGTATTTATTTATACTTTTCTGGTAAAAGAGTGGCAGACAAACACGTACCACGAGAATGTTGACCACATTTACCGAATCACGGTTCAAACCGACGGGAATACCCACTGGGGGGCAGAGGTTTGTAGCTCGCTGGGAGAGATTGCCAAAGCGGAACTTCCGGAAGTGACTGACTATACCCGGATCATCACGGCACGGGAGATGAAAATTCGCTGGGAGAATAACGATCACTATCAAACCGGGATTTCCTGCGGGTACGCTGACCGACAATTGTTCAGCATGTTCACGTTCCCGCTCGTGACAGGGAGTATTCAAGCCTTCGAACAACCCGGTTGGGTGGTGATTTCGGAAAGTATTGCCCGACGCTACTTCAAGGATGAGAACCCGATAGGGAAACTGGTACATCTAGAAGACCTGTATACGAGTGGCAGAGAGTCAACTTATCGAATTGCCGGGGTCATGAAGGACATGCCACCCCGTTCATCCATTCAAGCCGACGTGATTCTGGATTTTTTCGTGATAGGACATTCGTACCGGTACAACATGGGAAACGCCGTGCAGACGTTTATTCAATTAACCGACGGGGCGGATGTCCAAAAGGTTGAAGAGCAATTACTTCAAATTGAATACCGGGAGTCTGATTATATCCGGGAACAAAAGGAGCTATTACAGTTGCAACCGTTACGGGAAATGTACTTGCACTCGGATCACATACAGGACTTTGACCTCTCCTTTGCCCAAGGGTCGGGAACCTTTAACTGGATTCTGTTCGGAATCCTCTTGCTCATTCTGTCGCTGGCATTTTGTAATTACCTCATCATCAAACTAGCCCTAGCGGATAAAAACGCGGAACGGTTTGCCATACAAAAATATTTCGGGAGTAGTAATCGAAATATTTTCGTGCAGGTGTTGCAGGAAATAGGCATATATACCGTGACGGCCCTCGTCTTGACGGTCGTGCTGACCTTTATTTTTTATCCCTATTTCGCACAAATCATTTCGCCCAAGCATCCCTTCCCATTTTATTTGAGCGGAACGGAAGTCATCGGTTTCCTGCTCATCTTCCTACTGTTTACCGGATGCGTCGGGGGAATTACTTACGGGCATATCAGCCGAAAACTCAACTCTTCCGGACTGAAAAACACGATTGCCTCTTCCCGTTCGTCACTGGATTTGAAGAAAATTCTGATGATTGCCCAACTGACAATTTTCTGCGGGTTGCTTTTTTTCTCCATCGTGTTTATTCAACAAATCGATTATCTCCAAAATAAATCGCTGGGTTACAATAACCGAAACACGATTTCTTTCAATTGGCCGAATCCCTACGAGATCACGTCCCTGAAGGAAGAGTTGTCGCGACACCCGGACGTGCTGGCCGTGAGTTGCGGAGCCTTGCTCCCAATCGGGAACTGGTCGCACTGGGCTATTCATTTGGCTGAGCAACCGGAAAAAAGCATACAATCCTACTCGCTTTTGTGTGACGAAGATTTCCTCCGTACCTACCAGTTAAAACTCGTGGAAGGACGGGATGCCAAAACGAAGATCACGACACCGGGAATCTATTCCCGTAAGCCCGTGGACGTCGTGGAGATTGTCGTGAACCAGAAGTTCGTGCGGCAAATGGGATTGAGCCACCCGATTGGAACACTTCTGAGTGACGGAATCGCCAAAATGCAAATCGTGGGAATCGTGCAGGACTTCCACTTCCGTTCACTCTATGAACCGATTCAACCCGTCATGATCGGTAGTGACCTTCCGGGAGTGTCGTTCACACTCATCGTCCGGTACCGGGAAGGGAAACGAAGCGAGATGATCCATTACCTGCAACAATTATACGAAACCCGTCACCCGGAAACGCTGATGAGTTACCAAGAATATCCCTATTCCGAACTATACGAGCGGGAAATCATGCTGGGACATCTCGTGTATATATTCACGGGCATCGCCCTATTGATCGGGGGCATGGGAGTACTTGCCTTTTCCGTTTTCATCGCCGAGAGCAAGACCAAAGAGATCGCTCTCCGCAAGGTGAACGGGGCCTCGGAAAGGCAAATTATGATTTACCTGAACCGTATTTTCACGGGGCAAGTAGCGGTCGCCTGTATCGTGGGGATTCCCTGTTCCTATCTGATTTGCCGACAATGGTTGCAAGGTTTCGCGTACAAAGTCACGATAAGCCCTTGGATTACCGTTTGCGTGATCGGGGTTTCTTTGCTACTGGTGGTTCTCGTCACCGGTTGGCAAATACGCCGGGCCACACGCCGAAACCCGATTGATACCCTTAAAACCGAATGATCATGCGGATGTTCCAATATAAAATATTATTCCGGCATTGGGGTAAAAACAAAATATATCCCTGTATCTCGACATTCAGTCTGGTTATCGGTCTCACGTGCAGTACGCTACTGATCGGGTTTGCCATGCACGAACGGCAAACGGCACATTCCACGCCCGGAGAGGACCAGCTTTATGTGGTGCAAACGAAAGATAATTTTTACCACAACTCGGAATTGAAAACGTACGATACCCCGGTCGGGGCTGCCCAAAAACTACACGAGAAATACCCGCAGGTGACGGGGTACTGCACTTTCCGACAAGAATTTGTCGTCATGCACCGGGGAAAGCACAAGCTGGAGATTGATAACGCTTATAAAGTAACTCCCGGTTTCGACACGCTTTTCCAACCGGAAATGATTAGCGGGAATTTAAAACAAACTCTATCGCATCCCTTGGAAATCGCGATAACCCGGAGTTTTGCCCTCCGCACGTTCGGGAAGGAAAACCCGATGGGAGAGGTTCTCACGCTCGAAATCTACAAAGATGTATTCGTGAAGAACGGGGACGGTTACGGGGTTTCACAACAACAAGTCAACCAAGACTACACGATCACCTCAGTCATTGACGATCGCCAACCAAGTGTCCTGTATTACGAGCTTCTTTTCGGGTTATCCACGGAAGAGATTGCCCGGCAACCTTTCAGCACTTCGTGGTATCATAACGTGGTGCAAGTGCAAGCGGGAAGTGATCTATCCGTCCTGCAAGAAAAGGATGAAAACGCCACCCCGCTTTTCCTGCTCCCCATCGAACAGGCGTACTACACGAAAGATTATTCCGAGAACCGACTTTTCAGGTACCGGGATTATAAACAGTTGCAAACCAGCCTGTATATCGCACTACTTATTCTAATTATCGCTTGTTTTAATCACGTGAATATCAACATGACCCGTTCGTTCCAACGTCTGCTTTATTCCGGCCAGCAACTGATACACGGGGCTTCCCGGAACGAAATCCGGTGGCAGGTGATTCAAGAAACAGCACTCCAAGTAGGCTTTGCTTTCGTTATTTCACTGGCATTGATTTACACGGTGTTACCGACGTTTAATGCCTTTATGGATTCCAAGCTGGCTTTTGTCGATCTGTTCCGGGGAGAAACGCTACCGATCATTTCCTATACCCTTGTCGCCGTGATCCTGTTCCCGTCAATTTATATCCTGTACAAAGCGGAACGGGTGGCTCTGGCCGATATTCTAAGGAAAAATTACACGTTTCATCGCTCGCTGATTGCCGGAATTATTGTTGTCCAATTCACGATTTCGATCATTTTACTGGCCCTTTTCCTCACGATAAAAAAGCAGACCGAATATATCACACACATTCGCCCGGACGCGGAATCGATTGTTTCCATAGAACACGAATATACTCCCGACGAACATTCGTGGAAGACATTCAAGGAGCAAGTGATCACGCTACCGGAAGTTGTTGACTACACCTCTACCCTCCCGCTCATGAACGGGGCCATCGCTAACCGGGAGTTTAATGCCAACACGTTAAAGATGGATCAACGCTTTTTCCGTTTTTATCACGCTGAACTCGTGGCAGGGGATTCCTTGTGTCATGCTACCGATGTTTCGATCCACAAGGTGTTGGTGAATGAATCGCTGATCAGAAAGAAACAGATCGAAAACCCAGTCGGGCAATCTTTTTCACATGACGGGATGGACTTCGTAATTTGCGGTGTCATCAAGGATTACGCTATTGATCACGTCACGAACGAGGTCGAACCGTTAATTATCATCCGGGAGACGGATGACTGGGTAAACGCCAGAGGCACGGTAATTAAAACCCGACCGGGAGAGGTTGAGGCCACGATTGCCCGGATGCAGAGCTTGTGGGAAACGATCGCTCCTGATGAATCTCCGTTGGTTTTTACTTCTTTGGCCGAGATTTACAGGGATATACACAAGGAAGAGTTCCGGACGGCACGAATCGTTTCCGTATTCACATGGATCAGTATGCTACTCTCTTGCATGGGATTATTCGGGTTAGCGTGGTATTCGGTTGAATGTCGGACAAAAGAAATTTGCCTGCGGAAAGTCAACGGAGCAACCGAGAAGCAAATCGTACTGCTCGTGTGCGGACGTTTTGTGAAATGGATGATTTGGACCTCACTTCTCGGTATTCCAATCGCTTGGTATTTGGCTAACGCATGGATTTCACAATTCGTGTACAGGGCCGAGTTATCCCCGTGGATTTTTATCACGAGTATATTGCTCGTAATCATGATAGGCATTATTACCGTGATTCGCCAATCTTGGTATGCCGCAACACTAAACCCAATAGATTCCCTTAAAACCGAATAGCCATGTTTAAGCAATATTTTAAATTCATAGTACGCAAGCTTTCCCGCAACAGGGTTTACACTGTGATCAATATTGTCGGGTTGTCCATTGCCTTTTCTGCCGCTTGGCTGATATACAGTCACACGTCAAACGAGTGGAATATGGACGGGTATTTGAAAAACAGCGACAATATTTACCGGGTGATCACCCGATACGGTGATGAGGATTTCTGGAATTGCCGAACCAACACGCCATTCGGTCCTGCAGCAAAACGAACATTTCCGGAAATCGTACAGGTAGCACGCTATTTTCAAAAAGATTATCGCATAAAAATAAAGGATGACCAAGATTTTACCATAGAACCTAAACTTGCATTTGTCGATCCTCCGTTCTTTGATCTGTTCGAGATTCCCGTGATACAAGGGAAAATTGACACAACCGTTTTTTCATGGATCGTGTTCACGGAAACAAGTGCCAAACGCTACTTTAACAAGGAGAACCCGATTGGAAAGACGGTAACCATTAAAGATGGAATCAATAACAGAAAAAAAGACATCAAATGCCAAGTCGTTGCTGTTATAAAAGATTTTCCGGCGAACTCGACGATTCAAGCAAACATCATCGTGGATTGCCGACAGGGAATCCCATATTTTGATGAACATCGAGGAAATTACTCTTTGTACACCTATTTTCATATCCTACCAACCGCAGACCTTCGAGCTATCGAAAAGAAATTACCGACAATCGCATCCAATATGCCGGACGACGTTAACCATTACAGTCACAGACTTCAACCCCTGAAAGATATTTATTTTCATTCCGATCATCTACGAGAAGATGAATTGTTACGGGGTTCTCAATCCCTAACCTATTTATTATGGAGTATCACAATTCTTATTCTACTACTTGCTGCCGGAAACTTCCTACTTATCCGAATTGCCCAACAAGACCGGGATTCTTCCCGTTTTGCCATACACAAATGTTATGGAGCCAGCAACAAGCATTTATTCTATCAATTGCTCGGTGAAATCGGGTTACAGACAGGAGTTATTCTTCTACTCTCGTGTATTTTGACCTATGGATTGCATCCTTATTTTATCCAAATCTTGTCACCGGAGCATATTTATCCATTTGAACTTTTCAACCTTTCCAATTTCGTATTTGTAGGATTTATATGTCTGATTATGGGGATCATTTGCTCCATTTTATACTTTCACTTTAAACATCATGTTAGCCGGGAAGGTGTGAGAGGTATGCTCCAACCCAAACCACAACAGATAAATCTTTCCAAAATTTTAACCATATTACAAATCGGTATTTTCACCTCATTACTTTTTTATTGTACCATCATTATTTCACAAATTAATTTTATAAAAAACAAACCACTAGGGATAGATACGGAACATATCCTTCAAGTTGGCTGGTTTGACAATTCCCGCAGCTATCAACCTCTAAAAGAAGAATTACTTCAGCATCCCGGAATTCTTTATGTATGTAACGGTATGAGTATACCTTTTACTTACATACCCTCCATCGAGAAAATACCCCTTCTCACAGAGCCGGAAAAACAAATTGATGTTGTATGTGCATACGGGGACGAAGACTTTACCAATGTATATAAAATTCCGATTATTGAAAGTCAGGAGTTTACTCCTATCGAATTTAATCCCTCGCCTGAAAATAATTACTCATCAACAACCGACGTGTGGGTAAATAAAAAATTCGTGGAAACGTTCAAACTGGATCACCCTCTAGGAATGATCCTAAACCAGCAACATTCTGTTCACTATCGAATTACAGGAGTTACGGAAGATTATCACACGCAATCACTCCATTACCCGGTACGCCCCACGATGATTTTACCGCCATCCTCGTATTTATTATTAATACGTTACCAACCGGGAAAACGGCAAGAGATTCTTGAATATCTGCAAGACTTATATCTATCCCGAAACCCAGAATATATTTTCGAGTGCAAGGAATATAATTACTCAGACCTATACCAAAAAGACATGGCCTTTATGGAACTCGTGATCCTGTTTTCACTGATCGCCATTCTAATCGGTGGTATGGGGATATTCGCTTTTGCCATATTCATGGTGGAAAGCAAAACGAGGGAGATCGCCCTTCGGAAAGTAAACGGGGCATCGGAACGACAAATCATGTTACTATTTAACCGACAATTCATGACAAAAGTTCTCGTGGCCTGCGTGATCGGTCTGCCGATAGCGTACTACGCCTCCCGGAAATGGCTGGAAAACTACGCTTACAGGATAGAAATACAACCTTGGATTTTCGTACTTACCATCGTTATATCCCTTTGTATTGTTCTGCTCGTGACCAACTGGCAGATCCGGCAAGCATCAAGAAATAACCCGATAGATACCCTTAAAACCGAATAATCATGCAAAACGTTCAATTCAAAATCATATTTCGAGGTTGGCTAAAAAACAAGACCTACACGCTGATTTCTTTGATCAGCCTGATCACGGGGATCACGTGTTGCACGCTGCTCGTTACTTTCGTGATACACGAATATAATATCGCTCATTCTATCTTGAATAGTAAAAATAGTTATCTTGTTCAGGAGCAAAGGAAACAAGACGTCCATCCCAATGATGCTTTCATTTCCGGGGAAAGCGGGGTTCAACTAAAAAACATTTATCCAGAAGTGAAAGCCTATTGTGTATTCCGGAATGAACATCTTCTTTTCAGTGAAAAAGCGGAAGAACCGGACTACATGGATGCTTATTCTGTTACACCCAACTTCACCGACTTTTTTAAACTTCCCCTTTTATCGGGAGATTTACGCAAAACACTCTCATCCCCCAATGAAATTGCCGTTACCCGGTCTTTTGCCCGCCAACAATTCGGAATTGCTAACCCTATTGGGAAATCTCTCACATTAGGGCGCTATATTGTTCATTTTGACGGGGAGAAAAATATCTACAAAAAGATATTCGAACCTTGTACAATCACAACTGTTATTGACGATTCGCAAAAGAATTTTCTCCATTTTGGGATATTACGAGGATTACCGGACGAAGAAATATCAAAAGTTACCGGATTCTCTTTTTACATTTTTATCGAGCTTTCGTCTAAAGTTACAGCTCCAAATTTCCTAACAAAAATAAATGATCGGAACGAAGAAGTATTTAAGGATAGAACGATCTATCTAAAACCTGTTGAACAACTTTATTTTTCAAAAGCAAAATATTTATACGAGGACGGATTAATCTTTAAACGTGATCCTTCTTTCGTTTATTTAGGCATGGGAGTTGCCATACTCATATTTATCATCGCTTGCTTCAACCACATCAACATTTGTCTGACCCGTACCATACAACAATTAAAAACAACCGGGATTCAACTTATTTCGGGAGAATCAAAACAAGGAATACGTAAACAGTTAATCATGGAAACCGGATTACTCGTTATGTTTTCCTTTATCGTATCTATTGGTATTATCCATATTCTTATTCCTTATTTCAACACATTCATTACTTCCGATTTATGTCTATCGGATTTATATGCCGGATATACTCCACTGGTGCTAATTCTTTTACTCGGTACAATTATCATCATACCTCCTTTATACGTGATCCTAAAAATCAACAAAAATTCTCTATCTGAAATTCTAAAGAATGAAAACAAACAAAAAAACATTCTTATTCGCAATATTGTGATTACCCAGTTTACCATATCCATTATCCTGACGACAACAGTGGTAAACATTCACCACCAGATGGACTTCGCAACACATTGCCGTCCACACGCCAATGAAATCTTGATATTAGGATGGGGACTTTACACGGTAGAAGATGAAACGACGAAAGCTTTTTATGACCAACTCTCTTCCATCCCGGAGATCACGCACCGAACGATGAGCGCTATCACTCAAAATTGCACTTACGGACTAGATAATATGTACGTGGCTTGCACAGACGCCGATCTCTCGTTCTTTGATTTTTATGATATACAACTTTTGGAAGGAAGACTTTTCTCTCCGGGAAAACAAGGATTACATGAAGCCATCGTGAACGAGACTTTTCTAAAGAAACAAGGGATAACAGAGCCTTTAGGTAAAACCTTCCAAATATGGGATGAAACCTACACGATCGTCGGGGTCGTTGCCGATTATCCAAGAGATAAACTCACCCGAGAGATCACGCCATTATTTATTCGATTCAGTGATACCGGGTCTGATCGTCATATTATCCGTATTCAACCCGGTACCCGAAAAATAGTCGAAGAAAAGATTAATGCACTTTGGAAACAAATTGCTCCCGGAGCAATCGAAATAAAAACTTGTAGTCTGTCTGAACGCTACATGGAGTTTCACGAAGAAGAGTTACAAGTAATGAAAATTCTTTCAATATTTTCCTATATCAGCATTTTGCTAGCCGGTTTAGGATTATTCGGATTAGCATGGTTCTCCGTGGAGAACAGGCGGAAAGAGATCAGCCTCCGTAAAATCAACGGGGCCAGTGAAAACCAAATCGCCGTGTTACTATGCGCCCGTTTTATCAAATGGATTCTAGTTGCTTTTTGCATCGGGGCGCCGATTGCCTATTACTGCTCAGTACAGTGGCTCACACAGTTCGTTTATAAAAACGAAATTTCTCCGGTATCATTTATCTTTATCGGTATAGCGGCAGTCGTTATTGGCACGCTGACCGTCGCATGGCAAGCATTTAAAGCCTCCCGGATGAATCCGGTAGATACTATAAAATAGGGGAAAGTCAAGCGTTCTTTCCCCTATCCAAATCATTCTCGTCTGGTTCCGTACCCAAGGCATCGGACTCTTCTTTTACCTCGTCCATGTAATTAGCCAAATTATCCCGGGCATCATCATCGTCATTCTCCAGAATTTCACCTAAAGCGTTTATATATGCCTCGTGTAATTTCTCATCATCTTCGGGTGTCAGATGCTTTTTCACATCCATATTCTCTTGTTTCTTTTCCTTCTCTTTCATAACCGTGTTCGTTTGAATTTATACACGTGAAACGAAAGAAAAGGAAAAAAGTTTATAAAAATTTAGTCATGTAACTCATTATATATTGCCATACCCTTTACTGTCAACAAATATTTTTGCCGAGGATGATTAGGCTTTTCCGGGTATAGTAATCTTATAAAACCATTTTTCATTGCCGGATTGATATAATTCTCCAAAAACGTAGGACGGTGTTTCAGCTTCAGTTTTTCCATTAACTGTTTAAGAGTATATTGCTCATCTCCTATTGACAACAAAAGAATACGTTCTTGTCCGGTAAGTTGTTCGGTAAGTTGTTCGGTAGTTGTTCGGTTATCGGTAGATTCCACCTTCTCTCGTATTTCTTCAGGAAATTGGATGAGCATATATCTATTTTTTAATTCGTTTTTCTCTCCCATCAGTAAATTACGAAAAAAACGTTCTAAATATTCAGTATCACGTGTAATACTTTTTTGAATATTCTGATAATTAGCTCGTACCAAAGCATTCCTAAAATACCAAGAATGATTGGCAAAAAGATTATTCTCAACATTGAATCCCATAGAACGTAAATATTGGATAGTAAAAACGGCTGTTGTCCGAGTATTTCCTTCCCCAAAAGGATGTATCTGCCATAATCCTGATACAAATTTCGCCACATGACTTGTAACTTGTACTATACTCAAACCGGTATAGTCAAACCCTTTCTCTTGTTCAAGATCATATTCCATGGCCTTACGAATATCTGGAGCGGAAACATATAGCACCGTATCACCTCGAAGGACCCATTCTTTTTTAATAATATTATAGTCCCGAATTTTTCCTGCAAATTTAAATACGCCATCAAATATACGTCGATGAATAGCTATAAATCCCGCTACAGTAAAAGCAAATGTCCGTTCACTTAACAACTTAGCAATATTAGCCGACACCTTATCGGCCTCTTCCGTATCATCAGCATCATTTACACGATCGCCTTTTGACTCGTAATAATTCTTGATAAGCTGACGAGCCTCGTCAATTGTTATATCCCCTTCTATGTTCCGACGAGCTGTTTCGATTAAGTATTCCGACGGTTTTAATCCATCGACAGCCTGTAAACCAATTGCAGTTTGCCATACATAACCTTTTTCCCGTTTATGAGGTTCATTTTGCTTTATATATTCTTCGAAATCATTCATGCTAAATTTTCTTATTTTATGCCTGCTTAATCGAAAGACCGATACGTTTCCGTACCTTATCAACCTGCACGATTTTCACTGAAACATGCTGATTCAAAGAAAGTACATCCGCCGGGTTCGAAATATATTTATCGGCAATCTCGGATATGTGTACTAGTCCGTCCTGTTTCACGCCAATATCCACGAAGGCTCCGAAGTTCGTCAGATTAGTCACGATACCCGGAACAACCATCCCGATCTCCAAATCGTCGATCGTGTGAATGTTGTCAGCGAAACTGAATACTTTAGCCACGGAACGGGGGTCACGCCCCGGTTTCTTGAGTTCATCCACGATGTCTTTCAACGTGGGTAGCCCAATCCGGTCATTCACGTAACGGGATAGTTCAATCTTATTACAAGTCTCCTCGTTACCAATCAACGATTTCAACGGGATGCCCAAGTCTTTTGCCATCCGTTCTGCCACGGCGTATGATTCCGGATGCACGGATGAATTATCCAAGGGATTTTCGGCCCCCTCGATACGAAGGAACCCGGCACACTGTTCGAATGCCTTCTCTCCCATACGTTTCACTTTTTTCAATTCGCTGCGACTACGGAATGCCCCGTTCTCCTTGATATAAGTAACCACATTTTCTGCCAAAGTCGGCCCCAATCCGGAGACGTAAGTCAACAAGTACTTGCTTGCCGTGTTCACGTTCACCCCAACCCGGTTCACACACGACTCGACCACCCGATCCAAACTCTCTTTCAATTTGGATTGATCGACATCATGCTGGTATTGCCCTACCCCGATAGACTTCGGGTCAATTTTTACCAACTCGGCCAATGGGTCCATCAGCCGACGCCCTATCGACACGGCACCGCGAACCGTTACATCATACTGCGGGAACTCGTCCCGGGCTATCTTAGAGGCCGAATAAATCGATGCCCCGCTTTCACTCACGACAAACACTTGTATATCCCGGTCATAACGTAAACTCTGGATAAACCGTTCGGTCTCACGTCCTGCCGTACCGTTACCGATAGCAATCGCCTCGATCCGGTACGAGTTTACCAGATTGGTAACCTTATTAGCCGCCTGTTTCACCTCGTTTTGTGGCGGGTGAGGATAAATGGTTTCATTATGCACCAGATTTCCCGTTTCATCCAGACAAACAACCTTACATCCCGTGCGGAACCCCGGGTCTATACCCAACACCCGCCTATTCCCAAGAGGCGGAGCCAAAAGCAATTGACGCAGATTCTCGGCAAACACCTTAATCGCTTCTTCATCTGCTTTCTGCTTACCGCTTTGCAGGTACTCGGTCTCGATAGACGAAAGCAACAAACGTTTATACCCGTCTTTCACCGCCATGGTCACCTGCTCGGCACTCTCGTTACGACCTTTCACGAATATTCTTTCCAAAGACTCGATCGTTTCCTCTTCCGGAATTTCAATCGCCACTTTCAGAATACCTTCAGCCTCCCCCCGACGAATCGCTAACATACGGTGGGAAGGAATCCTCCGCAAAGGCTCCGAATAATCGAAATAATCCGTGAACTTCTCCCCTTCTTCCTCTTTCCCCTTCACAACTTTCGCCTTTACTACTGCCACCCGGTCAAAAGAGCGACGCACGGTGTTTCTTGCCCGGTCATTCTCGCTGACCCACTCGGCAATAATATCCCTAGCACCCTGCAAAGCCTCTTCTTCATTCTCCACGTCATTCTTCACGAAACGAGCCGCTTTGTCCCATACATCCCCGTTATCCTGTTTCATCAACATGGCAGCCAAAGGTTCCAATCCCTTTGCTTTTGCCTTTGATGCCCGAGTTTGTTTCTTCGGTTTATAAGGCAGGTAAATATCTTCCAGTTCTCGTAAATCTGTACAATGCTCTATCTGTTTCCGTAATTCCGGGGTCAGTTTCTCCTGCAGCTCGATACTCTCCAACACCGTCTTTTTCCGCTTTTCCAGTTCCTTGAACTGCTCGTAAATCTCTCGTACCTGTCCCACCTGCACCTCGTCCATACTCCCGGTCATCTCTTTCCGATAACGGGAAATAAAAGGTATCGTGGCTCCTTCATCCAGTAACCCCAATAAATTTTTTATATATCTACTCTCAAAACCACTCTTTTGTGTCACGAAGGTGACCGGATCTATATAATATTCCATACGTAATTGATTTTAGATTGCTAAGATACACACTCTTTATTTAATCGCTATCTCTATCCATCAAATAAATTCATCGAATCACGTGAAGTAATCCTAGGTAGCGATCTAATATTTCTTATCTTTGTCTAAAACTTAAATCAAACATACCCTATTATGAAACAATTAATCGCCTGTTGTGGATTAGATTGCGAAAACTGCGATGCCCGTATCGCCACAATCAATAACGATGACAAGTTAAGAGAAGAAACCGCTCAAAAATGGAGTGTCATGAACAACACGTCGGAAATCACACCGGAAACTATTAATTGCACGGGTTGCCGTGTTGACGGGTCTAAATTCGCCTATTGCAGCAATTATTGTGAAATCCGGAAATGTGTTCAAACAAAAGGATTCAATACCTGTGGCGATTGTAAAGAACTGGATCATTGCCCGACCATCGGTCTTATTTTCCAGCATAACCCCAGTGCAAAAGAAAATCTTTTATCATCAATTTAAAATCACCTTCTTGCCTTGGATTCATTACAACAGCATAACTTTATTATGCCTACAAGCATATTTACATCTATCATTGAAATAAAAATAATCAACAGGATTATCCAAAATTGAAAATTATTATCTTTACCATCAAATAATAAATGTTGGTTAGCGGGTTGGAATCACTAAATCGGAAATCATAAATCAAGAAATCAATCAGGTGATAGAAATTAAAAATATAGTCAAAAGCTACGGCGAACTAAAAGTGCTGAAAGGAATTGATCTCACGATAAAAGAAAAAGAGATCGTAACGATCGTCGGGGCTAGCGGTGCCGGGAAAAGTACGTTATTACACATTTTGGGAACACTCGATACCCCGGACGAGGGTGAACTATTGTATGATTCCGTGAACATTGCCCGGTTATCCTCCAACAAACTATCGGAATTCCGAAATAATAACATCGGGTTTGTATTCCAATTCCATCACTTATTACCGGAATTCACTGCGTTGGAAAATGTTTGCATCCCGGCATGGATCAAAGGAACCGGAAAAAAAGAAGCGGAGCTGCGGGCCATGGAACTACTGACCCTTCTCGGTCTGGCAGACCGGGTGAGCCACAAACCCAATCAACTATCCGGCGGGGAACAACAACGAGTTTCCGTTGCAAGGGCTCTCGTCAATCATCCCCGGGTCGTGCTGGCCGATGAACCTTCCGGAAACCTGGACACCCGTACCAAAAATGAATTACACCAGTTATTCTTCACTTTACGGGAAGAACTCGGACAAACATTCGTAATCGTCACGCATGACACGGAACTAGCCCGTATGTCAGACAGACAAATAAAATTAAATGACGGAATGCTAATGAATGAATAAAATGAACCTTCCGGCACGATTTTCTCGTATCGCGAATAAAACACGAAAACCTGTTTGTGTTTTCGCACAATGTTCTTACATTTGCATCTTAATGAACAAAATATTTATTTATTAATTAAACCTTTCAATGAAATATACAGAAGAGTTAGACAAAGTGAGTTATTGTTTCGGTCTAAGTATTGCAAGTAATCTCCTTTCTTCAGGTGTGAACACCATTAATACAGAAGCTTTTGTTGACGCTATCAGAACAGTCTATGCAGGCCAGATGCCGGAAATCAAACCGGAAGAGGCTAACCAGATTTTGCAGGACTATTTTAACAAACTGCAAAATGAAAGAGGTAAAGCTGCCAAGGAAGCCGGAGAACAATTTTTAAACGATAACAAGAGCAAAGAAGGCGTGGTTACCCTAGAAAGCGGATTACAATATAAAGTAATTTCCACCGGAAACGGGGCTATTCCGAAAAGTAGCGATACTGTAAAATGCCACTATGAAGGACGCCTGATTAATGGTGCCGTGTTCGACTCTTCCATCCGCCGTGGCGAACCGGCTGAATTCCCGGTTAACGGAGTTATTGCCGGTTGGGTTGAGGCTCTTCAATTAATGCCCGTGGGTTCAAAATGGCAACTATACATTCCTTCTGATCTAGCTTACGGCCCTCACGGTGCAGGACAGGCGATCGGACCGAACGAGACCTTGATTTTTGATATCGAATTATTAGATATAGTATAATTTAATTTACGAAAAACTATGAACGCAAAAAATCTAATTTTAGGTTTATCTGTTGCTGCAATCGGTTTATCTAGCTGCTGCAACACTTCTACAAAAACGAATGTATCGCTGAAAAACGAGGCCGATACAGCAAGTTTCTATATTGGTTACATGTACGGTTCTAACATCACTGGAAACGGTATTGAAGACATCAACATGGACGCTATCATCGCCGGAATGAACAGTGCCTTACAGAAAAAAGACGCTCCTGCCGACATGATGCAAATGAATATGTTTTTACAGAAATATACTCAAAAAGCCATGATGGCTAAAGCTGAAAAAGCATTGAAAGCCGGAGAAGAATTCTTGGCAGCAAACGCTAAGAAAGATGGTATCAAAACTACCGAAAGCGGACTTCAATACAAAATTGAAAAAGAAGGAACCGGAGCTATCCCGGCAGATACCAGTGTTGTTAGAGTTCACTACAAAGGAACTTTGATTGACGGAACCGAGTTTGACTCTTCATACAAGAGAGGCGAGCCTACCGAATTTCCTGTAAACCGGGTGATCAAAGGTTGGACGGAAGCATTACAATTAATGCCTGTTGGTTCTAAATGGACGCTTTATATCCCGTCAAACTTGGCATACGGACCTCAAGGAGCCAGAGGTGCTATCGGACCGAACGAAACGTTGATTTTCGAAGTTGAATTAATCGACATCGTTGACCCGAACGCTCAAAAATAATTTATTATTTGATATTTAAACAGCTAGCAAGCCCAAGGACTCTTGGGCTTGTTTCTAATCAGAAAAACAATGAATTACGAAGTTACCGGAAAATTAATTTACAAAGAAGCTACACAAAAAATCAGTGATCGTTTCCAGAAGAGAGAATTCGTGATAGAAGTTGAAAACGAGAAGAATCCACAGTGGAACGACTTCGTAAAAGTTCAATTGATCCAAGACCGGTGTGATCTATTAGAGACTATTCAATTGAACGAGAATATTAAAGTGTATTTCAATTTGCGTGGCCGCAAATGGGAGAACAACGGACAGGTTTCTTATTTCACGAACCTCGAAGGTTGGAGAATTGAGAAAGTTCAAGCGGAAGCCCCGATGATGGGCGCCCCGGTACCGGAATACAAGGTGGAAGACATTCCTCCCATGCCGGAAGCCGACGATCTTCCTTTCTAAACGGAAATACTAGTATTAAAAGGGGCTATCTCAAAAGTCATTTTATTTCAAAAAACTCCTCCGTCACTTCGTGCCACCTCCTCTATAAACAGAGGAGGAGCTGGTGACTCTTCCCGAAGACAGGGAGTATTTCAACTCTCCCTCTGTTTATAGAGGGAGTACCCCGAAGGGGGGAGGGAGTTGAAAAATGACTTTTGGGACAGTTTTTTTTTAATACCATAATCTAACAACTCAATAATTGACCAAAACCTAATAAAAGCGCTATCAACAACGTCGTTATCGAAAGAAATTTCAATTGAGAATCCAAGGCTCTTCCTTCTCCCCAATAGACAGACTTCAGATGCATTGCCAGCAACGGTAGCGTTAACAAAAAGAGATAGCCCGTCCATCCGGCAGGATGCAGCACGGAGTACTCCACTAGACAAATCACAGCCAATAGCGTGATCACGAAATGATATATCTTTGCTCCCCGTATTCCCAAGATAACCGGGATGGTACGCTTGCCACAAACCGAGTCATTCTCGATGTCGCGGATATTATTCATATTCAAAACACCGGAAGAGAGAAAACCGATGGCTGCGGCCGGCAATACACATATCCAAGGTAAAACACCGGACATGGCAAAATAACTTCCCATCACGCTCACTAACCCGAAAAAAATAAACACGAAAAGATCACCCAGTCCCCGGTAACCATAAGCGCTCTTCCCGACCGTGTATTTCACGGCGGCCACGATAGATGCGCCTCCGGCAATAAACAAAGAAATACTTTTCCAATTCAACAAATCCCGAAATGCCTCATAGATTAACAGACTTCCGGTGATGATCGCTATTACCCCGAAAACAATCATGGCCTGTACCATTTCCCGCATACTCAAAGCTCCACTTTGGGCGCTCCGGATAGGCCCTAAACGATGTTCATTATCCGTTCCCTTGGTTAAATCCCCCACCTCATTCGCCAGATTAGACAATATTTGTAAGGCAACCGTGGTGAGCATGGCCCACACGAAGGTCGTTGTTTTAAAATACCCATCGCTTGCTGCCAACAAAGAACCTAGTAATACACCCGATAAGGATAAAGGTAATGTTCTTAACCGAAAACTCGTGATATATGCCCGAACTTTAGACATGTATTCATTCAGATTTTAAATTAAACTCCTCCGTCAGCTTCGCTGCCACCTCCTCTATAAACAGAGGAGGAGCTGGTAACTCTTCCCTAAGTCGAAAAGTAATTCAACTCTCCCTCTGTTTATAGAGGGAGCACCCGAAGGGGGAGGGAGTTCATTTTTTATTTTCAACTTTTAATTCTCCATTTTCAACTTCAGCTCCTTCTCCCCGATAATAACCTTATGCTGTTTGAACAAACCGCCAACCGTCTTTTTGTAGTTCTTTTTGCTACAACCGAAAAGGCGATATATCTCGTCCGGATCGCTCTTATCCGATACAGCTAAGGAACCTCCATTTTCTTCCAGCTTTTTCAGTATCAAGGCTGCCAAACGATCAATTTGTTCATGACCATCATTTTTTTGCAGGATACAATCAATTTTCCCGTCTTCCCGGATTGTCTTTATATAACCGGTCAGGTGCTGCCCGATGGTTATAGGTTGGAATATCTCGTTACGATAGATAATTGCCTCATGGCTATTATTGACAATAACATTATACCCTAAATCCGTACGACGAGCAACGATTAACTCAACCTCCTGCCCCAATTCATACTCTGCCGGAGTCTTATCCAAGAAACGACTTAATCTCGTGGAAGCAACAATACGATCCGTCGTTTTATCCACGTAAACATAAACCAAGTATTCACGCCCCACAATCATTTCTTCCCGCTGTTCCCGGAAAGGAACCAGCAAATCCTTACGCAATCCCCAGTCCAAAAAAGCTCCTACTCGACTCGTACCCACCACCTTCATCAAGGCAAAATCACCCACAACGGCTTTAGGTGTTGTCATCGTGGCAATCACCCGGTCTTCCGAATCAAAATAAATGAAAACTTTTAATTCATCGCCTTCCTTACATTCAGCCGGAGTCGTCTCTTTCGGTAACAAAATCTCTCCCCAATACTCTCCTCCATCCAGATAAACTCCAAAATCCACGATCTTAACGACTTTCAATATATTATATTCTCCTAACTTTATCATATTCTGTAATTTTGTGACAAAGATAGAGAAATTAAGTGATTTATGATTTATGATTCGGTGATTAAATCATTCCCACCACCTACAAGAATGCAGGAAGGTGGGAATCACAAAATCATTCAATCGTAAATCTCGATATCACTTAAAGGCTTTTTCCGACAATCCCGGTCCGTTCAACTTCAACTGATCAAAATACTCCGGCACCGGACGGCCCATCAATTTATCAACATACATTTTAGCCAAGTATTGCGATAACATGAAACCATGCCCCCGCATACCGACAAACAGACCTAATTCGGGATCAACGATATAGCGAGGCTCCGTGTAATACCCGGACCACGTGGCCTGTATGCTGACACCAGCCAATTCAGGCATCCAATCCACGAAGAATTCACTGATAATCTCCATAAACTCCTTCGTATTCAAAATCAGATTTTTATCCGTCCGTAACGCATCCACCCGCGGGGATGCACAACCGATAATTTGCCCCGTGTGGACTAATTGTTGCCCATAGACAGCGGAGAATCCTTTATATTCCTGCCGATCGATCAGCATATCCAGACTATCCCCGTTCTTCCCTAGCATGGGCAAACGACGAGTGATAAATGCCTGATGGCGTACCGGGTACAATCCCGCGTGAATCCCCAATCCCTCGCATATCTTTCCGGCCCCGGCCCCCAAGGCATTCACGAATATCTCCGTGCGGAATTCCACGTATTTCTTATCATGAGTCAACACCAAGATACTGTATGTTGATCCCTCTTTCATCACTTCCAACACCTTGCAATCTTCCACAATTCGCCCCCCAGCCGAAATACCCATGTTACGAATCAAATCGACCACTTTACCGGGGGTTGCCTGCCAGCAATCATTGGTAATCAAAGCCCCCAAGTAACGTTTGGATTTCGTGCTGAAATAAGGAGAAATCTCTTTCTGAAAATTCTTCGGGTCAACCATATAGGCATCCGACCATGCACGACTTGCGTTCAAGGCATTGAACGTGGGTTCATCATGAGCCAGATTAATATAGCGCGTCGTCTTGTAATCAATATTCGATATTTTCTGTAACTCTTTAAATATAGCATGATTATGCTCCGCAATCTCGGCCAGCTCCGGTAAAGAGAATGCAGTACGCCCTCCCCCGATATTTCTCCATGAGGAACCTCTATCCGCATTCACCAGCACGGGATTCAAACCAGAATCTGCCATATAGCGGAATAATGCACTTCCGGCAATACCACCTCCGGCAATCAACGCCCCTACCTCTATCTTCTTGAAATCCGATCGATTAGCCACACGATGCTCATCACCTCGCTTTGGCGGGTACAATTCACCTAGATTCAACTGGTTAGACAGGGGCGCTCTCGGTGTAGCATCACCCACGATCTCAATCCCTTTAGCTCGTAAAGCTGTTTTCAACCGAGGAATACAACGTTTCCCCCGGCAAGGTCCCATTCCCAAGCGAGTGGTATGTTTTATCTCGTCTATCGAAATAAAGGTACGATCACCCACGACTTTCAAAACATCGTCCAAAGTAACATCATCACAATGGCAAATAAACGTGGCTCCCGGTTGATCCTTCAACAACGGTTCCAAATCTAGCGGTTGCGGGTAATTCTCCTTCACCACGAAACCTCTCACCTTCACCAAATCTTCCCCGTGAACATCCAAGGCTTTCACCCGGGCTATATTCGTTTTATTCGGCTTGTGTAGAACTTTCTCGATAATCCCCTCTCCCAATCTCTCACCATAATTATTCACCAAGTAAACCACTTCTTTCTCCTTTACCTCGTATTCTATCGGCAGGAACAAGTTATCTTTTCGTAAATCATAACCGAAAATGGCCAATCCCGGACATTGATAGACACACTCCATACACCCGATACATTTATCGTAATCCACGTGAGGTACGGTAGAAGTCGAACTTTTCGTTATCGCCCCGTGAGGGCAGGCAAAAGAACAAGGATTACATGCAAAACCATACAAACAATCCATTTGCACGAATCCTCGTTTGTGCATACGTTCCGTCTCCGGCAAACAGGGTGTTTCCAGAATCCGAACCGGATGTTGTTGTGAATCAATATACTCTTTGGAAACCACCAAGTAATCATCATAACTCACCCTAGCCCCCAAATCCATCAATATCTCAATCGCCGTCTGTTTTCCACGCAACACGGCACTCGTTCCCTCTCCAATTCTCACGGCATCTCCCGCAGCATAACAATGCTCTCCAAAGACGGCCTTTCCTTTCATCAACAATTGATTGTCCGGTATCAACCCTGTACATATATTTATGACATCTATGCCATTCAATATTCTTTCCGTACCCGGAATCGGTTTGAAATTCTCACATTCGGCAATAACAGCCCCCGTGATTCCCGTGTGATCAGCATTCGGGATCGCTTTCAACAGCACGTGGGACGTCATGATCGGTATCGCCAAACGGCGCACCCGGTTTGCTTGCACGGGGAAACCACCTTCTTTGGGCATCCCCTCAATAATCGCCTTCACGTGGGCCCCCGCTTGCATCAACTGGTAAGAAGTCAAGTAACCGATATTTCCGGCTCCCACGGTCAGTACATTTTTCCCCAACAGCGTAAGTTCGTTATTCATCATTTTCTGGACGACAGCTGCCGTATATACCCCGGGTAAATCATCGTTTTCGAAAGCCGGCATAAACGGAACAGCCCCCGTGGCCACGACCAGATAATCGGCATCCACGAAAAACACGGTATCCGTTTCCAAGTTCTTCACGGCCACTCGTTTCCCCTCCAATATATCCCAAACCGTAGAGTTCAGATAAATACCTTCCATATTCTCCCCCGCCAATGTTTTGGCAATATCAAATCCGCGCATACCCCCGAAACGTTTTTCTTTCTCGAAAAAGAAGAACTGGTGGGTTTGCATATTAAACTGACCGCCAATCTTATCATTATTATCAATCACGATATTATCTATACCATACTTTTCAAATTCCTCCCGCACAGCTAATCCGGCTGGTCCTGCCCCCACGATCACCACCGTGGTACGAAGTACTTTCCGTGTATCAATCCGGTGTTCGGCATGTTGTTCGGCCATTTCCCCCTGGGCGAACTCCCGTACCTCTTTCACACCATCCACTTTTGTCACGCAAATACGCCGGACTTTACCATCCACCAACATCTCACAAGCCCCACATTTCCCGATGCCACAGGCTAGAGAACGTCCCCGGCCATCCAGACTGTGACTATGCACGGGGTACCCGGCCTGATGCAAGGCTGCTGCGATGGTAAAACCTTTTTCTCCTTCGATTTTCTTACCGTTAAAAGTGAACACCACTTTATCTCGTTTCGGAACATCCAGAATCGGATGCGAATTAATCTTCGACATAAGTTATTGTTTTATTAGTTAGGTTATTAGATTCTTTTGCAATATAACCGATCCGAGACAAAAAAAAGCTGACAAAAGTCAGCTTTTCAAATTTATCTATTTTTTAACATTTAATTCTTTTCTCTCGTGAATGTGAATTTTCCCTCGATTCCCTGTCCATCCTTACTCACACCAACGATCGTATCGACATCAACCAAGATACCAAACCAACTATCCAACTCGTACTCGATCTCGTGTTCGGAATGAATAATATCAAACTCTTCGGCATCCAATTTCACCTTATGTTCTTCAAGCCTCCCCACTAAAAATTCCTGCAACATATATCCTTCCTCTCCCTCAAGCTTATCCGTAAAAATAATCCGCCCAGACAAATCATTCCCCTCTTGTTTCAAGAACAACTCACCCTCGGCTACCCCGTAGCCATAATCCTCTTTATATTTCCATTTACCTGTTAAATCCACCTTGCTAATTTTAAATCCGATTAATTTTGTGATTTAGTGATTTCCAATTAAGTGATTATAGAATCTTCCAGTTATCAAATCGACTATCACGGAATCTTCTCAAGCTTTTTCCATCGCTTTTGCCTCGTTCCAATACTCGTCCATTTCCTCCAAGGTCATATCCGAAAGGTTACGCTCTGTTTCGTGAGCTTTCTTTTCCACGTACGAAAAACGACGAATAAATTTCTTGTTGGATTTCTCCAAAGCATCTTCCGGATTTATACCGTATAGTCGCGCCGCGTTAATCATGGCAAACATGAAATCACCGAATTCTTCTTCCATACGCTCCTGATCCTTCCGGGCTACCTCGACTTCCAATTCACCCAACTCCTCCCGTACCTTTTGCCACACGTCCTCTTTCTGTTTCCAGTCGAACCCGACTCCCCTCACCTTATCTTGAATCCGGTATGCTTTCACTAAAGCCGGAAGAGCATCCGGGACACCTTCCAAAACTTTATTATGACGGCCCTTCTCTTTCAACTTCAATTGCTCCCAGTTACGCAACACGTCATTCTCATCCTCGACCTTCACCTCCCCGTAAATATGCGGGTGACGATAGCGCAACTTGGCACAGATCTCGTTCAAAACATCCGTCATGTCAAATTGCTCCTGTTCCTTCCCGATCAAAGCATAAAACACGATATGCATAAGCAAATCTCCCAGCTCCTTTTTCACCTCCTGCATATCATTTTTCAGAATTGCATCTCCCAGCTCATAAACCTCCTCCACCGATAACGTCCGCAAAGACTCCATCGTCTGTTTATGATCCCAAGGACACTTTTCCCTCAAGGTTTCCATTATATCCAACAGCTCGGCAAAAGCTTCTTTTTGTTTCGTAAAATCTTTCTCCATAACAAACTCTACTCTCGTGAAAAATTTTCAATTTCCAACTTTCAATTTTCAATTGTTTTCCCTACTTTGCACCTGCAAAAATAAGGCTTTTATTTTAAGTTTCATGATAGAGAGAAGAATAAGTATTGGAAACATTGATCCTATTGACTTTTACGGCATTAACAACGCAAAATTCATTACTTTAAAAGAATTTTTCCCGAAATTGAAGATCACCGCTAGGGGCGATGAAATCATTATTCAGGGAGAAGAAAGCGACATTGATGTCCTTGTTGCCAAAATTAATGCCCTTTTGGAACATTACAATAAATATAACATGCTCACGATCGCCAATCTGAAAAGAATTATTCTGGAAGACGAGATCGTGGAAGACCCCGAGGACCCGGCCTCAATTATTGTTTTCGGGAATAACGGGAAAATTATACGAGCCAGAACGACAAATCAACGTAAACTCGTTGATCTGGCCAAAACAAACGACTTGCTTTTTGCCACGGGTCCGGCCGGCTCCGGTAAAACCTACACGGCAATTGCTCTTGCGGTAAAAGCATTACGCAATAAAGAGGTCAAACGGATCATTCTCAGCCGTCCGGCAGTAGAGGCAGGTGAAAGTCTTGGATTCCTACCCGGGGACATGAAAGAGAAAGTTGATCCCTATTTGCAACCCTTGTACGATGCTCTTTCTGACATGATTCCCTCGAAAAAATTAAGCGAATATCTCGAAACGGAAATCATTCAGATTGCCCCTTTAGCATACATGAGGGGACGTACACTCAATGATGCATTCGTGATTCTCGATGAAGCACAGAACACGACAAAAAATCAGTTAAAAATGTTCCTAACCCGTATGGGTGTCAACGCTAAATTCGTGATCACCGGGGATATGAGCCAAATAGACCTTCCCAAACGAAGTGATTCCGGATTGATTCATGCCTTCAAATTACTGCATCATATAAAAGGAATTGCATTTGTCGAATTCGACAACAGTGACATCGTTCGCCACAGGTTGGTGAAAGAGATTGTTAACGCTTACAACAACGAAGAAAAAACTAAATAACGGATCTTTAAAGCAAATAACATGGAAGCGATTGTAAAAACAAATTTCAAATTCCCGGGACAGAAAGATGAATACGTCGGTAAAGTACGTGACGTGTATAACATCAATGACGAATACCTCGTTATGTTGGTATCCGACAGAATTTCCGCTTTCGACGTGGTACTCCCGAAAGGAATACCTTACAAAGGACAAATATTGAATCAAATTGCCGCTAAATTCCTAGATGCAACGTCAGACATCGTTCCGAACTGGAAAATAGCAACACCCGATCCGATGGTGACCGTTGGTCACAAATGCGAACCGTTCAAAGTAGAAATGGTTATTCGCGGTTACTTGGCCGGAAGTGCATGGAGAGAATACAAATCAGGAAAGAGAACCCTTTGCGGTTTACCTTTGCCGGAAGGAATGGTTGAAAACCAGAAATTCCCGACACCTCTTGTAACTCCTACCACCAAAGCTATGGAAGGACACGATGAAAATATCTCTAAAGAAGAAATCATCTCGTCCGGACTGGTTAGTAAAGAAGATTACGAGGCCATCGAAAAATACACTCTTGCCCTATTCCAAAGAGGAACAGAGATTGCAGCCCAAATGGGATTAATTCTAGTAGACACGAAATACGAATTCGGTAAAAAAGATGGAAAAATCTATTTGATCGACGAAATCCATACCCCGGATTCTTCCCGTTACTTCTATGCCGACGGTTACGAAGAACGCCTTGCAAAAGGAGAAAGACAGCGTCAACTATCCAAAGAATTCGTTCGCGAATGGTTAATGGAAAATGGATTCCAAGGAAAAGAAGGGCAAACTGTTCCGGAAATGACTCCGGAAGTGGTAGCCAACATCACGAATCGTTATATCGAATTATACGAACATATCACGGGAACAAAGTTCGAAAAAGCCGACAGCACGAACATTCTTGCCCGCATCGAGAACAATGTAAATGAATGCTTGGCTAGCCTAAAATAAATAGTCAAAACTTTCCAATAAAGCTCATAAGGAATTTTCCTATGAGCTTTATTTATTTTCTAGCTGATCCAACAGACCTTCAACAGCATCTTCCAGTAAGTCCAAGACTAATTCGAATCCGGAATCCCCGCCATAATAAGGATCGGGAACGCTATCCCGATAGGAAAAACGCTGGCAGAAATCAGTCATCTTGAATATTTTATTCTTTTCTTCCTCGGATGTAGCCATTCTTTGCAGATCACGGATATTCTGGTCATCCATACCGATAATCATGTCAAAATCAGAAAAATCTGCATCCGGATAAAATTTCCGGGATAAACTGGTCAGATCATATCCTCTTCTTATCGCGTGACTTTGCATCCGACGATCCGCCGGATCACCGGAATGATAACCACTAATCCCTGCAGAATCAATATAATATTGTTCCTCCAATCCCCGATCTTTCACGTAATATTTCATAATTGCCTCGGCACTCGGGGAGCGGCATATATTACCCAAACATATAAACAGAATTCTTTTCTTCATAACTAAACATTAAAAAACGGTTATCATGACCTTGTTTGCCATAATAACCGCTCTCAAAAATTATGTTCTATTAATTGAATAAAGAGTCTACAAACTCTTCACGATTGAATACTTGCAAATCATCAATTTTTTCACCGATACCAATGTATTTCACGGGAATTTTGAATTGATCAGAGATACCAATTACAACGCCACCTTTTGCCGTTCCGTCCAATTTTGTAATCGCCAAAGCATTTACTTCCGTAGCCAAGGTAAATTGTTTTGCTTGTTCGTAAGCATTTTGCCCGGTAGAACCGTCAAGTACTAACAAAATTTCATGTGGGGCATCCGGAATCACTTTTTGCATGACCTTCTTGATTTTCGTCAATTCGTTCATCAAGTTTATCTTATTGTGTAAACGTCCCGCCGTGTCAATAAGCACCACATCTGCATTCTCCGCTTTCGCTTTACTCAGCGTATCAAAAGCCACAGAAGCCGGATCTGCCCCCATACCCTGTTTTACGATCGGTACCCCTACTCGTTCCGCCCAGATTACCAACTGATCTACCGCAGCAGCTCTAAAGGTATCTGCAGCCCCTAAAACAACAGATTTTCCAGCATCTTTAAATTTGTGAGCCAATTTACCAATTGTCGTTGTCTTACCCACTCCATTCACACCGACTACCATGATCACATAAGGGCCATGTCCTTCCGGTAAACTCAAAGCATCGTAATCCGTTGAATTATTCTCTTTCAACAAATCAACAATCTCTTCTTTCAATACCCGGTTTAATTCATCCGTACCCACATATTTATCCCGCTGTACTCTTTCTTCGATTCGTTCAATGATACGAAGAGTTGTATCAACTCCCACATCCGAAGAAATCAACACTTCTTCCAAGTTATCCAAAACCTCGTCATCAACCTTGGATTTACCAACAATTGCCCGAGAGAGTTTCTTGAATACACTTTCTTTCGTCTTTTCTAAACCTTTATCAAGGCTTTCCTTTTTCTTTTTATTAAATAGACCGAATAATGCCATTTCCACATAAATTGATTCAGAACGCTAAGGTAGGTAAAACAATTGAAAATTGAAAATGAAGAATTGAAAATGAAAGAAAATAAAAAAGAGCGAGTCACTTGAACTCGCCCTCTCTTCTAAATTCGGCATCGACCTACTCTCCCACCTATCGGC
>NZ_JAHZBP010000020.1:0-7330 GCF_019423355.1 Butyricimonas sp.
AACTAACTACTGGTTATCAATCAATTATCAAACAAAAAAAGTTTGCCTGTTATGTCCTGCCTGTATTTGCCAACTACCCCCACCAGCTCCCCCTGTGTAAGGGGGAGTTAGTGAGGGTAGTTGTTTAAAATTGACTTTTTAGACAGCCACTTTTTCCTTCTCTCCTATCAGAACGACACCATCAAACGCATCTGCAACTGATGGAAATTCTTATCCAACGGGAAATAAACATTCTTTAAATTACTATACTGGTACTCGCCCATCACCTTCACGTACTGGTTCAACGTGTAGTTCACGCCAATCGTGGCCGCGTGTAACCGTCCCCCGCCAATACTCGTTGACACGGCCGGGTAATCTGCCACCACTCCCCCGGGATAAAATACCTGCTTACCAATTAAAAAGAAATCACCTTTATTAATGTCATTCAAATCCGTGTAGCTATAACGGGCCACAATCTCCAGATCTCCCCTCTCGTTACTTCCCCGTAACAATCCGTACTCATCGTCATAACCGTATCCTTCACCGCAAAGCAAGTACCCCATTTCCACGTACGCCCCTTGAAACTTGGAACTCCGTATCGGGTTTCCGGCCTGCCAAGATGCCAAGGTAGTCCAGCTCCAAACGCCTCCCAACTGATTCTCGAACAAAGCCTCGTCATTTCTTTTCTTGTATAATCTCTTGTAAATATACTCGCCCCGCAAAAACATATTACTGGTAACCACCAGCACTTCCGGTCCTACCGTGATCGTGTTCTTCGCCCAAGGCACCTGCGCGTTTAGAAATTCCGTCGTACCGTCCACGTAAGTCTGCATATTCGACTCCAACTCCATATTCGTCTTGAACACGTTATTCACCACCTCGCCCGTGTTAATCCGTCCGTAGCGGAAAGAGGCCCCGACATGCAGAGTTATAAACTCATTATTAAGCGGCTTGTACAACCAGCGTCCACTCAAGCTTACTCCTTGAAAACCGGAAATCTGGTCATTGTACTTGTTCTCAGCGAAAAGCCCTTGATCAGCGAAGAAAGTGGCATCATAATACTTGTAGGTAATCCCCAAACCACGCCCGGCCGATAAAGCCATGGCCGGAGCCGCACGGGAAATAAAATGGTAATTATACAAACTTGCGTTCAGACTCATACTCGACGGTTCGTTAAAATAGCCCGCCTTCACGCTATGAATCCCGTACACCGATTCGTGAAAATTATATCGCACGAAAATATTCTTTTGCTTGAAAGTCCCTTTCGAAAAATCGAAATCAGCGTAAAAATACAACGGCCCGTATGTCAACGACGTCCGTATGCGAGCATCCGTGAGCGCTGCCCCCGACTTCATCGGCGTGTACTCCGAATGATAATAAGCCACATCAGCAAACAAACGAGCGCCTGCCGTGAAACGAATTCCTTTATCCTTATTGATATATTGTAAAAGAGGATTGGAAACATCCTCGGCCTGAGCTTTCACCATATTAGACGACAACACGAGGGCGACTAATACAACAGGGAATAATATATATTTTTTCATACTGGTCTGCATTTAAACAATTATTTAGTAACCTAATCTCTCCAACACCACCTTCGCGTCAACCAACGTCTCGGAAGCCGGACTCTTTCGCCAGCCTTGAGTAATCATATAGTTGATACTCATATCAGAATGGTTCGTAAACAATGCATCCAGATAAGGTGCTTTATATTTCCCGTCAATCTCGACACCGAAATTATATTGTCCGAAATACTTAGCCATCTGGTCATACGTGTCAAACGTGTAGGGATGATTCTTCATTCCAGCCTTGTGAATCAAGTAATCCTGCCACGGTTGGTTCAGTTCCGGGTAATTATTCGGAGCTCCGGCAATACACGGTCCGATAAAATGAGCCTTGTACTTCACGCCCAAATTAATAAACGAGGCATAACCCAGCGGATCGTCATACGTGATATCCGTCGCTCCCGTACCTTTCCACAACAGGAAACACATCGGGACCTTACCTTCAAAATGCTCGGCAACCCTCACAAGGCTCTCCAACGAGAAGGTCTGCAAAATCACCTTGCCATTCGTGTTCCCCGTGTTCACCTTGCCATTCACGTAGAATGGGTTGCTTTCCGGTTCCGGTTGCGTGATAATATTCATTCCCAAACGATCCAGTTCCTTGTAGACAATCTCCTCGAACCCGGCAGGATTCAGCCACGGCTCCTTGAACTCGATATAAATTCCCGGGCGGTTTCCCGTGTCCTCCGGATCATCCACGTAACCGAACGTGTACTTGATTACGTCGGCCGTACCGCTTAAACTCTTGATCTTCTCCCCGGTTTTCTGTCCCATCGTGAACACTCGTTTTCCCTGCGCGTCCCGTTCCAGCATTTTCCCCTTGGAATAAGCCACGAGATCCTCCAATGTAGAAATGTACTGATGTTGTGAGGCAAAGCTCGGGCGGGCCTGTTCGATACTCGTTTCATTAAACCACGTACCGGCATCCAGCATCATCAACTCCTCGTAGGTATAATAAGCCGGAAGATTCGGAACAAAATTCTTGGCATCCTCTTTCACCAACGCATCAGCCTCCTCGGCCGAGTAGCCGATCTTCTGGTAATACGCTTTCCTAATTTCGTAAGGGATAGTCTCCCCGAACACGTTCTCGATATTCGTGGTTCGTTTCAAGTTGTCATCATGCAATGCCAACACCACCCCATCTTTCGAAACCTGCATATCACATTCCAGATAGTCAGCCCCGATTTCTCTCGCCCAGCGATACGCTGCCTCCGTCTCTTCAGGGGTCCAGAACGTCGATCCCCGGTGAGCGACAACAGCATACTCCGGCACGTAATCCCGCACTTTAATCATATCGGGAGTCAAATGATCCAATTCAACCTTGTCGACATCGACGTTTATGTTGTTGAATTTTTGATCTTCACACGACATGACCAAGGCTATCAACCCGCATGCCATCACTGCATGAAAAAACTTTTTAATCATAATTTTGAATTTTAGAGCGTTTAATGTTTGTTAGTACTCTCTTTTACCAGATATTGTTCTTCTCTTACTGTAAATGCCGTAAAAATGAATGCCAGAGCGCAGGCTCCCAACAGGATAATGAAACTCCAGTCCCATCCGAGGTGATCCACCACGTACCCCAACATGATATTTGCTAACAAAGCCGTTCCAAAGAAATAACCGAAAAAGCCGGTCAATCCGGCAGCCGTTCCGGCCGCTTTTTTGGGCGCCAAATCCAAGGCGTGTACCCCGATCAACATCACCGGCCCGTAAATCAAGAACCCAATAGCGATCAGACATATACTGTCCATCACCAGATTATGTTCCGTCTGCCAGTAAATAAACACGAACAAGGCCACCAGCACCATGTAAATCATCGTCGTGATCGCCCGCCGTCCCTTGAACACGTAGTCACTCACGATACCGCAGATAATCGTACCGGGAATGGCCGCGATCTCGTAAGCCGAATAAATCCAGCCTACCGCACCGCTATCGTACCCTTTCACGTCCTTCAGGTAAGTCGGCGCCCAGTCAAGCACCCCGTATCTCACCAAATAGATAAAAGCATTAGCGATAGCGATATACCATAATATCTTGTTATTCAAAACATATTTGAAAAAAATCTCTTTTGCCGTCAACTCTTCCTCCGACTTCGCGCTGTAATTTTTCGGGTAATCATTACGATATTCCTCGATCGGCGGCAGACCACACGATTGCGGCGTGTCCCGGATCAGAATAAACGCAATCACGGCAACCACCAAGGCTACAACAGCCGGAAAAACAAACGTGGCAGACTGCCAGGAACCGAACCACACCAATCCCACGGAAAACATGATCCCGACCAAACTACCTCCCACATTATGGGCCACGTTCCAGATCGACATTTTGGTTCCCCGTTCCTTCAAGGAAAACCAGTGCGTCATCACCCGTCCGCTAGGTGGCCAACCCATTCCCTGGAACCAACCGATCAAAAACTGGGTAATAAACATGACCACGATGGAAGAAACACCCGCGCTTGTTCCCAAAAACAACGTCACGAGTGCCGATAACACCAGTCCCAACGGCAAAAACTTACGGGCACTACTCCGGTCGGAAACCCCTCCCATCAAAAACTTCGATATCCCGTAAGCGATAGCATTAGCCGAAAGAGCCACCCCTAAATCTCCCTTGTCAAATCCCAACTCCTGCAAATAGGGCATTGCCAGAGTAAAATTCTTACGTACTAAATAATACCCCGCATACCCTATAAATATACCTAAAAAGACCTGTAAACGTAACTTCTTGTACGTGGGGTCAATTTTCTCTTTAGGCAACAAGGGTTTATGAGGCTCAGGCTTCAGAAAACTCCACATGATATTAATTTTTAATAAATATTATATTGATTCCAATCTGATTATCGTAAACGTTTCCATTACTACTCGCGGCTCTTTCCGGATGAAATACACCGGGCTAAGATCAAAACATGATCTTAGCCGCGATGTAATTTTCTGCCAGTTCAGTGAACTCCTTCACTTCTTCATCAATCCATGCCTGATCCTTCCCAAGTTCTTTCGCCATCACTTCTGCCACCAGCGGGGCTGCCTTAATCGCCTCTCTCGCGTCAACAAACAACAATCGAACCCTCCGTGCAAGAACATCCTCTACCTCTCTGGCCATCTCCTCCCGAACTGCCCAAACAACTTCGGCTACGGTATAATCATATTTATCTGACAGTTTCTTTCCGTATTCCGGATTTTCAGCGATCAACTTCATAATCGCATCCTGATCACTACCATAAACGTACATGTGGTCTTTCAAGTTCGGGTTTTTCCGGTACCCGTGTATATGGAATTTTTTCGTCACGCAGGGTCTGGCATCCACCAGTTTCATGGCAATCGCTTTATCCACCGTATCTTCGGCCATCAAACGATAAGAAGTCCATTTACCTCCCGTGATCGTGATTAAATTATTATCGGAAACTATAATCTTGTGTCCGCGGGAAAGTTCTTTCGTACTCTTTCCCTCGTGTTTCGGGGCTGCCAACGGCCGTTGCCCCGCGAACACGGATTCAATATCAGCATACGTCGGGGCCGGGTCCATGTATAAAGAAGCCGTTTTCAGAATAAAATCAATTTCTTCCTTCAACGGTTTCGGCTCTATTTCCGGAACCGGACGCATAATATCCGTCGTTCCCACAACAACTTTATTGTGCCAAGGTACGGCAAACAACACCCGTCCATCACTCGTCTTTGGCACCATGATCGCGTAATCACTCTGCAAAAACTTCATATCTAACACCAGATGTACTCCTTGACTCGGTGTCACCATCTTACTATGTCCAGGAGAATCCATCGCCATCAGGTCATCCACGAGAATTCCACAGGCATTGATCACACTCTTCGCCTTCAACTGCATCTCTTTTCCGGACTCCATATCCACGAACTTCACCCCGGCAACCTTCCCGTTCTGGTCATGCACGATCCCGAAAACCTTCGCTTTGTTAAGTATCACACCCCCATTATCCGCACTGGTCTGGGCCAAATTAATTGCCATCCGCGAATCATCAAACTGCCCGTCATGATAAACAATACCTCCCTTCAATCCTTTTTTCACCGATGTCGGTAAATACTCCATCACCTTCTTGGGGGAAATAAAACGGCTTCTCCCGTATCCGAAGCCAAAAGACAGCAGGTCATAAAGCGTAAGCCCGCAGAAATACAGGAAATTATCCCAGTATGTATAATTCGATATTACAAAAGCCTGATCCTTCACGAGATGCGGGGCATTAGCCTTCATTCGCCCTCTCTCCCTTAATGCTTCTAATACTAAAGCGACATCGCCTTTTTGAAGATAACGTACACCACCGTGTACCAGTTTCGTACTCCGACTGGAAGTACTCTTGGCAAAATCTGCCATTTCTAAGAGGACAACGCTATATCCTCTTGTTGCGGCGTCAACCGCCACTCCTAAACCCGTAGCTCCCCCTCCAACCACAACCATATCCCATACTTTCTCAGGTTCCTGAAGTTTATTCAACATATCTTTTCGGTTCATAACACAATTATTTATGTATTCAACAATCTATAAAATTCCAATAACGTTCCGCAAGCATACCATATACTTACGAACCGAAACTTCGTTTTCCTAAATTTCGTTCTTTGTTATTGGTCTCCATGGCCCATTTCTCGTTACGAGTAGTGCCATTTCTTTCTTTGGTATTGATCTTAATTTACGGAAACTCAGAGCAAAAGTTTCTATTTTTTAAGAAATATATTTCCCCAGTTTAAAATTAATTACAACACTTGATAAGTAATATTCAATAAAACAGATGTATATTTGCAGTGGTGGAAATATGATTATCGAAACAAAATGAAAACATTATCTCTAAGTGAAAGGCACAACTACATATTAGAAACATTACGCCAACAAGGTTCCGTTTCAGTTGTTGATCTCGCCAACCAATTAAAAGTATCTTCTGTAACGATTCGCAAGGATCTTACCTTACTTGAGGAAAAAGAAATGCTCTATCGCACACACGGTAGTGCCATTTTAATCAACCCTTATATCAATGATCGCCATGTAAACGAGAAAGAAAAGTCCTATCCCGAAGAAAAACGACTGATAGGTAGATATGCTGCAAGTCTAATTACAGCAGACGACTCTATTCTCATTGCATCCGGAACAACAATGCATGCGTTAGCCCGAGAGATCGTGCCTCAAGGCCACCTCACAGTAATTGCCGCAGCCATTAACGTTACAAACATTCTAGCTCGTAACAAGAACATAGATATAATACAACTCGGAGGTTTCGTACGGAATAGTTCTGTCTCTGTCGTTGGAAATTATGCAGAAAAAATGCTGGAAAACTTTTCTTGTAGTAAACTCTTCATGGGAGTTGACGGGATAGACCTAGATTATGGATTAACTACCACGAACATGATGGAAGCTAATTTAAATCAGGTAATGATACAAGCCGCACAAAAAGTAGTCGTTCTGGCTGACTCTTCTAAATTCGGACGTAGAGGTTTCGGAAAAATATGCGATCTGGATGCTGTTGATCACATCATCACGGATAAATATGTACCTAGTAAAACTCTCGAGGGATTGCGTGAACGCGGTATCGAGGTAACTGTTGCCGAATAAAATATTAAATTTGATTCAAATAAAAAACCCATTGATTTCTCAATGGGTTTCATTTTGTAGCGAGATCCGGGATTGAACCGGAGACCTCATGATTATGAATCATGCGCTCTAACCAGCTGAGCTACCTCGCCATAAAAATCGCTGAAATAAATTCCAGCGATTTTGAAAATTCGGCATCGACCTACTCTCCCACCCAAGGGCAGTACCATCGGCGCTAACGG
>NZ_JAHZBP010000021.1:0-5892 GCF_019423355.1 Butyricimonas sp.
GCAGTACAACGGTTTTCAAGACCGCCGCAATCGACCACTCTGCCACCTCTCCAATGCGGATGCAAATATAAGGACTTTATTTGACTTTCAAAGCGATTTTTGAGTTTTTTTATTCAAGGCATATTTCAAGTAGAAATAACCGCAAACTCCAGCAAACAAGGAGCCTCCGATGATACCGATTTTTGCCTGATTCAATAAAATGGCTCCTTCTGCGCCCATTCCCGTGTAGGAGAGAGTTGCGATAAAGAGGGACACGGTAAATCCGATTCCTCCTAATAGGGATACTCCGAAAAGGGAGTGCATATCCATTTTGTCCGGCATAGTTAACCAGCCGCATTTTATAAAGACGTAGGTGAACGAGAAGATGCCGATGAGTTTTCCGAGTACAAGGGAAACAAAAATCGTTACCGATACGCCTTCTAAGGAGGCAAGCGTGAATCCTTCGAATGAGATGCTGGCGTTGGCGAATGCGAAAAGGGGCATTACCACGTAATTCACAAGGGTACGCAGGTCGTCGTCCATGGCTTGCAGGGGACTGACTACCTTGTCTGAGGCTGACTCTATACTTTTCAATATAGAAAGTTCCGAGTTGCTTAATATGATGTCATTTGAATTCTCCGGTAGTCTTTTCAAACTTTCCCGGATGCTGTTTACGTACTTGTATATGTGTAGTTTAGGACGAGCCGGTACTGTAAATGCCACGATGACTCCCGCAATTGTGGGATGGATTCCGGCATTAATGAACAGGCACCAAACGACGATTCCGAAGAATATGAAAAACAATTTGTTATGAATTCCTTGTCGTCCGCCGATGTACAAGAGAGCAACAATGATCATTGCGGCGATTAAATACTCCACGGTCAGGTGCGAGCTATAGAACAAGGCGATAATGATAATCCCACCGATATCATCCACGACGGCAAAGGCGGTGAGGAATATTTTCAGACTCAAGGGGACTTTCTTGCCTAGGAGTGAGAGAACGCCTAGGGAAAAAGCGATGTCCGTTGCCATGGGTATGGCAGCTCCCCGCATGGCAGGACCGGATGGACTGATCAGCCAGAAAAACAGGACCGGGATGATCATACCCCCGCAGGCTGCCACAACCGGAAGTAAGGCTTTCCGGGGAGAGGAGAGTTCCCCAACAAGTAGTTCCCGTTTGATCTCTAATCCTACCGAGAAGAAAAAGATAGCCATGAGGGCGTCGTTAATGAAATCCAGCAATGTCATCGGATTGCCATCATGACGATCAAAGAGATTGAAATTTCCGATCGTGAGTGTGATATTTTTAGAAAGTAAAATATTGTAATATTCCTGTAAAGGGGAATTAGCGATAAGCATGGCGGCAAGGGCCACGAATAAGAGAACTATCCCTCCATTTATTTTCGTTTGAATCAGTCTTCTAATGGAGAATTTAAATATTTCTTTGACCATTGTCCTGTTTGTTAGTTGACTATGTTGTGTGCTGCAAATTTAATAAAAGTTGTATAAATTTCAAATAAAAAGGGTATTTTCTGCACGTCGGGTCAATCCTTCTTCCAATTCGTGCTGGTGATATAAATACCCCGCATCTTCGTAATATTTTGCCTGTTTGGGGCATTTTTTGATACACGCTCCGCATTTGATGCAGATACCTGTAAATTCTCTTACATTTTCATAGCTGATAGATCCCATGGGGCATACTTTTGCGCAACGCTTGCAGTCATTACAACGGTCGTTGGTAAGCGGTTTCACTTTACGGATGTCTACCGGGGTGCCTTGTCGGTCGCGAGGTGTGTAATATCCCCGGTAGGGGTAGGGGGTTCCGGAAACCGGAATGGGGTGTGATAGCGTGTCTGTCTTGTACTTTTCACTGATTTTGCGAACGAATTCATCCACGATGTCCATGTCTTTCATGTCGGGTCGGTCTTTTGCCAGTATCCGGGAGAAAGAGTGTTCACCCACGAATGCCCCCGCAGCTATCGTGTGGAGTCCGTTGTTTTCAAGAATGTCTCGTAATTCGATTAGCGCATCATCGTAATCCCGGTTCCCGAAAAGCACGACTGGAACGGCTAAAGCCCCGTTGCCTTGCATCGTGTTCAAGTAGGGTAACAGTACGTTTGGAACTCGCCCGGCATATACCGGGGTGCCAAACACCACGAGATCGGAGTCCGTGAATCGCAAGGATTGTGTCCTTGCCTTTGGTAAGGTAAAATCGTATTCTTCGAGATCGGTTTTTAATGCTCTTGAAAGGCCCTTGGCCGTGGCGGTTACGATCTTGCGGGTTGTCCCTGTCGGGCTGAAGTACACGGCCCGGATCTTGTTGATTATTGTCATTTGTTATATGATTTGAACCATTCGGCAAAGCGGGTAATCCCTGTTTCGAGTGATATTTGCGGGGTATACCCGTAGTCTTCCTGCAAGCGGGTAGTATCGGCCCATGTTTGGTAAACGTCTCCCGGCTGCATCCCGACAAACTTTTTACGGGCCTCTTTTCCCAAGTTCTTTTCCAGCAAGTGGACGAAGTCCATAAGCTGGATGGGGGTTCCATGCCCGATATTGTATATCGTGGCGGGGGTACCGGGTACATCTTCCCGCAGGATCCCCGGTGTTGACACGATTTTCTCGATTCCTGTCACGATGTCCTCGATATAGGTGAAATCTCTGGAGAGATTTCCGTTGTTAAAAATGCGAATCACCTCATCGTGTTGAATGGCGTTGGCAAAAAGCATGGGAGCCATGTCCGGGCGCCCGAAGGGACCGTATACCGTGAAGAATCGTAAACCGATGGTTTGTATGCCATAGAGATGGGCGTAGGCATTTGCCATCAACTCGTCACTCTTTTTCGTGGCGGCGTAAATGCTGATCGGGTGATCCACGGTGTCCGTCTCCTTGAATGGAACAGATTGATTGTTCCCGTATACGGAAGAGGACGAGGCGTATATGAATTTCTTACAATTCGTCTTTTTGCAGGATTCCAGTAAATTAATGAATCCCATCACGTTACTTTGCACGTAACTTTCCGGGTGTTTCAAGCTATACCGTACTCCGGCTTGTGCGGCAAGGTTCACCACGCAGTCGAAAGTATGTGTGGTGAATAATTTATGAATAGCCTCGGCGTCACACAGGTCCAACTGGCAGAACGTGTAATTCGTGTTCAGGGAAGATACGATTTCTTTGCCGGGAACGGGATGGTCTATGCCACAGGCGTGTAGGCGGTCGTGTTTCAAGGCAACATCGTAATAATGATTGATAGAATCGATTCCATAAACGGTGTGTCCTGCATCCAGTAATTTCTGAACAAGATAAAAACCGATAAACCCCGCTGTTCCAGTAACTAAGACATTCATAATACCTTGTTTTTTATTTTAAATACAATTTTTACGGCAACAAAAATATAAAATTACTCCGTAAAGTTTGTATTCTTCCGGAGGTTTATGCCGCGTGAAGTCCGGCATTTACGAGCCGAAAATGTCGGTTTTTAGTTCTACGGGTACGATCCGGTTTGCGAGGGAAGAGTCATAGGGGACTTCCACCCGGATGTAGTTGTCCGTGAATCCGCCGATTGATCCGGCAATGTCGCTTTCTTCAAACAGCACCGGACGGGTTTGTCCCACGTGTGCCGTGTAGAAATCGTGCAACTTCTGTTCGGAAATGTCGAGGAGTACGTTCACCCGACGATGCTTTTCCGCTTGCGGGACTATATACGGGATGTCCAGTGCTTTTGTTCCGGAACGTTCCGAATAAGGGAACACGTGTAACTGGGAAACATCCAGTCCGGCAATGAATTGGCGGGCATCTTCGAAGGCCTCCGGTGTTTCTCCCCGCATTCCGGCAATCACGTCCACCCCGATAAAGGCATCGGGAATAAGTGTCTTGATTTCTTGTACTTTCTCTGCGAAAAGTTCTCGTTCGTAGCGTCGTCTCATCAAGTGTAACACTTCGTTACTCCCGGATTGAAGAGGTACGTGGAAGTGTGGCATGAAACGCCGGGAGGAGGCCACGAAACGAATGATGTCATCTGTCAGTAGGTTGGGTTCGATGGAGGAGATCCGGAAACGCTGGATTTCTTCCAGCTCATCCAGAGTCCGTATCAAGTCGAGGAATGTTTCCCCTGTCTCTCTCCCGAAATCTCCCGTGTTTACTCCCGTGAGAATGATTTCCTTGATACCCTTGGATGCCACGTCACGGGCTGCCTTGATCACGTCTTGGATGGCAGCGCTACGGCTACGTCCGCGGGCAAAGGGAATCGTGCAGTAAGAGCAGAAATAGTCGCATCCGTCTTGAATTTTCAGGAAACACCGGGTTCTGTCCCCGTACGAGTAAGCAAGATCGAAGGTTTTAACCCCGAAAATATCGCAGGAATGTGGTTCGTGCCGTTCCTGTTCTTCGAGGTGGTTCAAATAGTGGGCCACGTTGAACTTGTCTTGTGCGTTGAGTACGAGGTGGACACCTTCAATGTCCATGATTTCTTGCGCTCTCAGTTGGGCATAACAACCAACCACAACAATGTAGGCTCCGGGGTTTCGGTGGATGATTTTCCGGATCATCTGCCGTCCTTTTTTCTCTGCAATATCCGTGACGCTACACGTGTTAATCACGAATATATCCGCCCCATCTTTTTCTCCCACAGTCACGGCTCCTTCTTGTTCAAGGCTGTGCTTGATCGTGGAGGTTTCGGAGAAATTCAACTTGCATCCTAACGTGATATATGCCACTCTCTTCCCAACAATGTTCATATGCGATCTACTTTAAATTTGCTAGCGAGGGGCAAAGATAGAGTTTTTTCATTTCTTATCCATGAATTCCTCGTATAAAGCTACGGAACCATAATGCCATAATTTGGTGTTCTCTTTTTCTAGCGCCTTGTAAGTATTGGAGTGATAAAATTGTCGAATGGCATCTATGATAGAACCGCCATGTTCTTTTATATACAGTTGTACAAAAAGGCTGACTTTGGAAGGCAGTAACAAGTAAAGATTTTTGTCTGTAATTTCCCGGTTCATTTGAATACCTCCTTTACTTTTAAAAAGGTTAAATAGGATAGTGATCGTTCCGTGTGAAACAGGAGTTGATCTACTAAAAGATACGTTTTTAGTTCTTGAATTAATTCCTGTTTATTAAGCAGACCTCCTTCATATAAGGCGAAGGCTGCGTAAACACGATCGTTTGCTACCGGACCGTAAACAATATCGTAATTATGACGATAATCTTTGTTTGTTCGATTTTCCATTACAAAATCCAGCCATTCTTCCGTCGGTTCTGTAAAACGTAATACGTTTAATTTTTCTGCAGAAGATAAATCAAACTCGTATATATTAACAATCCCCTTTTCATTCCTTTCTCCAATTTTTCGTTTTACCCATAATTCTGCTTGTTCTTGGGAAGTTGTTGTATAGAATCCCATTCCGTAATCTAATGTACGATTGGCTAGTCGGATTTGTGGTTCTTTTACTATTTCTAAACTACCATGGTATAGTTTCATTAGTTTGCCTTCTTTTGTTTGGTAATGTATTCTTTGATTTCTTCCATCAGCCATTGTTGGCTTTGTGTATGTAATACTTCAAAGTTATCCGATAAGTATGATAAGACGTTATATTTCTCGAACAGGCTAATCGTCTCTTCACCAGATAATCCTTGTTTCATTTTGTATTGTTCAATACAAAATGAAAGGAAATAGGCAATATCTAATTCTTTTTTATTCATAATAATGTCGTTCTCCAAAAATCAGTTCTTATCATATGTTCATCTATTTGCAAAAATAAGAAATTTATAATGAATGGGAGCATGGTTGTCAAGTTTTATGTACTACAATGTTACTCGAGTATGTTGTTTTTATCCGGTATATTTATAAATGATAATTTTTTCGTAATTCTGGAAAACTTTCGTTTGTGCCTTATACAAAGGACTTTGGAA
>NZ_JAHZBP010000003.1:0-369287 GCF_019423355.1 Butyricimonas sp.
TTCCAAAGTCCTTTGTATAAGGCACAAACGAAAGTTTTCCAGAATTACGAAAAAAAATCCACCTAATGTGTGGGTACGACCACATTGTGTCAAAAAAATGTTACAAGTCATGAAACTAGCTTTACTTTTTGTGGTGTTGTTTTTCACCTCAGCGAGTGCGTTTACCCAACGGGTGAGCCTTTCGGTGAAAGCGGAAACGACGTTGAACGAGGTGCTAAAACAGGTGAAGGATCAAACGGGTGTTCGAATCTTGTACGATGCCGGGAAGATGAAACGTGTGCCGTGTCGGGAGATGAAGATTACCGATATGGAGATTGCGGAGGCATTGAAGCAAATTTTGAAAGATACCCGTTTTGAGTTTTTCGAGGAAGGTGGGGTGTTTATCGTGCGAGAGGCTTCATTACAACAGGCGAAAGTGATTCGTCTTGTAGGAAAGGTGACGGACGAGAAGAAACAACCGTTACCGGGGGTGACTGTTCAGTTGAAAGGATTTTCAGTTGGAACAGCGACAAACGGGGAGGGAAGGTATCAATTGTCTATTCCGAATGCCCCGGAGAAGTTTTCTTTAGTTTTTTCTTTTGTTGGGATGGTTTCACAAGAGATCGTTTATGCTGGGAAAGACACGATCGACGTGGTGATGAAGGAGGACGTGGAGACGTTGGACGACGTGGTTGTCACCGGTTACATGACCTTGGACAAGAGTAAGTACGTGGGAGCGATTAACAAGGTGTATGCAAGGGATATTATGATTCCGGGCGAGAGTACGATTGACCAGATGTTGCAGGGGGTGATTCCGGGAATGGCGGTACGGATAACTTCCGGAATGGTCGGTTCGACTCCTAAGATCAGAATCCGGGGAACATCAACGTTGTTAGGTAGTCAGGACCCGGTATGGGTGGTGGATGGGGTCATCCAGCGAGACCCGCTTCCGATCAGCGAGACGGATGCCTCTCTTTCCAGTGATTTGGATAACCTACGGGATATTGCCGCTAACGCAATTTCTTGGTTGAATCCCTCGGATATAGAGTCGTTGACCGTGTTGAAGGATGCGTCGGCAACTGCCATCTACGGTTCGAAGGCGGCGAACGGTGTGATCGTGATTAACACGAAGAAGGCGCAGTCGGGTTCCGCATCTCTTTCTTATTCGGGGAGTTTTAGTATTGGCCAGCGTCCGCGCTACGGGTTATACAACCAGATGAATTCACGGGAATTGATGGAGTTTTCCAAGGAGATGTACGAGGACCGGGTGCGCTATCCCAGTGCCATATTGCCTATCGGGTATGCCGGGTTGGTTCAGAAGCTGACGAACAAGGAGATTACTCACGAGCAGTTGGAGACGGAGTATAACAAGATGGCAAACAATAACACGGATTGGTTTGATCTTTTGTTTCGTAATTCTTTTAATCACAAGCATAATTTGAGTATTACCGGGGGATCGGAGAAAATAGCCAGTCGAGCTTCTATCGGTATTACCGAGGAAAAAGGCGAGGCCAAGGGAAATGAAGGGAAGACGTTTACCGGTAGTTCGAACACGGTGTTGCAGTTGATCCCGAATTTGAGGATTAGTTTGAACCTGAACGGTAGTTACCGGGAGATGTTCGGTTTTGCTTACGGCGTGAGCCCGTTTAGTTACGCGTATAACACGGCGCGGACGATCCCGCTACGTAACGAGGATGGCACGTTGTACTATCACGAGAAATGGGGAGGTTCCAGTACGGCTATTTCTGGGAAGAGCTGGTACGGGTATAATATCTTGAATGAGATAAATAACACGGGGAACGAGAACCGGTCGAAGATGGTGTCTTCGAGTCTTGATGTTTCGTGGAAGATTTTGCCTTATTTGGAGTATCAAGGGTTGGTTTCTTACACGGTGAGTTCCTCGGAGGTCAAGTCGTATGCCACGGAGTATTCCAACTACATTACCTCTCTTCGGGGATATGAGGTAGGTGAGGTGCCAGCGAATAGTAATGAAGAGAAGATGACGCAGTTACCTTTTGGTGGTTTACTGGTGACAGAAAATGCCACGACGAATACGTGGTCTGTTCGGAATAGTCTGGTATTTAATAAATTATTCAAGGATGTGCATAGCGTGACGTTACAGGTAGGATTTGAAGTTTCTTCCAACACGTCCACGGGTTCGAGAAATACACGTTACGGTTACTTGCGTTACCGGGGAGAGGCTTTCGCGTCGGTCCCGACGACCTATACCACGGTGTATAATGCCGTGGCACAACAGAATCCTCTTTTGAATACCATGAGGACCGCGTCATCCGTGACGAACCGGGAGAATAATTATGTCAGCGAGTTTCTGACGGCGGTATATTCTTTTGATAATCGGTATGTCGTGAATTTTAATGCCCGTTTGGATGCGTCCAATCGTTTCGGACAGGATAAGAACGATCGGTTTGAACCGACTTGGTCTATCGGGGCGAAGTGGAGAGTGGGTAGCGAGTCGTTTGCCCGGAACTGGAATTGGATGGAATCTTTGGATATATCCGGGTCTTACGGTTATCAAGGGAATTCGGTGGAGGAGGTGTCTCCTTACTTGATTGCCAGTGACGGTGGATTGAGTCAATTTTATAACCAGTACACGTTGAATATAAAGTATTTGCCTTACGAGAAATTAGGGTGGGAGAAAACGAAATCTTGGAATGCCAGCGTGGATCTTTCTTTTTTGAAGGGGCGGATGAACGTGGTGTTCAATGCTTACGGGAAAAAGAGTGACGTTATCGCTTCCCGGCAGGTTCCGGGGGAGAACGGGATGTTGAATTCCAGAATTTTCGGAACGGAAATGGATAACAAGGGATACGAGGTGACGGTTAATTTTATTCCAGTTCGCACACAAGATTGGACTTGGTCATTCTCCGTGAACACGGGAAAAGTGACGAATGAGATTTCGGATAATGAACGAGTGAACAAGTTGGAAGATTTCTTGGATGGTTCGGCGGTCTTGAATGGAAAGTCGTATAATTCATTCTATTCTTTCCGATATAAGGAGTTGAGTCAGGAGAATGGTGAACCTTTGTTCCATAACATGGATATTGAGAAGACGAATGATTTCACGGAGTTCTTGGTGCGTAGCGGGAATTTTGATTCCGATTTCACGGGAGGTTTCAACACGCAGGTGAGGTATAAACGCTTGTCGTTTACCATGCAGTTCGCGATGCAGTTCGGCGGGCAGGATCGCTTGCCAGAGTTGTACTCCGGCACGTTGAAAGGTGTTCCGGGGCCGCAGGAGAATGTTTCGCGCCAGTTGAAGAAACGTTGGCGGAAGGCGGGAGATCAGACGAATATCCCGGCGGTGCCGAATTATAATAGTGCAAGTTCGTTTGGCTATGTTATGTTACCCGTGTTGTCGGGAACGAGTTCGATGACTCCTTATGCCATGTACAGCCAGTCGGATTTGCGAGTGGCCGACACGGATTTGATCCGTTGCCGTCAAATATCGCTTACGTATAGCGTGGGTGAAAGTATTTTAAGAGCTCTTCACTTGAAGTACGCGAGTATCAGTTGGAGCATGAGTAACCCGTTTATGATTGCTTTTGATAAAGCATGGAAAGGGTTGGACCCGGAGACGAAGGATTGGCCTGCACGACGGACGACGTCTCTTTCTTTGAACGTGACCTTTTAACGAGTGAAACCGATAAACGATATGAAAATGAAAGAAAGAATTTTATTGATAATATGTGTGTTGGGAATCTTGATGGCGTCTTGTTCCGATTTTTTGGATTCCAAATCGCAGGATGAGGTGATACCTAAAACGACGAAAGATTTTCGTGAATTGTTGTTGGGATCGGGTTATCCTTCTCCCATTAATTCCCATCCCTTGGCTTTGACTGGTTACATGGATGATGATGTTGACACGGATTTGAGAAATAGTATGGCCGGTAGCGATTTGGCTAAAGGGGTTTTTCCGGTTTTCACGTGGCAGAGTGATGCGGAAAGGTACGAGGGATCGATTATGAGCCCGGAACTGGCGTCTACTCCTTATTATTTGATGTATGAGCGGATCAAGGGGTGTAATGCCGTGTTGGATTATATCGACGAGGCTATCGGGACGCAACAGGAGATAAATCATATAAAAGCGGAGGCTTTGTCGGTGAGGGCGTTGTTTTATTTCTGGTTGGTGAATCTTTATGGAGAGCCTTACACGGAGAACCCACAGGCGGCAGGTGTTCCTTTGAAACTCTCTTCTTCGGTGGAAGAGGTTAGCGTGCCCCGTGTAACGGTGGAGCGAGTGTACGAGCGGATTTTAGACGATTTAACGGAAGCGGCGGATTTGTTCGGGACGGAGAGTCGTGTGACCACGGATTTCAGAATTAACCGACCGACGGTGGAGATACTTCTTTCACGGGTGTATCTTTACACGGGAAAATGGAAAGAGGCGGTTGAATCGGCCACGGAAGCGATCCGGATTGGTGGAAAGTTGGCAGATTTGACGGCGATCGAGAAGAATGGTGCTTTTGCTTGTGTCAGGTATTCTTCGCCGGAGGTGACTTGGATGTATGGTGGAGAGGGTATGGGTTTTTATGTTGAGAATGGTTTGAATATGGCAAAAGAGTTGGAGGAAGGTTATGGTGCTAACGATCGACGGGTGGATCTTTATTATGCATATGATGAACTTAGAGGGCATTATTATCTTCAAAAAACGGGGACTTCTGCATCGGGGGACCTTGGGGATGCTCCAAAACAGGCGATACGTCTTTCGGAGGCTTACTTGAACCGGGCAGAGGCTTACGTGTTGTGGGACAATAAGGTGACGGAGGCATTGAAGGATTTGAACGAGTTGCGTCGGAATCGTATCGAGGGGTATTCGGATGTATCGATTAGTGACCCCGTGTTGTTGTTGGAGGAAATTCGCAAGGAACGTCGTTTGGAGTTGGCTAGAGAAGGCCATCGTTGGTTGGATTTGCGTCGTTACGGGATGCCTTCTATTAAGCATACGTGGTTGCCGGGAGAAGGGCTGACTTTGCAGACTTTCGTGTTGAAGGCGAAGGACCCGATGTACACGCTACCATTGCCGGAATCCGTATTGGGTGTGAACCCGGCTTTGACTCAGAATGCTTCGGCGAATACCCCGGAGCGTAAAGCAGAATGATGTATAGGAACGATTAAAAGAATTCATGATGAAAAAAAGATATGTAATAGGTATGTTTATCGGGAGTGTTCTCTTTTGCTCGTGTGCAAAGGACTCGGCACTGGGACCGGATGTTGCACTTGAACGGGATTACGTGTTACCCCAAGGGAAATCCCCGCAGGCAGATGGCCGGATCGTGGATTTGTACGAGAAGTATGGTTCTTATTTCTTGTATGATTTTACCCTGTTGGATTTGAATTGGAATCAGGTGGCTAATTCGACTAGCTATAAGTTGGCGTTGGGTGATCCGGCTTATGCCGGGGATATGCTGGATTTGTTGGATGAGGTGTGGTTGCAGTTTTACCCGGAAGAGTTCCTGAAAAAGAATTTGCCGTACCGGGTTTTTATGGCAGACACGATTTATCAGGTGTTGAGCTATATGGATCGCCCGATGGAGTGCGTGAAAACGGGTGATAATTCGTTGGCTTTCGGTTATATGAATGCGGACACGAAGAAGAAGACGGCTGCCGAGAAGTTGGCGTTGAAGAACACGGTGCAGATGTTGTTTTTTGATTTGTTGCAGGTGCGGAAGGCTGTATCGATACCGGAGGAGTTTTACAAAATCAGCGATTATTCAACGAAAGCAAGCTCTGATCCCAATGATGATGATTACGCACGTAAACGAGGATTCGTGGCAAACCCTCAATACGGGAATGAATGGTGTACCTACGTTAATTGGCAGACAAAGACGTTGTTGCAGTCGGATGATTTGACGTATTTTTTGGCAAGTATTCTTTGCCGGACGTCCACCCAGTGGGCCAGTGATTTGACTTACCCGTTGGTGAAGGAGAAGTATGATATTTTGGTGAATCATTTCAAGAAAGAGTATAATATTGATCTGGCGAAGATAGGTAACAAGACTTACTAGTATCAAGAGTTTATAAAGTCCATAAAGTTTGTAAAGTTTATCAAGTGACGGGAACCCTGTAAACGAGGTTTTTGGAGCTTGTAAACTTTATAAACAGGGGGAGTGTTGTCTTTACATTAAGGGAATAGATGTTTGAATTATAAAATTATTGTATGGAAAAATCAGTTGTAAGAGTAGAAAATCTGTCTCATCGTTACAATGTGCAGTGGGCTATCCGGGATATTAATTTCGAGATAGATCAGCGGGGGGTTGTGGGATTGCTGGGATCGAACGGGGCTGGGAAGTCCACCACGATGAATATTATTTGCGGGGTGTTGAAACAAACGCAGGGGGAGGTTTACGTTGACGGTATCAATTTCCGGGAGAATCCGGTGGAGGCTAAAAGGAATATTGGTTTCTTGCCCCAGAAGCCTCCTTTATATATGGATTTTACCGTGGACGAGTATCTCACGTATTGTGCGGATTTGCGAATGGTGGATAAGATGGATGTGAAAAAGGCGGTTGACGAGGCGAAGGCTCGGTGTGGGATTACTCATTTCAGTAGTCGCTTGGTTCGGAATTTATCGGGAGGGTATCAACAGCGTGTGGGAATCGCGCAGGCGATCGTGCATAATCCCAAGTTCGTGGTGCTGGACGAGCCGACGAATGGACTGGACCCGAACCAGATCGTGGAGGTGCGGCATTTGATTAAAGAGATTGCCGAGGAGCGTTCCGTGCTTTTGTCCACGCATATCCTTTCAGAGGTACAGGCTACCTGTGAAGAAATTAAGATGATAGAACAAGGTCAGCTGGTCTTTTCGGGTACGTTGGATCAGTTTGATAATTATATACAGCCGAACACGATCATGGTAACGTTGGCAAATCCCCCCGCTGAGGCAAGCCTTATTTGGGAGGGAGTGAGTAACGTGGAGAGGGTTACGGATCACCGGTTCCGTTTGCGTTATGACGGATGCCGGGAGACGGCGAGAAGGGTGGCGGAGCAAAGCGTGAACCGGGGCTGGGGATTGGAAGAGTTGGTGGTGGAGAAGAGTTCCATGGACGAGGTGTTTGCTAAATTATCCGGCAAGGCGAATGGTGAAGGGAAAAGATAAGATATAGGTCAAAAGAAATTAAGTATATTATGAGAAGAATATTGAAAATAGCGAAAGCAGAGTTATTTACTTTGTTTTATTCCCCGGTAGCTTGGCTGATCCTTGTGGCCTTTACCGTTCAAGTCGGATTGAAGTTCACGGGGTTGATGGCGGATTTCGTTTACCGGGAAGATATGGGGTTCGGGAATGGATTTTTGACGGCGAATTTGTTGGGGGGTATGTTCGGGTTGTATAACACGGTACAGCAGTATTTGTACCTTTATATGCCTTTACTGACCATGGGGTTGATGAGCCGGGAGTTTAGTAGCGGGTCGATCAAGTTGCTGTATTCTTCACCGGTGACCTCGTCTCAGATTGTCATGGGTAAGTTCTTGGCGATGATGGCTTACGGGTTGGTGTTGTTGGGAACGTTAATCCTGTATATCGGTTATGCGGCTTGCGTGGTGGATAATTTTGCTTTTGCTGAGGCGTTATCCGGTTTGCTGGGGTTGTATTTGTTGTTATGTGCTTACGCGGCTATCGGACTTTTTGTTTCGTGCCTAACTTCCTATCAGGTGGTTGCGGCTATCGGGACGTTGATTATTCTGGCCGTACTGAATTACATGAATCAAGTGTGGCAGGATATAGCGTTTGTTCGGGACATCACGTATTGGTTGTGTCTTTCCGGGCGTACGAACGAGATGATCAGCGGTTTGTTGTGTAGTGAAGATATTTTGTATTTCGTGATCGTGATTTCCATGTTCCTGTTGTTGAGTATCTTGAAATTGCAGTCCACGAGACAGCGGGTTTCTTTTTCCATGGTTTGGGGAAAGTATCTTGGCGTGGTGGTGATTGCGATGTTGTTGGGATTCGTGACGTCTCGTCCCGTGATGATGTGCTATTATGATGCGACGGAGACGAAACGGAATACCTTGACGCCTAACAGTCAGGAGGTCATGAGCAAGTTGGAAGGAGGAATGACGATTACCACGTATGTCAATTTTTTGGATCGGGATTATTATATCGGGATGCCCAATATGGTAAATTCGGATTTGGAGAGGTTTAAGCAGTATTTGCGGTTTAAGCCGGAGATCAAGATGAAGTACGTGTATTATTACGATTCGGTTTCTAATAATCCTTGGTTGGACGTGCGATTTCCGAATACGACGGCAAAGGAGAAAGCAGAGCAATTGGCGGATATGCGTGATTTGAATTTTAAGATGTTTATGGCACCCGAAGAGTTGAAGAAGAAGGTGGATTTGTCGGACGAGGGGAATCGTTTTGTGCGAATCGTAGAACGGGAGAATGGGCAAAAGGCTTTCCTGCGTCTGTTTGATGATATGATGAAGTTCCCGAGTGAGGCGGAGATGGCCGTGACATTTAAACGGTTTACCATGAAATTACCGAAAGTCGGGTTCTTGACCGGACATGGAGAACGTTCGATTGATTCGGACCGGGCGAAGGATTATCTTTTCTTTTCGCAATTGAAGAATTTCCGTTATTCTTTGATTAATCAAGGGTTTGACGTGGAGAATGTTTCTCTTGCCGGAAGTTCGGATATTCCGGATGATATTGAGATCGTGGTGATTGCCGATCTGACAAAGCCTTTGGAGCCGGGGGAACAGGAAAAGTTAGATAGGTATATCGCCCGTGGAGGGAATTTGGTGATTGCCGGAGAGGTGGGAAGACAGGATGTTATGAATCTTCTCGTGGAGCAGTTCGGGGTTCGTTTCTTGCCGGGAGTTTTGGTACAGGTGAAACAGGATATTCAACCGGATTTGATGATCGTGAATGCCACGCCGGAGGCGGGAGAGATGTCTTATTTCTTTCAGGAGATGTTGATCGGCCGGAATGCGAAGATCGTGATGAACGGGGCTGCGGGATTGGCCTACACGGAAGATCGGGGATTTAAGGTGACGGAGATTTTACGGACAGATACGACCGGATGCTGGAACGAGATGGAGACGAGGGATTTCGTGAATGATAGCGTGATTCTTAATACGGTGGCCGGAGAGGTAGAGGCGATGTACCCGGTGGCTTTGGCTCTTTCCCGGAAGGTGGGAGATCGTGAGCAAAGGATTATGATTCTTGGAGATGCGGATTGTATCAGTAATGAAGAGTTTTCTATCCGGAGGAATTTGCGGGTGATGACGGCCAATTATACTTTGGTTACAGGTACGTTCTATTGGCTCTCTGATGAAGAGGCGCCTATTGATGTCCGTCGCCCTATGGGAACGGATAATAAGATACACTTGAGCCGGAAAGCGATGCCTTATTTGAAGACAGCGTGTATGGGAATTGTACCCGCTATATTGCTGATTTGGGGCGTGGTGTTGTGGATGAGGAGAAAGCGGAAATAAGTAGTATGGAATTGTCAAGATGTTGTGTGAACCCCCAAAAGTTCGATAAGAGCTTTTGGGGGTGTTTTGTGTTTCTTTGAATTTATGATATATTTTTTGTTTTTTTTGATTGAAAAATCATAGCTTTGTCATAAAGTAATGTGGGCAAACAATTATTAGAGATACATGGGTATGCAACCAGAAGAGTTTATAGACCAGATAAATAGAAAGCAAATGCCGGCTTTCCGTGAGTTGTTTGGTTCATTCTATCGCTATCTGGTATTATATGCTATGCGTTATGTGAGACAGCAGGAAGTGTCGGAAGATATTGTGCAGGAGGTTTTTATTGCTATTTGGGAGAGTGATAAAAAGTATAATTCATATCATGGATTCCGGGCATTTTTGTATGATTCGGTCAAAAATCGTTGCTTGAATTATTTAAAGCACCAAGAGGTTGAACGGCGGCATGCAGAGATTTTATTGCAGGAGCAGGATGAAGAGGACGAAGATTATCGGTTAATGCGTGAGGAGATGTACCGGGCGTTGCATCGGGCCGTGGATGAATTGCCGGAGCGTTGTCGGCAGGTGTTCAAATTGCATTTGGAAGGTAAGAAAAATGAGGAAATTGCTCAAGTATTGGAACTTTCCGTGGAAACGGTGAAAACACAGAAAAAGAAAGCGATGTATTTTCTGCGTGAACGATTAGGTAAGTCGTATTGTTTGTTAATTGTATTGAATATCATATCTTTATAAGATGTCGTGCATCTTTTTTGATTATTTTTCAAAAAAAGATGAATTTAGGATACCTCGTTTTTGTGTCATGGTTGTATATGATGCAAAAATTATGAAATGAAGAATCATTGTCCCGATAGAATTGTTCACTTGTTACAGTTGTACTTGCTTGGAGATATAACCAAGGAGGAACGGCAGGAATTAGAGAAATGGAGTGAAGAGAAGGCTCGAAATAGAAGATTTTTTGAACAAGTTTGCCAAGAGGATTTATTTTCAAAGGAACGGGTTGTTTATGAAAAGATAGATGATAAAAAGGCATTGTATGCTTTTGAAAAACGTGTGGGAAAAGTTTCTCCGAGAGGTATTGGTCGTTGGTGGAAATATGCGGCCGTGTTATTGTTTCCTATTTTAGTTGTCGGATCATGGAGGTTGATCCATGAAACGGAGCAAGCTCCTGTAGTGACATCGTCTGTTACACGAATTCAACCGGGGTGTTCACAAGCAGTACTTGTTTTGGATGATGGGCGTAAGGTGTTTTTGAAAGAAGAGGAAGAGGGCGTGATTTCGGAAGATAAGGAGATAACGGTTACCGGAGAAAAAGATCGTTTAGTATATACTTCTTCCGTGGAAAAAGGTATGGATGAGCTTCGTTTTAATGAACTTGAAGTTCCTCGTGGCGGGGAATATAAGGTGAAGTTGGCAGATGGAACATTGGTATATCTGAATTCAGCTACTCGAATTAAGTATCCTGTTAAATTTGATGGAAAAGAGCGTAAGGTATATTTATCGGGGGAAGCTTATTTTGAGGTAACGAAAGATGCTGAACGTCCATTTTTGGTAGAAATGGAAGGCGTGGAGGTTCGGGTGTATGGGACTTCTTTTAACGTTAACACTCATCAAGAGGGGAACATTCAAACCGTATTGGTTAAGGGGAGTGTGGGGGTCAAGATTTTGGCATCAGGAGAGGAGAGTATGATAAAGCCTGGACAGATGGCCGAGTTTAAGCAAGGAAGTCGAAAGATTGATGTGAAAGAGGTAAATGTAGCAGTTTATACGGATTGGAAGGACGGTATTTTCCGGTTTGAAAATCAGAGGTTGGAAGATATTCTCACTGTTTTGTCGAACTGGTATGATGTGGATGTTTTTTATCAAACTGTTTCCGTGAAAGAGCTACATTTTTCGGGGTATATGGAACGGTATAAAGATGTCAGTGTAATTTTGGAGGCGATTACCTTATCAACAGGGGTAACGTTTTCTGTTCAAGGAAAGACGATTATTGTATCAAAATAAAAACGGAAAGTATTTGGCGTACTTCCCGTTTGTAATTAAGTACAACAAAAACTATTTGGCGTAGTTTCTTGTTGAGGTATTAATAACTTTAAGTACAAATGTATGAAAAAAAAACGATTGTGCCAGTCTTTTTTTAAAAGACCATGGCGTAAAATTTTAGTAATTATGAAACTGTTTTTTTTACTCACTTGTTGCTTTACGCTTTCGTTGTCAGCCAATAGTTTGGCTCAACAGGAACGCGTGAGCTTGAAAATGAAGAACGTGGGTGTGGAGAAGTTATTTGATGAAGTTCAACGTCAGACGAAGCTTTATTTCTTGTTTAATATAGAGCAAGTAAAGCAATTGGGAAAGATTTCTTTGGACGTGAACAATGAAACTGTGGAATCGGTGTTGATATCTGTTTTTAAGAATTCAGATTTGACATACGTTTTTAACGGAAATATGATTGTTGTGCGACCTAGGGATGTCCAAGAGGATAAGGAAATAAAGAAGATCGTTATAACGGGAAAGGTTTCTGACGAGAAAAAACATCCTCTTCCCGGGGTTACCGTGCAGATGAAGGGCGTTGCTATCGGAACGGCAACGGACCACGACGGGAAATACTCGTTGACGATTCCGAATGCTCCAAAGAAGTTTACGTTGGTGTATTCTTTCGTGGGTATGGTTACCCAAGAGATTACGTATGCCGGGAAGGATACTATTAATGTCGTGATGAAGGAGGATGTGGAGACATTGGAAGATGTGGTGGTGACGGGTTTTAGTAATATCCGTTCATCTAGTTTTACGGGAAATGCCGTTACGGTAAAAAAGGAGGATCTGCTTAAGGTGTCAAAGACGAACGTGATCAAGGCTCTTCAATCATTCGATCCCTCGTTCCGAATTAAGGAGAATAATCGTTGGGGATCAGATCCGAATGCGTTGCCCGAGGTGTATATCCGTGGTGAATCCGGTATTGGAGTGAAGCAGTTGGAAAGTGATGCATTGGCGAAATCCAACTTGGTGGACAATCCGAATTTGCCGACTTTTATTATGGATGGTTTTGAGGTGAATGTTTCCAAATTATATGATATGGATCCGAATCGGATTGAATCAATCACAATCTTGAAAGATGCGTCAGCAACAGCTCTTTATGGTTCTCGTGCAGCTAATGGCGTGGTGGTGATCACGACGGTAACTCCAAAAGCCGGTAAATTGAATGTTGATTATAATTTTGTGGGAGATGTGATTGTTCCGGATTTAACTGATTACAATTTGTTGAATGCTAGAGAGAAATTGGAAGTAGAGCGTTTGGCAGGTTGCTTTGTGGTGGATGAGAACGATTCGTATACGGACCCTTACAATTTGAAAAAGGAGTACAATGAGAAATTGGCGAACGTGACAAAAGGCGTGAATACTTATTGGCTGTCGAAGCCGTTACAAACCGTGTTTAACCACAAGCATAGTGTGTACGTTGACGGTGGTGGTGAGAATGTACGTTTTGGTATAGAGCTGCTATACGCTAATCAAGACGGTGTGATGAAAGGATCTTTGCGTGACCGTGTAAGTGCCGGGTTCTCACTTCAATATACTTACAAGACGTTTATGTTGAAAAACCAACTATCCTACCAGCGGGTTCGGTCGGAGGAATCACCTTATGGCGATTTTTCTGATTATGCAAAGCAGTTGCCTTACGACGAGTATAAGGATGAGAACGGGCAATATGTCAAAACGATGAGATATTGGGGGACAGGCGGTGATATGAATCGCCCGAATCCGTTGTACGAAGCTGGGTTGAAGAATTTCAACAAATCGGATACAGATGAATTTATTAATAATTTTTCGTTGAATTGGAGCATTGTTAGCGGGTTGTTGTTGAAAGGGCAGTTGAGCTTGACGAAAACGATGGGAGAATCCAAGCGTTTTTATGACCCTCTTTCCCAGCAGCCGGAAAATTTGAATCACTTGTCTGTAGGTAATTTGGCTTCTGGAGCTTTGTATTTGACTCACGATGATGGGTTAACTTGGGATTTGAATGCGACTTTGTCGTACAATAAGGTTTTGAATAATCACATGATTAATGCTTTGGCTGGTGTTAACATGCAAGAGACTAAGTCTGATTCTGATAATGCAACTTACTTGGGATTCCCTTCCGGTGATTTGTCATCTCCGGAGTACGCCAAGGAAATGTACAATAAGACGGATTTTTCTGAGAGCACTAGGAGATTACTTGGTTTTATTTTCTCTGCAAATTACTCATTCAAAGATATTTATTTAGCTGACATATCGTTGAGAATTGATGGATCCTCTGCTTTTGGTGCGGATAAACGATTCGCTCCTTTCTGGTCATTGGGTTTAGGTGTGAATCTACACAAATATAAATTCTTCCAAGATCTTGGTTTTATAGACCAATTGAAGATACGTGGTTCTTATGGGCAAACGGGTAAAGCGAATTTCCCGGCTTATGCGGCACGCACAATGTACTTGATCTCGACCGATAATTGGTACAAAACGGGAATCAGTACAAAATTACAGGCTCTAGGAAATAAGAATTTGACATGGGAAACGACTAACTCGTTGGATGTTGGAGGAGAAGTGACGCTTTTTAAAGGATTGTTGTATGTTAAGGGGAGCTACTACAACAAGCGGACAATAGATTTGATTAATGATGTGACTGTGCCGACTTCTACCGGTTTTACTTCTTATCGCGATAATATTGGAGAGATTTCTAATAAAGGCTATGAATTCGATTTGAGGGTGTCCGCATTCAGTCGGAATGATTTGTCGGTTGTGTTTAATGCGAATTTAGCTCACAATGTCAATCGAATCGAGAAGATTTCAGAGAGTTTGAAAGCGTATAATGAACGAGTGAAAAAAATGTTTGAGGAGTCTTATGCTTGGGATGACCCGGAAAAGGCCTTGCAATCACAACCTTTCCTTCAATATGAAGAGGGTGGCTCGTTAAGCTCCATCTGGGGCGTACGTTCTTTGGGTATTAATCCTGCTGATGGACAAGAAGTTTTCTTGAATCGAGAGGGACGTCAGACGAAAAGTTGGAGTGCATCCGATCAGGTGGTGCTGGGTACGTCAGAACCGACTGTACAGGGAATGTTCGGTTTTAACGTGGTTTACAAACAATTCAGTTTATTCGCGAACTTTATGTACGAGGCTGGCGGACAGCGTTATAACCAAACGTTAGTGGATAAGGTTGAGAATGTGAATGTTTATACGGATAACGTGGACGAACGAGTACTTACTGGTAGATGGAAAAAAGCGGGTGATCACGCGAAGTATAAAGCGTTGACTTCTGGGCGTGATGGCATAGAGAGTACTAAGCCGACTTCTAGGTTCGTACAGGATTACAATATGTTGTCGTGGAATTCGTTGGAATTAGGATATGATATGCCTGCCGATTTGACGAAAAAACTGAACTTGAGTATGTGTCGGTTCACGTTGGGTATGACGGATTTGTTGCATCTTTCCAGCGTGAAGCAAGAACGAGGTACCAGCTATCCTTTTGCTCGTACGGTTTCGTTCTCTGTTAAAATTTCATTATGATATGACGCATGACTAAAATTAGATTTGTTATGAATAAAAAGATATTATTTATACTGGTTATGTGGGGAATGCTTTTTTCTTCATGTACCGATTGGTTGGATGTAACTCCCGAAAATTCTATTGAAGAGGCAGACCTTTTCAAGGAGGCTACTGGGTTTCAAAATGCTTTGAATGGTGTGTATGAGCAGATGGCCAGTACTAAATTGTATGGAAAGGAATTATCGTTTGGTATGTTGGATGCTATGGGACGGGTATGGTGTTTGCAGGGTGAGAATTTTTATAATATCAAAAATTACCATTATTATTATCAAGCTGGAACGTTTGCTTACGATGCAAACGATGATATAAAGGAGGCAATTGATGGAGTATGGAGTACGGCTTATACTGCGATTGCCAATTGTAATAACATCATTAGCAATATTGATAAGTTGACGGGAGAGGATTTTCGCACGGGAGAGCCCGAGCGATTGATGATCAAAGGGGAGGCACTGGCTGCTCGTGCTTGGTTGCACTTTGACTTGTTACGGATGTTCGCACCTGCGCCAAGTTCTAATCCCTCAGGATTGTATATTCCTTATGTTAAAGAGTTTCCGTATTATGGAGGGCAGACACCCTTGACGGTGGAGGAGACTATGGAGGCTATTGAGGTGGATTTGAAAGCAGCACAAGAGATGATTATGGCGTATGACACGTTGGATTTGGCACACAGAGCGATGTTAAGTGGCTATAATCGTTTTAAAGGGGATTTTTCAACTGCCGTGTCCGGAAATGATGGTTCTACCGTGGAGATGTTGCCGTTCTATTATTATCGCGGTTATCGAATTAATGCTTTGGCTGTGACCGGATTGATGGCACGTTTTTATAGCTATTGGGGTGGAGACAAACATTCTCTTGCTGCGGCAAATGCACAAAAGGTTGTGGATTTCCTAGTGTATCCCGAGGAGAAAAGACCGGCTTTGGAGTATGTGAGTATTGACGCCCGTTGGAATCCGGATTTCAAATTTTCCGAAGACTTAATTTTTTGCTTGTCTTACCCGACACTGATGACGGATTACACGGAGTTTGCAACTTCTTCTAGTAATGCTTGTTTGACGATCAGTAAATATGATGAAATTTGGAATGATGATTTTGCTGATGCCGGGGACTATCGATTGGTGATGATTTATGATGATCAAGGAGACTATATGCCATTGAAGAATGTACCTTCTAAAACAGGTGATGCGGAGGTACTTGCGAAAATTGAGGATATGGTTCCTATGATTCGTATGAGTGAGATGCACTTTGTGTTGGCAGAGTATTACGCTTCTATCGGTCAATGGGCAAAAGCTGCCGAGTTTATCACTAAGGTACGTGTAGGACGGAATTGTGACGGTTCCGTGGATTTGGGTATCACGGATATGGAAACGTTCAAGGCTCGTTTGTTGGGAGAGGTTCGCCGGGAGTTCTTCGCCGAGGGACAAACTTTCTTTTATTACAAGAAATATGGAGAAAAGCTGATTAAGGATATGAATCTAGATTCATTTGTAGTTCCCACGCCAGATAGTGAAAATATTCATTAATTATTGTAGCAGAAATTATGAAAAATAAAGATATAATGTATACTTTGTTGCTGGGGCTGCTTGCGGCATTGAGTTTAGTGAGTTGCGACAAGCAGGAGATAGAAACATATCATGCGAATCGTTCGTTATTTTTTGAACGTTGGAAACAAACGTCGGCCACTGCTCGGGAACGGATCGATACTGTGGGGTACTCTTTTTCACATTACGTGGGAGAGACAGAGTTGACGCACGAGTTTCAGATCAAGTTGATCGGTGCATTGTTGGAGGAGGACACGGAATACCGGGTGAGCGTGGTGGACTCGTTGACAACTGCTACTGGGGATCAGTATTCGCTTCCGGAAAAACTGATGTTTCATAAGGGGATGGCTTCGGATGTGTTGCCTGTAACGTTGAAAAAAGCTCCGTCGTTGAAAGATAAACAAGTGTACCTAACGTTGCGGTTAGTGGCAAACGAGAATTTTGGTTTGGGTTACACGGGATATTCGGACGTGAAGATTCGATTTAACGATCAAGAAGTAATACCGTTGTGGTGGACACAAGAAGTTACGGATGCATATCTTGGCAAGTATTCTTTCAAGAAGTTGGAGACCATAATTGCTGCTAATGAGGGATTCTCGACATTTGAGGGCCTTAGTGATACCGAAAAACGAAAAATTGCATTGAAAACGAAAGCGTACATCCTCGCCAATAATATCAAAGAAGAAAATGGAGACCCGATGGAGATCCCGATGTATTAATTTGTAAATGGAAAGATGGTATGAAGAAGATATATATAACTTTTTTATTGTTTGTGGTAGCTGTGATGTCCGGTTGCTATGAAGATAAGGGAAATTATGATTACAAAAACATCAATGAATTGGAAATTACTTTCGAAAAACCAACTTATTCGGTGACTTTTGGGGAATCATTGAGTATTACGCCCGATTTCAATCTTGAACTTCCGGAGGAGTCAGACCGCTACACGTATAACTGGTACGTGAACGGGAATACGCGACCGGAGTGGAATCAACGTGATTTTAATTGGGCGGTGGACACTATTTTTAAAGACGGTAAGGTGGTATTGGAGGTGACGGATACCAAATATGGCATCACGTACATGAATCGTGCATCACTTGACGTGGTGGGGATTTTTGAGAATAATTATTCGTGGATGATTTTGTCGGATGTGGAAGGCGAATCACGCTTGTCTTACTTTTCGAATTTGGAGTATGATAGTGATGCTGAAGAGTTTAAAAAAGTGAAGTTCTATGACGATGTTTACGTCATGGCAAATGATGGAAAATTGGGAACAGGTCCTATTGCACTACAGGAGCATTTTCGGGCGCAGGTAGATTATGAGACGATAATCGGTAATGTTTGCGTGTTCCAAGAGAGTGGTGCTGTGGATTTAAGTGGAGAATCATTCGAGAAACAGATTGACATGGTGGAATCGTTTGATGGGGGCGTCTACCCAGCGGGAGCAATTATTTATCCCGGTACGTTCATGGACCGGGTGGATGTACTGGCCGATCAGAAGGGACAGTTGTACTCCCGTTTTCGGGCAGTAGCGACTGTATACAATTCCGAGTATTTCTTGCAGACCCCGCTTTCTTTTGAAGGAGAGACGTTGGAGCAATGTCGGGTGGCCCGTGGATTTTATCGGGCAAATCGTACGGGATATGCCGTAGTGTATGATGGAAAGAACAAGCGGATGCTTTACACGGTGAATAGCGATTATTGGGATGATATTGCTGGAGCCGGCAGATTTGTAGCATTGCCAGCCCGGGGGATTGAGAACACAGAGGAGGATGTGATTGTTCCACTAGATAATATGGAAGGTTACGAGTTGATTAAGATGGGGATGTTTGGATATGGGGCGCTTGAAGATTGGACAAATCAATATGGAATTTATCTATTGTTGAGAGAGGAAAGTACTGATAAGGTATTTTTGGAATTGATTCGTTTGAAGGGATCTTCTGCTCGTCCGGTGCTACAAGAGGTGTTATTACACGAGATAAAAGGGTTGCCAGAGGTGCCGTCAACAGTGACTGTGCCGTTGGATAAGCCGGAGTATGCGTTCTTTGGGGCGGGCAATAATGTCTACTTCCTAGATCTTAAAAACCCGAAGAATTCGGTAGTCTTGTATAAGAGTTTTGGGGCAAAGGTGACAGCAATTAATGCTGAATCAATGTACAACAAACATATGGCTGTGGGGCTTGAGAATGGGGAATTCTACATATTGTTTATTCGTGAAGCCAAAAATGTGGCAGAGGAGAAAAAAGTGCTTTACCCGAAAGGAGCCTATCCGGCAGACCAGAGAGTGGGTCGGATAGTGGATATCCAATATAAGCAATTAGATCATTGGAATTATTAATCAGGGATAAATTAGGATGGGATACTTTTCTTGCAGGTCGTATGTGCCTGCAAGAAATCCCTAATAAAGAGTAAATATGGGAAGTTCGATTGTATCAGTAAAAAATCTGTCTCATCGCTATAGTGTGCAATGGGCGATAAAAGATATTAGTTTTGATATCACTAAGAAGGGGGTGATGGGCTTACTGGGATCTAATGGAGCCGGCAAGTCAACTACAATGAATATTATTTGTGGAGTTTTGAATCAGACAGAAGGGGAAGTTTTTATTAATGGCATTAATTTACGAGAAAATCCTGTAGAGGCTAAAAAGTATATTGGTTTTTTGCCTCAGCAGCCTCCTCTGTATACGGATTTGACAGTGGAGGAGTATTTGCAGAATGCAGCTTTTTTGCGTTTGATGGATAAGTCAGAAGTGAATAAGGCTGTTGATATCGCTTTGGAACGTTGTTCGATTGCGCATTTTCGTAATCGTTTGATCAAGAATCTTTCTGGAGGATATCAACAGCGGGTGGGGATTGCACAGGCCATTGTTCATAATCCAAGTTTTGTGGTGCTGGATGAGCCAACAAATGGACTGGATCCGAATCAAATTGTGGATATTCGTAACCTGATTCGAGAGATTGCGGAAGAACACTCCGTGTTATTGTCTACCCATATATTGTCTGAAGTGCAAGCGATATGTAATGATATAAAAATGATTGATAATGGTCATTTAGTGTTTTCTGGGTCTATGGAAGATTTTGATAATTATATCGCTCCTGATAGTTTTATTATTGAGTTGAATAATTCTCCGGGAAAGGAGGTGCTTGTCCGGTTGGCTCCAAACAAGGGAGTGGAGGCGTTGTCGGAAAACCGTTTTAGAATATTTTTTAACGAGGATAATACGGTTACGGAGAAATATGTTGAAGCGAGCGTAATGAATGATTGGAATTTGAAAGAGCTTGTGGTTGAAAGGTGTAGTTTGGATCAGATTTTTGCACAATTATCCGGAAAAGTAAAATAGCGTGAATATGAAATTAAATAGTAATATAAGACAGACGTTTAGAGTGGCTAAAATAGAACTGAGTTCTATGTTCTATTCTCCTGTAGCTTGGTTGGTGTTGATTATTTTTGCCTTGTTGATAGGGTATGATTATGCAAATGTTTTTGATAGTCAGTTGAGAGCTCAATCTCTGGGTAGCGGATTATGGAATGTGTCGTCTGCGATTTATAATAGTTGGATGACGGGTATTTTAAAACCGATTTTACGTAACCTTTATTTATATATCCCGTTGATCACAATGGGGTTGATGAGCCGTGAGTATCAATCGGGTTCGATCAAGTTGTTATATTCCTCTCCGGTGAAGAACTCTTCAATTATATTTGGAAAGTATTTAGCCATGATGTGTTATGGTGCAGCTTTGATGAGTATTATCGGGTTGAACGTGCTTTTCTCTTGGTTGACAATTGAAAATTTCCAGATTTCCATGCTTTTGGTCGGAATGTTGGGAATCTATCTTTTGATTTTGGCTTATTCAGCGATCGGGTTGTTTATGTCGACACTTACGGCCTATCAAGTGGTAGCGGCAGTGGGTACGCTGGCGGTTTTAGCTGTATTGAATTTTATCGGAGATGTTGGTCAAGGAATTGATTTCGTCCGAGATATTACTTTTTGGTTGTCAATTTATGGACGTTCGATTTCTTTTATTGAGGGATTACTGCCTAGTGCGGATGTGATGTATTTTTTGATTGTAATCGGATTGTTTCTTTCGCTCTCTGTACTGAAATTAAACACGGAGAAGAAGATCATGTCTTTGCGTACGAAAATTCTAAAATATAGTACGATTATCGTAACGGCGTTGTTGTTGGGTTATTTGACTTCTTTGCCAGAGGCAAAGTTGTATTATGACGGGACTTACACGAAGAGTAACACGTTGTCTCCGGAGAGCCAAGAGGTGATGGAGAAATTAACTCAACCACTCACCATTACAACATATGTGAATATTTTAGCTCCAGATTATTTCGCTGGATTACCTTTTAACCGGAATTGGGATTTTGAACGTTTTGAACGTTATGTGCGTTTCAAACCGGATATCAAGATGAAATATGTATATTATTACCATCATGCAAGTAATCCAGATCTTGATGCACAATATCCGAATATGACTGATGAAGAGCGTGCTAAGGCTCTTTGTAAGATTAGTGATTTGAATTTTAAAATGTTTAAATCTCCGGAGGAGATTGATAAGGTTGTTGATTTAAGTGGCGAAGGCTATCAGTTTGTTCGTATTGCAGAACAAAAAGATGGTAAAAAAGCGTTTTTGCGGTTGTTTAATGATAACCAGCGTCATCCGCGAGAGACTGAAATTACGGCTATGTTGAAACGTTTCGTGGCTAAAGCTCCGATGGTAGCCTTTTCTACGGGATACGGTTCACGGAGTATTAATAATTATGGAGGACGTGGTTTCTATTTATTTGCGAAAGATTTATGGTTCCGTTATTCATTGTTAAATCAAGGTTTTGACACGCGAGAGATTGATTTGGATCACGAGAAGGTTTCAGATGATATTTCAGTGCTTGTTATTTCAGATTTGCGAGAACCTTTATCGGAAAAAGCACTGGCTAACGTGAAGGATTTTATGGCAAGAGGAGGGGATATGGTGATTTTAGGGGAGTATGGAAGAAGTGAAAACATGAATGAATTGACGGCTTCTTTAGGAGTTCGTTTCTCGGATGGAGTATTGGCTTGTCCGAACGAGTTAGGTTCTCCTGTTGTTTTGAGAACGACTTACACGGAGGAGGCTGTTGAGAAACATTCAACATTTGCCCGTATGCGTGATTTTGGATATGGTGTATCGGTGCCTTCATCTTTGGCATTGGATTATTCGGATGTGAAGGATTTTGAGGTTTATCCCGTGTTGGAAACGGGTGATAAGGCTTGGGTCGAATATGAAACGAAAGATCTTGTAGATGGTGATTTCATTTGCAATGCTGAAGCCGGAGAGAAGGAAGGTGTTTATGCAACATTGATATATTTGAGACGTAAAGTTGGTGATAAGGAACAACGTATCGTGATTTCTGGTGATAGTGATTTTATCACGAATGAAGAATTTGGATTGTCACGTCCAGGGATGGAGGTGAATAATATTGAGATTATTTCTGGTTCATTCCGTTGGCTTTCAGATGATGTATTCCCGATAGATACGGAACGCATTGCGGCAATAGATAATCATATTGATCTGTCTCCCGGCTGGAGATTTTGGATTAAATTATTTTTTATGGTACTCTTCCCTCTTTCTCTCGCTATTTCGGGTATTTCTATTATATATAGGAGACAACGTAAGTAGAGCTATAGAAGGTATGTTTTCACATTAAAATTTGAATGTATGTTAAATAAAATAGTGGAGGTTAAACATCTATCTCATAAATATAGTGTAGATTGGGCTATTCGAGATATCAATTTTGCGATAAAGGAGAATGGCGTGTTTGGGTTATTGGGTTCTAATGGAGCGGGTAAATCCACAACAATGAATATTATCTGCAACGTGTTAACACAAACGGAGGGGGATGTTTTTATTAATGGTATAAATTTAAGGGAGCGTCCGATTGAGGCGAAGAAGTTTATCGGTTTTTTACCTCAAAAAGCTCCTCTTCACACGGAGATGACGGTAGACGAATATTTATATCATTGTGCGGATATCCGGTTGATGCCTAAAAAGGAGATTCCTGAGGCGATGGAGAGGGCTAAAGCAAAGTGTGGAATAACACATTTTAGCAAACGACAGATTCGAAATCTTTCCGGGGGATACCAACAACGTGTAGGGATTGCGCAGGCGATTATTCATAACCCTTTGTTTGTGATTCTTGATGAACCGACCAATGGGCTTGATCCGAATCAAATTATGGAGGTTAGACGTTTGATCCAAGAAATCGCAGAGGATCGGGCTGTTTTGATTTCAACTCATATATTACCCGAGGTGCAAGCCGTTTGTGACTATATTATGATGATTGAACATGGACAGAAAGTGTTTGAAGGTACGATTAATGCTTTTAACACATATATGTCTCCTAGCGCTTTACTTACGATTATGCACAACGCTCCCTCTTCGGAAGAGTTGATGAAGATAGAGGGCGTCGTGCGGGTGGAGCGGTTGACGAATACCCGTATCCGTTTACATTTTAAGGGGGATGATTCGATTATTAGACGGGTGGTAGAACAGGCGGTTTCGAATCAATGGCATTTACGGGAGATTTCTTTGGAGAAGGAGTCCTTGGATAAGGTGTTTGCCAAATTGTCCGGAAAGGATGCGTGACGGGTGTTAATATAATAATACGTTATTTTAAAAGATTATAAGAATGAGAACGATTATACGGATTACAAAATCAGAGCTTCGAGTTCTGTTTTTCTCTCCTATTGCATGGCTTATCTTGATAGTTTTTAGTTTTCAGGTAGGTATGGCTTACAGTGATACTCTCGCTTTACAACTTAAAAATCAAGAATTGGGTTATCGGATGTTTGCGGTGACTTCCTCTTTGTTTAGTGGATACACGGGAATTCTTTCCAATTTGTTGGAGAATTTATATCTCTATATTCCGTTGTTCACGATGGGGCTGATGAGTCGTGAATTGAGCAGTGGATCTATAAAATTATTGTATTCGTCACCGGTGTCGAATTTGCAGATTATTTTGGGTAAATTCTTAGCCGTCGTAGTTTATGCTTTGCTGTTGTGTGTGATTTTGATGGGGCCGGTTATCAGTACGTGTATTTCTGTGCAGGCTCCGGATGTCCCGTTGATGTTAACCGGAGTGTTGGGTGTTTTCTTGACGGTTTTGGCATATGGAGCTATCGGGTTGTTTATGTCGACAATCACGAAATATCAGGTTGTTGCTGTAGTGGGGACACTTGCTATTCTTGCCATATTGAATTTCATTGGTGGTGTCGGGCAAGAATATGATTTTGTACGGGATATCACCTACTGGTTGGCTATATCTGGGCGCTCGAAAGTATTTATTGACGGGATGATCAGTTCCAAGGATACGTTGTATTTCGTTTTGGTGATTTTCATGTTCTTAGGACTTTCTGTAATTAAGTTACAAGGAGAAAGATTGCGATTAGCCAAGTGGAAAACTTCGTTGAAATACAGTTTCGTGCTGTTGATAGCGTTGGCCTTAGGATACATCTCGTCTTTACCGAAGTTCAGTATTTATTATGATTCAACGGCAACTAAGATGAACACGTTAACCGAGGAAAGCCAGCAGATTCTTGAACAATTGAAAGGAGACTTGACGATTACCACTTACGTGAACTATTTGGATGAGACCTATGATCGAGGTGCTCCAAGAAATAGAATTGATGATATAGCTCAATTTGAGCAATATTTGCGATTCAAACCAGAAACAAAACTTGAATATGTTTATTATTACGCTAAAGGGTATATGCCCTATGCGAAGGCTGCTTATGATACGATGACCCTAGAACAGATCGTGGAGGATAAATGTAGGTATTCTGGATACAATCCTAAACGTTTTCTACCTTTGGATGAGGTATTAAAGAAAGATGATATTTCTGGAGAAAATGGTCGGTTTACCCGGGTGATTACTGCTGCGAATGGGAAAAAGGCAATTTTGCGTATTTATCAAGATAATAGTGTTTATCCTTATGAAGCACAGATCTCTACAGCGTTGAAGACTTTACTTCAGGAAGCTCCCGTGGTTGGTTTTGTTACCGGGCATAAAGAGAGAAGTGGCATGGATTTGGGCGAAAAAGGGTACGGGGCTTTTGCGTCGAATAAGACATTCCGTTATTCATTAATAAATAGTGGATTCGGGATACGTGAAATATCATTAGGGCAACCAGTGCCAGAGGATATTGATATTGTGGTACTAGCAGATATGAGAAGTGATCTAACGGAGGAGGAATCTCGTAATTTTGATACTTATTTGGCACGAGGAGGAAATTTATTTATATTAGGAGAACCTAAGCGTCAGAAATTTATGAATCCAGTTGTTGAAAAATTAGGATTACGTTTTGCGGATGGTATTATAGTGTCTCCTTCAGAGATTCATTTGGATGATATTATTGCTGCGGATATAAAAGAAGGTGCTGCTATCGTTTCAGAAAACTATATCAAGTATTTTCGTCGAGGTTATTCTATCATAACTCCTTCAGCTTGCGCAATCGAAATTGTTGATACGACGAAAGGATTTAAAATAACAGAAGTCTTGGCTAGTGCAAGTAAAGGATCTTGGATCGAGAAGGAAACGACTGATTTTATTAATGAAAAGTCTGTGTTAAACCCAGATGCTGGAGAGGTGGAACGTTCTAATTCAATCATGTTGTATCTAACTCGTTTAGTGAAGAATAAGGAGCAGCGTATTTTTGTGATTGGAGATGCTGATTGTATTAGTACGTTGGAGCTTTCGCAGAATAGGGCCGGTTTTAGAAGTTCGAATTTTACCTTGATAACGGAAACATTCCGTAATATGTCTTACGAAGAATTTCCTGTTGATGCTAATCGAGTAAATCCCCCTGATGATCAAGTTGTGGTTTCTCAAGATGGAGTCTCTACCATAAAAATAGTTATAATGTGGATTGTTCCACTATTACTTGTGGTTGGTTGTGTTATATTATTGTTTAGAAGAAAAAGAAGATAGAGTTTTAATATTATATCAACGTTCGGAAGAATAGGATGTTTTAAGGATTCATTTGTTGATTTGTAAAAATGAACAAATGAATCCTTATGATTTTTTATATTGTTTGAGAGTTGTGGATATATTTTGGTTTGTGAGAGTTTTTTTTAGAGCCGTTTTTTAGAAACTAAATTAACAAAGTTAACAGCTGAAAAGGGAAGAATTAACAAAGAATTAATGTAGATTCATTTTGAATAACAAAATGAGAACTATAATTTTGTTGATGGAAATAGTGCGTGATCTTCAGAGATCAAAAAATTAAATGATTAAAACAATTAGAGATGAAAAAATTAGGATTGATTATTGTTAGTTGTATCTTCTCGCTGTTATCGGTGCATACAACGTATGCGCAGGAACAGGATAAGTTGTTGCAACTATTGAAACAGGAGTTGGCAGCTGATATGCAAGAGCTGCAGAAACAGGAGAATCCTCCCTATCACATGAACTTTAGGGTGATGGATGATCGGACGGTGAATATTTCGAGTTCTTTCGGGGCCACGATGATGTCCGTGGAACAACATTCTCGTTCAATGGTTCCACAAATTCGGGTGGGAGATACTATTTTAGATAATTTTAAATATAATGCAATGGGTGCCCCGGCAGATCAACGTGGTAATGTACGGGTGGCTTATTTGGGATTGGATGATGAAAAAGGTGCTGATGCAACTCGTCAGGCAATCTGGGCTGAAGTAATGAAACGTTATGATTTTGCCGTGGAGGCTTACCAGAGAGCGAAAACTCAAAGTCAGGTGAGTGTTGCTGATGAGGATAAAGCTCCTTCATTCTCTGCGGCTCCGGTGGAGAAATATTACGAGGCACCTCTTCCTGCTGAGAAGTTGACGGTTGACCAAGCTGCTTGGGAAAAACGTTTGAATGAAGTTTCTGCGGTATTTAAAGCATATCCGTTATTACAATCGGGTGATGTTAGTTTGACGTTCCGAGTGCTTCGGAATTATTTTGTAAATACGGAAGGAACTGAAGTTGTGCAGAATAGAACATATGCACGAATCATGATTAGTGCTTCCATGAAGGCAGAAGACGGTATGGAGTTACCGTTGAATATGTCATACTTTGCATACGATCCGAAGGACCTTCCGTCTAATGACCGGATGATTGCTGACGCTAAGGATATGGTAAAAAGATTGACCGTGTTGCGTGATGCTCCGGTTGTTGATCCTTACACGGGACCCGCTATTTTGTCCGGTCCGGCTAGTGGGGTGTTCTTCCACGAGATTTTCGGTCATCGTATTGAAGGTCACCGTTTGAAAGGTGGTGGTGAAACTTTTAAGAAGAAAGTAGGCGAGTTGGTTTTGCCTGCAGACTTTCAAGTGTATTGCGATCCGACTTTGCGTAGTTATGCCGGGGAAGAGTTGAATGGTTTTTATTTGTATGATGATCAGGGAGTGAAAGCTCGCCGGGTTGATGTCGTGAAAGACGGTATTTTGAGAGAGTTCTTGATGAGCCGCGTGCCGTTGGATGGATTCCCGCATAGTAATGGGCATGGACGTACTGCCGGAGGTGGTGATCCTGTATCCCGTCAATCTAATTTGGTGGTGGAGACAACAGCACCTCACACGGAGGCTGAATTGCGTTCCATGTTGATTGAAGAGGCTAAAAAACAAGGAAAAGAATACGGGTACTATTTTAAAGAAGTAACCAGTGGTTTCACGTTGACCGGGGAAGGTGGTAGTTTGAATTCATTTAACGTGACTCCCTTGGAAGTGTACCGAATCTATGTAGACGGACGTCCGGACCAGTTGGTTCGTGGGGTGGATTTGATTGGAACCCCGTTATCCATGTTCTCTAATATTGTATGTGGAGGTGATGCTCCCAGCGTGTTCACGGGAGAGTGTGGTGCGGAATCCGGTTGGGTGCCTGTAACGGCTAGTTCCCCAATGATTCTGGTAAATAAGATCGAGACTCAACGTAGACAGAAGTCAAGAGATTTACCCCCGATCTTACCGGCTCCGCAGAACAAATGAAATGGAGAATTGAAAACTGAAAATGAATAGATCGAAATCATTGAGGCTTGGAGTTCTTCGGTCGTAAATTTTAAATTTAGAATAAAAATGAAATATATATTATCGATTATATTGTTTTTCCTGTTGGCAGGATCATTATCCGCACAGAATGAGCAGGATCAGGTGATCTTTAAGGCTATGCAGGATGAGATGCAACGTAGTAAGGAGCAATTGATGTTGCCGGGTATGCAGAAACCATATTACTTGTCTTATACTTTGGGACGTACACATCAGTTTGAGGTTGTGGGTGCGTTAGGTGGTGTTACTAATTTTTACGAGTCCCCTTGGAGTGCCGTTGGTGGGGTGCAGATGTTTTTGGGAGATTACGATCATAATAATGATATTAATTATGTATGTGCTTCTGTTCAGGCCGGAATGCCGGAACAGGCTGATTATGATGTAATCCGGAGAAATTTCTGGTTAGGATCAGATGCCATGTATAAATGGTCTTTGCAGGCAGGAGCGATGAAGGACGCTTATTTGAAGGCGAACCCGAAGACTGCCGAAGAAACTGCCGTGAAGGATCAACAGAAGGTGGATGCCGTTACCCGGATCGAGGAACCGAAAAATGCTTACACGATTGATAGAGCAAAATTAGAGAATATTGTAGAAGAATTATCTGCTATTTTCAAGGACTATAAGGATATTTATGATTCATCCGTGGCTATTACCGGACAGGAAATGGAAGTGTACAAGTCTACCACGGATGGGGTTGTGCTGAAAGAACCGTTACGTTATGCAAGCTTGGTTGCCTCTGCTTACGTGATGACAGAAGATGGCGTTCGGATTGATGATGCATATTCCGTGCTTGTTGCTCGTCCGGATGATTTGCCTTCTTTGGATGAATTAAAGAAAGGGGTTAAGGCTTTTGCCGATAACTTGATCAAGTTGAAGAATGCGCCAGCAATTACAGAATATTATGCAGGTCCGGTGTTGCTTGAGGATGGTGCTTGTTCATCTGTTTTTATAAGTAACTTCTTGAAACGAGGAGCTCTCTTCGCTTATCGTAAACCCGATACCGACCGGGCTCAACCGATGAAAACGTTAGATGCTCGTTTGGGAATGAAGATTGTAGACAATCGAGTTTCTATCAAAAATTACAGCTCTTTGGATAAGTATAATGGAGTTTCTTTGTTAGGAGCTTATAATATTGATGCAGAGGGTATCGTGCCTGCCAAAGAGATGACATTGGTTGAAAATGGTATTTTCAAAAGCATGTTGAATGGGTGTACCCCGACTTTGTACGCTCCTCAATCAACGGGTAGTTCTCGTTTCTTGTTGTCCAGTAGAAATGGAATGTTTTCCACGGCTCCGGGTACCATTCATATTGAAGTGGAGAAAGGAACGAAACCGGAAAAGATGAAGAGCGCATTGATTAAAGCTGCTAAAGAAGAAGGTTTGAAGTATGCTTATATCGTGCGGAGTTTAGCGGGTAAAGCTTCTCGTATCTATCGGGTAGATTTGGATGGTAAGGAAACTCAAGTCCGTTTCGGTGATGTGAGTGGATTGACATTGATAAATCTGAAACGTATGTTGAATATTTCCAGCAAGGAAAATGTAAGCAATTATATTTTGAACGGTCAATTACTATCTTCTTTAATATACCCGTCTTCAATCTTGGTTGAGAACATCGAGATTAATAAATCAGACGTGAAGAAAGACAAAGAGCAAGTATTGACTTTCCCATTACAACGGTAAGATTATTTTAAGGTATTAGAACACAGGGAATAAAAAAGAAGCGATCGAATTGTTCGATCGCTTCTTTCATTGGTTACCTGTCTTTATTTAATTTCAATGGTTCTCTCTGCTTTTTTAATCTCTTCCTGAGATAGTTTCGGCAAGTCGATGGTTAGAACTCCGTGTTCAACCCCGGCAGCGATTTTCTCTTTATCCACGTCATCCGGTAAGATCATGGTTTGTTGGAATTTCGAGTATGAGAACTCCCGGCGTAAGTAGCGATGTTCTTTTTGCTCCTCTTTACTCTCGCTCTTTTTCTCCATGGAGATTACTAGATTGTTATCCTCGTCTATGCGAACGTTGAAATCTTCTTTTGTCATACCCGGAGCTGCAACTTCAACTTTATAATCTTTTTCGGATTCGATTACGTTGATCGCTGGTGCGGTTGCGTTTGCTCTTGTCATCCACTCGTTATCAAAGAAATCATTAAAGATACTTGGTAACCAATTTTGAGTTCTTCTTACAGGCATCATAATTTTAGTCTCCTATCTTTAAATTCAACATTATCATTTAATTGGATTCAGGTTCTTTGTGAACCTGCATTCGATTATAGTTAATGCAAAGCATGTGCCAATGGATTTTGAGGACTTTTTGTCACTGATATTATGTCAAATTTTCAGTGTTTATGTCAATTAATGACGAGAAAAAAAGCAAGATTAAATATTCAAATTTCTAATAATAATTGTAGCTTTATACCTTATTTTAGCAAGAGGATAGAGTAACTTAATGACAAATAAACATCGTATGAAGAAAAACTACAATTGGGCTAAGGCAACGCTTGTTATGGGTTGTATGCTTGGTTTGGGGTGGCTGGCTACCCCGGTAATGGCACTGGACAGGGACGTGCGGTTAATGGATGAAGATACGACAATTATGGTAGTTGCCGAAGTTCAGCCGGAATTTAACGGGAATTTGAATCAATGGATAGGGGAAAACGTGCAATACCCGGAAGAGGCGTATGCCAACCAAATTGACGGGCGGGTGTTCGTGACTTTTGTGATTGAGAAAGATGGGGTCGTGTCTCACGTGCGAGTGGTTCGTTCTGCCCATCCGCTTTTGGATGCGGAAGCACTTCGGGTGATCTCCGGAATGCCGAAATGGAAACCGGCTATGTCGGGGGGAAAGGCTGTACGTTTTGAAAAGACTTTACCGATCACGTTCAAATATACGCCACAAGAGACCGAGTTGACTTATGAGCAATATTTGAAAAACTTGGAGGAAGAACAGGAAATGCTGAAGAAAGGGGAGAAAATGAGTTTGGAAGATATGGCTCGCCGGGTGAATGCTTTCAAGGAGCAATTGGGAGATGATGCCACGTTGCGTAAATTATTGTTGGAAAAGAGTCAGACGATTAAGGGTGAAATTGATAGTACGGTAAAGGCTCAAACAAAAGTGTTGAAGCTGAAAAAGAATGACGTGAAGGAGTTGACAAAAATCTACGAGGACGAGATTAACACGAAGATTCAACTGATTGAAAGTTTGGGAACAGATCAGTTTATCAGTCATTTTGTTGAATCCGAACTTGAGATGAGAAAGATCGAGATGGACAAGATGCTAAAGATTAAAGACCTTTTGAAAGATCGGTTCAAATTGTATTTTGAGAATTATATCTTACGGCATTGATAATATTTTTATTGTATACTAAAGGGGCTGAATTCAGCCCCTTTTTTTGTTGCCACATTGTCAGTTCGGTCGTAACAATGCGTCAGTTCAGAACGTATATCAAAGGTTGGTACGTAGTTTGTATTGACATATTATAGAATGTATAAATTATAAAAGTATGGCCTATATAGATTACTATAAGATTTTAGGAGTTGATAAAAGTGCTTCGCAGGATGATATCAAGAAGGCTTTTAAGAAACTGGCCAGAAAGTATCATCCGGACTTGAATCCGGACGACCCGAATGCCAAGCAACGTTTTCAAGAGATTAACGAGGCGAACGAGGTATTGGGTGATCCGGAGAAACGGAAGAAGTATGACCAATATGGAGAGAACTGGAAACATGCCGACGAGTTTGAGGCCCAGAAACAGCGTTACCAACAGCAAGGCGGTGGAGGTTTCGGGAGTGGAGTTCATTGGTCATCGGAAGGCGGGTTCTCCGGCATGGGCGGGGATGGCGAGTTTTCGGACTTCTTCGAGTCGTTATTCGGTTCCCGTCGGGGTGGAGGAAGGTCTGCCGCATTCCGAGGACAGGACTACAATGCTGAATTGCATTTGTCATTCCATGATGCCGCACAGACACACAAACAGGTGTTGGCTGTAAATGGTAAAAATATACGTATTACCGTTCCGGCCGGGGTGGCTGACGGGCAAACGATTAAATTGAAAGGACAAGGCGGACCCGGTGTAAACGGGGGACCTGCGGGAGACTTGTATATCACATTCGTGATCGCGGAAGACCCCGTGTTCAAGCGTTTAGGAAACGATCTGTACGTGACGGCTCCTTTAAACCTGTACTCGGCTGTTTTAGGAGGAGAACAGGTGGTGGATACAATGAATGGTAAAGTAAAATTGAAGGTAAAACCCGGAACCCAGAACGGGGCGAAAGTAAGGTTGAAGGGAAAAGGTTTTCCCGTTTACAAGGAAGAAGGAAAGTTCGGTGATCTAATCGTGACTTATTCTGTGGAGATTCCGACAAATTTGACGGAAAAACAGAAGGAGTTATTCCAAGAATTACAAAAACTTAGCTAAAGGGAAGAGTTATGGAAACAGATTTAATTATAGTCAGGGAATACTGTCAGAAAAGTCACGTGGATCCGTTGTTTATCGTGTCTTTGGAAGAAGATGGACTAATTGATATTCAGGTTGTCGATGGTGAACGCTACTTGCTTGGTTCGCAATTACAGGACTTGGAACGATTTGTCCGGTGGCATGAAGATTTGTCTGTCAACACGGAAGGAATCGGTGTTATCCACGAGTTGATGGGACGTATGCACGAAATGCAGCAGGAACTGAAGCAACTGCGTCGAGAAGTCCGATTACTTCGAACGAACTATTTGGAAGAAATACTGTAATGTTTCATGAAACATTACAGTATTTTTTAGTTTACTACTTTTGCGTCTGTTCCCAATAAGAAGAACCAAGAAAATAAGCGATATTTTTCAAGATAATTGTATACGGGTGAAAATGCTGTGTTTTTATTATTTGGAGGAATTATTGTGATTATTCCATTTTATTTGTACTTTTATACAGATTGTATGTTCAAATTGTGCTAGAAATGGAAATAATTGAGATTGCCTCTAAGGTGTGGTATAAATTGTACGTGATTCTATTTTGTTGTATTTTGAATGCAGGGATCTTGAATGCGTCGGGGCGGTCGGATGGCAACACGACGGTTTATGCCGTGGCTGAACCTTATTCGTATGATGAGTTTATTGCCATGTTAGACCGGGAAGGAAAGGTCCCATTGGAAAATATTCAGGAAGAGACGGATCCGGCAATCATACAGATGTACGTGGCACAGAAACAACAATTCCTGAGGGGTGGGGGAAGAGCTTTGAAATTGGCACTTGATAGGATGAGTCCGTCGTATAATGTGAGAGCGTCTGCGGGTTTTGTTCGGGAGTACAAGTTGAATAAAGGACAACAGAAAAAATTGGAGGCCGTGTACAAATGGAAAAGCCTTGAGCAAGATAAACTGATAAAGAGAATGGGTAAGAAGGATCTGATGAAAAGATATGCGGAATTATCACCGTTATTCGCTCATTTGAATATCTTGGAAGAGGCGAAAATAAGGGAATGTATGAATCCCGAACAACACGCGTTGTATTTCCGTGATTTGATGGAAGAAATGAGAATCTCCCACCAGCCCGACGATAACGAGCCTTGTTCCTGTAAATGTTTTTATCATCTGAATGTTTCTTTACTGGGAATCGGGGGGATACAGAACTGGATTGTAAGAGAAGTGAAGTACCCGATAATGGCACAGGAGCGTAATATTCAGGGGAAGGTGGTCGTGGGTTTCCTGATCAATACGGATGGGAGTATCTCCGATGTTCACGTGGTTCGAAGTGTGGACCCGAGCTTGGATGCGGAATCTGTGCGGGTCATGCGCCGGTTGCCCTCTTTCGCTTCGGTGATATGTCCGATCCATAAACGGAAAGTAGCTGTTTATTATACAGCTCCGATAAATTTCCAACTTCAATAGTTTTTTGTAAAATAAAGATAATACTGAATTAAATTGTGTTCTATGGCGTTTGTTATTAGTTGTTTAAGGAAGAAAGGTTTTATGCTTTCGTTATGTTTCTGGGTGCTGTCCGCTAGTGCTTTTGCCCAAGTGTCAATTAGTCGGACGAATTCACTATCGTATGAAAACTATCTTCAAATGCTGGATGAGGAAGCAAAGATTCCTTTGTCGGAGATTCAGGAGGAGGAGAATCCGGAACATTTGAAGGAACGGATGGCATTATATCGTAAAGGCGATAGGGGAACCTATAACTGGCGGTGTATGGGAGTGGAGCGGGCGGATGAATACGCTCCCCTGTATGCGATTGACGTGATCAAGCATGCGGGGTTACAAAAAACGACAGCTAACGTTTTGGAGAGCGTGTTCCGTCATTTTTATGATATGGAAATGAAAATGTTGAAAGAAATCGGGCCCAAGAAATTTGTTCATAAATACATCGTTGCTACCCCGAAATTTGCCCATCTGAATATTCTGAAAGAGGCAAAATTACGTGAGGTGATGGATCGAGACGATCATGTTCGTTATTTTATGAAATATATCTTACCTGCCGTTTCCCGTTCCCCCGGCCAGGTGATCGAGAAGGATGAATTTAAATGCGTGCATTACGTGCGAGCACCCTTGTTCGCTCAAGGGAATTTTGCCGTGTGGATTGGTGAGAATGTGAAATACCCGAAGGATGCACTACAAAATAACTGGCAAGGTCAGGTTGTTGTCAGTTTCACCGTGGAGCTTGACGGGTCTGTTTCAAACGTGCAAGTCGTGAAAGGTGGTGCCTACAGCCTTAATGTGGAGGCTGTCCGGATCGTGAAATCAGCCCCGAAATTTATTCCCGCATGGTGCCCGCTCCACCAGAAGTACGTGAGAAGAAGCATGACCGTACCCATCAGTTTCAAATTGCAATAGAGGTCGGTAACGATCACTTCGCCCCGTTGCCCATATCCGCCCGGGCTTTACTCTGCGTCACGAGATAGACTCCCGTGAACACCAGCAAGGCAGCAACAGGTTTATCCCAAGTTAGCTTATCCTGCCCCATGAGAATGGCGAGGGTGGCGGCTACTAGGGGTTGTGCGTAATTGTACATGCTGATTGTCGTGGGGCGGATGCGTTTCAAGGCGATCGGGATGAACAGGTAAGCGAGGAAGGTGGCGAAAAATACCACGTAGAAAAGGCTGGCCAGAGCGCTTAGAGAAGTTTCTGCCGAGAATAGTTTAGCGTTTACCACGTCGTGCATGCTGAACGGGAGCATGAGGATCGTTGAGAACAGGAACATCCATTTCATCAGGGTGACCGGGGAATAGCGCTGGGCGATCGGTTTCGAAATCACGAGATAAGTCGCGTAACTCACCACGCTAATAAAACAGAGCAGGTTGCCCATCAACGAACCGCCGTGTCCTTGGTTTATCGTGTAGGATTGCCAGATGATCAATAGCGCCCCACAGGCCCCGATCAGTACCCCACCCGCCTTCTTGGAAGTAATCGGTTCTTTTAGAACCAATGCCGAAATAAGCATCACCATCACGGGATTCATCGTGACGATCAATCCGGCATCAATAGGGGAGGTCATTCCAAGTCCTTCAATGAATGTAAGTTGATTAACAGTTGTACCTAAAATGGCACAAAAAAACAGGATTAGTAAATCTTTTTTACTTACTTTCTCGTTTAAGGTAAATAGGGAAACCGCCCAAAAGGCGAGTGCCCCGAATGACATACGTAGGAACGTGAGGCCTACAGGATCAATCCACTCCGGCATTAAGGTTTTGGCGATAGGAATGTTTATTCCAAAGAGGATGTTCGCGGCGAAGATGGCTATGTGGCCATGCCATTTATCTTTTGTCATAGGCTCATGATTCTTATATTGTTATGCGAATGTAAGGTTATTTTTAATATAATTAGATGGGCGTATGAAAAAAAAGAAGATAGGATTATTGCCAAAGATCGTGATCGCGATAGCTTTGGGTATAGCGTGCGGACTTTTCTTCCCCGGTTGGCTGGTAAGAATTTTCTTAACGATAAATGGTTTGTTTAGTAATTTTCTCGGTTTTATCATCCCGTTGTTGATCTTGGGGTTGGTGGCTCCGGGCATTGCCGATTTGGGTAAAGGGGCCGGGAAATTGTTGTTGATAACTGCTTTGCTGGCGTATGGATTTACCCTGTTTTCGGGGTTCTTCACTTACTTTGCCAGTGACTTGAGTTATCCGTGGTTATTGAAAGATGCCGAGTTGCAACCGCTGGAAACGGCGGCGGTGGAACCTTTGTCTCCTTATTTCACGGTGATGATGCCCCCTTTGATGGACGTGATGACTTCTTTGGTTCTGGCTTTCACGCTAGGTCTGGGAATGTCAGTGATTAACGGGGCCACGTTGAAAGGAGCGATGGAGGATTTCAAGGATATTATCAACAAGGTGATCACGGGGGTGATTATTCCTTTGTTGCCGCTTTACATTTTCGGCATCTTCCTGAACATCTCGAATTCCGGACAGGTTTCGGGTGTGTTGGGCGTATTCGTGAAAATCATCGTGATGATATTTTTCTTGACGATCGTTCTGTTGTTTATCCAATTCTTTATCGCCGGGATCGTGTCGAAGAAGAATCCGTTCCGGTTGTTCCGGAATATGTTGCCGGCTTACATGACGGCCTTGGGAACACAGTCTTCTGCTGCGACGATTCCCGTGACGTTGGAGCAAACGATAAAGAATGGTGTCAACCGGGAATTGGCCGCTTTCGTGATCCCGCTTTGTGCCACGATACATTTGTCAGGTAGCACGATGAAAATCGTGGCTTGTGCCATGGCGATCATGTTGATGTCGGGTATGCCGATTTCTTTCGGGGTGATGGCCGGGTTTATTTTCATGCTGGGAATCGCGATGGTAGCGGCCCCGGGGGTACCGGGCGGTGCGATCATGGCGGCTTTGGGGTTATTGCAGTCCATGCTGGGATTTGACGAGACGGCTCAGGGGTTGATGATCGCCTTGTATATTGCGATGGATAGTTTCGGTACGGCTTGTAACGTGACGGGAGATGGTGCGATTGCCGTGATTATGGACCGGATCAACAAGAAAAGTAATCACACGGGGACTCTGGAAGAACTAGAAGAGGTGGTCGTGGTGGAATGATCTGGTATTCAGTCCGATTTAATACATAAAATGAAAATGAATATATGATTACTTCCGGATCACTATCGTGTAAAGCGCTATTAGAACGCTATTAAATCCCTATTAAAACGCTATTATATATAGCGTTTTATAAGTTCTTTTATTGCTTTTTAAAATGATTATATGCAGAATTGATCCGTTAGTAATCATGACTTGTTGCTAAATATATTTATATCGTGGGGATTACATGTTATTAACTGTTGTTTGAAGACAATAGTTTCACGTGGTAGCGTGAATCTAAATGTTAAATTTAAGATATTCAGTTTTTATCTTTATATTTGCACTAGATAGTGGATGCTATTACGTATGTGATTCATAACAGAAGAATTTAAAGCCGGTCTTTTTTAGAGCGAATTCTAGTAAGTTCGTAGCTGATAACTAATAATTTGAATTTATGACAAAGATTAAAGTTCAAAATACAGAAGTGACAGTCATCATTTATGACGATAAGGACTATATTTCCTTGACGGATATGGTACGTAACATCGAAAATGGATTAGCTCTTATCGAGAAATGGCTACGTAACAAAAATACAATAGAGTTTTTAGGTATATGGGAGGAAATGTACAATCCTGATTTTAATTCCCCCGAATTCGAGGGAATTAAAAATGAGGCTGGGTTGAATCGGTTTATTTTATCTGTGAAGCAATGGGTGGAAAAAACCAACTCTAAAGGTCTTATCGCCAAAGCTGGTCGTTATGGTGGAACTTATGCGCATAAGGACATTGCCTTTGAATTTGCTTCTTGGGTTTCTCCACAATTTAAACTTTATCTTTTGAAAGAGTTTCAGCGGTTGAAGGAATTAGAACAAGCTCAACTTGGTTGGACTGCCAAACGTGAACTTTCCAAGATTAACTACCGCATCCATACAGATGCCATTAGGCAGAATCTTATTCCATCAGAGGTAACAATTCAACAGGCAAATATCATTTATGCGAATGAAGCCGATGTCTTAAATGTAGCCATGTTTGGCGTGACAGCTAAAATGTGGCGTGAGCGAAATCCTGAACTTAAAGGAAATATTCGTGATTACGCTTCCATCAATGAACTTATTTGTCTTTCGAATATGGAAAACCTTAATGCTGTTTTCATTGAGCAAGGAATTGCGCAAGGAGAACGGCTTGTTAAGCTGAATCAAGTTGCCATTCAACAAATGCGAATACTGGAGGCTGATGGAAATAGGAAGTTATTGAAATAGTATGATTATTTGTATCTTTGTCTGACACAAAGCGAGCTATTATGACAGAACCTCGGGAAGAAATAGTAAAAAAGGCGTTTCTGCAATTCTTGAACAGGGGATATAAGGCCTGTTCGCTGAAAACATTGGAGCAAGCCACGGGCTTGACCAAGGGCGCTTTTTATTATTACTTCAAGGATAAGAAGGAGATTTTGGAGGCGGGGATGGAACGGTATTTCAGCGTGATGAAGGAGGAGAGTGGGAAGGATGTGGAGCGAGTGGTTTCTCTGCGGGAGTACATTGATCTCGTGATCAAGAATAAAGAGGAGAGTGCCGATGCCTCCCAGAGAGTTTTCGGATGTTTTATACTGGAAGTCTTGTTTTTCCAGCTGGTGCTGGAAGTGGCCCCGATCTTTCCGGAGTTCCGGGAGCGGATATACACGATTTCCAAGAGGCGGTTGGCGAACTGGGAGCGTGCTATCTTGAAGGCTAAGCAAAGCGGGGAAATTCGGGCGACATTGGATACTTCGGTTTTGGCGCGTAACTTGATGTCCGTGTCGAGTAGTATGTTGAATATCGAGTTGGAACAGGCGAATTTCCAGTATATGTTTTCAGATACCCGGATGCAGTTTGAACAATATTATATGTTGATAAAGAAATGAACGGAACGAGAGACACGATTATCGAGACAGCTTTTTTGTTGTTCCTGAAAAAAGGATTCAAGGCGGTTACGCTTACCGACTTGGAGAAGGCCGTGGGGATGACGAAAGGGACGTTTTATTATCATTTCTTGAACAAGGAGGAGGTTTTGAAAGAGGGGGTGACGAGGTATTACCGTATGTTGAATAACCGACGGGCCGAGGAGATGAGTCGGGTACATTCGTTGCGGGAGTTTGTTGACCTGACGATCCACAATTTGGAAAGTATCGGGCATTACGGGGCAAAACGTTTGGATAGTGATATTCCTGAAATTTTGTGTCTCTCGCTGATAGTAGAGGTGATTTCCTTGTACCCGGAATTTAAACAGATGGTGAGTGACACGAAAATCTCGTGGATGTCGAAGTTGGAAGGTGTTATCTTGGAGGCAAAACGGGCGAAAGAGATAAGAGATGACGTGGACACGTCGATTTTGGCAAAGAATTTGCTGAACATAAGCATTGGGTTGATAAATTATATCGTTATGCATCAAGATATTTCTTATGCTTTATCATCGGTGCGTTACCAGTATGAACAACTTTATTCATTAGTAAAAGCTCGATAAAGTTTTTACGGGAGTACATACCGAAAAGTATAAATTTGAAGAGGCTTGAAGTTAGAATATAAAAACGAGAAAGTGATGAATAGGATTACGGAATGTAAATCTGTATTAAGTTTAATTATTGTATTACTGTGCTTTATCTTGCAGTCGAATGCGCAGGGGGTGTTAAGTTTGGAGGATTGTCGGCGGTTGGCGATAGAGAACAATAAGAAACTGAAAATTGCAGATGAAGACGTGAAGGCGAGTGAGGCTCAAAAAGCCGAGGCTTTCACGAAGTATTTGCCTAGTATTGACGCTATGGGCGTGTATTTGCGCAATCAGAAAGAGATTAATTTGTTGTCGGATGATGCCCATTTACCTGTCGGGTCGATTGGCTCGGACGGGAAGTTCACGTTTCGTCCCGATCAGTTGATGGTGGGTTCGGACGGGAAGCCGGTGATGGTGAACGGGCAGTATGTCCCGAAGGATTATGCCCTGTTGCCAAAGGAGGCGATGACCGTGGACGAACGAAACTTAGGAATTGTGCAGGTCGGGCTGACCCAGCCGATTTACATGGGAGGGAAGATCAGGGCTTATAATCAGATTGCCGGGTTGTCGGAGCAGTTGGCGAAGAGTAAGCGGTCGCAGGAGTTGCAGAACGTGATTCTCTCGACGGACGAGGCTTACTGGCAGATCGTTTCTCTGGTGAACCGGAAGAAATTGGCGGATAAGTACGTGGAGACGTTGACGAAGTTCGTGCATGATGTCGAGTTGATGTACACGACGGGGGTAGCAACCAAAGCGGACGTGCTTTCCGTGCGGGTGAAACTGAACGAGGGGGAGATGGTCCAAACGAAGGTGGATAACGGGTTGAGTTTGTCCCGGATGTTGTTGAACCAGATTTGTGGCTTGCCGACGGATACGATCGTGATGTTGAAAGAGGAGGTGGCGGACACGGACGTGGAGGAGGTACCGACGGAGAGCTTGGAACGGGTGTATAGCCGACGTCCGGAGGTGGCGAGTTTACAGCTGGCCACGGATATATATAAAAAGAAGGAGAAGATAGCTTTATCCGAGTATTTGCCGACGATTGCTTTAACGGCGAATTATTTGAGCAGCACGCCTTCTTTCTTTGATGGGGTAAGCACGAAGTTCGACGGCATGTGGAGCGTGGGAGTCGGGATTAAAGCCCCGATATTCCATTGGGGGGCGTCACGCAAGAGTTTGCGCAACGCGAAAGCCCAGACGAACGCGATGAATTACAAGTTGCAGGAGGCGAAGGAGCAGATCGAGTTGCAGGTGAGCCAGTCGGAATTCAAAATGAAGGAGGTGACGAAGAAATTGGCGATGGCCCGTAAGAATCTGGAGCGGGCGGAGGAGAATCTGAAGTTCGCGAATTTGGGTTTCAAGGAGGGTACGATTCCCGTGCTGAACGTGTTAGAAGCCCAAACGGCTTGGTTGACGGCGAATTCGGAGCTGATTGATACTCAGATTGAGGCTCGATTGTGTAAGGTTTATTTGGAGAAGGCATACGGAACGCTGGAATTTTAGATTTATGATTTCGCATTTTTGATTGAGTGATAAATAAAGTGATATTATAGTTTGGATTTGGTATTTGGGGACATTTCATTCTAAATCCTAAATTTTAAATTAATTGTTATGAGTGAAAAGAAAGTAAGCGGGAAGGTATTGATGTTTACAGGGATCGTGATCATCGTATTTTTGGTTGCTATATTCGGGTTTATTTTTTGGGAACCGGTGCCGGAGATGATTCAAGGTGAGGCGGAGGCCACGGAAGTACGGATTTCCGGGAAGGTACCGGGGAGGATTGAGCGTTTTTTAGTGGACGAGGGGGATCAGGTGATGAAGGGAGATACGGTGGCGATTTTGGATAGTCCGGAGGTGATGGCAAAATTTAATCAGGCGCAGGCTGCGGAAGAGGCTGCCCAAGCATTGAGTGATAAGGCTCAGAAGGGGGCTCGCGAGGAACAGAAAACGATGGCCTTCCAAACGTGGAAAAAAGCACAAGCGGCTCTTGACGTGGCAAAGAAGTCTTTTGACCGGGTACAAAAGTTGTTTGAAAATGATGTGGTTTCCGCGCAGAAACGTGATGAGGCCGAGGCTAATTATAAGGCGATGCTAGCCACGGAGCAGGCAGCGAAGGCCCAGTATGAAATGGCGAAGAACGGGGCGGAAAAGGAAGATAAATTGGCGGCCGAGGCTCAGGTAAACCGGGCAAGGGGTGCCGTGGAAGAAGTTAGTTCTTATGTAAAGGAGACATTTTTGATTTCACCGATTTCAGGAGAGATTTCTGAACGTTACCCGAAGGTGGGAGAGTTGGTGGGGACGGGTTCTCCCGTGATGAACGTGCTGGATTTGGAGGATATGTGGGTGGTTTTTAATGTGCGTGAGGATTTGCTGGGCGACTTGAAGATGGGAACTGTGTTCACGGGGTATATTCCCGCTTTGAACAATAAGGAGGTGCAATTGAAAGTGACTCACATGAAGAATATGGGTACTTATGCCGCTTGGAGAGCGACGAAGACAACGGGGCAATATGACGCGAAGACTTTCGAGGTGAAGGCCGTTCCCACGGAGAAGGTGGAGGGGTTGAGACCGGGGATGAGCGTGCTGAAAAGAGCTAAAAACTAAAAGCTAAAAATTAAAAGTTTAAAATTTAGAGTTTAAAGTGAAATCAGGAGTGTTGATTTGTATGGTTGAAATCTAAAATCTAAAATCTAAAATTAAATTATGCGTGAGAATATAAGGGCTTTGGGGGTGTTGATGAAACGGGAGGTCCGGATGTTGGCAGAACGTCGGATCTACTGGTTTGTGATGATCTTCGCACCTTTGTTCTGTTTCCTGTTTTTCATGGATTTGTTGAAAGAGGGGTTGCCGAAAAAGTTGCCTGTGGCCGTGGTGGATGAGGATAATACCACGACTTCCCGTTCTTTGGTGCGTTCGTTGAACACGTTTGCCCAGACGGACGTGGTGATGCGCACGGCGAATTTTAGCGAGGCCCGAGAGGCTTTGCAGCGAGGGGATGTTTACGGGATTTTTTATATCCCGGCGGACTTCCGGCGGGATGCATCGACAGGGGGAGAGCCCGTGTTGTCGTTTTACACGAATGATACTTATTTTCTAGCGGGCTCTTTGTTGTATAAAGATATGCGGATGCAATCAAATTTAGCGAATGGAGCGGTTCAACAAACGTTATTGCTGGCGAAGGGAGAGGGCGGGCCGTTGCTCGCCGCTAAGCTGATGCCGATTGTGCTGGATACGCACCCGTTGAATAACCCGTGGTTGAGTTACGCTGTCTATTTGGCGAATTTCCTTTTACCTGCATTCTTGTGTATGTTCGTGATGTTTACCACGGTGTACAGTATTAGCGAGGAGATTAAGCGGAGGACTTCAAGAGAGTGGTTGGAGGCGGGGAATGGTTCTATTATCGTGGCATTGATGGGGAAACTTGTCCCGCAGGCGTTGATTTTCACGGCGATGGGGATGCTTGCTCTTTCCATGTTGTATGGTTATGCTCATTTCCCGTTAAATAGTGGATTTTTCCCGATGTTTCTGGCTATGGTACTGATGATTCTAGCCTCTCAGTGTTTTGCCCTGTTTGTTACGGGGATGACCCGCCGGAGCAGAATCGCGTTGAGTGCTTGTGCCTTGTGGGGTGTGTTGTCATTTTCGATATGCGGTTTTACCTATCCGGTGCGTTCTATGCCGGAGCTGGCTCAGATCGGGTCGAATTTGTTCCAAATGCGTCACTATTTTTTGATATACGTGGATCAGGCTTTGAATGGTATTCCGATGATATTTTCTTGGCAGAGTTATGCGGCATTGATGGTATATTTATTCTTGCCGATTTTTATCCTGCCGAAGTTGAAGTTGGATTTGTTGGAGTTTAAGTATTTGCCATAAATCGTTGAAAACGATTTATGGGTTGCAGGTTGGAATGAGTTTGAAATTTAAAATTTAGAGTTTAGAATTTAGAATGAAAAAGACTACCCCCTCTAACTCCCCCTTACACAGGGGGAGAAACGGACGCAAGAAATTGCTACAATGTTTTCAATGTAGCGTGTCCTCCCCCTTGAAAAGGGGGAGTTAGAGGGGGTTAATCTAAAATCAAAAATCATTAAATCTAAAATTGAAATGGGTTTTTGGACGGATATATATTATGTTTTTAAACGAGAGTTTTATGCGGTGTTCCGGGATCATGCCGTGTTGACTTTTTTCGTGGCGTTGATGTTGGGGTACCCGGTGGTCTACACGTTTATTTATAGTAATGAGGTGGCGAGGGAAGTGCCTGTGGCGGTGGTGGATCATTCGAAGTCAGCGTTAAGTCGGGAGTTTATCCGGAATTGGGATGCCACGGCGAGTGTGGATGTGGTGGCCCGTTGTGAGGATATGGAGGCGGCGAGGTTATTGATGTATAAAAAAGATATTTACGGGATTCTTGAGATCCCCTCTGATTTTCGTAAGAACGTGGCCCGGGGGGAACAGGCTCACGTGTTTCTTTATTGTGATATGGGGGCTTTGCTGAATTACAAGGCTTTGTTGACGGCTGGGACTGACGTTTCCTTGGCTATGGGGAAGGATATACAGGTGCAGGGGATGGAGTACGCCACGGTGATCACGGAACAGATTGCGTCTTCTCCAGTACAGATTCAGGACGTGAAGTTGTTCAATCCACAGGGAGGTTTCACTTCTTTTTTGATCCCGGCGGTGTTGATTTTGGTGGTGCAGCAGTCGTTATTGTTGGGAGTGGGAACGATTACAGGGACAGAGCGGGATCGACGTCGGAAAGGATTGTTGTTACCTGCGAATAAGCATTTTCGTCATCCGGCACGGGTAGTTTTAGGGAAGGCTTTTGCTTATTTGCCTATTTATTTCGTGATGAGTTATTGGGTATTTTTCATCGTACCTCGTTTGTTCGGGATGACCCAAGTGGGGGAACGGGGGGAGCTGATGTTGTTTTTGTTCCCGTTCTTGCTGGCGTGTACCTTTTTTGCTATTGCCATGTCGTTTTTTAGTCGTGAACGGGAGATGCCTTTCTTGATATTCGTGTTCACGTCTGTTCCGTTGATGTTTATTTCCGGAATTTCTTGGCCGAAGTCAGCAATACCGGAATATTGGGTGTGGTTTGGAAAGTTGTTTCCTTCCTCGTTCGGGATTGACGGTTTCGTGAAAATTAATAATACAGGTGCCACGTTGTCAGAGGTGTTACCTGAATTTTGGGGGTTGTGTATATTGATGGTGTTTTATTTTATTGTGGCATGTTTGTTGTATAAAAGAGAGTGTAAAAAGTTAAAAATTAACATGGTTTAGTGATAAAATTGGAAAATGATGAAAGGTGTTGTATTTTCTTTGCTTGGGTTGATTTTATTGATGTGTGCCTGTGGAAGTTCTAAAACAAAGCAGGAATGCGGTAAGGCTACGGTGCAGGCCGATACGGTGAAAAGTTACCAAGGGGAATTGTCGATTATTTATCCGGGAAAGATCAAGGCGGCTTCAGAGGTAAAGCTGTCATTTCGGGTGGCTGGACCTATTCGGGCTGTGTTGCCGGAAGTGGGGGCTTTCGTGAAGAAGGGGGAGTTGATTGCCGAGATTGATCCGAGGGATTACGAGATTCAACTTTCTGCGACAGAGGCGGAATACAATCAAGTGAAGGAGGAAGCCGGAAGGGTCATCGAATTATATAACCGGGGGAGCGTTCCGGTAAATGATTACGATAAGGCCGTGGCCGGGGTCAAGCAAATTACGGCAAAGTATAATGCCCATAAGAATGCCTTGGCTGATACTCGTCTGACAGCACCTTTCGACGGGTATATTCAGAAAAAATATTACGATTCTCACGAGACGGTGGCAGCCGGTTACCCCGTGGTGTCTATGATTAATAGTAATTATTTTGACGTGGATATCGATATTCCGTCCAGTGATTTTGTACGACAAGATTTGTTCAAGGCGTTTTCTTGTACAATTGACGTGTTCCCGGGACAAGTTTTCCCTTTGGAGTTGATTGAAATTACTCGGAAGGCGAACTTGAATCAGTTGTACCGGATGCGTCTGCGTCTGAAACCCGTGCCGGGAGTGGATATTGCGGCAGGGATGAGCGTGAACGTGACGATCGAGTATAACCCGAACGAGGAGGCGTTGACGGTGGTGCCGTTGTCCGCAATGTTCGAGGAAAACGGGGTGTCTGCCGTGTGGGTATATAGCCCGGAAACTCAACGAGTGACCAAGCGTGTTATCCAGTTGAAAAAGTTACTGAAAACAGGTGAGTTGATCGTTTCCGGAGGGTTGGCTGCCGGGGAGATCGTTGTGTCTGCCGGTGTGCATAGCTTGAAGGAGGGAATGTCAGTAGAATTATTGAAACCAGTTTCTAAAACAAATGTAGGGGGACTGTTGTAATGATCAATTTAGCGGATTATGCATTAAATAATAGGGCGCTGGTAAAGTTTTTTATTGCAGTGCTGGTGATTGGAGGTATTTTTGCCTTTAATTCGATGAGCAAGTTGGAAGACCCGGAAATCAAGGTAAAACAGGCGATGGTGGTTACGGTGTATCCCGGAGCTTCTGCTCATCAGGTGGAGTTGGAAGTAACGGATGTATTGGAGAAGTCGATTCGTTCAATGGGGGCAATCGGTAGTATTGAATCCAAGTCCATGGCGGATATGTCATTGATCACGGTAGAATTGGAGAGTACGGTGAGCCCGGATGAGCTGGAGCAGAAATGGGATATCTTGCGTCGGAAGGTGACGAATGCACAGGCCCAAATGCCGGATGGAGTGCGCCCTTCCGTGGTGATGGATGATTTCGGGGACGTGTATGGAATGTTTTATGCCATAACGACAGACGGGGTGGGAGACGAGCAGTTGCTGGATTATGCCCAGTTGGTGAAACGGGAGTTGCAGGATATTGAGGGGGTGCGTCGGGTTGAAATTTACGGGAATCGGACCCCATGTATCAATATCGAGATGATGCAGGATAAGATGGCGAATTTGGGGGTTCATCCGATGGAGGTGTTGTCCACGTTGAACAGTCAGAATAAAACCGTGTATCCCGGTTATTTCAATAGCGGGGATCAGCGTTTGCGGGTGGCTATTAATGATAGTTACAGGTCGATAGATGATATTAAGAATTTAATTATACAGGGACACGAGGATGATCAGTTGCGTTTGCGGGACATCGCTTCCATTACGGAAGGGTATGAAGATCCGGCCCGTAACGGGATGAAGTATGATGGCAAGCAGGCTTTCGGGTTGGCGATTTCCATGGAAAAAGGTGGGAATATTATAACCTTGGGAGAGAAGGTAGACCAAGAGTTACAGCAGTTGAAAGAATCCCGGATTCCAGTGGGAGTGGATTTTCAGAAAGTATTTTTTCAGCCGGATCGAGTAAGGGAAGCCATTAATGTTTTCATGGTTAATCTGGTAGAATCGGTAGTGATCGTGATTCTTGTGCTGATGCTTACCATGGGATTCCGGAGCGGGGTGATTATCGGAACCGGACTGGTGATTATCGTACTGGGCTCATTCGTGGTGCTTTATCTTTTTGACGGGACCTTGCAACGGGTTTCACTGGGTTCGTTGATTGTTGCCATGGGGATGCTGGTGGATAATGCGATCGTGATTGTTGATGGGATACTGGTTGATTTGGAGCGGGGCGTGAAACGTCCGGCTGCGCTGACAAATATAGCGAAAAAGACGGCCATGCCTTTATTGGGGGCTACATTGATTGCTATCTTGGCGTTTTTCCCGATCTTTATTTCCCCGGATACGACGGGCGAGTACGTGCGGGATTTGTTTATCGTGCTGGCGGTATCCCTGTTGTTGAGTTGGGTGTTGGCGTTGACGCATATCCCGATTCACGCGGATCACTCGTTGAAAGTGAAGCCGAAGAAGGCGAATGAGAATTTGTATGATAGTAAGATATACCGGTTGTTCCGGCAGTTCCTTTCTTTTATGTTGTGGCATAAGTCCATGGCAATCGGGGTGGTCGTGGTTTTATTGGCGATTACCGCATTTTTGTACCGGTATATCCCACAGGGTTTCTTCCCGGATTTGAGTTACACGCAGTTGTATATTGAATTTAAGATGCCGGAAGGTACGCGGGTGGAACGGGTAGAATCGGATTTGGCAAGTATAGAGGATTATTTGTTGAGCCGCCCGGAGGTGACTCATGTGACGACGAGTGTCGGCGGGACGCCTGCCCGTTATAATCTGGTGCGTTCTATCGCGGAACCCACGATGAGTTACGGGGAGTTGATCGTGGATTACACGACCCCGGAAGAGTTGAAAGCGTCGATGACCGAGATTCAGGATTACCTGACAGCTCATTACCCGGATGCTTACGTGCGGATGAAACGTTATAATCTGATGTACAAGAAGTACCCGATCGAGTTGATGTTCACGGGTCCGGACCCGGCCGTGTTGAGAGAGTTGACTGCAAAGGCGGAACAGATTATGCGTGATGAACCTGCAATTACTTTGGTGACGAATGACTGGGAACCGATGACTCCCACGTTGATGGTGGATTACTACCAGCCGATTGCCCGTTCCGTGGGACTTTCCCGTTCGGATGTCGGTTTGTCGATGCTTGCCGCCACGGATGGAATGCCCGTGGGATCTTTCTACGAGGGAGTTCATGCAAAGCCTTTGTACATGAAGAGCGTGAATAGTGAGGGGGAGAAGGTGGAAGCACTTGATAATATTCCCGTTTGGAGTGTGCTGCCTTCGACGGCGGCTTTGAACGAGGAGTCGTTGAAGGGGTTGTTGATGGGAACGATGTCCGGGGAGGATTTGCTGGCTCAAAGTATAGGTTCTATCCCGTTGAATCAAGCCACGAAAGGTATTTCCTTGAAATGGGAAGATCCTGTTGTGCGACGTTATAACGGGCAGCGGGCTATGCGGGCCCAGTGTAATAATGCTTTGGGATACACGGCGGAGAGTGCCCGTTCGCTGATCACGGAGAAGGTGGATACGATTACTTTGCCCGAAGGATATGCTAAACAGTGGTTGGGAGAGCATAAGGCGAGCGGGGAGTCCATGAAATATTTGTTCGGGAATATTCCGTTAGCGGTTATTCTGATGATTGCTATACTGATCATGTTGTTCAAGGATTTCCGCAAGCCGATTATTATTTTCTGTTGTTTACCTTTGGCTGCAATCGGGATCGTGCTGGGTATGTTGATCAGTGGTAAAGAGTTTGGTTTCGTGGCGATTGTCGGTGCATTGGGGTTGGTCGGGATGATGATTAAGAACGGAGTGGTACTACTGGATGAGATCGGGTTACAGATTGCTTCCGGGAAAGATCAGACACAGGCTCTGCTGGATTCTTCTTCTTCTCGTTTCCGTCCGGTGATGATGGCGTCATTGACAACGATATTGGGGATGATTCCGTTGCTGGGTGACGATATGTTTGGCTCGATGGCCGTTACGATTATGGGAGGCTTGTTGGTAGGTACGGTGATCACGTTGGTGTTTATTCCCGTGTTGTACGCGATATTCTTTAAAGAGAAGAAAAGTGATAGTATAAGTTAGAAGATTATTATGAAAGGTCTGTTGATAATATTATTGGTTTTAGGTATTTCTCCGGTAAAAGCGCAGGTTTCTTTGAACTTGGAAAAATGTCGGGAAATGGCTTTAGAAAGTAGCAAGAAGATGTCGATTGCCACGAAACAGGGGGAGAAGGCGGAATTTGAGCGAAAGGCTTATCGTGCGAATTTTTTGCCCAAGCTTTCGGCTACCGGGTTGTATGCTTATATGCAGAAAAAGAGTTCGTTCACGATTGATGGGGGGTATTTACCGACGTTCGTGCCGGATGCAAACGGGGAGTTGGTTTACAATCTTTATATTGACCCGGCGACGAAACTTCCGGTGATGGGAAAGGATGGTTTGCCTCTTTCGGCGCAATATGCTTTTATGCCTGATATTGAGTTGGAGTTAGGGTTACGAGGGGTTTATTCGGCGGGAGCGATGCTGGAACAACCGATTTATATGGGTGGAAAGATTCGTTCAGCCTATCGTATGGCCACGATCGGAAAGGAAATGTCCGAATTGAATAAGCAGTATACCCGTGCGGAGGTGATTACCGAGGCGGACGAGGCTTATTGGCAATACTTGCGTGTCGTGGAGTTGGTGACTTCTGCCCAGAAGTATAAGGCGGTAGTTAATGAGTTAGTGCGGAATTTGACGGATGCTTACGAAACAGGGATGGCTTCCCGAAATGATTTGCTGAAGGCACAGGTAAAGTTGAACGAGGCCGAGTTGATGTTGCAAAAGGCGGAGAACGGGAAGGCTTTGGCAGGGATGAATCTTTGCCGGGTAATCGGGATTGATCTTTATTCGACGATACAGGTGAGTGATTCTTTGTATGATGAGGTGACTCCGGGCGTGTTGAATGCCGGGGAGGGATTACAACAGCGTCCCGAATATAATTTGTTGGAGAAGGATGTGGAATTGAAGGAGAAACAGGTGGCGTTGACCCGTTCTGATTTTTTGCCGGAGGTGGGAGTTTCTGCCTCTTATGGATTTTCGGGGGGAATATCCCTGAACGGGCAGACGGAGGATGTGGCGTCTTTCACGGCTATGGCATCCGTGAAGATTCCGATTTATCACTGGGGTGAGGGCCGGGGAAAGATTAAAGCGATGAAAGCTGAGCAGGAGATGAGTCGATTGAAGAAAGAGGAGATGTCACAAATGATGCTTTTGGAGATTGCACGGGCTCGCTATAATATTGAGGATTGTCATACAAGGGTTATGCTGACCCGTAAATCGTTGAGCCAAGCAGAAGAAAATCTAGGGGTGAGCAAGAATCAGTACGAGGTGGGAATGGAGACGATCACGAACTACATGGAGGCTCAGGCGCAATGGCAAAAGGCGTGGAGTGACTGGATTGACGCAAAGGCGGAATTACGGTTGAGCGAGACGAGGTACTTGAAGGCGACGGGACGGCTATAATTAATAAGGCTTGCTTTTGGGGCAAGCCTTATTAATTATAAGATAAAAGTTAAAAGCTAAAAACTATAAGTTGGGATATGTGTTTGAATTATTTTTTGCAAATAGCGGGAATAATTTTAACTTTACCGTGTCACGTAAAAGGAGTAGTATCGTGCCTGATATAAAAGAAACAACGATAATTCGTCTATTAGAGGCCGGAGATGAGAGATGTATGAAGATGATGTTTGATACTTATTATCAAGCATTGTGTATGTATGTCATGCGTTATTTGATTTCGGTGGAAGATGCGGAAGATATTGTTCAGACGGTGTTTATATCCTTGTGGAATAATAAGCGGGGACAGGTTTTTACAGGATCTTTGAGGTCTTATTTGTTTGGGGCGGTAAGTAAGGCCTCCTTGCAGTTTATGCGGGATAGGGAAAGGATGTATTTCGTGGAGATAGAGTTGCATATTGATGATTTTTTGGAAGAAATGTCTCGTGATCGTGAAGTGGAATTAGAGAAGATGAAAGAATATCTATATGTAGCCATTGAGGATTTACCCGCTAATCCGAAGAAGGTTCTTACTGCGATTGTTTTTAATAATACACCTTATAAGGTGGTTGCCGAGGAGATGGGAATTTCGGTGAACACGGTGAAAACCTATTACGCTAGGGCGCTTCAATCGTTGCGTAAATCTCTTGATGGTAAGACATTTTGTTTTCTTTTCCTCTCGTTCTTTTCTTCTGAAAAATAAATTTTAATTTTTCTTCTTGATTTGTGTCACCCATTTTTAAATTTTGGGAATATGTATGAAAATTATGACACATGGAAGATAAGTCGATATTTGAATTAATTGCAGAATATAGTGCCGGGACGATTTCTCCTGCCGATGCCGAATTACTTCGTGAGAGATTGGAGAGCGATGCGGAGGCTATGCGTTTGTTCCGGGAGATTCGGGAGACCGAGAAGATATTGAAATCCGTGCAGGTGCAAGAAAAAATTGACCTTCAGAAGTCGTGGCTACGTCTTGATAGTTCTTTGGTTGGGCGACCTCGAAAAGGACGGTGGCTGTTCTGGAGAGTGGGTTCCGTGGTTGCTGCTTCCGTGGCGTTATTGCTGATGTTTGTTTTTCCGTTTACCCGACAAGTGGAACAGCCGGGGACGTTGGTATCACAGGTGGGAATTACTCCCGGAGGAGTAAAGGCTATTTTACAGAGTGAGGATGGAAAGATGATAGATTTAACTTCTTCCACGTCCTCTCGTATTGTGACGTCGGATGGTTTGGTGTTAGTGAACGATTCTTTGAAGGGATTAAGGTTTGATCAGAGTAAGTCGGAGAATCAACCGATGAAATATCATACGCTTGCGGTGCCTGTTGGCGGAGAGTATCATTTCACGTTAGCGGATGGAACCCGGGTGTGGGTAAATTCTGCCTCTGAGGTGCGTTTCCCGAATTGTTTCTCCGGGGGAAAAAGAGAAATTTATGTCAAAGGAGAGGTCTATTTGGAGGTGGCTCGTGATGAAAAGCATCCGTTTGTGGTACATGCCGGAGAAAATGAGGTACGTGTGTTGGGAACGAGTTTTAATCTGACTGCTTATCCGGATGAACAGGAGGTGATTACGACATTGGTCGAAGGAAGTGTTGAATTTTGGAATGATCGATCAAGTATTTGTTTGAAACCGGGAGAACAATCTGTGTTGGATTTGGTTACCAATAAGCTTGAAAAACAGAAGGTTGATGTGTCTATTTATACTTCTTGGGTTTCCGGTACGTATGAGTATGAACGGATGCCGTTGTCGGATATTACCCGGCAATTATCCCGGTGGTATGATGTGCAGTTTGTTTACGAATCTACGGAGTTTAGTAATCATCCGTTTACGGGAGTTGTGAAACGTGACCAGTCGTTGGAAGAAGTGTTGTCGATTATTGAAAAAACGACAAATATCAAGTTTAAAATATCAGGGCGAACAATTATTATAAAACGAGCGGAAGATGCAGCGAACATCTCCCGCTCAAGTAATTAATTTCATTGCTTTTTAGCGAAACAATTAAAGTACAATTTTATGAAAAAAAATCGATTAAAAAAACTGCATTTCTTGAAAATAGCAGTTTTGCGACATGGAATTAACAAGAACGTGTTGCTGTTGGGGTTGTTTATGCTGTTTGGTTTGTGGAACTTTGCTTCGGCCCAGACCAAAAGCGTAACATTGGACGTGAAGGATATGCCTTTGCGTGAAGTTTTTAAATTAGTCAAGACACAAACTGGGGCAAATTTTATTTACAGCGAGATCGAGATTCAGAAAGCTTCTAACGTGACGCTCAAGTTCGAGAATTTACCGTTAAAAACAGCTTTGGAAAGAATTTTTAAAGATCAACCTTACACGTTTGAGATTCAAGGTGACATTGTGGTGGTGAAGCCTGCCAATCAAAAGAGTGTGAATCAGGAAAAGCAAAAAATCAGTGTCATCAAGGGAAAGGTGGTCGGCGAAGACGGTCTGCCGATCCCGGGAGTGAATATCTTGCTTAAGGGAACAATGATCGGGGTTCTCTCGGATGCGGATGGTGTCTTTAAAATGGAAGTTCCAGCCATGGATGATATTGTAGTGGTTTTCTCTTTTGTGGGAATGAAAACTCAGGAGATTGCTTATAAAGGAGAGGCGAATTTGCAAGTTGTTATGAAAGATGACGTGACGGAAGTGGATGAGGTTGTTGTGACGGGTATTTTCAAGAAAGCTAAGGAGAGCTATACGGGTGCGGTAACGACAATTACAGCAAAAGATTTAGCCATGGTTGGTAATCGAAATGTGTTGAGTTCTATCCGGAATATCGATCCGAGTTTTAACATCGTGGATGATATTAACATGGGATCAGACCCGAATCGGTTGCCTAATATTACGGTGCGTGGTACGGCTAGTATGGATGTGAGTATGCGAGAATTGCAAACAGAAAATCAGGATGATAAAATATCTCCAAATTTACCCTTGTTTATCATGGATGGCTTTGAAATTTCGTTACAGCAGATGATGGACTTGGACGAGAGCCGGGTGGAAAGTATCACGTTGTTGAAAGATGCGAGTGCAACAGCGATGTATGGAACACGCGGTGCCAATGGCGTGGTCGTGATCACGACGAAACGACCGGAGGCAGGACGTTTGACCATATATTATCGTGGAAGTTTGAATATCGAGGCTCCGGATTTGACTTCCTATAATTTGATGAATGCACGGGAAAAGTTGATGTTTGAAAAGGCTGCCGGACTATATACAACAGAAAATGCCAGTAGTGAACAAAGTCTTATTGACTTGTATAATAGTCGTTTGAAAGAGGTTGAGAGAGGGGTGGACACGTACTGGCTGAAATATCCGGTGCGGACGGGTGTAGGACATCGTCACAGTTTATCATTGGAGGGTGGTTCCGAGGATTTTCGTTATTCTGTGGGATTGGGATATAATAATGTAGCGGGGGCGATGAAAGGATCAGAGCGTAATACGTTTAACGGTAATATGTTCTTTTCTTACCAGTATAAACAATTCCGGTTCCAGAATGATTTGCAGGTGACGTTTAATACGGCTAAGAATTCACCTTACGGTAGTTTCTCCGAGTATGGTCAAGTGAATTCTTATTTTAAGCCTTATGATGATGAGGGAAATCTGTTGATGATTTTGGAGGATTACGTGTATAGTTCAATGGGGACGTTGAATTCTGTCAATTTGGTTTATAACCCGTTGTGGAATGCATATTTACCAAGTATTGATGAGGAGAAGTACACGCAGATACGTAATAATTTTGCCATGGAGTGGACAATCATGCCGGGTTTCGTTTTCAGAGGACGCTTCAGTGTGTCTAAGCAGCATGACCGTTCAGATAAATATATCTCGGCTAAACATACGAAATATTTGGAATATGAGGAGAAGGATGCTCCCCGGAAAGGAGAATATACCTACGGCACGGTGGAATCATTAAAATATGACGCGGAATTGACATTAAATTACACGAAGTTATTTAACGATGTTCATCAGTTGTATGCAGGTTTGTCGTACAACGTGGCAGAAGATAAATCAGAAGAGTATCGTTTCAAGGCGGAGGGAATTGCTAACCCGACGATGGATTTTCTAGGGATGGCTAGTGCTTATGAAAAGGACGGGGCTCCTTATGGAAACGAGAGCTTTGCTCGTCGGTTAGGGGGAATCTTGAATGTCAACTATACGTATGATCGTCGGTATTTTATAGATCTATCGGGTAAAATAGATGGTTCTTCCCGATTTGGAGCTGATAAGCGTCATGCCTTATTCTGGTCGGCCGGTATGGGATGGAACCTTCATAACGAGGCATTTATGAAGAATAATAATATTTTGAATGTTGCCCGGTTACGTTTGTCATACGGTAGTTCGGGGTCGCAGGCTTTCAATCCGTATCAGGCGTTGACGACGTTCAAGGATTACGGTAATATATATTACAAGGGATGGAATGGTGTACACATGATCGCGTTGGGTAATTCGGATTTGGGATGGCAGACAACAAAACAGTTGAATATTGGCATCGAGACGGAATTGTTCGGTGGACGGGTACGTGTGAATGCAGATGTCTATCACAAGCAAACCGATGATTTATTGTCGGATATTACGTTGCCTTCTTCTGCCGGTTTCGACACGTATAAAGCAAATGTCGGTAAGGTTGTGAACAAGGGTGTGGAGCTGGTGTTAAATGCTTATTTGATCCGGAATACACAACGTGAGATTCTATGGTCTGTTGGTGGTACGTTAGCGCATAATAAGAACGAGATTAAAAAGATTTCTAATTCATTGGACTTTTTGAATAATGAATTGATGAAAGAGGAAAACGCTAACCCGAGTTTTCTATATAAGGAGGGGCAGTCTATGAACACGATTTTTGCCGTTCGTTCCATGGGTATCGATCCGAGTAATGGACAGGAGATTTTTGTGAAACAGGATGGACAGTTAACGTATGATTGGGATGCAAAGGATAAGGTAGCTTGTGGTGTTGCAGAGCCGAAGATTTGGGGGAATTTGAATACCATGGTACGGTATAAAGATTTTACATTGAATGTAATTTTTGGTTATCGTTACGGGGGACAACAGTATAATAGCACGTTGGTGAGCAAGGTGGAGAATATTTATCCTTATTATAACACGGATCGTCGGGCTTTATATGATCGTTGGAAAACTCCGGGAGAATCAGCATTGTTTAAAGGTGTACAGGATTTTTCGTCAACGAAGGCCTCTTCACGTTTTGTGATGGATGAGAATACATTGGAATGTCGTTCTATTTCTTTGACTTACGATATGGACGAGGCATGGTGTAAGCGTCATCTGGGACTTAAATATTTGTCTGTTGCCGGATACATGGAGGATGTCTTCCGCTTGTCTTCGATGAAGCAAGAACGCGGATTGGCTTATCCTTTTGCACGGAAGTTTTCTCTGTCTTTGACAGCCCGTTTTTAATTTATAAATGAGAATAACCATGAGAAATATAATTTTGAGCGTGTTTTTGTTCGCCCTTATGGGATGCAATAACTGGTTGGATGTGAATCCTCGCACGGAAATGAAAGAGGATGAGTTGCTGAGTAGTGAGGATGGGTATAAGAGCGCCTTAACCGGTGTTTATATCCAATTGTCTTTAGCTCCGTTGTATGGATGTAATACAAGTTTCTATTTTCCGGAGATGTTGGCTCGTACGTGGACGATTCCTTCGAGTAGCAGATCGCTGGTTGACTATTATTTGGGAAGATGGGATTATAAACAGAAGGATGTGGAAGCGTTAATTGAGAAAATTTGGAAAGGGTATTATACTTGTATCGCGCATTTGAATGAGATTTTGAAGACGTTGGATGATGATCAGGGGCTTTTTCAAAATGGTAATTATGAATTGATTAAAGGGGAAGCTTTAGGATTACGTGGTTTCTTGCATTTGGAATTGCTACGTATGTTTGGTCCTATTCCGGGCGAGGCGGCAGCCAATTTGTCGGCTATCCCTTACGTGGAAGAGTTGACCAAGGATCCGAATAAATTGTTGACATTGACGTATAACGAGGTGATCGCTAAGATTATCAGGGATTTGGATGAGGCAGAACAATATCTGAAGGAAGATCCGATTATGGCAGAAGAAGATCCGACAGACGAATGGCAGAAAAACAGAGGTTATCGATTTAATTATTATGCGGTGAAAGCAGCGAAAGCTCGTTACTATCGGTGGATTGGAAACGCTCCGAAAGCTGCCCAATATGCTCAGGAGGTAATTGATAGCAAGAAATTCACGTTAGCTACCGAGAATGATTATTCTTCTTCAGGAGGGTTGGTGATGTTGAAAGAGCATCTCTTTGGAGTACATAGTCAGAATCACCAGAGTATCATAGAACCTTATTTTAGTGGATCAGATCCTTTGTTAACTCAATCAACTAATTATATACAAACGGCTTATGAAAATATTACGGGAGATATTCGTAATGCTACCAACCGTTATTGGCAGAGCAAACAGAGCCCGGATTACTGGTGGATTACGGTTAACTATTTTTTGAAGTACACGGATGGAAGTGATTTCGAGTCACCTAATACGATTCCCGTATTGCGGTTAGCCGAGATGTACTTAATCCTGACGGAGAGCGCCAGTCAAGAGGTGGCAAAGCCTTATTTTTATCAGTATTTGATTGCTCGTAACGTGACTCTTTCATGGGTAGATGATGTGGCAGATCCTGAGAAGTTGAAAGCCCGTTTGGAGAAGGAGTATAGGAAGGAATTCTGGGGAGAAGGACAGATGTGGTTCTGGTACAAGCGTTGGAATTATGAGAAATTTACTTGGCCTTCATCGTTTACCGTACCGCAAAATGGTTATTTGATTCCGATTCCGCAGAGCCAGACAATGTTTGATTAAATTATTTGTTGAATTGAAAAGATGAATGTGATGAAAAGATATAGGTTATTTATATTGTTGATCGTGGCTATAGGTCTGTTTTTTGGGAGTTGTGATGAAAAGGATGTGATACGTTACGAGGATGATCCGAGGATTTATTTTTACAAGGGAATCGTGTATGATAACGTGGCCAGAACTTCTTATTCGCAGGCTGATAGTGTGAAACGGTCCTTTTTCGTGTTACCGGATACGCAAATGTGGGATACCGTTTGGATAGATATCCGAACTATGGGATTTCCAACAGATTATGAACGTCCGATGAAGATCGTGCAAACGAATGTCGGGGAGCCTTTTGCCGCTGTTGCAGGAAAGCATTATATTGGTTTTGATGATGAACGAGTGGAGGGGCAAGTGTCGATAGCTGCCGGGCAAGTGAAAAGAATGCTACCCGTGATTTTCTATCGGGATCCTTCCTTAGAGAAAGATAGTGTCCGTTTAGAGATTGAAATTCAGCCAAACGAGTATTTTAGCGTGGGAATGGATACGTTGTCGCATTTCATGGTGGAGATGACAGCCAAACCGGCGAAACCGAGATTGTGGAATAGTGTTTTTTCATACATATTTGGTGATTGGGGGGCAAAGAAGATGTGGTTTATTATGCGGTATGTCGGATTCACTGATTTCGAGAATCGCATCGGGGATTATGCTTACGAGACTTATTTACGAGGACGGGCAGCCGAGGCTTTAGCGGAATATAATGCTGATGAGCGAAATGAGGACCGTCCATTGAGGGAGGCTGATGGCACTTTAGTGAAATTTTTGGATAAATAAAGTTTGATGTTATGAGAATGAGAAATAAACTATGGATATTGGGAGTATTGATTTTGATGATCACTATTTCATGTTATGATGATAAGGGAAATTATTCTTATCAGGATCCGGATAGCGTGTTGCCGCTTGAAATTGACGGGTTGCCGAAGGATACTTCTTTTATGTTATTCTCGGAAGTTGAGCTGACACCGAAAATTACGGGAATTGAAAATGAGGATGATTTTCAGTTTACATGGTACACTTATCAATTGTATGCTTCCGGATTCATCCCTCAAAGAGATACATTAGCGAAAACTAAAGACTTGTCTTTTATCATGGAATATCCTGCGGGAAATCAATATCAACTGGTTTTTGAGGCGAAAGAGAAAAAAACGGGACTTGCCATCCAAAAGAAAATTCTCATGCGTGTTACTTCGGAGTATAGTAAAGGATGGTTTATTCTAGAGGATGAGAATGGAATGACAGATATGGATTTTATTCTAGAAGATGGTACGGTACGGGAGAATCTTTTGACAGAAAGATTAGGAGAAAGAATGAAGGGTGAGGCTGTGAAATTAGTATATATGAATGGTAGATACACGGATGAAGAGGTGGCAGAGGATGGGACTGTTACTATTCTGGAAAGTTTGCAAGCTCTGCATATTTTGACAACACAAGATATGAAAACGTTAAATCCGGGAAATTTGTCTGTACTCAAAAATTTTGACGAGGAATTTTATAATGTTCCTTCAGTTGCAGCTCCTCAGAATATGGATGCCTCTGGTGGGGATATCGTTTTAATAAATGCGGGGCGTTTACATTCGCTTTATGGAATGTCTAATAATGTAGGAAAATTTGGTGTTGGTAAGACAGGGCCTGGAGAATTGGCATCCGATATGCTCTTTCATGCTTATGCATATACTTATGCGATGCTTTTTAGTCGGGAGACTAAGAGTTTCGTAATGGGAGGATCAAGTTCGGAAAGCGATAAAGTACAGGAATTCTTGCCGGAAGATGGTGGTAAAGTTGGTGTATCGACTTCTAACATGGATAAGGACTTAATTTGTATGTTGCAACGTACTTGGGCTAGTTCTGTTACCAAAGGTTGGGCATTAATGCGGGGAATTAATGATCCGGAGAAATTTTATCTTGCAGATATTGCTTTTAGTGGGCAATCGTATCCTTTAGTGGATTTTGATGAGATTTCTTCAGAGCGGGGACTTTGCCATGCAGATGTATATGGTGCGCATCAGAATAATTCGATTTATTTTGCGAAAGGTAATGTATTGTCTTATTATCAGAAAAATGCATCGGATTTGGAATCTTTGGAAGCACTCTTTTATGAGTTCCCGGCAGGGGAAACGATTGCTTTTATACAGCAAACGGAATTACTAAAGAAGAATGAAGAGAGCGATGAAGAGGAAAGCGATTTTTCGAATTTGATCGTATTAACGAATAGTGCTACCGGTTGGAAATTGTATCGTTGTCCCTTGGAAGGAGACGGCCTTTCACCTACATTGGTGCCGAATAAACAACCTGTTGTCATTGCCGCTGGTAAAGGATATGCTCGATTTGCATTACCGATGCAATAGTTTGTGTTTGTGTTGTATAGAGGGGTGTGTCAAAAAACTTTTGACACACCCCTCTTTTTATATTTATTCTTTGTTTTTTCGGCATCGTTTGTATTTCTTTCTTATTATTCGTATCATTGTATATTCATGTGTGGCGTTTTATTGATAACTTAATATACAGTGCTATGGACATTCATAACTTAAAAACCGTTGCTTGTTATAATTCGAGATTGTTGTTGAGAAGTTGGATGTTCCGACTGTTTTTGTTATTACTTTTTCTGATTGTTATACTTTATCAGGTCTTGGCGCAGACCAATATTTTTTATGGGGTAAATAGTGGATTGGTGACGTTGTCGTCTTATCTGCCTCATGAAAATGCTTATCTATTTACGGTCTTACAAATTGTACCCTTGATTTTTTTGGCCGGATCTTTTCTTGGGAAAGAGAGGAAGATGGATTCGATGGACACAGTTTACTATCGTCCGGAGAGTAATGCGGATTACGTGGTGGGGATGATGTTGGGATTCACGAAGACTTTTATGACGATGGCGGGGATTTCTCTTGTTATCGGGATGTTGTTGCATATTTTTGCGAGTGAGTCTCCTTTTAATTTCTGGCTTTATCCTTTTTACTGGCTCACGATGATTTTTCCGGCTTTGGTATTTGCCTTGGGTTTCTCTTTCTTCATTCATGCATGGGTTCGTCACCGGGGACTTAGTATTTTGATTCTTTTGGTGGTATTCGGGGTGTTTCTGTTTCAGTTGGGAAAGGTGCGGGAAGGGCTTTTTGATCCCTTCGGGTTGTCTTTACCGAATGCTTTTTCTGAAGTGACGGGACATCCGGGAATGGCCCTTTATCTCATGCAGCGGGTTTGCTGGTTATTTGTGGGGATGGGGTTTGCTGGATTGGCCGTGTTGATGTTTCAGCGTTTGCCGAATCGTCCGGTGAACCGGAAGCGGGTGATGATCGTGGCGGTCGGTTGTTTGGTGTTGGGGGGTCTATTCGGGGGAGTTGTCTACATGGCACGGGAGAACGTGAAGAATATTCGGGAACTTTATGCCGAAACTTATAATAAATATCAAAAATTCCCGAAAGGGAACGTGGTTTCGAATACCTTGGAGGTGGAGCAAAAGGGAAATGTGCTGTCCGGGAAGAGTACCCTTCTTGTCAAAAATCAGGGGGATCAGGAATTATCGGAGATTATTCTTTACCTGAACCCGGCCTTGGTGGTGTCCGCGATAAAAGAAGGTGAGACTGGCGTGGCGTTTGAACGGGAGAATCAAGTGATTCGGATTGCCCGGAAATTGTTACCCAGTGAGGAGGTGGAATTAACCGTGGAGTATTGTGGCGGGATTGATGAGCGGGTGTGTTATTTGGATGTGGATTTTGATAAATTATTTCAATTGCAGTCCATTCCCGGGCATAGTTCTACCGCGGGAAAGCGATTTGCTTTTGTCGGGGATGATTTCACGGTGCTTACCCCGGAATGTCTTTGGTATCCGGTAGCCCGACCGTCGGTGAATCCGGCATCCCCGTATGATGCTTTGCCCGATTTTACTTCCTACTCCTTACAGGTGGCATCAACAGATGGGCGAACGGTTATTGCTCCCGGAAAACGGGAGACGAAAGAAGGACGTGTCTGTTTTACGGGAGATATTCCTTTGCCGGGGATGGGACTTTGTATCGGGAATTTTGAAAAGTATGATCTTGTAGTTGATTCTACATTATATGAACTTTATCTTTTCGCGGGACATGGTAAGCTTTTGCGGGGATTCGAGGAAATTCGTGATTCCATTCCAGCCATCATTCGTGATGCCCGTTATAACGTGGAGGAACAGATGGGGATCACGTATCCTTATTCTCAATTGACTTTGGTGGAGACTCCTGTCTCTTTTTCCGGCTTTGCCCGTCCTAATAAAGGGGGAAGTGAAATGGCCCAGCCCGGTATATTATTTCTGCCGGAACGGGGGATCGGGATGTGGAATGATTATAAGGCGGAGGTCGCTTTTAGAAAGCGAATGATGCCCGAGATGTCGTCTTTTTATAGTTCTACGGAGGATATGCTCAGTAGTGATCTGACTAGATCGTTATCTTCAATGTTTTTGAATGAATATCGTTATAATGTAAACCAAGCAAGATTGTTATTATATTCGGTTGTTTCGCCTTCTCTCTTGTGGCGTAGCGGGGTTGCCAGTACTAGTGTAGGTAATTTGTACACGATTAGTCCCATGTTTTATGAACAGACTATGGCATTACATTCTGCCGAATATCCGGCAATTAATTCCATACTAACAGATGCGTTAAAGAAATCGAACACGTTTTTTATCTCTTATTCTGAGTTGGATCAAGAGGAACGATTTGTCGGACGTAGTGTGGGTGATCTTTTCCGTGATCGGTTGGATAATCCTTACGAGGTGGCGACTCTGTTGCATGAGAGAACTTTGGAACTATTGCGTTTGTTAAGTGTGAGGAATATTCCCATGGAGCAGATTACAGCGTTTTTAGCGACGTTTATTCGGGAGAATCGATTCCGGCAAGTTGAATTTGATGAGATGAACCGGGAGTTTGTTGAAAAGTTTGGGGTTGATTGGATGGACGTTTTGCCCGCGTGGTACGAGAATCGTAAGATACCCGTTTTCTTTGTAAGAGATTTTAAAGTGGAAAATGTTACATCTCAGGAGGATGGAGAAGGTAGTCTTTCTGGTTTCGCTTTCTCGGGAGGTTTTACGATTCCTGATCAAGCAAACAGACGTTCTCGAGTGTCGGTGAATGTCTTTAATGATAGTGATGTTGATGGAGTTGTTTCTTTCGAGGCTCGGGACGTGACATTTTCGGGGATGAATTCTCGTCGGCAGGGTCGAGAGAGGGAGAAAGTGGTTACCCGGAATTTTTTGGTTAAGGCAGGCACCGGCATGCAGATTGCCGTGGTACTGAAAGGTATGACATCAACATTTAATACAAATATTTCAAGTAATCTTCCAACAAAGTTTTTCATTCAGGGACTGACGAATATTTCAAAAACGACGGACACGACCGAGTACGTGAAAGATCTGGATCGTTCTTATTTCATGCCGGCCCCCGGGGAGATTATCGTGGATAACGAGGATGAGAATTTTAAATTGATCTCGCCTTCTTCTCGGAAACGGCTACGAAATCTGATTTCTCCTTTGAGTGAGTCGAGGTATGAGATGGGGTCAAATCTCATGATAAGGGAAGGGGTTGAAGTTGTTCCGAGGCACATGATTAGTTCCGAGGCATACGGGTTGAATAAGCTTACTCATGCTTTCATGTTACAGGGGAGTAAAGCGAAGATGGAATGGACTGCCCGGGTTGAACGTGAGGGCGAGTACGAGATTCTGGCGTATATTCCCCCGAAGGTTTTTGCCCATCGGATGGAAGAGCAGGAGGAAGGTGGCCGGGGAAGTGGAATCTTTACTGTTTCGGCTTTTTCTGTTACAGAATCAGAACCGGAAGAGGTAAAGCAATATTATATTGTGGATGTCGGTGGGGAAAAGCAGGAGGTTTCTGTTGATATTAAAGAGCATGTGGGATGGGTTTCTCTGGGGCTATTCCAGTTGCCTGTCGGGGAATGTAAAATCGTGCTGACGGATCAGGGGGACGAGGATCAGGTGCTTCTCGGTGATGCGATCAAGTGGGTCTATAGGGGGGATAAATGATTTTATAGAAACTTTAACACGGCCTTTTGAGTATATATACTCGATTTAAAAGTTTATATATATGAATAAGACAGTGTTTTCGGTATTGAAGTGGGCTTCTGTTTCGGGAGTTTTACTTGTTGCGATGTCTTGTCGGAGGGCTACTCCGGGCTTGGAGATTTCGCAACTGGTGAAGACGGCAGAGGTGCAGAAGTATGATGGGGAGTGTAGTACGACCTATCCCGGGAAGATCAAGGCGGCTTCAGATGTGCAGTTGGCGTTCCGGGTAGCGGGACCTATTCTACGTTTCAACGCTGAAGTGGGGGAGTTCGTGAAGAAAGGGGAAGTGTTGGCGGAGATTGATCCAAGGGATTACAGATTGCAGTACGAGGCGACTAAAGCGGAGTACACGCAGGTGACGGAGGAATCGGATCGGGTGATCGAGTTGTATCACCGGAAAAGTGTTCCCGTGAATGATTACGACAAGGCCGTGGCGGCAAAGCAGCGGATTGCCTCTTTGTATCACGCGAATCTGAATGCGTTGAACGATACGAAGTTGAAGGCTCCTTTCGACGGGTATGTCCAGAAGAAGTTTTTTGACGCTCACGAGATTGTGAATACCGGGACTCCCGTGTTGTCGATGATTAATAATGATTACTACGAGGTAAATATTGATATTCCGTCCAGTGATTTTATTCGTCGGGAGAGCTTTAAGGAGTTCTATTGCGAGGCGGATGTCTTTCCGGGTGTAAAAATTCCCTTGGAATTACTGGATATAACACAACAAGCAAATTATAATCAACTTTTCCGGGTGCGCTTCCGGATGAAGCCGGATGAGAAATTGAATCTGGCGGCAGGCATGAGTGTCAGCGTGACCATTCGTTTCGAGCCGGGGCAGGAGGGGCTATCTATTATCCCAATCTCTTCTTTATTTCAAAAAGAGGACCAATCATACGTGTGGGTGTATGATACAACCCAAACAACCGTGAGGATGAATCCCGTGAAAGTTGTCGAACTGGATAAAGACGGGCAAGTCATCGTGGAATCGGATCTGGCCTCGGGTACAAGGATTGTTTCTGCCGGGGTGAACGGTTTGAAGGAAGGACAAAAAGTCCGTTTACTACCTCCCGTGTCCTCTTCTAATGTCGGCAAGTTATTATAGATATTGAAAACTAAATTAACCTGCAACTTGCAACCGGTCAACTTGCAACGTTGCAAAGCAACAAAATACAATGAATTTTACGGAATATGCTTTAAAGAATAGAGCTTTTGTCTACTTCTTTGTTTTCGTTTTGGTTGTTGGGGGAATATACTCGTTTTTCACGATGAGTAAGTTGGAGGATCCGGCGATAACCGTGAAGCAGGCTATGGTGGTGACGGCCTATCCGGGAGCTTCTGCCTATCAGGTGGAGTTGGAAGTGACGGATGTATTGGAGAAGGCGATTCGTTCGATGGGGGACTTGGATCATGTTTCCTCTCGTTCGATGGATGACGTGTCGGAGATTATGGTAGAATTGAGTAGTACGGTTCCTTTGGCGGAGTTGCAGCAGAAGTGGGATATTTTACGCCGGAAAGTCATGGGAACGCAAGCTCAGCTACCGGATGGGGTCCAACCTTCCATCGTGATGGATGACTTCGGGGACGTGTACGGGATGTTTTATGCCATGACGTCCGATGGTTTTGACTATCAGGAAATGTCGGATTACGCGGAACTGGTTCGTCGTTCCGTGTTGGATATTGACGGGGTGAGCAGTGTGGACGTGTATGGAGAACGTCAGTCCTGTATAAACGTGGAGTTCCTGGAAGATAAGATGGCCAATATGGGCGTGCATCCGGCAGAAATAATCATGACCTTGAACGGGCAGAATAAAACGGTTTACTCCGGTTATTTCGATAGCGGGGAGAAACGGGTGCGGGTGAACGTGAACGGGGCTTACAAGGAGATCGACGATATTCGTAATCTCTTGATTAAGGGGCACGAACAGGATCAGATCCGCTTGTCGGATGTGGCTCGTGTCACGAAGGGGTACGTGAAACCGGAACGGGAAGGTTTGTTATATGATACTTTGCCGGCAATAGCGATTTCGATTGCCATGGAGGAAGGAGGGAATATTCTTCAATTGGGGAAAAAGGTGGATGCCAAACTGGCCGAGTTGAAAGAAGATATTATTCCGGCGGGGATTGATTTTCAAAAGGTATTCTTTCAACCGACACGGGTGAAAAGTGCCATTAACGTCTTCATGGTGAACCTAATCGAATCGGTGGTTATTGTGATTTTGGTGGTCATGCTTTTCATGGGATTCCGGAGCGGGTATATCATCGGGGCTGGTCTCGTGATCGTCGTGTTGGGATCGTTACTCGTGCTGTACATGATGCACGGGACATTACAACGGGTTTCGCTGGCCTCGTTTATCGTGGCGATGGGAATGCTGGTGGATAATGCGATCGTGATCACGGATGGGATTCTCGTGGACCTGAAGAAAGGAATTCCCAAGCCGGCGGCTTTGGTGAATATCACGAAGAAGACGGCTTGGCCTTTGCTGGGAGCGACCACGATCGGGATTCTTACTTTCTTGCCGATATTTTTATCTCCCGATACCACGGGAGAGTATGTCCGGGACTTGTTTATCGTTTTGGCCGTGTCCTTGTGGTTGAGCTGGATTCTTGCCTTGGCGTATGTCCCGATACAGGCGGACCGGGGTTTAAGGGTAAAGCCGGGAGAGGTGGAAGATGAGACAAAAATGTACGATACCCGGGTGTACAAGGCTTTCCGGAATACGTTGCAGTTTTCCGTGCGTCACCGGGTATGGGTGATTGGTGGGATTGTCCTGTTGCTGGTTGTCAGCATCTACCTGTTCCGGTTCGTGCAACAGGGATTTTTTCCGGATTTGAGCTATAATCAGTTGTATATAGAGTATAAAATGCCTTACGGTACGAATCCCCAGACGGTGAGACGGGATCTGGCCTCTATCGAGGAATATTTGACCAGCCGTCCGGAAATTACGGCCGTTACGACCAGTTTGGGAGGAACTCCTTCCCGGTATAATCTTGTGCGAACGGTGGCAGAACCCGCTTTAAGTTACGGGGAGTTAATCGTGGATTTCACTTCTCCCGAAACCTTAAAGGCGAATATTGATTCATTACAGGTTTACCTTTCGGAGCATTACCCGGAGGCATACGTTCGGATGAAACAATATAATTTGATGTATATGGATTATCCGGTACAATTTATGATTTCCGGTCCGGACCCGGCCGTGTTGAAACGTTTGTGCGGGGAGGTGGAGGAATTGATGAATGAGGATTCCACGACGATGTTAGTGACGAATGACTGGGGGCCGATGACGCCCGTGCTGAACGTGGATTATTATCAGCCGATAGCTCGCGTGGCGAACCTTTCTAGGGAGGATGTCGGGTTGGCTTTACTGGCCACCACGGACGGGTTGCCTGTCGGGTCATATTACGAGGGAGAGCATGATTTGCCGATTTATATTAAAAGTATGGGTAAAGACGGGTTACGTCCGGGGCGATTGAATAATGTTCCGGTATGGAGCCTCGTGCCTTCGACGAATATGTTGAGTCTGGAAACCGTGAAGGAGTTGATGATGGGAATGATTTCGACGGATGAGGTGATGACGGCCGTCGTGGGTTCTATTCCTTTGAACCAAGCAACCAACGGGATCACCGCCTCGTGGGAAGTTCCGGTGGTCAGGCGATATAACGGGCAACGCTCTATATCGGCACAGTGTAATAACGCACCCGGCTACACGGCAAATGACGTGCGAAATAGTTTGCTGCCCAAGATCGAGGAATTGAATATACCGCCCGGTTATTCCACGGAATGGCAGGGAGAGTATCTGGCAAGCACGCAATCCAAGCAGTATTTGTTTAAGAACGTTCCGTTGGGAATTGTTTTGGTGCTGGCTATTCTGATCGCTTTGTTCAAGGATTTTAAAAAGCCGCTGATGATTATTCTCTGTTTGCCCTTGGCGATTATCGGGGTTGTTTTGGGAATGTTGCTGGCGGGTAAGGAATTCGGGTTCGTGGCGATCGTGGGAGCCTTGGGATTGGTCGGTATGATGATTAAAAACGGGGTGGTACTGGTAGATGAAGTGGATATACAGATTCGATCGGGGAAAGATCGTTTTCTGGCTCTTCTGGATGCTTCTTCCTCTCGTTTGCGTCCGGTCTTTCTGGCGTCGATGACCACGATCTTGGGGATGATTCCCTTGATTAATGACGATATGTTTGGGGCCTTGGCCGTGACGATTATGGGCGGGTTGTTTGTCGGTACGGTGATTACTTTGGTGATCTTGCCGGTGTTCTATTCGTTGTTCTTTAAAATCAAAGCCGAATGATTTTGTGATTTAGTGATTGCCGATTAATGGATTGCCACTCATGGGGCAGAATTTCCATAAATCACTGAATCATTTAATCGGCAATCACAGAATTTTCTAAACTCTAAACTTTTACACTATGCGTTTTATTATATTATCAATCGGGTTGTTATTGGCTTTTGCTCCTTTACGAGCCCAGCGGCAGTTGGATTTAAAGGAATGCAGGGAGATGGCTCTTGAATATAGCAAACAATTGGCTATCGCGGAAAAGCAAAAAGAGAAGGCCGTGTGGACCAAGAAAGAATACGGGGCGAATTATTTGCCGAAACTTTCTGCGTCAGGCTTTTATCTGTATCATCAGAAAAAGCAAGAATACAAATTAAGCGGGGGCTATCTGCCGACTTACGTGCCTGATGCTGACGGGAAATTGCAACCCAATGTTGTCATCGGTGCTGACGGGAAACCCGTGATGGGGACGGATGGAAAGCCGGTCTTCCATGAATATGCTTTTCTACCGGATATTCCTCTGACGCTTTCTTTGAGAGGGGTGTATATGGCATCGGTTCAATTGCAACAACCTTTGTTTATGGGAGGGAAAATCCGGGCGGCACATCAGGCGGCTAAATTTGGGGAAGAGCTTGCCGAGGAAAATATTCGGTTGAATCGTTCGGAAGTGCTTGTCGAATTGGAACAGGCTTACTGGCAATGTGTCCGGGTACAGGAATTGGTGTTGGTTGCCCGGAAATACAAGTCGGTGGTGAACGAGTTGGTGAAGAACTTGGAAGATGCCCAGCAGGCAGGGATGGCCCCGTTGAATGATGTGTTGAAAGCTCAGGTGAAATATAATGATGCCTTGTTACAGCTACAACAAGCGGAACATGGAAAGCAGTTGGCTCAAATGAATCTTTGTCGTTTAGTGGGACTGGATTTGAATACCGAGTTGGTACTGACCGATTCACTATCGGCCACGATAACGCCCGGTGTGCTGGCGTTGCCGGACGGGCTGGAACAAAGGCCGGATTATAACATGTTGGAGAAACAGGTGGAGATGAAACGGAAGGAGATAAACGTGACCCGTGCCGATTTCCTGCCTCAAGTGGGTGTTTCCGCGGGTTACGGTTATGGCGGTGGCTTGAAATTGAATGGTGACGATTCTAATTCCGGTTCTTTTAGTGCCATGGCGTCCGTGGCGATACCTATTTTCAACTGGGGAGAGGGACGGAATAAAGTTCGGGTGGCGAAGGCCGAGGAAGAAATGAGTCGCTTGAATAAAGAGCGATTGGGCGAGATGATGCAATTGGAAATAGCTGGAAGTCGCTTTAAACTGAATGATGCCCAAACCCGGATACGTTTAACGGAATCCGCCTTGGAGCAGGCAAAGGAAAATCTGAGAGTGTCCGAGGATCAGTATGAGGTGGGAATGGAAAACTTGACAAACTTGTTGGAGGCTCAGGCCCAATGGCAACAGGCTTGGAGCGAATGGGTGGATGCGAAGGCCGCTTTGAAGTTGTGTGAATCGGAATACCTGAAGGCGATAGGAAAACTCGAATAATTTTAGATTTTAAATTTGGAACTTATATATGAATTTACAGTAAACCAACTCCCTCCCCCCTTCGGGGTACTCCCTCTATAAACAGAGGGAGAGTTGAAATACTCCCTGTCTTCGGGAAGAGTCACCAGCTCCTCCTCTGTTTATAGAGGAGGTGGCACGAAGTGACGGAGGAGTTTGAGAATGAAAACAAGCATTACCTTAATGGACTGGAAAGTTGTATATAATTACCTTAAATTTTAGATTTTAGATTTACACCCGCGAGGTCCACGCTTTTTAATCATGAATTATAAATCGTAAATTGTTAATTATGAAAAGGATTGGTTTGATTTTATTGGGGATGTTGATGGTAGGGGTTGTTTCTGCCGAGGTGAAGAAGATCAAGGGAACGGGGTATCTTGTAGTGCATGATCGTCAGGCGGATCAGCCGTTTACCCGTGTTTTTGTTCAGCAGTCGATCACCTTGTATATATCACAAGGAAAAACGGAAGGGATTACCGTGGAGGCGGATGATAATATTATTCCTTATATAAAAACGGAGATAAAGAACGGGCAATTGAATATCTTCCTTGACCCGGAAGTAATTGTTCGGGGATATACGGCAATGAATGTTTCCGTGTCCATGCCTGTTATCACGGATATAAACGTGGCGACTGCCGGGCGTTTGGAAGGAAGTTCGCCTTTTACCGTGAATAAACTGGAAATCGTGGCATCCGGTGCGGGTAGCGTGAAGTTGGAGGTGAAAGGAAGTGAAGTTGACGTGGAGGCATCCGGTGCCGCGAGACTAGAACTTAAAGGTGAGGTGGAGCAGTTTGATCTGGAAATGTCTTCCGCTGCCACGCTGAAAGCTTGGGAGCTGCGTGTGAAGGATTGTGATGCCGAGATTAGCGGGGCAGCCAAGGCTGAAGTTTCCATTTCCGGGCAGTTGGAGGCAGAGATTTCTTCGGCTGGCATTCTAATCTATGACGGGAATCCGCGGATTACCAAACAAAACGTGACCGGGCGGGGAACTTTAGTAAAAAGAAGATAGTAAGAATATGATTTAGTACTAGATGGTAAGTGAGTATGTGGGGCAAAAAGATAGGTCTGAAAATGCCGTATGTTTGCGAAATACGCGATAATTTGTCCTCGAAAAAATAGTGTCGGGGTAGAGTTTATTTCTAATCATGCTATTTTAATATGATTAAATAGTTATTATATGCTTACCCTCTTGTTAATATATACTATACAAGTGTAATTATTTGTTATTTTGATAGGAGGGGAATAGGGGCGGAATGGGAGGGGAATGGGAGCGGCTCGCTCTGAAATAACAATTTGATCATATATTGATAACATTATTTTACATTAGATGGGACAAAAATTTCTCATCTCACCTCTACATTTTTGAATGTAAAAAGTGAAAAGCGGATAGGGAGCTACCTGCAAATGCAAACTGAATTTTAAGGACTCTCCCGTGTAAATTAGTTTTCTATCCCTAGTAATAGTCTGGACTTTGCCTGCACGAATTTTGGGATAATCCGGCGAGGGGTTCCCGTGTCGAGACTTCTGCTGCTCCGACTATTCATGACTGGGGTGGCAATCGCATCCTGCGTGATGAGTTGAAGGGTGGCAGCCAGCAAGGGTTCTTCTTTATCTCCCAGTTGGTATTGATGGTGAAATTGCTCCAAGATGGGAAACATGGGGGGTATGCCGCCTTTGACGGATTCTCCCCGACTGTTTCTGTATTCCGTGGAGATCAACATGATATTCCAGTTCTGTAAGTCTTTGTCGTTAGGCGTGTAGATGATTCCGCCCATATTTTTCCCCATGGTAATGTCACCAACGACGTTTACTTCCATGTATGGGGATAAGGCACTAATCAACATTTCGGCGGCTGATGCGGTCACTTTACTCGTGATCACCCACAGGCGTTTCAAGTTTAGACGGGAGTCAAGGGGTACCGTCTTGTCAAAATGTTCTTCCAAGCGGGCAGGATCATCGGCGTATTTTTCCTGATATGCTTTATTCCAGCTTTTGTGAATAAGCAGTTCTTCGTTTTCCACGACTTCTTCCGGGGCGAGAAGTGAACATAGTTGTTTCACTGCAAAAATGTACCCGCCTTGATTATATCGTAAATCCAGAATGAATTCGTCAATATTGGCTGATTTTAAGGTTTGGAACACGTGGTTCAGTTGTGCCAACGACGTGTTACCGCGGAACACGAAATCCGTGTAGATCATGTACCCGATTGTTTGGTTCTCCAAGGGAATCAACCCGTAATCAAGTACCGGATCGATCGTGTATGTTTGGGCGGTCAGCTTTTTCGTTTCGTACGGTTCTGATGTTTCGTCGTTTGATAGACCGAGAGAAAGCTGGGAGGCGTAATATAAGTCCGTGTAATTTTCCGTCGTGATCCTTTCCCCGTTCATGTGAGTGATCAGGTCTCCCCGTTTTAGTCCTGCTTTTGCTGCTGGAGAATTTGGGTGAACGAAATTGACATCTGCGAATATGTAGCCCTCTTTCTCCCAGAAAGTCAGGTTGTAGCCAAAACCTTCGTCATACCCGGAGGCATCGGCAATTTCTCCCAAACCTTTGGAACTCGTGATGCGTGACCATTGGTCCTCGGGGTATTTCATGGTAGCGAAATATTCCGCCGGGTTACTATCTGGATCAATGTTTTTGTCCTTGACTTCATCCGCCCAAAAGTATTGGTCAGTCATTTTGTCTTTCGTGAACGTGTTAATCCGGACATACGAGTAAGGGCCCGGAGTAGGGCTTACTCCGCGTGAATCCTCACAACTTGATAGGAATCCTGCTAAAATCGAAAAGAAGAATAGTCTATACATAAGTTTATGTCTGATAGTAAGCCACAATATTACGAATTTTTAATGGATTTCCGTATGTGATTTTGTAAAAAGTAGATTTTTGCAAGGTTGATGGATTAATTTATATTATTATACTCTCTTTTTGTAAGGAAAGAGAGTATAATAATACTTCAATTTAGTGTTGAAGATTTATAATCCGATAATTGTGTATTCTTGTAATTGTTTTTGAGTTATAATCGTGTCAGGTAATGAATTATATAGGTCTCGAATTCCATAAGTATCCAAAATATATTCATCATGAATAGCGAATCCACATTTTTTCTTCTCGTCAGCATATAATAGATACGTGATATTATAATTAGGATGTTTAAATTTTTTCATTTTCTTTTCATCAACATCATGGAATAAGAATTTTCCCTCATCGTATGTTTCGTTTGATATATTCCTTGTTTGTTTGGGAATAGCTAGTATGTCTATTTTGTAATTATCCTTTTTTAAATCTTTTAAGTAGTTCGCTTTTTCAATAAATTCTTCATTAGAATGAATAGCTCGCCAGTCGTTTTCATTTGGGATTTCTCTTGTGTCAGTGAAGAATATTCTGTCTCCATGCCGGGTACTTAAAAACATTTCTATATAATCACAATATGGACCGCGAACTTTCCAAATTACAATTGCTGGTTTGTTATATTTTGTTATAGAGTTATTACCCGTATACGAGTTTATTTTATATTTAAAATTTTCTTCTAAGATAAAGGCTGATATAGGTAAAAGTCCACCTTCATTAATTTCAATAATGTTATGAACTGATGTGTTTTCTAGAGAATTTGCCCAGTTAGATAAATTTATATTAACATTATCAATCGAAGCAGGTGGCGTGAATATGGATAATCCGTGTAAACCACCCCATGTTTTAATTGCAATATTTATGTTTGATATTTCGTTTTCAAGAGAACTTCCCTCTCCTGTGGTGGGTTTGTCAAAATCGATTTCAAGACTTCCATCAACGACTTTATATTTGAAAGATGAAGAAATGTTTTTACTCATGGATTTTTCATTTGCCGATATATTTGTTGCATCTTTACATGTTCCAGTGTAGATAGCACTAGCTTTTCCCCCTGTATTGTAACTTGTTAATACCGTATTCCCGAAATATCCCATAAATTCATATAAAGGTGTGTTATATAATTCATCTAAAAAAGATTCATCTAAGAATTCCCATGATATTATGTCTAAAGCATTTGTTGTTGTAAGTAATTCATACGAAGCATCTTTTAAATACATGTTTAATTCTCCAAAAATGCTTGTGTTTTCGTCTGTGATGCTCGCAGTGAAAATACTTGTCATGGTTTTTTTAGAGCCAAGAGAAAACAGTCCTAAATTAATTTTCCATCCAGATTTTATTGTTTTTGTATGATTGGAGTTTTCTTGATAACGATTGAATGATGAGTAGGAGAAATAATTTGTTTCACTTTTCCTTAATTGTTTATGTAATAGGTACGAAGGGTTCTTTTGAATAAACTCATCTACTTTTACAATTGGATATTTGATGTTTTCTGGATCTCCGCATAACCCATTTTCAATCTTGTATGATTTCCCAAGGTATGATTTTAATTCAAGTGGAGAATTTTTAGATATTGTATTTATTTTATGACTTCTAGATTGAATTGTTTTATTGGAAAGGATTAAAGGTAAGTTTTTATCTCTTTCTTGTAAAATAATGACGTCTTCTTTTAGTTGAGAGGCATACTCTACATTATTTTTTTCACATGATGTATAAAAAAGAAGAAGGGTCACAATACATAGTAAATGTGTTTTCATAATGGTTAATGTGTTTTAGTAATGGTTAATGTGTCAGATAATGAGGATGATGTAATGTTTCTTGTTAGGGTTATAGTTTCTTTTTCGTACCCGATAATCCACCAATTACCTACCATGAAACCACCTTCTATGGAAACTAATTTTTTGTCATGTTGGTATTTTAATGTGGAAGTTGTTAATATTGTGTTCATTAGTTCTTCTGGCACGGGGGTGGAGAGGTGATAAACTCCTTCTTTTGTCGTGTAGAAGGCGATGTTGATGTCTAAATTGTAGCTTTTGTCCTCATTTTGATGATAGACGATATGGCCGTTCCAACTAGTTTGTGTTAAAGATAATGTGTCTAGTCTCTTTTCCCATGAAAGTGGGATGTCTTCCTTGGTTGAATTTTTAGAGCAAGACAATAGAAATAAAAGGGAAGTAATGAGAGGAATAAAAATTTTTTTCATATCTGTTTTGTTGTATTTAATAATAATCGCAAATGTATTTTCTCTTGATGAGTTAAACAATCCTTATTTTATGGGATTTGTGCATATATAGTCATTATTTTAGATGATATAATATGCCTATTTGTAAATAATGTAATGCAACATTTGTATTACTACTGTTTGAATAAAAATGCAATAAATAAGAATTATATGTGATTATTTTGTGTAATATAAGGATATATTGCATATATTTGCACGATGAATAAATAAATATGCACAATGAGTAATCAAAAAGAATTTGAATGATTTAGATTAAATGGTAAAAAGATGAAGATTGAAGTTGTAGTTGCATCCGAGAAACACCTGTCATACGTGACAGCGATAAACGATGCGATTGATCATGCTGCAAAAGCAAGAGGTACTGGTATAGCCAGAAGAACGAACGAGTATATTGCCGATAAAATCCGAAGTGGAAAGGCAATTATCGCTCTGAATCGAGAGGAGTTCGTGGGTTTCTGCTATATTGAATCATGGGGTCACCAGAAATTCGTGGCGAACTCCGGGTTAATCGTGGTACCGGCGTACCGGGGATTGGGAGTAGCAAAACAAATAAAGGAGGCTGCTTTTCATCTGTCGCGAAGGCGATTCCCGCAAGCGAAGCTTTTCGGCTTGACAACTGGTGAACAGGTGATGCGAATCAATACTTCATTGGGTTACGTGCCTGTTACTTTTGCCAAACTCACGGATGACGAGGAGTTTTGGGCCGGATGCAAGTCTTGCGTGAATTATGACATATTGCAACGGACGAACATGACCAAGTGTCTTTGTACCGGGATGATTTATGATCCGGAGGTCGTGGCCAGACAACAGGCGGCGGCTAAAAAGGCGGCTAAGGGGAGGTCATTGCCTTTGTTCAAGCATCTGCGTCATGTTGTGGGGTCCACGTTGGCGGTTTGCGGGTTGCCGGTTTCTCGCTCTGCCATGAAACATACGGCAAATTTGTAACTTGTAATTTATATTCATGAAAAAAGTAGTTTTAGCATATAGCGGGGGATTAGATACCTCTTACTGTGTCAAGTACCTGAGCGAGAAAATGGGGCTTGAGGTTTACACTGCATTGGCGAATACCGGGGAATTTACCCCCGGTGAGCTGGCCGGGATCGAGGAAAAGGCGTATGCCTTGGGGGCGAAGAAACACGTGACGCTGGATGTCACGGGGGAATATTACGAGAAATGTATTAAATACATGATTTTCGGGAATGTTTTGCGTAACAAGACTTACCCGGTATCGGTCAGCTCCGAACGTACTTTCCAAGCGTTGGCTATCGTTCGTTACGCGAAGGAGATCGGGGCGGACGGCTTGGCTCATGGAAGTACGGGGGCCGGGAATGATCAGGTTCGTTTTGATCTTTGTTTTTCCGTGTTTGCCCCGGAAATGGAAATTATAACCCCGACTCGTGATTTGAAACTGAGCCGGGAAGAGGAAATTGCCTATTTGAAATCGAAAGGAGTGGAGCGGGATTGGTCCAAAATGGCTTATTCCATTAACAAAGGACTTTGGGGAACCTCGGTGGGAGGGAAAGAAACATTGAATTCATGGGAATATCTTCCGGGAGAGGCCTATCCTTTTTCTTTGGAGAAGGAGGGTGAAGAGGAGTTGATCTTGTCGTTTGAATGGGGAGAGTTGTGCCGGGTAAACGGTGAATGTTACACGGATAAAATCGAGGCTATCCGCCGGGTGGAGGCTTTGGCCTCTGCTTGGGCAATCGGTCGTGACACCCACGTGGGGGACACGATTGTGGGGATTAAAGGACGTGTCGGTTTCGAGGCGGCTGCTCCGTTGATGATTATTAAAGCCCATGAATTACTGGAAAAACATACACTCACGAAATGGCAGATGTATTGGAAGGAACAACTGGCCAATTGGTACGGGATGTTTTTACACGAGGCCATGTACGGGGAACCTGTTATGCGGAATATCGAGAGTTTCCTAAAAGATACACAACGATACGTTTCGGGTGACGTGCGGGTTCGGATGCGTCCCTATTGTTTCGAATTGTTGGGAGTGCGGTCAGACCATGATCTGATGGATGCCACGTTTGCTTGTTACGGGGAGGAGAACAAGGCTTGGACGGCAGAGGATGTGAAAGGTTTTACCCGGATGTTGTCGATGCCTTTGCGGGTGTATCACGCGGTGAACGAGAAGAGCGAGGAGGGACTATGATCAGAGTGGGTATTGCCGGGGCTGCCGGTTACACCGCGGGGGAATTGATCCGCGTATTAATTTCTCACCCGCAAGTGGAATTACGTTATTTACAAAGTGAATCGCACCGGGGAGAACCTGTCGGACGAGTTCATCGGGATTTGATTTACACGAATTTGAAGTTTTCCGATTTGGATTTGACGGGTATTGATGTTCTTTTCCTGTGCATGGGACACGGGATGTCGGCTCAATTTTTAGAACGGCATCCGGTTCCGGCATCTGTGCGAATCATTGATTTGAGTCATGATTTCCGGTTAAAGTCGAATGCCGGGGATTTTATTTACGGTTTGCCGGAACTGAATCGGGAGCGGATACAAGGAGCTTGGCACGTGGCGAATCCGGGATGTTTCGCGACGGCAATAGAATTGGGGTTGCTACCGTTGGCGAAGAGTGGTTTGCTGCCTGCCCACGTGTCGGTCTTCGGGATTACCGGGGCGACGGGTGCGGGACAGAAACCGACGGAAGAGACGCATTATAGCCATCGGGCGCAGAATCTTTCGGTTTACAAGGCTTTTTCTCACCAGCATTTGGCTGAAATACGGGAAACATTGTCCGGGCAGGATGAAGATGTACAGACGGATATTGCTTTTGTTCCGGTGCGTGGGTGTCATGCCCGGGGGATCATGGTAAATGCGGTTTTCGAGAGTGAACGGGATTTGTCGGAAATCCGATCTGTGTATGCTGCTTGTTACGAGGGACATCCTTTCACGGTGATGAGTGACGAACCTGTTTATTTGAAACAGGTGGTGAACACGAATTATTGTTTTGTCCATATTGAACGGCAGGATCGTAACGTGTTAGTGACTTCCGTGATTGATAACCTGTTAAAGGGGGCATCCGGACAGGCCGTGCAGAATATGAACCTGATGTTCGGATTGGAAGAAACAATGGGTTTGGGTTTGAAAGCCAGTTATTTTTAATTTATTCGAGTATGTTTGATGTTTATAATTTATTGGATATAGAGCCGGTCAAGGCGGAGAAAGCCTATTTCTGGGACCGTGATGGAAATAAATACCTTGATTTTTACGGGGGACACGCCGTTATTTCAATCGGACATTCGCATCCGCATTACGTGGAGTTGGTGACGGGGCAATTGAATCGTATCGGGTTTTATTCAAATGCCGTGAAGAATCATTTGCAGGAGGAGTTGGAGTGGAAATTACGGGAGCTTTCCGGTTGCACGGATTATAATTTGTTCCTTTGTAATAGCGGGGCGGAGGCTAACGAGAATGCTTTGAAACTGTCTTCTTTTGTTACGGGGCGTTCGAAAATACTGGCCATGCACGCTGCCTTTCACGGGCGTACGAGCGGGGCCGTTGCCATCACGGATAACCCGACAATACAGGCACCTTGGAGCCGGGGACATCAAGTGACATTTATCGATTTGAATGACGTGGAGGCTTTGAAACGGGAGTTGTCCGGGGAGGAATATGCGGCTGTCATCGTGGAGGGAATTCAAGGTGTCGGGGGAATCCGGATTCCGACAGGAGAGTTTCTGCGGGCGGCTCGTGAGGTTTGTGATCAGACAGGTACGTTATTGATTTTGGATGAAATCCAGTCGGGCTACGGGCGGAGCGGGAAATTCTTTGCCTATCAGCACGCGGGGATTGAGCCGGACGTGATCACTGTGGCGAAAGGAATGGGCAACGGATTCCCGGTTGCCGGAGTGCTGATTTGCGAGTCGATCAAGGCGGAGAAGGGGATGTTGGGAACGACATTCGGGGGAAATCATTTGGCTTGTGCGGCTGGGATTGCCGTGTTGGATGTGATCAAGGACGAGCAACTGGTGGAAAATGCCGATCGTGTCGGTGGGTATCTGATGGAGCGATTAAAAGTTTTGAACGGGGTGATTGAAGTTCGGGGAAAGGGATTGATGGTTGGGGTGGATATTGATATTCCTCATTCAATTTTCCGTCGTCGTTTGCTGGCGAATCAACACGTGATCACGGGGAATAGCGGGAAGAACACTTTGCGTTTATTGCCCCCGTTGTGTGTTACCCGGGAGGAAGTTGATGAGTTTGTCGCTCGGTTTAAACAAGTAATGAATTAACAGATGAAATGTAAAGTCATAAAAATCGGGGGTGCTTTGATCGAGGATGCGGGACTGCTGAACCGGTTGTGCCGGAAGTTTGCATCGATGACTTCCCCTTTTGTTATCGTGCATGGTGGCGGGACTTTTGCCGGGCAGCTCGCGGAACGATTGGGGATTCCCCGCAAAATGATTGATGGGAGACGGGTGACCGATCGGGAGACTCTGGAAGTCACGGTGATGGTTTATGCCGGGTGGATCAACAAAACGCTGGTTGCTCGTTTGCAGGCTTTGGGAGTGAATGCTTGTGGACTTTCCGGGTGCGACCTGAATCTGGTGAAAGCCGATCGGCGGGAAGGGCAGAGTATTGATTGGGGATATGTGGGGGATGTCCGACTGGTGCGTATGGGGGGGCTCGAATTATTGTTACAAGCCGGGGTGGTGCCTGTTATTTCTCCGATCACGCATGACGGGAAAGGGGTGTTGTTGAATTCGAATGCGGACGGGATCGCGGCGGCGGTGGCGGAGACGCTGGGGATGTGCTATGACGTGGAGTTGATCTATTGTTTTGATAAAAAGGGGGTGTTGACGGATGTCGGGGATGAAGGTTCCGTGATTCCTTGTCTTACCCCGTCTTTGTATGAAAAATATAAGCAAAGCGGGATGATTCATTCCGGCATGATCCCCAAGTTGGATAACGCTTTTAAATCTGTTTCTAACGGGGTGCAGGCGGTTCGGTTGATTCATCCGGATGATTTGGGCCAACCGGATGCGGGAACTAGGATAATATTGGAAAAACAATGGACGCGAGTGGAGCAATAGAACTTTTAAAACAAATTATATCCATCCCTTCTTTCAGTAAGCAAGAAGACAAGGTGGCTGATTTGATTGCCGATGTGTTGAAAAGATATAGGTTCGACGTGCATCGCAAAGGTAATAACGTGTGGAGTCGTTCAAAGAATTTCGATGACGCGAAGCCCACGTTATTACTCGATGCACACTTGGATACCGTGCGTCCTAACGGGATTTGGGACAGTGACCCTTTTACGCCGGTTGTGAAGGAGGGAAAGTTGTTCGGTTTGGGAAGTAATGACACGGGGGGAAGTCTTGTCTCAATGCTGGCGGTTTTTGTTGAATTGGCATCCGGGAGTTTGCCATGTAATCTGATATTCTTGGCATCCGCGGAAGAGGAGAACACGGGGAGTGGCGGGATTCAAAGCGTGTTTCCGGAGCTTGGTCGGGTTGATTTTGCCCTTGTGGGAGAGCCTACGGGAATGTGTCCGGCGATAGCGGAGAAGGGGTTGATGGTGTTGGATGGTTACGCCCGGGGAAAAGCGGGACACGCCGCAAGGGAGGAAGGAGTGAATGCTATTTATGAGGCAATGGAAGATATACATTGGTTTCGTACGTATCGGTTCGAAAAGATTTCGGAATTGTTGGGTCCGGTGAAAATGAGCGTAACGGGGATCGAGGCGGGAACCCTGCATAACATGGTTCCTGCAACTTGTCATTTCATGGTGGATGTACGGGTAAATGAACTTTACACAAACCAGGAAATATTTGATACGATCCGTGATCACGTGAGATGCGATGTGATCCCTCGCTCTTTTTCACTGAACTCATCTTCCGTTTCGCCTTCTCACCCGATGGTGAAACGATGCATCGAGTTGGGGTTATCTCCTTACGGTTCCCCGACGACATCGAATCAGGCGGTGATTCCATGCCCCTCACTGAAAATAGGCCCCGGGAATAGCGCTCGCTCGCACACGGCAAATGAATATATTCGTTTGGAAGAAATACGGGAGGGGATTAAATGGTTTAAATCTATTATTCAATATGTTGAATTATAGTTCTAAACAAGCTAAAAGATAAAAACTAGAGAATGTGTCAAAAGTCATTTTTCAAACTCCCTCCCCCCTTCGGGGTACTCCCTCTATAAACAGAGGGAGAGTTGAAATACTCCCTTTTTTCGGTAAGAGTCACCAACTCCTCCTCTGTTTATAGAGGAGGTGGCACGAAGTGACGGAGGAGTTTCTTGAGGATAAAATACCTTTTGACACACCCTCTAGTTGAAAAGATAAAAGTAGAAAATCAGAAGGCGTTGGCCTTGTGTGGCTGGAATTTAAAATTTAAAATGGAATGAAGCTTTGGGATAAAGGATATGATATAGATGGTTTTACGGAATTATTTACGATAGGGAAAGACCGGGAGCTGGATGTTATGCTGGCGGGGGCCGATGTCATCGGGAATTTGGCTCATTTGAAAATGTTACATACCGTGGGCTTGGTGAACGAGGCGGAATATAAATCTTTGCAGCGGGCATTGGTTGATATTCACGAAATGGTGGAAAGGGGCGAGTTCGTGATAGGAGAGGGAATTGAAGACGTGCATTCTCAGATCGAGTTATTGCTGGTGCGGGAATGTGGGGATGCGGGGAAAAAGATTCACACGGGACGTTCCCGGAATGATCAAGTGTTACTCGATTTGAAGTTATTTACCCGGGAGGCGATATTCGAAACGTTGGAACATATAGAACGTTTGTTTGATTTGTTGATACGACGGGCAGGGGAGAATAAAGATGTGTTGATTCCCGGTTACACGCATTTGCAGGTGGCCATGCCTTCTTCTTTCGGCTTGTGGTTTGGTGCTTATGCCGAATCGCTTGCTGACGATTTGTTGGCGTTGAAGGCGGCTTACGATATGGTGAACACGAATCCTCTTGGTTCCGGGGCGGGGTATGGCTCGTCGATTGCTTTGAATCGGCAAATGACGACTGATTTGCTCGGATTTTCAAGTTTGGCTTATAACGTGGTTTATGCCCAGATGCAGAGGGGAAAGATGGAAAAGAACGTGTTATTCGGGCTGGCTGCCGTGGCGACGACTCTGGGACGTTTGGCTGCCGATGTTTGTCTTTTCGCTTGTAGTAATTTCGGTTTTGTACGTTTGCCGGATAAGTACACAACGGGGTCCAGTATCATGCCGCACAAGAAGAACCCGGATATATTCGAGTTGATCCGGGCGAAATGTAATCACTTGCAATCGCTCCCCATGCAAATGGCTATGATCTGTACGAACCTGACTTCCGGGTATTTTCGGGATATGCAATTGACCAAGGAGTTATTTTTACCCGCTTTTCAAGAGTTGAACGATTCCCTTTTTATGGCTCATCTCGTGTTGCAGGAGATGGATGTGAAACGGGATGTTTTACGAGATCCTCGTTATGCCTATATTTTTTCCGTGGAGGATGTGAATGAACGGGTAATGGCCGGAATCCCGTTTCGGGAGGCTTACCGGGAAATCGGAATGCAAATTCAAGAGGGGAGTTATCGAGATGGGGTACGGGGGATTCATCATACACACGAGGGAAGTATGGGTAACCTTTGTCTGGCGGAGATTAAAGATAAATTCGAACAAAGAGTATCCACTTGGGACATCGCTACGGTTCGTGAGGCGGTAAGAGGTCTGTTAGGGAACAGGTTATAGGGATTTTTTCCACACTTGTTCCACATTTTTCCACATACTTATTTTTCAAGATTATTGTATAAATAGTTGATTATCTTGTGAGTATATCTTTTGTTTGGTGGTGGCATACAATTCTCTATACTATAAGCAAATGGTTGAATGATTAAAATTGATTGGTTATGGGAATTTGTATATTTTTTATCGTAATGGCTATTTCGGGACTTTTGTTACCGCATTTCTTAGCAGAACCTGAAATAAAGTAGAATGAACCTAATCATCTTGATGATAGACAATTATTAATATAAACACGACGGATATACGTCAATATCCGTTAGTAAGAGCGGGAGTTTTATTCGTGTAGTTGGAGGTTTGAGGAGATTTATTACATTTGTTTCAAGCAGGTATCTCTTTTCCAGAGGGTTACCTGCTTTCTTTTCCTAAATTCCGTTAAAAACTTTTTTGTTTAGTCGATTAAGGCTATTTTCGTGTTAGAAATAAATCGACTTATGGCAAAGATTTTAATCGTGGATGACGATACAACATTTTGTATCATGCTGAGAAAATGGTTGGAAAAACGTGGATTTGAGGTAGATACTGCTTTTTCCTACAAGGACGCTGTAAAACAATTGGATAAAGCAGGATTCGATCTCGTGTTGACGGATTTGCGTTTGCCGGATAAGGACGGGATCGATTTGCTGCGGGTGATCAAGGAGAAAACACCGGAAACACAGGTGCTTCTGATGACAGGGTATGCCGATATACAGACCGCGGTCACGGCGATTAAACTGGGGGCTTTTGACTACGTGGCCAAGCCTGTTATCCCGGATGAGATTCTTAAAAAGTTGCAGGAAGCTTTGAAGTTGGAGGCAGAACCCGTTGCCAAGTCTGTTCCTGCAAAAGCGAAAACGACGAGCTTTTCCTATATAAAAGGAGTGAGTGAAGGTGCCGATCGGCAATATGAATATATTCATCTGGTGGGGCCTACCACGATGACGGTTTTGATTAACGGGGAGAGTGGTACGGGTAAAGAGTATATCGCTCGCCTGATTCACTCGATGAGTAACCGGAAGGACGGGCCTTTCGTGGCGGTTGATTGTGGGGCAATACCGAAGGACCTTGCTGCGAGTGAGTTCTTCGGGCATATTAAGGGTTCTTTCACGGGTGCCGTTACCGATAAACAGGGGTATTTCGTGACCGCATCGGGGGGGACTATTTTCTTGGATGAGATTGGTAATTTGCCTTATGACGTGCAAGTTCAGTTGTTGCGCGCACTCGAAGAGCGTAAAGTACATCCCGTGGGCGGAAATGTTGATATTCCTTTTGATGTTCGTATTATTTCAGCCACGAATGAGAATCTCAAAGAGGCCGTCGCGAGTGGTCGTTTCCGGGAGGATTTGTATCATCGTTTGAATGAATTTTCCATTCAAGCATTGCCTCTTCGGGAGAGAAAGGAGGATATTCTGATTTTTGCCAATCATTTCTTGGATAAGGCGAACGAGGAGCTGGGGAAACAAGTGGCCGGGTTTGATGAGGAGGTGATGCGTATTTTTAGAACTTACTCGTGGCCGGGGAATTTGCGGGAAATGCGTAATATCGTGAAACGGGCAACGTTGTTGTGTATGGGGAGTTTGATTTCCAAGACCTGTTTGCCCCCGGAGTTGGAGCAAAAGCCCGTGGAGCCTGAAAAGACATCCACAACGCGGCGGGAGATGGAAATCGAGCTGATCAAGGATGCTATGCAGAAATGCCGGAACAACAAGAGCGAGGCTGCCCGTATGCTCCAGATAGACAGGAAAACATTGTATAATAAATTGAAAAGTTTCGGTCTGGAGGACTTATGAAATATTTTGAGAGATTATTGACGTGTTTCTTTTTCCAGTAATTGGAGAACATTGTTTCCTTCTTGCAGGATCTTTTCAATACTCTCTCTTATTTTATTTTCCTCTGTATCCAAGGGCATTTTTTCTAGGAAAAGCAACGAGGGAATGACATCGTTAATCGCTAGTTGCTTGAACATGGGTAGCATTTTGTGTGCTAACTTGGCAATCTGTTCCGTTTCGTGTGATTCCAGATGTTGGGCCAATAGTTGGAAATTGGTCTTGCAATCCGATATAAAAGACCCGATAATTTGATTGGCGGCATCTTTGTCATTGTCGGCAAAGACCATGATCATGTCTAAATTATAAGGGGTGTTTTTATCAGAGGTTTGTGTTGTCGACTGTTTGGTTTCTATCGCACATCCTAACAGGTCGTTTACCCTGCTATATAGTTGTTCCGGGGTATACGGTTTATTTAGATAAGCTGAAAAGCCGGCTTCTTGATACTCTTTTTCGTGCATATCGTCACGGGCAGACAAGGCAATTGCCGGAATGTTTTTTATTTGTTGGTTTTGGGATTCACGGATTTGTTGCACGAGTTCGAACCCGTCCATTTCTGGCATCTGGATGTCGGATAAAACAATGTTATAATTCCCTTTTTCCAAACGGGATAGCGCCTCTTGGGGGTGCGTACACGTGTCACACTGGATGCCTGCTTTTCGGAGTAATTCTGTCGTGACGGTCAATTGAAGAATGTCATCATCGACGATAAAGGCTTTCATCCCTTCATGCCTAACTGGGGGTGAAGAGGGTGTTTCTGTCGGTTGGGATTCTTGTGCTGTGGCCTTTATCAACGGGAATTTAACCGTGAAGGTACTTCCCTCGCCTTTTTTACTTTCGAGGGTTAATTCACCATTTAGTAAATGGACGAGTTGTAATGTGATTGTTAAGCCAAGACCTGTGCCTTCCGCCCCGTTGTTATGCTGCGGGGTTAGGCGGGTGAATTCTTTAAAGATCAGTTCTTGTTCCTCTTCCGTCATTCCCGGCCCGGAGTCTTTGATTACAATGATAAACTGGTCGTCTTTTGTAGGGGAAATAAAGGCGGATAAAGAAACCTTTCCTTCCCGTGTGTATTTTATGGCGTTCGATAGGATATTCACCACGATTTGGCGAACTTTCATGGAATCCCCGAGGTAAAGTCCGTTCAGGGCGTTGCTAATATCGCTTTTCAATTCCAGACTCTTTTGTGCCGCTAAAGGAAGGAAACTATCCGCCGTCTCCTGTAACAGGCGTCCCGGGTTATATGGGACCGTGTTGATCTCCATTTTATTGGATTCCAATTTGGAGAAATCAAGCATATTGTTGGCAAGATGCAGGATATGTTCGGCTGTCCCCTTCATGTTTTTGAGAAAATAGTGCTGTCGCTCCTCCAGTTGGGTGTTATTTAGTAGTTCAATGTACCCGATGATGGAGCTTAGAGGGGATTTTATGTCGTGAGTGACAGTCAGCATGAGTTTCTCCCGGTTATGTAGTAACCGTTCCGTGTATGTTTTTGCTGCTTCCAGTTCCCGCCTGTATCGTTGACTTTGCGTGATGTCATTGATAATAAGAACGACGAAGAAGACTACCAGCACACAAGCGATGATCGCAATCCAAGATATGGTTCTGGTGAGGTGATGTGTCGTGATTTGCTGTTGTTCCAAGCGAATCATCGTGTTTTCGAGTTCTTCTTTTTCAAGGTCTTTCAGTACTCGCTTGAGGCGTTCCGTGATGTGTTGACCACTTTGGATAACGATCGCCTCTCGCCGGGAGACTTCCGCATCGATCTCTTCCTTTTGCTGCTGGTACTGGCTCCATGAATCCCGAATCACGTTCATTAATGTGTCCGTGTTGTTGTTTGTCGTGACCATACTGAGCGTGTCAACGATGCGATGGAGGGTCGTGTCGACTTTTAGGATGGAATCTCTTTTTGTTCGGAATAATCCTTTTCTTTCCCGGATGATATAGTTACTGTCAATGACTGTAATGATTTTTTCCCGGAGATCGGGGATGATATCTGCCGAATCTTTGAGCGTACCTATTTTTTCGATTGTTTTGTTGTAGAAATCCTCTGGGATGTAATATTTTTTGACGTAATACAAGTCTTTCAGATTCTTGATCCGTTTGCCTAGAAGTGTATTTATCGTGTCTATTCGTAGGTTCTGTTCCGAGCTGATGGATAGATTTTTCAAGGTATCCATGTTGTCCTTGATGTCCTCTATCAATTTCATATAGGTGTCAAAATTCTTTTGTGTTCCTGTTTGGGAAAAGGCAATTCCGGTATTTTCTGCCTCGTATAGTTTGGTGAGTGTGTTACTTATGATGAATAATTTTTGTTGCATGACGATTTCATCATTCCCTTTTTGGGTTAAGGCAATGGTCTGTTTGTAGATAAAGACAATTGCAATTGCTCCTAACAAGAGAATTAGGATATATCCCGTGATGAGTTTGAGTTTGGTAAATTTGAAAGGTCTTTGCATAGCGAACAGATTTATAGCAAATGTATAAAAAAATAGTCAACCAATTAGTAAGGTTGACTATTTTAGAAGTACTGATGTGCTACTCCTTAAAGTTCGTTTTTATAGAATGAATAAGTCTCTTCTATAATTTCCGGTGTTGCGGCATCCAATTGATATAAAATCTCCCGGCAAAATTCCAAAGGGGCATTACCGTTAGCCGTTACTATGTTATTGTCTCTTACGGCTTGATCGTTTATGTAATTAGTTTCACCCGTGTACTGGGTACCTGCATATTGTTTGAGGTAATCCAGCGTGTTACTTGTATGTTTTACGTGGTTGAGGAAACCATACATTCCGAGATACACGGAGGCATTACAGATTCCGGCAACCAGTTTGCTTTCCGCAATTGCTTTTTCCACTAATGATGCGATGGGTTTCGCCTCGGGCAAAAACCAGTTCATGCCGCCGATGAGTATAAGTCCTGCATGATCATCCGGTAGGTCGTTAATATCATAATCCGGCAATACCCTGAATCCACCTATCGAGGTAATGGGTTCTTTGGATAGTGACAACGTTTTCACCTTGTATTTAATCGGACATCCCGGTTTGACACCCATATTTAGGCAGGTGGAGATATAAGCACCTTCCCAGTCTGCAAAATTGTTTAGTAGTACAAAAATTACTTCTTTTTTATCCATTCTTTTAATATTTAGTTTTATCATTTTCTTCGCATCCCGGTAACTTGTACCCGATCCTTTTTCTTTCCTTAAATCCCCGGTCTTTTGTCTGCAGTTCCGCTAAGGTTTGATTTATTAATTCGAGTTGAATCATGGTATCATCATTGATGTCATTTTGATCTACTAGAACCTCTTCCATGTATTGTTTGAGTTCCTTTACTTGTGTTTCGATCCTTTCAACACGGCTTTCTATGGGGTTGGACAGCATTTGCCGGACTGCCACGAAAGCCCGCATTATTCCCCTATTTATTTCTATCGCAGGCTTGGAGTTCAAAACGCTACTAAGCATCGCTACTCCGAGTTCAGTAAAAGCGAAAGGAAGATATTTTATATTGCTTCCACGTCCCTTGTTCAAGGTCGCAAATTGCGTCCTTGAAAGTTCGGTTATTTCTTTTTTTGTAAGCTCAAACATAAAATCATCACCTTCAAACCTGTCTATATTACGCCTCACGGCTTCTTTGAGGCGTTTTGTTTCGACACAGTACATTTCTGCTAGGTCGAAGTCTAACATCACCTTCTGTCCCCTAATCTCGTATATTTTGCTTTGTATCAATTGTAAATTATCCATAATCACGCTCGTGTTGTTTATTTCTTTTCCTCTTCGCATCCCGGCAACTGGTACCCAATCCGTTTCCTTTCCTTAAATCCCCGGTCTTTTGTCTGTAGTTCCGCTAAAGTTTGATTTATTAATTCGAGTTGCATTCGGGTATCGTCGTTAATGTCGTTATAGTCGGAAAACACTTCTTCGATATAGTTTTCTATTGCATCCATTCGTTTTTCGAGTTCATCGATCTTATTTGTTTTGGGGCTGGCGATCATTTGGCGAATATCCACAAAAGCCCGCATTATTGAGATATTTACATTAATGGCTATATCACTATTGAGAATTCCGGATAACATCGCTAACCCTTGTTCCGTGAATGCATAAGGAAATTTGCGAGTTCCTCCCCAATTTGATATTCCATTTTGGAAGATCAAGTTGGCTTTTAATTCATCAAATTCTTCCTTTGTGAGCTGAAACATAAAGTCTGGAGGGAATCTTTTAATGTTTCTTTGAACAGCTTTGTTTAAATTACCTGTTGTGACTTGGTATAACTCTGCCAAATCTCGATCTAACATCACTTTCTGTCCCCTAATCTCGTATATTTTGCTTTGTATTAATTGTAGATTGTCCATAATTGCACTCGTGCTGTTTATTTCTTTTCCTCCTCTTCACATTCCGGTAGTTTGTACCCGATTCTTTTTCTTTCCTTAAATCCTCGGTCTTTTGTCTGCAGTTCCGCTAAGGTTTGATTTATTAATTCGAGTTGCATCCGAGTGTCTTCGTTTATGTCGTTTTGGTCGGTAAAAACCTCCTCGATGTATTCTTTCAGTTCCTTTAATTCGTTTTTTAGTTCACCTATATTATCAACAGGAGAGGTATGTATTAATTGACGCATTGCGACAAAGACTTGCATGATACCCCTATTTATCTCGATGGCAGTTGGTGAATTAAGAACACTGCTAAGCATTGCAACTCCTAATTCTGTGAAAGCAAAAGGGGCATATTTTATGTTGGATCCTCTTCCTTTGTTCAAGATCACAATTTGTGATCTTGAAATTTCTTCTTTGGTAAGTTCAAACATGAAATCTTCTCCTTCAAAACGTGCTGAATTACGTCTGACTGCTTGTTTAAGTACCCTAGTTTCAATGCCATATAGCTCTGCCAGATCGAAATCTAACATTACTTTCTGGCCCCTGACCTCGTATATTTTACTTTGTATGATTTGCAAGTTAGCCATAATTACGCTTATGTTGTTCTATACAAATGTAGGGAAAAACGAGATTAGTTTGTTGTTTTGGCTTATATATTGGCTATATAAAAAATAACCTGCTATAACATTTTGTGTTTTAGCAGGTTATGTAGTAAAGTGGTGATCCCCACGGGACTCGAACCCATATCAAAGGAACCGGAATCCTTCATTCTATCCATTGAACTAGGGGACCATATTATCCGAGTGCAAAGCTAATCAAATTTTTAAAAAAAGGGAGCAATTTGCTCCCTTTTTTAATGTATAATAGATAAACTATTTTACCTTTTTACGAGTAGCGTAGCTTACACGTAAAGAATTCGCTTTACGCAATTCTTGTTTTACGTCGGTTACGATACCCATTTTTGTAAACTGATCAACTTTTAAGTTATTCGTGATCATGTTCCGTTCTTCCTCTTTACGAGTTTCTTGTTCAGCGGCAACGAAACTACTGATTTCACTTACGTTTGCCAGCTTATCATTCAACTGAATACGAGGTTCACTTCCGTAAGTCGCCACGTACTGGTCTTTCGGTTTTCCGATGAAGATATTACTAACCAAAGATTTTTTCTCTAGCTTGCTAATCTCTTTTGCTTCGGGCATACCGTTATCAACCATCACGAGAACTTCTCGCATCGTGGTACTAACCATGAAGAAGAATAATAGCATGAACACGATGTCCGGTAGAGACGCTGTTGAAATTGCAGGGGTCTCTTTTCCGCCTTCTTTTCTAAATTTAGCCATTACTTCTTTCCTCCTTTCCCGATGTTTTTAGGTTCAGCCTCGGATATAGCGGTAGGAACAAGTTTTCTCACAGCGTCCATTTGTTCTTCCGTGAGTTCGCTATATTTCTTACCCCATTTTTCCATGGCTTTCATATCCCTAATTTCATTATATGCTGCTGTCAGTTCATCTTGAACGGCAATATACATTTTGTATGAAGTTCCTCGGTCACTTTGAAGAGAGATAATTCCTCTTGAAACTTCAGCTTGTCCGAAGAAAGGAATTTCCTTAACAACTTTACTCGGTAAATCTTCTCTGTTTTGCGGGTTCAAAATAAACTCTTTAGCCTTTTCCTTCAGGTTCTCAATTTGCATCAGTTCCCCGTTCACGGCCAACAAATCGTTCTTGTTTACCAACACTTGTAATATATTACGTTTGGCAACAGGAGGTGCAATCACCTGATCTGGTGGCGGCATCGGTGGTAACCGTCTGAATAATCCCGAATCCACATCCATCGTTGTTGTCATCAAGAAGAATGTCAACAGCAAAAATGCGATATCCGCGGTGGAGGAGGCATTAATTTCTGGTGTTTTTTTTCTTGCCATAATCTCTTTTTTATCCTTCAGGAAAATTATCTAACGCGTCTAATAATTTCTGTAACAACAATAGCACCAATAGCTCCTATTCCCAAGAAATAAGTTGTGATTAGGATGGTGTCAGTGAATTTTAAAGTTCCCGGAACGTTGTCCGCACCGCTATATCCCGGAATATTCATGATAGTTCCGTCAGACATCGAGTAAGCGATTAACACGAGGAGAATGATCCCTGCAAGGGCAATAAAGCTCTTCATCGCTTCCTTTGGTCTGGTGAATAATCTAGCAACCGGGAATATTAACGCTGCAACAATGGCAACGCCAAATAAAAGATATGACCACCATAGTAGTTGTTCCGTGTATACCGGGGTGGAATATTGTGAGTTTGGAAGTTCGCCTCCAAAATAAAATAACCCCAATAACACGATCGTAACGACGAACATTACGATGGTCATGATGTTTAATATTTTGTTTATTTTCTGCATGGTTTAGTGTTTTTGATTGTATTTGACAAGAATGTCTAATAAAGTTACGGAAGCGTCTTCCATGTCATTAACAATACTTTCAATCTTAGCAATACAGTAGTTGTAGAATACTTGAAGAATCATGGCCACGATCAAACCACCCACGGTCGTGATCAATGCAACCTTGATACCTCCAGCCACCAATGACGGTTGGATATCTCCTGCTGCTTGAATCTTATCGAAGGCGTCGATCATACCGATTACAGTTCCCAAGAATCCTAACATCGGGGCCAATCCAATAAACAAACTAATCCAAGACATTCCTTTTTCCAAAAGTCCCATTTGAACAGAACCGTATGATACAACTGATTTTTCAACCATGTCGATTCCTTGATCATAGCGGCATAACCCTTGATAGAAAATACTTGCAATGGGGCCTCTTGTGTTGCGGCAAACTTCTTTTGCAGCTTCAACTCCACCGTTGTTTAATGCATCTTCAACACTTACAATTAATTTTTTCGTGTTGGTAGAAGCCAAGTTCAAGTAAATGACTCTTTCGATAGCGATAGCCAAACCGAAGATCAAACACAAGATAACGAAACTCATGAAGGCGGCACCTCCCTCGATGAATTTTTGTTTCAAGGCAGCGTGGAAAGAAGTACTTTCGATTTGTGATTCGTCTTCTAACACGGTAGGATCTGTCGTTTCCTCTTCTTCTTGATAAGTTTCTGTCGTTTCAGTGGTCTCTGTTTGAGTTGTTTCATTCTCTTGAGCCATTAGCATAGATGATGCTCCAATAGTAAGCATTCCTAAAACTGCTATTAGTGCAAATAATTTTCTCATGATCAATTTAACTGATTTTTAGTTTATTAATAATTAAAATTTAACTCTATAATATCTATTTAAGCTGTTTCGTTCTTGTTTTACACCGTGTGCCGGTTAAAATCGGGCACCAAGGTATAAAAAAAATGTTAAAATCCAATATATTTGGGGGATATTTCTCCCTTTAAGCCGTTATTTAAATATTTTTTTATTTCGTTAGTGTCTTTATATTTGCCCAGTACATACATCATTTTGCATACAGCGGCTTCCGTGGTAATGTCGTGACCGCTGATGACTCCCGCGTTAAGTAGCTCTCTACTTGTTTCATACTTACCCATCTCGACGCTCCCACCTTGACATTGGGTGACGTTATACACGAAAATTCCCTTGGATAGTACTTCCTTGATCTTGTTAAGAAAAACTTTATTCGTGGGAGCGTTGCCTGACCCGTATGTTTCCAGTATGATTCCTTTTAACCCGGGAATCCCTGTTACTGCGTCAATCACTTCCGGTCTCATACCCGGGAATATTTTCAATATGGCGATATTCGTGTCCACGTCACAGAATGCACTTACGGGTTCCGTTCGCAGGGTGTAATCGATTGCACTGTAATCGTAATGAATATGTATCCCGATGTTTGCCAATGCCGGGTAGTTGAATGACTGGAAGGCATCGAAACTTTCCGCGTTTATTTTTGTCGTCCGGTTTCCTCGGAATAGTTTATCCCCGAACAGGATGCAGACTTCCGGGACAATGGCCTTTTCTTGATCGTAAGCGGCTGCTATTTCAATGGCCGCGATCAGGTTTTCTTTCCCGTCCGTTCTGATTTTCCCGATAGGTAGCTGGGAACCGGTAAAGATCACGGGTTTGGTCAAGTTATTTAACATGAAACTCAAGGCCGCGGCCGAGTAGGCCATGGTGTCCGTTCCATGCAGGACAACAAATCCCCGGTAATCATCGTAATTTTTCAAGATGATTGAACAGAGGTCTTTCCACAATTGTGGTTGGAGATCTGAGGAATCTATGATTTCCGGTAAGGTGTAACTATCTATCGTGAATCCAAATTCTTTGATTTCCGGAACCTCGCAAGCGATCTGGTCAAAATTGAAAGGGCATAACGCCCCAGTTTCGGGGTCGTTTACCATCCCGATTGTACCTCCGGTATATATGATTAACACGGGTTTTGTCATACGCACTAAGTTAAAAACTAAAACATTACAAGCTTTAAGCTCCCTCTGCACTTTTCGTCAGTAAATTACCTGTCTGCATCTTTTCTATGAACAGTTCGCACTACTGACGTGCAAATTAAATAAATTCATTGCATTATTCGTTGTTATTTCCTCGACTTTTTTCGTGTCGATCCCTAGAATTTCAGCAATTTTAGCGGCTATACACGTAATATAACTACTTTCATTGCGTTTACCCCGGTAGGGAACGGGGGCAAGATAGGGAGCATCCGTTTCTAATACAAGGTGTTCTGCCCCGATTCTTCCCACGACTTCTGCCATGGATGATTTTTTGAAGGTAACGACACCACCGATCCCCAGTAGAAAACCTAAGTCTATTGCCCGCCGGGCATCTTCTTCCGTGCCGGGGAAACAGTGGAGTATGCCTTTCATGTTATAGTGTTGTCTTTTTAACACGGTGAATATTTCCATTAGCGAGTCTCTCGAATGGATGATGACGGGCAAATCCATTTCCCGGGCGATGTTTAATTGTCGTTCGAAGACAATAATTTGTTCCTTGTAAAATGTTTTATCCCAGTAAAGATCAATTCCACACTCTCCGATTCCGTGTATTGTTTCTTGGCTTAGTAATTTCTCGAAAAGTTGCATTTCCGTTTTGTAGGATTCGTTTACGGAAGTCGGGTGTACACCCAGCGTGGGGTACATCATGTCCGGGTGGGCTTGCGCCAGTGATAACATCGCTTGCCGGGTCGTGCTGTCAATATCCGGTAGTACAATCTGTCGAACGTTGGCTGCTAACGCCCGTTGAATAACTTCTTCTCTGTCATTGTCGAACTCTTCGGCATAGATGTGTGAGTGAGTATCTATAAACATATTTGTGATATAAGTGTCATTCTTCTCGTTGCGAAAGTAGTGAATTGTTTACGGATTGGCAACTAGGGGTGTTTAGCATCCCTTTTCCCGGGGTTATCCATGTCCGTTACATGGCGGTAGGGCGACTATTGGGAGGCTGTTAGGCGCCATCGCCCGATTGTCGCCCGATGCTCGCCCGATTATCGCCGCCATTTTAACAGATGGAAAACAAAAATAACATACTCGAATATCCCGTCAACCGGGCCTATAACGAGGCTATCCACGCTCAAGAATAGAATTTCGGGCCATTATATCCCCGGTAAAGGCCCGGGATAAGGGATACATCACCTATTCCGGTGCTTCCGGGGTTGCGGCATCCATCTCTTCGAAGTTTCTTAACGATAATCACATTATCTTTATTGTTTTATGTCCGGGAACGAACGGGTATAGAGGTGGACGGCAAGTTTTTTTTGTGGCATGAGTTTGCTGCTTGTCATATTTTTCATTAGGTTTGTGTTTAATAACAAAAGTATTTGTATGGACGTGGAAAACGACAGTTCGTTACGAATAGACGAGCAAGTATTTAAAAATTTGTTTGATAAATTTTATCAAGCCTTGTGCGTTTTTGCGTCCACCTATTTGAAAGATGATGCCTTGTCTGCCGATATTGTTCAGGAAGGGTTCGTGAAATTCTGGAACAAGCGGGAAGGGTTTGATAATTATTTCAAGGTGAAATCTTTCCTTTATACCATGGTGCGAAATGATTGTTTGAACTATATACGTGATCACAAGTTTAGGCGGGAGGATCTTTCCGTGGTTGAATCTCTTGAATTTTACACGGAGACGCTGGTGGAGGAAGAGGCCTATCGAATGTTTTATAATGCCGTGGAATCCTTACCTCACCAAACCCGACAAGTGATTTTGTTGTCCATGGATGGCTTGAAAAATAGCGAGGTTGCCGGACAGCTGGGAATTGCCGAGAGTTCCGTGCATACGTTAAAGAAAATAGCGTACAAGAAATTGCGCGAAATTTTGCGAGAATATTATTATCTGGTTTTTATTTTCCTTCTGAATAAATAGCTGATTTCTAGTGCTGTTTGTTTTTTCTTTCAAAAAAGTGAATTTTTCGTTCCCCATAAATTCCATTTTTCGTGTTGTAATGGTAAAGAGATGAATAGGTCGTAAAAGTTTGGGATACGACGGTATTAAATCTTGATATTGCACGAGGGTTGAATTGCGTGGTAAATGAATTGATATGGAACGAATGGACAAAAATAGTAAGGGATTGATGGATGACCCGTTTTTGCTAGCTTCTTGGATCGCAAAATCGATGGCCGGAGAATTGTCTGATGAAGAATTGCAATTATTGGATGAGTGGCGAATGGCTTCAGAGCGAAACCGTCGGTTGTATGACCGAATCGTCAGTCGGGAAGGGAGGGAATCGAAACAAAAACATTTCACGTCTTTTGATAAAGTATCCGGTTGGCAGGGATACTCGAAAAAATTAAAGAAAACAGAGAAAAAAGCGATACGCTGGCGTGTGTTTTTACGCTACGCGGCAGTTTTGTTGATCCCCTTGGGAGCTGCTGTTTATGGCATTCTTCATTCGGGAGAGGAGACCGTCTCTTTGGCGGATCTGAATGCAATCACACCCGGAGGAACCCGGGCGGAGCTGGTGTTGCCTTCGGGGGAGGTGGTTGATTTGGTTGCGAAATCCGGGGTGATATTGCGTGGAGAAAATACAGTCATTAATAACGAAGGAAAAACTCTTTCTTATAAAAATACAGGAAATCAGGCTCCGATGGACTCTTTGAGATATAACGAGGTGATCGTGCCGAAAGGAGGGGAGTATCAATTAGTGTTGAGTGACGGAACGCTTGTTTATCTGAATTCCATGACGAAGGTGCGTTTCCCGGAACGTTTTTCTGAAAAATGCCGGGAAGTGGAGGTGTGTGGAGAAGCTTTTTTCGAGGTAACTAAGAACAAAGATGTCCCTTTCATCGTGAAGACCGGGGCGTACGAGATTACGGTGTTGGGAACGAAGTTTAACGTCACGGCGTATGCTGATGAACATATGATCACGACAACATTGGTTGAAGGGGCAGTTTCTATCTCTGGCAAGTGTATTGGAGAGGCAAGAACATTACGGCCTAATGAACAGTTGGTGTTGGATCAAATATCTGGAGGCGTGGAAGTTAGGAAAGTGGACGTGAATTATTATACGGCTTGGAAGGATGGTATGTTCCGGTTCCGGGATGTTCGTTTGGAAGAGATCATGCGGGTGGTGGAACGATGGTATGATATGACTGTCGTGTACGAGGATGAGAGTGTCAAGGATTTGCATTTCGGTTTTAACATGAGTCGTCTCGAAACGATAGAGCCCTTGTTGAATATTTTTGAATTGAACGGTAAAATAAAAATAACGAAAGAAGGAAAAGTTCTGAAAATAAAACGAGGTAGATAAAGGCAGGAAATGGTACCAGCATTTCCTGCGGGAATTACTTCGTTAACATTGAGATAATTATTAACTAATAATTGGGAGAGCAAATTTATGGAAAATTTTCTAATGTTTCTCAGGTGCAAACGTGAGAAATTGCAAAAATTATGGCTTATGTCGAAATGGACTTTTTTATTTGTTTTTCTAGGGATAATAAACACGCACGGAACGGTTTATTCCCAGAGCGAGCAACAGGTTACAATCTCTATGAAGAATGCCTATTTGAAGGATATTTTATGGGCGATTCAGCGACAAACCACGTTTGTTTTCATGTATCATGAGGAAGATTTGGATAAGGTGGGAAAAGTGAATGTTGAGGCAAAAGCCTCAACGGTGGAAAAGATTCTGAGTGACTGTTTGAAAGGAACTGGCTTGACGTATGTTTTTCAAAATGAGGTGATCGTGCTGAAACCTTTGGATGATGAGAAGAAGAAAGAAATTCGAATTGCCGGTAAGGTGACGGACGAGGAAAAAGCTCCTTTACCGGGGGTGACAATTATGGTAAAAGGAACGAATCTTGGAACTGCCACGAATGCGGAGGGACGTTACTCGTTGACACTACCGGAGATGAAAGGAATTACCTTGCTTTTCTCTTTCGTGGGTATGGAACCCCGGGAGGTGAAGTATACCGGGAAGGATACCATTGACGTGGTGATGAGAGAAGACAAGGTGAAAATGGATGAGGTGGTTGTCACGGGATATATGAATGTGAGAAAGGAGAGTTTTACTGGAAATGCGACAACCGTGACGAGGGATCAGTTGATGAAAGTGAATAATAAAAATGTAATTGCAGCTTTACAGGCTTTCGATCCGTCGTTCCGGATTAAGGAAAATAATATTTGGGGATCGGACCCGAATGCCTTGCCGGAATTTAACATCCGGGGAGAGTCAAGTATCGCGGTAAATAAGGGATTGGATGTGGAACAACAGAGACGCAATCAAAGAACGAATCTGAAAGATAATCCCAATATGCCTGTATTTATTTTGGATGGTTTTGAGGTTTCTGTGGAGAAAATATATGACATGGATATGAACCGGATCGAGAGTATGACGATTCTTAAAGATGCGGCCGCCACGGCATTATATGGATCTCGGGCAGCGAACGGGGTCGTGGTAGTGACGACTGTCGCTCCGAAACCGGGTGAGATGCAGATTACTTATAATTTTACCGGGGGTGGGGATTTCCCGGATCTTTCTGATTATAATTTGTGTAATGCGTCCGAGATGCTTGAGGTTGAGCGACGGGCCGGGTTGTACACCGACCCAAATTCTCAGGCTACGGCCGATATTGACTACAATGGACGGATGCAGCAAATACTGCGAGGGGTTGATACGTATTGGCTAGGCAAGCCTTTGCGTAACGTGTTTAATCATAAACATAGTTTAAATTTGCAAGGGGGAGAGGAAACCATCCGGTATAGTCTTGATTTGAACTATGATAGTAATAACGGGGTGATGAAGGGATCTTATCGTTCAAGGACGGGAGCAGGGTTGACTTTGGATTATCGTCCGAAACGTTGGTTGCAGATGATGAACTCGATAACCTATAACCGGACAAGTACGGAAGATTCTCCTTATGGAGCTTTCAGTACGTACGCCTCGATGAAACCTTATCTCCCAATTCATGACGAGAACGGGGATTTGTTACAAAATTTGAAGGCCGGAAGTTTTACGGCAGTAAATCCCTTGTACGCTGTTAAGTATTTAGGTAATTATAGTGGTAAAGGAAAGTCTGACGATATCACGAATAATTTGAATATTAATATGTATTTCTGGAATGACTTCCAGTTTAAGGGGCAATTCAGTATCACGAAAACGACAAGTAAGACGGAAACATTTAAAGACCCGAAAGATGCAATTTTTCAGCAAACGGGCATAACGGATGAACAGAAAGGGTCTCTTGACCGGACAACCGGGGACAGTTGGAGTTGGAATGTGAATGCGATGTTGTATTATAACAAAACGGTGGGGAAACATCATTTTATTAATGCAACATTGGGAATGAATGCAAAGGAGGCGGAAAGTGAAACAGTACAGGCAAAATTCGTTGGATTCGGTATTGGAGGGATGAATACCCCGATATTTGCGGCGGATCAACCCGATAAATCACAGGTGTCCGCTTCCCAAAGCCGGTTGATAGGTTTCTTGGGATCTGTAAATTATTCGTACGATGATATTTATCTGTTTGATGCCTCTTTCCGTTTTGATGCCTCGTCACAATTCGGTAAGGATAAACGTTGGGCTCCGTTCTGGTCTGTCGGGGGAGGAATAAATTTCCATAATTACAAATTTTTGAAAGATAATTGGTTGATTAGTACTTTGAAGATAAGAGCTACTTATGGGAGTACGGGTAATGTTAATTTCCCGATTAGCATGGCCACGACAACTTACCAGATAAATACGGATAGTTGGTTTTTCACGGGTGCGGGAGCGCAATTTAACACGTTGGGAAATCCTCGGTTGACGTGGGAGAAAACGAATACCGTGGATGCCGGTTTCACGATCGCTTTGTTGAATGATTTGATTTATCTGGATGCGTCTTATTATTGTAAAAAGACGGAAGATTTGATTGATGAGATCAGCGTGAGACATTCCTCTGGTTTTAAAACTTATAATATAAACTCCGGTGCGATTAAAAATGAAGGATTTGAAATTAGCATGAATGCCACGGTATTTAGAAATAATGACTGGATGGTGACATTGAATGCAAATTTGGGAGCGAATAAGAATAAGATCACGAAATTAGGGGAAGAGACAAAAGCGTATAACGAGAAAATACTAAATGAATGGAATCAAGGTGGTGGTCAATATAGTGATGTGTTGAGTAGTCCCGTTATCCTTTATTATGAAGGAGCCTCAACTTCCGCGATGTATGCGGTACGCTCAGAAGGTATCGACCCGGCAAATGGTAGGGAAAGATTCATCAAGAAGAACGGATTGCCGACGTATACTTGGGATGCAAATGACCAAGTTGTGGTGGGTGATAATAATCCGGATGCTCAAGGATCTGTTGGGTTGAACGTGGCTTATAAGGGGTTCTATCTGAATGCTTCATTCATGTATCAATGGGGGGCTCAATCCTATAATGAAACTTTATTGAATAAAGTTGAGAATGCGGATGTTCGGGGAAGTAACGTGGACCGGAGAGTGCTAACTCAACGTTGGATGAACCCGGGAGATATCGCTCCTTTCTACGATATGGGAAATCAGACTAAAACGCAGGTGACTACTCGGTTCGTGCAGGATTATGATTATTTTAATTTCAGCGGTCTTTCTTTGGGGTATGATTTTAGTCGGGAGTTAATCTCTAAATGGCGGTTAAGAAGTTTGGGCCTTCGCTTTAATATGAATGATATATGTCGTTGGTCGACGGTAAAAGAGGAAAGAGGAACAAGTTATCCTTTCTCTCGCAGTTTTAGTTTCACGTTGAATATAGGAATCTGATAAAAGGAATTATATGAAAAATTATGCAATAGTATTAGCGACAATTTTCATGTTGTTTTTTACCTCTTGCGAGAGCTGGCTGGATATTCAGCAAGAGGGGGAAGTTACTGTTGACCAGTTGTACAGTACGGGCGAAGGGTATCGAACGGCGTTGAACGGCGTGTATCAAGCTATGGGGCGTCCCGCGTTGTATGGGCGTGAATTTTCTTTCGGATTGGTGGATTGTATGTCTCAACAATACGATTTGGCAAACGAATCGTTTTCAACTGATTTATATATCAAGGCATCCGAGTTTAAGTACAATGATGTTAGTTTGGTTGATTTCATTGATAATATATGGACTTCAGGATTTAAGGTGATTGCTAATGCGAATGATTTAATCCAAAATATAGAAAAGGCAAGTCCTGAGCTGTTTGAAGAAGGAGAGTTGGAGCGGAACTTGATTATGGGTGAAGCTTATGCTTGCCGGGCATTGATGCATTTTGATTTGTTACGTTTGTTTGCTCCCGCTCTGATTAACGATGATCAGGGTACTTATGTGCCTTACGTGGATACTTATCCCGAGATTTATGCTACCAGTATGCAGGTAACTCCTTTCTTGGATAAGGTCATCGCTGATTTGGTGAAGGCGAAAACTTTGGTTGCAGATTTCGATACTACTGCGGCGGGGATTATGGCTAGTAAGAATGGAACAGCACGTATGTCTAAGGCTAAGTCTCTTGATGCTAAATTCGGGTATGGTGATTTTTTTGCGGGAAGAGGTTATCGGTTAAGTTATTATTCGATTACGGCTTTGTTGGCTAGGGTGTATCAATATGCCGGGAAAACGACTGATGCGTTAGCGTGTGCCAAAGAAGTTGTGGAGTTTGGAAAATCGTCCGGAACATTGTTTTACAAGGATGATTTTTCGGGTATTACAAATGTCGGGACGAACGTGGAGGCTTTTGAACAAAGGACGGATTTGAAATTGAAATCAAGTTTGATATTCGCCGCTTACAATGAAAAAGCTTATAAGGAGAGCGAGATTCAGCGTTATTTTAGATTGACAACAGTAGATGATAATGGCTCGCCCGTGGCTCCTGATTATTTTAAGATCAAACAAGTGGAGTTGTTTAATAACCGGGGAGTGGAAGAGTGGCAAGCGGATATTCGCTCAAAGAACTTGATTTTCATGCTACAAGATGTTTTGCCTATTTCCGGAAAGTGGTTCGTGAACTCCCGGAATCCGGAAGATAGCGAACATTTGAAGATCTCTCCGGTACTTCGATTAACGGAAATTCAATATATCATGGCCGAGTGTTATGCTCGTGAGGGGAATTATGGAGAGGCTTATCGTATTTTGAATGATGTGCGGGGAGCCCGTAACTTATCTCCATTGGCGGTTCAAGGGAATTGGGAGGAATTCCAGACAGATTTAATCGGTGATGCTCGCAGGGAGTGGATCTCGGAAGGACAATTATTCTTTTTGTATAAGCGTCTTGATGCGGCATTTAACTTGAATGGTACGATGCACAAGTTATCAAGGGGAGAGGCTTCTTTGCCTTTACCTGTAGATCAGAAGTAGAGAATTAAGAATGTTGAAAAATGGAAGTTATGAAAATTCGTTTATTAGCTATATTGATTCCTTTGACGTGTATTTTTTCCGCTTGTAGTGAGAAAGATATAGAAACATTTCACGGGAGACATCAGATTTATTTTGATAAATTTTATATGAATGCTCTCTATCCGGGGACGGAGGAGGCGGATACCACCAGAACATCGTTCTTTTTCTACCCGGAGAATACGTCTTCGATAACGGTTCAATTGGTCGTAAATCTTTCCGGTCGATTGTTGGATGCAGACTTGAATTTTGGATTGAAATTGGTTGAAGAGGGAACAACTGCATTGCCGGGAGAATACAAACTGGAAGAGTCTTATGTTTTTCATCGGAAACCTGTGGAAGAGGGGGCAAAAGAGATTAAGGATACGATAGAGTTGACATTAATTCATAGTGATCGACTGGCGGAATTGGGACCGGAGGGAGTACAGTTGGTTGTGGAATTGGTTCCGTCAACCGAGGTGGATTTGGGACAATACGAACGTCGTCGGGCGGTGATCGTTTGGAGTGAGGTCGAGGCGCAACCTGAGTGGTGGGATTATGAGGTACAATGGAGTTTGTTGGGGGATTATTCTTATGCCAAGTATAAGCTGTTCTTGCAGACGGTGGATACAAACGGGGAACTGAACGGAGAATTAATCAAGGAAAATCCGGCTCGGGCGATCGAATTGGTAACGGAATTTAAAGAATGGCTTTTGGATCATCTGGATGATCCGGATCGTGGAGACGAGTATCGTGAAATTCTGAGTACATTGAAAGTTTAATTGCTAATTAATTGGGATTATGAAATATAGTATTTGGTTTATCGGTTGTCTCGTTATCTTTTCCTTGATAGGATGTTTTGATGACAAGGGGACGTATGATTATAAGGATTTGAATGAACCGATTTGGAATACAGGTGATGGGGAGCCTGTTATAAATGTGACTTGTCGAGCCGGGGAAGTGGCTAAATTCAGGGCCTCACCCTTTTTTGCTTGGAAAGGAGATTCCCTGAAACGAGCCGGAGAAGTGCGTTACGAGTGGAAACTGGATGGTGTGGTCATAGGTGAAGAGGCTGATTTCGATATTGATACCTATGAACTGATGGAAAAGATCGGTATGACCCAATTCTCCAAATCGGGTACAAATGGAACTTTTAGTATTATCGAAAAGGAATCCGGGATTGCTTATATGGTTCGGGCTTATATCACGATAAGTCCCACGAATACGAGTGGAGATTGGGCAATATTGTCTAAAAAAGGAGGGAATGCGAAGTTGTCTTACGTGAAATGTGCCAGAAATCAAGAAACTAGAAAACTTGAGTTCACGCTGTTGGAAGATTTATTTTTCGAAAATTATAATCAGGATATTCCGGGAACGCCTTTGGCATTGGCCATGAGTAATTACTCCACGAATATCGGTTCTTTAGGATCGGTTACGGTAATCACTGATCAAGTTGGTTACGAATTTAATTGCGAAAATATGTTGAAAGTGAGTGAATTACAAGATGATTTTACCTCACTGCCCGCTAATTTTAAACCGATTGATCGCACGGATTGTTACGAGTCCATGACGACTTCAGGGGTACATAGTTTTATTGCGATGGAGGATGGCTCCTTGTATAGGCGGCAAATGTCAATGAATAATTTGGGTGGAGATTTTATGTCTATTCCGCTTGCCGCTGATGAAAAGGGATATAAGATCACTAAATTTGGTCAACCTCGGTGGGGGTTTGGTAATGTCCCCTGTTACGATGAGGCCAATAATCGGATGTTGACAATCCTTTTTTATCGAAGTGGAGAACCGGGGCCTTTCCCCGGATTCCCCGGAGGAACTGAATATTTGTTATCTAAATTAGCGACAACGGAACCTGCGGCGGGTATGCCTACCGAGGGGTGGTGTCCGGTTTGGAGTTTCCCGGAAGGAATAGAGTTCTTGCATGCTTCTTATGCGGGTTCGGTTTCGGGAGGAGGCTGGTTTACTTACTATGATCAAATGAATGTTTTTTACAACGATAAGGATGGAAATACGCGTTGGGGAGTGTATACACTTGATCAGACAACCGGACAGACTGTCAATAATGCTGGAAATAAGGATGTGGCTTTCCCGGGAAATAAGTTGACTAAAGAGTCGGTTATTCTGACGAGTGGCAAGGCTAACGGAACCATGTTGAATTATATCTTATATTCTAATGGTAGTGAAATCAGGTATGTAAATAAACAGGAAAATCGAGATTATCCTTTTGTTACTCTGGAAGATGCCACGGATCGGGTGACGTATATGACTTATACCGTTTATCTCAATTACGAATATTTGATCGTGGGAACCGAGCAAGGGAAGTTACTGTTCTATAATGTGCAGGAGATGAAGGCGAATCCGGAATTACTTGAGGAGTTTGATCTGGGTGAAACAATCATTTCCGCGAAAGAATTAAGTAGTTATTCTTCAGGGGATCGTTATTAAGAAATTGAAAAGTAAATTATTGTATGGAAGAATCAATTGTTAAGGTGGAGCATCTATCTCATCGCTATAGCGTGCAATGGGCGATTCGGGATATTAATTTTGAAATTACAAAGAATGGTATTTATGGGTTACTCGGCTCCAATGGAGCCGGGAAATCCACGACCATGAATATCATGTGCGGGGTGTTAAAACAGACAGAGGGGGATGTTTATATAAAGGGAATCAGTATTAGCAAGAATCCTGTTGAAGCGAAACGACATATCGGCTTTTTGCCGCAAGTGCCGCCGCTACATCCGGATTTGACCGTGGAGGAGTATCTGGAGTATTGCGCGGAATTACGGCATATCCCGGATCGGGAAGTGAAGAAAGCGATACAGGAAGTTATGGTACGTTGTGGCATTAGTCATTTTGCCAAGCGGGTGATTCATAATTTATCGGGTGGTTACCAACAACGTGTGGGAATAGCCCAAGCGATTATTCATAACCCGGAATTGGTGATTTTTGATGAGCCGACGAATGGTCTTGACCCGAATCAGATCGTGGAAATCCGTCACTTGATCAAGGAAATTGCGGAGGAACGAACCGTGATTCTTTCTACCCATATCTTGACGGAGGTGCAAGCTACTTGTGACTATATCCGGATGATTGAACAAGGGAGTATGGTTTTTTCCGGAACTGTGGAAGAATTTGATAACTATATACAACCGAACACGCTGGTTGTTTCTTTGGGAGCCGTTCCTTTGGTGGCGGATATTCAGGCCCTTCCGGGTGTGGTGCGTGTGGATGAATTGGGAGGTCCTAGATTCCGGATTCAGTTCTCGGATGCACGTGAGGCTATGAATAGTATCGTGGAAGCCAGTTATACCCGGGGATGGCAATTGACGGAATTGCAACAGGAAAAGAGTTCGTTGGATACCATTTTTGCCGAGTTGTCCAAGAAATAGTATTAAATTTTATTTGCAGTAAAGATGAGAACGATATTTAAGATAGCGAAAACGGAATTGCGGGATTTATTTTACTCCCCGATTGCTTGGTTGATTTTGATTATATTCACGTTTCAAACCGGAATGTTGTTTTCCGGAACGATCTCGGAGATCGTGCGGTCGCAGAGTATGGGCGGGAGAGGGATGAATCTGACTCTGGCCATATTTGGCGGGCAAAGAGGATTGTTTGTGGCAGTACTGTCTTATCTGTATTTGTATATTCCTCTGTTGACAATGGGATTGATGAGTAGGGAGTTGGGCAGTGGTTCGATCAAGTTACTTTATTCCTCGCCGATTACGAACGCACAGATTATTCTGGGTAAATATTGTGCCATGCTGGTGTATGGGTTGATTCTGGTCGGAGTGTTACTGGTTTATGCGATTTATGGAATATGCACGATCGAGAATGTGGACATTCCGGTTATTCTGGCTGGGCTTTTGGGTGTTTACCTGTTGTTGTGTGCCTACGTGGCGATCGGTCTATTTATGTCTAGCTTGACTTCCTACCAGATCGTGGCGGCCGTGGGTACGTTAGCCGTGCTAGCCGTATTGACTTACGTGAAGGGTATGTGGCAATCGGTACCGTTTGTTCGGGAAATTACTTACTGGTTTGGCATGACAGGACGTTCCGACAACTTTATGTTCGGAATGATTGCTAGTGAGGATGTGCTTTATTTTGTGGTTGTCGTGATGCTCTTCCTGTTAATGACGATTATTCGTTTGCAAGGGAGGCGGCAAAAGGTGGGGTGGTTAATGTCTTTGGGCAAATATGCCGGAGTATGGGGATTGGCTGTTGTCTTGGCATTTATGTCTTCCCGGCCTGTTTTTAAATATTATTATGACGCGACTCACACGAAGGCAAACACGTTGACGCCTAATAGCCAAGAAATTATTAATAAATTGGACGGGGGATTGACGATCACGACTTATGTGAATATTTTGGATCAATATAACTGGCTGGGGTACCCGAAGAATTATAATGATGATATTCGTCGTTTTGAACAATATACCCGTTTTAAGCCGGAGATCAAAATGAAGTACGTGCTTTATTATGATACGGTTAAGAATGATTATCTGGAACGGGCATTCCCGGGGATGAGCTATGAGGAAAAGGCGAAGAAGGTGATAGAAATGGAGAAGTTGAACCCGAAAAAGATTTTGACCCCGGAACAAATTCGTGCGAAAATAGACTTGAGAACCACGGAAGGAAATCGCTGTGTGCGTTTGTTGGAACGTGAATCCGGGGAGAAGACCTTCTTGAGATTGTACGATGATTATCAGATTTTCCCGTCAGAGTCGGAAATTACCGCTGCATTGAAACGAATGGTGATGACGTTGCCTACCATCGGTTTCTTATCCGGTCACGGGGAACGGGAAACAGATCGTCCGGGTGATCGCAATTACTGTATGTTTACTCATTTGCCGATGATGAGACAGGCATTAGTGAATCAGGGATTTGATTATAAAGATGTCACGTTGGATAAAGAGATCCCGGCAGAGATTAATATTTTGGTTATAGCCGAGATGCGTGAACCAATGACGGATGTGGAGAAAGTGAATTTTGATAAATATGTTGCCCGGGGAGGTAATTTGGTGATTATCGGGGAACCCGGACGTCAAGGTGTGATGGCTCCGGTGTTGGAACCGTTCGGGGTGAAACTGGTGGATGGATTTTTGATACAGCCGGAAAAACCGAAGGATCCGGAGCAAGAAAAAGAGAATAATCGTAATCTTGGGCCGTTTGCCGGGTTTGTTGCCCCGAAGAATCCGATTGATTTGATTGTTTCGCAGCCGACGAAAGAGGCTGAAGAATTGTCGTATGCTTTTGGTTTTATGAGGCCTAATTACGTGGCCGTAATGCCTACTGCGGCTGGGTTGGAATACACGACAGATAAGGGGTTTGACGTGATTCCGTTATTTATGTCGGATTCGACTTGCTGGAACGAGTTGGAAAATACGGAGATTGTCGATCAGGAAGTTGTCTTCAACCCGGAGGTCGGAGAGGTTCAGAAATCTTACCCGTTAGTTTTGGCGTTGTCTCGTAAGGTGGGAGAGCGGGAACAAAAAATCATGATTTTTGGGGATGCCGATTGTTTGAGTGATGGTGAGCTTACTCGTACTCGTAGTCCTTTATGGACAGCTAATTACGTGCTTATTCAAGGTGGTTTCTTCTGGCTTTCGGATGGGGAGGTGCCCATTGACGTGAGACGCCCGTACGCTATTGACCGTAAATTGTTTGTGGGGGAAACGGGAGCCGAGATGCTTAATTATGCTTTGCTTGGCGGTTTCCCGGGATTGCTGCTTTTCCTTTCTTTGTTTATCTGGTTAAGGAGAAGAGGACGATAGGAAATAAGTTGTATGAGTATGCCGACCGGGAAATAATGTACCGGTCGGTATTTTTTTTGTAGATGATCATAGGATGATTGGAGCGATTTGTTTATTTATTTCCGAAAACCTATCTTTGTCAAAAATCCTATGGTAGTGAAAATGAATGGTACAGAGCAAGATTTTGTTCATCGTATAAATGTAAAGGAAGAGGCGGCTTTTCACGATTTATTCACGAGATTTCGAAATTATCTCGTGCTGTTTGCCATACGGCGAATCGACCAGTTGGATGCGGCGGAGGATATCGTGCAGGAGACTTTTATTACCGTGTGGGAGAATAAAAAGATATATAATTCCTATCAAGGTTTGAAAGCGTATTTGTACGAGCTGGTACAGAATAAGTGTACCAATTACTTGAAACATAAACAGGTGGAGGATAAATATGTTTCTTACGTGAAAACCACGGGGGAGGAGACGGAGGGGGATTATAACCTGATGCAGGAAGAAATCTATCGGGAATTATATATGGCTATCCGGGAGTTGCCGGAAAAGTGCCAGAAGGTTTTTGAATTGCACTTGGAGGGGAAAAAGAATGATGAGATTGCTGAAATACTGGGAATCTCCGTGTTGACCGTGAAGTCTCACAAGCAAAATGCGATTCATATTCTCAAAGAGAAAATGGGAAATCTCTTCCTTTTATACACCTATATCTACGAGGCGTAATTTTTTTTGAAAAATAATTGGTTTTTATTTGCTACTTTTTGATCCCTTTCTTGTATATGGTGTAAAATAAAGAAGACACCATGGATTTATACGATGAAAACATTGCCCGGTTAATACGACATTCCTTGACAGGAGAACTCTCCGAACAGGAACGGGTGGAGCTGGAGGCATGGTTACGTGATTCGGAAGAGCATCAGGTACTTTTTGAGAAAATCAAGAAAGAAATTCGCATCTCTTCAGAAAGTTCTCTTTTCCGCTCGTTGAATGACGAGGTGGCTTGGCAAAAATTTAAAACTACCACCCGGGAAAGGAAAAGACGTGTCTATGTCAGGAGAATTTTGACATACGCGGCGGTGATCGTGTTGCCGTTGGCGGTTGTTGCGGGTTTTTTGTTTTTGAATCGGGAAAAGGATACGCTTTCAATAGCATCTGAACGTGTGGTTAAAATTACACCCGGGGGGCCGAGGGCGGTATTGATCACGGCCGATCAAACCGTTCACGAGTTAAATGGCGTGCAGGGGCAGCGAGAGATAGAAGTGGAGAAAGGGGTGGTAATCAAGCAAGGAGGTGCTAATTTGGAATATGATTCTTTGGTTGCTTCGGTGCAAGAAGTGGCGTTAGCCATGAACACGTTAAGGGTTCCTCGTGGGGGAGAATTCCGGTTAAAGTTGTCGGATGGGACGAATGTCTATTTGAATTCTGCTTCGGAATTGAAATATCCGGTGCGCTTTGATGAAAAGGAGCGGAAGGTTTATTTGTCGGGAGAGGCCTATTTTGAGGTGACGAAGGATTCGAATCGGCCTTTCTACGTGATAACGGAGGAGGTTCAGGTCCGCGTGTACGGGACGGAGTTTAACGTGAACACGCATCAACCGGGGAAAGTTCATACCGTGTTGGTTGACGGTAAGGTCGGGATCAAAAAAAGAGGAACGACCGGGGAGATCACGATGAAACCGGGGGAATTGGCTAGTTTTGACCGGAATGCGGGAACATTCGAGGTGAAAGAAGTGGATGTGCGGCAGTACGTGGTTTGGAAAGACGGGTATTTTACTTTTGAGAACGAGAGTCTGGAACAGATTCTAAACACGCTTTCACTTTGGTATGATGTTGACGTGTTTTTTCAGTCGGAATCCGCTAAACAACTGGTATTTACCGGGTATATGAAACGGTATAATGATATATCTGAAATTCTGAGCGCGATTACGGATGTTGTAGGAGTAAACTTTACGATAAACGGAAAAACGATAATAGTATCTAAATAAAAAACGGAAAGGGTTGGAGCCTTCCCGTTGAACTTTAATGAGATCAATAGGTCGCTGTTGGAGAGTGACGTATTGAAAGTTTAACTGTTCTAATTTACAAATGTATGGAAAAAAAACAATTATGCCATCGATTTTATCGAAGGTATGTTAAAAAACTTTTGATGCTTATGAAATTGTGTCTCTTGTTTATTTGTGTTTTCACGTTGACACTTTCAGCTAGCTCGTTTGCTCAACAAGAGCGGGTTAGTCTTGACCTGAAGAACGTGTCGGTGAAAGTTTTGTTGGATGAGATTCAAAAACAGACGAATTGGTGTTTCCTCTTTAATCCGGAGCAAACGAAACAATTGGGTAAGTTGTCGTTACGGGTGGAGAATGAAACCGTGGAAGAGGTATTGAATCGTATTTTGAAAGATACGGATTTAACGTTTAAATTTAAAAATGATCTTATCATGATCGTGCCTAAGGATGAGGTGGAGGATGATAAGAGTAAGAAAGATATCCGGATTGTCGGTCAGGTAACAGATAACAAGAAACTTCCGTTACCGGGTGTAACCGTGATCGTTAAAGGTTTGACTATCGGTACGGCGACTGATGGGAATGGGCGATACGCCTTGACTCTTCCCAAGACGGAAAAGTTGTCGTTGCTTTTCTCTTTTGTCGGGATGAAAACCCGGGAGGTGGCATATGCCGGGAAAGATACTATTAACGTGGTTATGCAAGAGGATTTAGAAACTTTGGAGGATGTGATTGTTACTGGTTATGCCACAATTGATCGCGGTAGTTATGTCGGGGCCGTGACGCAAATACGGGCAGAGGACATACAGGTGGCTGGCGAGGCGACCATCGACCAGATGTTGCAGGGATGGGTTCCGGGTATGTCCGTTATAAACAAAACGGGAAAAGTGGGCGGTTCTCCCAAGATTCGTATTCGTGGAACCTCAACCTTGTTGGGAAATCAGGAGCCGCTTTGGGTTGTGGATGGTGTGATTCAATCCGATCCTCTCCCGATTCCGGATGATGCAAGTCCTCTTTCTTCCGAAATGGATGGATTGCGGGAAACGGCCAGCAATGCGATTTCTTGGCTTAATCCTGCAGATATAGAAACGATTACTGTGTTGAAGGATGCGTCTGCCACGGCGATTTACGGGACGAAAGCAACCAACGGGGTTATCGTGATTACGACCAAGAAAGCGAAAGGGGACGGTTTGAATATATCGTACAGTGGTAATTTTAGCGTGGGGATGAAACCTGCTTATCGTATGTATGATATGATGAATTCTCAGGAACACATGAGATTTTCCCAACAATTGTGGGAAGATCGGGATAGTTATAATCAGAATGTTTTACCGATCGGTTATGCCGGTTTAATCCAGAAACTACAAAAGAAAGAGATTACCCGACTGCAATTTGAACAAGAGTACCGGAAAATGGAGAGGATGAATACGGATTGGTTTGATATTTTGTTCCGAAATAGTTTCAGCCATGCCCATAATGTCAGTATCTCTGCTCAAGGGGAAAAAGTTTCAAGTCGTTTTTCCGTGGGAATTAACAGTACTCGGGGTGAGGCAAAAGGAAATGGCATGACCACGTTGACGGCTAGTTCTAATACCACTTTCCGTTTGGATAAGCGGTTGATCATTGATTTGCAATTGAACGGTAGTTATCGGGAAACGGAGGATTTTGCGTTTGGGGTAAGTCCTTACGAGTACGCAATGAATACAGCCCGGGATATTCCTGCTTATCATGAAGATGGAACTCTGTATTATCACGAAAAAGCCGGGGCAACGAGTTTTTCTATCCAGAATAAGTTTTCATATAACTATAACATATTGAATGAACGAGATAATTCCGGTACGGAAACAGATGGTACGAACTTGCAGGCAGCTTTGAATTTGCGGTTGAATTTGTTGAAAGATCTGGAATTTCAGACAACAGCATCTTATGCCCTTGCAACGAATAAAATTAAGTCATGGGCAACGGAAAACACGCATTACATAGCCCAAATTCGCGGTTACGAGGTGGGAGAGATTCTGCCTAATTCGGCGGAACAGTATGCCAGTGTCTTGCCGTTTGGGGGATTATTGCAATCGGAGTATGCCCAGACGAAAAACTATTCTTTTAGAAGTAGTTTAGTGTATAATAAAATGTTTAATGAGGATCATCGCCTCACGTTGAATTTGGGATTTCAAGTCAATTCTGTGACTCAGGAGGGTAATGCGAGTTTGCGGTACGGTTATCTTTACTACCGGGGAGAGAAGTTTGCTACGGTTCCGACAGAAATAACAGCTGCGAACGGGTTGCATAAGAATCCGAGAGATCTTCATGATGAAATGCGGGCTGGAACCACGATTACGACGACGAAAAATAATACGGTTAGTGAGTATTTTACAGCCGTGTATGGTTATAAAGAGCGTTATATTATGAATTTCAATGCCCGTTTGGATGCTTCCAACCGTTTCGGTCAGGATGAAAATAAAAAATTTAATCCCAGTTTATCAATCGGGGTGAAATGGCGGATTGGTAATGAACCGTTTATGGCTTGGGCCTCCTCGTGGTATGATATGTTTGATATTTCGTTTTCTTATGGTTGGAGAGGGAATGCAGTGGTGGCAGTTTCTCCTTATTTGATCGCGAAAGATGGTGGATTGAATAGGTATTTCCAGCAGTACACGCTGAAGATGGTATCGTTACCTTATCCTGATCTTGGTTGGGAGAAGACAGAAGATTGGAATTTGGGAGTCGATTTTTCATTCTTCCAAGGAAGAATGAGTGCCGGGCTTAGCTGGTATAATAAAATCAGTCACGTGTTGGCTTCCCGGGAGGTTCCCATTGAAAATGGTGTTGCCAATGCTTATGTTGATGGTACGACGATGAAAAACAGCGGCTATGAATTGGCTGTCAGTGTTACTCCGGTTAGAACGAAAGACTTCACTTGGTCTCTTTCTTTCAACACAAGTAAGGTGAAAAATACAGTTCGGAATAATCAACGGGAAAATACCCGGGATGACTATCTTAACGGGACCGCGATTGTTAGTGGAGAAAAGTATGGAACTTTTTACGGGTTTGCATTTAACGGGCTAGATCCGGCTAATGGAAGACCGACATTCAAGAATATGGATATAGATGTTACGGAGAATGATTTGGATTATTTGGTGAAAATTGGTTGCTCGGAGCCGGACATTTCCGGTGGTCTCAATACTTCTCTACGATATAAGAGATTGGTATTGCGTGCTAGTTTTGCCATGTCATTCGGGGCTCAGGCCCTTCTTCCGGATTTCTTTGCCACGGCGGGAGCTCCGAGACCGGAACAAAATGCACCCCGTTATTTGTTTAAACGTTGGCGTAAACCGGGAGACGAGAAAATCACGAATATTCCTTCTATCCCTGCCGGAAATCCGAATGAAATAAACATTCAGTTACCTGTTGAAGGGTATGTTGCTATGAGTCCTTACGCGATGTATAACCAATCTGACTTGAGGGTGGCAGACACCGATTTTATCCGGTGCAGGCAAATTTCCTTACAATACGATTTACCTGACGCTTGGGTAAATAAGATTGGGGTTAGACGGGCATCCGTGAACGCCAGTCTTGCTAATCCTTTCTTTATCGCTTTTGACAAGGCATGGGACGGACGTGATCCTGAAACAGCGAATTGGCCTGCACGTCGGACAGTTTCTTGCTCGTTAACTCTTAATTTTTAGTTGAACGGATAATTGTTAGAATGATGAAAAACAAGATATTTATTTTAGGAGCTATCATGGGATCGTTTATGCTGGGTTCTTGTGGAGATTTTTTAGAAGAAGAATCCCAAAGTGAGGTAATCCCGAAAACAACATCTGACTTTTCAGAATTATTGTTGGGTACGGGGTATCCCGATGAGTCGGCTCCGAGCTTTTCTTTCTTGTCCTTGATGGATGATGATTGTGCTCATTTTTTGACTTATGCAAGTCCGTGGAGTCCGGAGGGAACCGTGGAAACGGCAAATGCTATCACCCAATTCCCGATCTATTCATGGCAACCGACTCTTGCCGATTATGATGGTTACGATAGTGAGATCAATGAAACGGCAAGTTCTACCACGTACGCCCAGTTCTATTCAAAAATATTGGGATGTAACGCCGTGCTGGATTATATTGATGAGGCCATAGGAACACAGGACGATCGGGATCGGGTGAAGGCTGAAGCTCTTGCCGTGAGAGCGTTACTGTATTTTCAATTGGTTAATATTTATGGGGAACCCTATAACCATAATAAGGACGCTTTAGGAGTTCCGGTTCGGTTGATTTCCGATTTGACGGAAAAGAACATTGAACGTTCCACCGTGGGGTATATTTATGAAGAGGTGATTCTGAAAGATTTGTTGGAGGCAGCCCGTTTGCTGGACCCTCTTCCGATTATGCGTAAGAATTTCCGGATCAATCAGCCGGCCATTCATATCCTGCTTTCCCGGGTTTATCTGTACATGGAGAATTATAAAGAGTGTATTGCCGAGGTGGAGAAAGCAGAAAAGCAAGGAATTGGATTATTGAATATGGTAAATAATTTGGATGTTATCCTGACAGATAATGGTTATGCCCCGATTTCTTACAATAATCCCGAGGTTGAATGGTTTTTCGGGCCGAGTGCGGTTGCGAATCATTGGGAATATCAGCCGGGAACGGCGCCTGCTTTCCGGGTTATATGGGATCAGGTGAATGACCAACGTTTTTTGGCTTATGCGCTCAAAGCTGTGGGTGATGACAATACGGTATACCTGAAAAAACCAATGAGTAGTTCAGAGTTAGGACAATCTATCCGTTCGGCAGAAGCGTTTTTGAACCGGATGGAAGCTTACGCTCTTTCCGGAGAGGAAGGGTTGGCGTTGGCCGAATTGAATGCATTCCGGAAGACCCGCGTGATCGGTTACACGGATGTAAATCTGAGTGGTCAGGCGCTTCTGGATGAGATCCGGTTGGAACGTCGAAAAGAACTTTGTTTTGAAGGTCATCGTTGGTTTGATTTACGTCGTCAAGGAATGCCGGAAATCAAACACACGTATAAGGCTGAAAAAGGAGGGGCGGTGTATGAATATGTACTGCAACAGGGGGATCCCATGTATACACTACCGTTTCCTAACAGTGTTGTATTGCAAAACAGGGCTCTTGTTCAGAATCCGTCACGGGAGATGGGAGCGAGACAAGGTGAGATTCAATAAACGTAAAATAGAAGATCATGAAAAAGATATTATTAGCTATAGCTTGCCTGTGGGCTGCATGCATTTCTTGTAGCGAAGACACGAAAATCGGTGCGCCGGACGAAATATTGCCGGATTACGTGCTACCGCAGGGAGACGCTTCGAAGGAGGCAAACGATCGGATTCAGCAGATATTCGATACCTATACGTCTTACGTGCTTTATAATTACACGGAGAAAGATGCTTTGTGGACACAAACGGCAGCAGGCGGTGGCGTCCAAATCTATCGGGCTATCATGGGAGAATCTCGCCATGTGGACGCCATGCTTGATTATATTCAGGCTATTTGGCTTCAGTTTTTCCCGGAAGAATTTTTGAAAAAAGGAGGAATGCCCTACCGGGTCTTTCTGGCTGATTCAATTTATTTGGATCGCGGTTGGGGTAAAACTCTTTATAATTATCGCATAAATGGTAATGCGCTCATTATTGGAGGAATGAATGAAGATTTGACCGCTATGGATGCCATAACTAAAAGGACGAGGAAAAACGAACTATTGGGAGCGATGTGGGATTATTATATTGCTCAGGGATTGTTGAATGTTCCGGATGAGTTTTATGAAGATACGGATTACGAGAATGCACCTGCTCTCCCGTTAGATGGTGAAAATTTGGAAGCTTATCGAAAGAGAGGATTTTTACCGACATTTAATAGTTATTCCGGAGCGCAGGAAGAGTGGTATTGGGGGGATTACCCGTGGACTCAAGCGAGAGAAAACGATTTGAAATCTTTTATGTTGCATTTACGGAACCAAACGGATGAGGAAGTAGCTTGGTTCCTGAATAACCCGGAATACGAGTTGATCCAGAAAAAATGGAATATTTTAATTGATTACTACAAGAAAGAATTTGGTATTGATCTTCGGAAAATGGGTAATACGACTTTTTAATAAATCACTGTAAAGATAATTGTTTGTAGAGTATGAAAAAGAAATTTGTTTATGTTCTTTTTGCTTGCCTAGCCATGGTTAACATGGCTTTGGGCCAGCAAAACGAGTCCCGCTTGACCTTAAATCCGGAAGTACCCGTGGCCGGTCAGAGTTTGGAATTGACCTATAATCCGAAAGGAGGACCGTTAGAAGGTAGATCCGATTTGGTCGGGATTGTTTATATGTATAATTTTTATCACTGGGAGATGGGCGATGTGCAATTGAAGCAGGAAGGAGATCTTTGGAAAGGAACTTTCGAGATGCCGGAAAATTGTGCTTTTATCGCTTTTAAATTCCAGTCCACGTTTACCTTGCAACCGGACTCAACGGATAATAATAACGATAACGGGTTTATGTTTATCCCCAAAAATAGTGCGGGTGATTATTTGCCGGGTAGATACCTTGCTTGGGGTGTATTCCGGATGCCTTCGCTGGGATCGGAAACCGGGAATTATTTTTCCGGGAACTACAAGGAGATTTCTAACGAGGCCGCGATGATGTGGACGGATCAGGAGACAAAACATTATCCTCAATATGGTCGCCACTTTTTCGGGACTATGAAATCAGTTTTGAAAAAAATGTATGGGGATAACAGTCGTCCCGGAATAGCACACTTGTTGAAAGTCATGGAAAGCCAACCGGATTTGACCGAGAATGAATACGAGGAAATCAGTAGTACTTACCGGATTGATTTGAAAAATAAAGTGAAAGCGGATAGTATCAATCAGGTGATCCTCAAATTGTTCCCGCACGGGGGCTTGGCTCGTTTTAACCGTTCTTTCGAGTTGAATGCTTTGCCTGAAGAGGAATACTTTGCGGCTGCCGATCAGTTTCGAAAAGATTTCCCGATAGAGGCATGGAGGAAGAATCCGAATCCTAGAGGATTCGTGTATAATAATTTTTATCGGGAGTTGGCCACGAGGTATTACAAATCGGGGAATTACAAGAAACTGGAAGAAATATTGCCTGAGATGGATATGGTAATGATCAATGATGTATTCCGGAAAAGTGTCGAGTTTGCTATTCGGAAAACTCCCACGCCACCGGAAAACTATGTCGAGATTTCAAAGAAATTCATCGACCAGATGATTGCTAAGGTGGGTGACGGTTCGTATCGGCAGACAATAGCAGCTTCTCCCCGACAAGCGGAAGAGCTTGCTCGCTTGTGGTTGAATTACTACATCTGTGTTCATGCTCAAGTTGCCGAAAAATGTGGTCGTTACCAAGAGGCCGTGGACATGATGAATTTGATTGACGAGGATCAACGGTATATCTCTTATCCGGCAGGAAATGAGGCATACATCGTGAGTCTGGAAAAGTTAGGAAACCATACTGGGGCTTTCGAAGCAATGAAAGGTGCGGCAAGTGCCGGGCAGATGACTCCGGTAATTTATGACAAATTAAGAGAGCATTATGCTACCTTGAAGGAGAAACCTGCCACATTCGAGGCATGGATTGCATCTCTGAAACCGAAGCATGAGGTAGAAAAAATCAAGAATAAACTTCGTGCAGAAATTATAGATATACCTTTTGAGCCCTTTGTCATGGAATCACATCAGGGAGGAAAAGTGAAATCTGCCAGTTTCAAAAAAGATGAAATCGTGGTGATTGATTTTTGGGCTTTGTGGTGTGCGCCTTGTATTGCTGCTTTAGATGGGATGCAGATGGCCGTGGATCTTTATGCTAATGATCCGACCGTGAAATTTTATTTCGTGATCACGCAAGATGAACCGAACCGTGAAAAGATAGATGCTCTTTGGAAGAAGAATGATTTCCGGAACATGGAAGTCCTTTATGATGCGAATCCGAAAGGAAAGAATTCACGGAATGTCGTGTATAAATCCATGTTTCCCGGAACGTCGGGTATTCCTCAAAAAGCCATCCTTAAAAACGGGCATATCCGCTATCGTGCGGAAGGGTACGGTGGAAGTCCCAGCGGTCTGATGGATGAGATTTCTTATGTTATCGAGATTCTTAAAGAGGAGGGAAATCATGCTGAGAAATAATCTGATCGTCCTGTTGCTTGCAGCAGCAGGACTTTTTTCTTCTTGCGGGAGCGGGAACCACTATTCGCTTACCGGGAGTTTGCCGACTCGTTATGATGGATGTCTGGTTAAGCTTACGCCTGCCACGTTCTTTTTCTCCGAGGAGAAACCCAGTCCAGTGGATAGCGTCAAAATTAAGGATGGTAAATTTCGGTTTGCCGGAACGGTGCAGGAACCGACTGTCTATATGCTGACGATTGATGGAGTGGATTATAAGATCCCGGATATGGGTTCAATAGCCGTGGTGATTGAACCCGGAGACGTTGCGATAGAATACGATACGCTGGGAATCATTATGGCGGGAACCCCTGTAAATGAACGGTACATGACGACGATAGGAGAGGCCAAGCGGGAAACCGTGCGTCAACGCCAACTTTTATGGCAGGAACGGGATAGCGTGAAGCGTTTGCCGGGGAGTGTGGAAAATGAGGTAGATAACTACTATAATCTGAAAAGTAGTGCTATTTTTAAGGAGAATGTCATTCCGGCATCAGAAAACTTTATTCGAGAATACGCGGGTACTGAAATCGGGGAGTTCTTCTTCTTTCATTGTTGCGGGAAAGATGTGTATAGCAAGGCTTTTGTAGATGAGGTTTATCCGACTATTCGGCCGGAAATACGGGAGCAATACGAGACTTTAATCCGGGCTCGTCAGGAAAAACAGGATTATTTCGTGCATTCGCAGAAAGTCACGAACGTGGGAATGCCCTATCGGGAGATTGTGGCTCGAACAATAGACGGGAAAGAGATTCGTTTATCGGATTATGTCGGTAAGAAACAACTTATTTTACTGGATTTCTGGGCATCTTGGTGTATCCCTTGCATTCAGGAGGTTCCTCTGCTAAAGAGATTGCAGGAAAAGTATAAAAATCAAGGATTACAAATTGTGGGAGTGTCCGTTGATTCTGACCGGGAAAAATGGCAAGATGCTCTTGAAAAGCATAAACCGACAGGTATCCAGATTTCCGAATTGAAAGGTTGGGAAAGTGTTTCCCGTGTTGATTACGGGGTACAGGCGATTCCGTTTACGGTTTTAATCGATGCATCCGGTAAAATCCTTGCTCGCAACCCGCATGGTCCGCTTTTGGAAGAGATCATCGAGAAGTATTTTTCTAAAAAATAGAAATCATTTTTAAATGATTTAGGGTTATATCCCGAAAAACTATCTTTGTTTGAAAAGTTTTTCGGGGTATAACCCTAAACATTTACCTTGTTAGGTAAAAATTGGCATTTCCTTGGGCCGGAATAACTTTTTCTGTACCACGTAGTATGCGACCAGAACGGCAGCACCCGTTACGATCCACGAAATGGGATAGATGACCATCAAGGCGTCGAAACTGGGCAATAAGGGACAGACAAGGTATATCCATAGTAATCGTAAGACACAGGTACCGAACACGGTGAGGATTGCTGGTAGCATGGAATAGCCAAGTCCCCGGAGTGCAGCTCCGGCAATTTCGTATGAGCAGGCAAGACACTGTGTCAATAAGACGATATTCATGCGAAGTGCTGCATAATGGAATACTTCCGGGCTGGACGTGAAGAAGCTGATGGCGAAGTGTTTTTGCCAGACGAATAGCACGTTCAGCAAGCCGCAACAGGCAACACTTAATAACATCGTCAGACGGAAAATTCTTTTACAGCGATCAATTTGTCCGGCCCCGTAATTTTGGCTGATAAAAGTTACCGCGGCTTGACTGAAAGCACTAACGACAAAATAACAGTAATACTCGTAAGTAAGGGCTGCGGCGGAGCCTGCAATGGCTGCAGAACCGAATCGGTTGACGGCTGCTTGTATGAAAATGTTGGCAATCGAAAACACCATCCCCTGTATTCCTGCGGGGACACCGATTTGAAGAACTTTTCGTAATTCGGGACGATTGATGCGGAGGTGCTTGAAGTTTAGTTTGAATGGCCCTTGTTCGTGTCGCAGGATGTATATGATCACGCCTGCGCTGAACATGTTGGCAACGACCGTACCAATAGCGACGCCTGCAACACTCATCTTGAAGACAATGACCAACAGTAAGTTTAGCACGGTATTGATGATCCCGGCAGCAACAAGACAATAAAGCGGGCGTTTCGTGTCTCCCATGCTACGGAGAATGCTTGCCCCGAAGTTGTAAATCATGAAGAAGGGCATCCCGAGAAAGTAAATGCGAAGATACAGAACTGCCAAGTCAATGACATCATCGGGCGTGTCCATAGCTTCCAGTATCGGGCGGGCTATGAGTAAACCTACCACGAGTAGTAGGCACCCGCTTGTCAAGGCGATCACGGAGACCGTGTGTATGGCATTTTTGATTCCCCGTTCATCTTTTTGCCCGATGTAGTTGGCGATCACGACATTTGCCCCGACGGATATTCCCACGAACAGGTTAATCATCAAGCTGATCACCGAACTGTTGCTTCCCACAGCTGCCAGAGCCTGATCGCTGGCAAATCTTCCCACGACGGCTACATCTACCGAGTTGAATAACTGCTGCAGGATGCTACTTGCCGCTAATGGCAGAGAAAACAACAGAATTTTGTTCAGTAAACTACCGTGCAGCATGTCCATCCGGACCGCACCTTGTGATGATTTATTATGAGTACGCATATTTTGATATTTTCATGACGCGAAAGTACAGGAAACAACCTGATAATAGCATACACGGATTACTTTTTGTTTTATCAATTTTACTGATCGGGTAATAGAGAGGAATAAAAAAATCCGCCTCGTTCGAGGCGGATTCTTTATATAGACTTACTGTATTATTAGCAGTGTCCTTGAGCGCACATAGCCTCAGCAACTTTGATAAAGCCACCGATGTTAGCACCCTTAACATAGTTGATCTTGTTACCTTCTCTACCGAATTTAACGCAAGTATCGTGGATGTCTTTCATGATCTGAGACAATTTAGCGTCTACTTCTTCAGCAGTCCAGCTATATCTCATTGAGTTTTGGCTCATTTCAAGACCAGAAACGGCAACACCACCAGCGTTAGCTGCTTTACCCGGAGCGAAAGTAATGTGTTCGTTCAAGTAGTTAACAGCTTCAGCAGTACAACCCATGTTAGAAGTTTCAACTACCATTTGGCAACCGTTAGCAACCAATTTCTTAGCATCTTCTTCGTTCAACTCGTTTTGGATAGCGCAAGGGAATGCGATGTCACATTTAACTTCCCAAGGTTTAGCTTTCGGGAAGAATTTAGCACCGAATTTCTCAGCGTAAGGAGCTACAACGTCGTTGTTGCTAGCACGCAATTCCAACATGTAGTCTACACCTTCTTGAGTAAGACCTTTTTCATCATAGATGTATCCGTCAGGACCAGAAATGGTAACTAATTTAGCACCTAATTGAACTAATTTCTGAGCAGCACCCCAAGCTACGTTACCGAAACCAGAGATAGCTACAGTCTTACCGGCGATTTTCTCACCTTTTTCAGCCAACATGTGTTGTGCGAAATAAACGGTACCGTAACCAGTAGCTTCCGGACGTACTCTTGAACCACCGAATTCACGGTTCTTTCCAGTTAATACACCAACGAATTCGTTACGGATTCTCTTGTATTGTCCGAACAAGAAACCGATTTCACGAGCTCCAACACCGATATCACCTGCAGGTACGTCAGTATCAGCACCGATATATTTGCAAAGTTCAGTCATGAAACTTTGGCAGAAACGCATGATTTCGTTATCTGATTTTCCTTTCGGGTTGAAGTCAGAACCTCCTTTACCACCACCCATCGGAAGAGTAGTCAAAGAGTTTTTGAAAGTTTGTTCGAAACCTAAGAATTTCAAACCGCCAAGGGTTACTGACGGGTGGAAACGCAAACCTCCTTTGTACGGTCCAATAGCACTGTTGAATTGTACTCTATAACCACGGTTGATTTGTACTTCACCTTTATCGTCGATCCAGGGTACTCTGAACATGATTACTCTTTCAGGTTCTACCATTTTCTCAAGGATCTTGTTAGCCTTGTATTTCGGGTTTGCCTGATAGGTATCCCATACAGTTTCAATCACTTCTTGAACTGCCTGGTGGAATTCTGATTCACCTACGGTTCTAGCCTTTAAGGCATCCATGAATTCTTTAATCTCTGCTTTCATTTGAATATTGTTTAAGTAAAAACTTTAAAAAAACATTTTCATTTACTTGAATTATCAAAATTCGGTTCAAAGGTATGCTTTTGTTTATGATTCCAAAAATTTTTCGAGTTATTTTTTGGTAGGTGCAAACGTTATAATAGTTTAAAATTTCAATCACGATTCATGAAGTGCTATGAATCTGTAATAAAACCTGTTAAATGAGCGTGTAACAATTACCGGGGAGTTGCATCACGTGACCTTCCAGCTCGAGTTTTAAAAGAAGTACGGAGAGGTCATGCACGGATATGTGTGTAAGTTGATGTAACTGATCGATATTTTGTTCTCCTCTTTTTAACAGAGTCTCCATGAGTAATACTTCATTATTTGTTACGGGGAATAAATCTAGGGACATCTGGTAGGGGCCGGTTGGGAGAGGTGGCCAGTTGAGAATCCGGATCAGATCCTTGATGTTTTCTACCAAGGCGGCAATATTTTGTTTGATCAACAGGTTACACCCGGCGAAGGTCGGGTCTTCCGGTCTTCCGGGAATCGCCATCACGTCCCGGTTGTACGACAAGGCTTGTCGGGCGGTAGACATGGCCCCTCCTTTTATGGGAGATTCGGCGACAAGAATCGCCTCGCTCATGCCTGCCACGATTCGATTGCGTTGGAGAAAGTTTGTCGGTAAAATCTGTGCGCAAGTCGGAAATTCTGAAATTAAAGCTCCCCCTTGTTCCAGAATCTTTTCGGCCATACTTTTGTGTGAGGCAGGATAAACCATGTGTAGGCCGTGTCCGAGAACGGCCTGTGCTTTTAAACCGTAATGCATGCACGCCGTGTGGGCGGTAATGTCGATCCCGTAAGCCAATCCACTGATAATATTCGGGTGGTAACCTGTTTCGGCCAGTTCATGGAGCAACGTGTCTACTCGTTTCTTGCCCATTTCGGTCGCTTTGCGGGTTCCCACGATGGCAATATTCTTCGAGTCGGAGGCATCCAGAATCCCCTTATAAAATAGTACGAGCGGGGCATCCGCGCAATGTTTCAAAAGGCGGGGATAATTCGAATCTTCGATTCCGCATACCCGGATGTGATGTTTTTTCATGACGTCCAACTCTTGTTTTGCCATCTGTAACCAGCGGGAGCGTTCGGGTTGGATGTTTGTCAGGTTATTTTCCCGGAAAAGAATCTCTATATTCTGATCTGTTTCTTCGAAAAAGCCGGAAATTCCGCCACATTGTTGGAACAAGGAGGCAAAAAGAGCATTGTTAAGCCGGGGTGCCATGGTGATGGCAACCCTTGTTAGGACCGAGTTTTCATGATTCATACGCCGATATTTAAAAGTCATTTGAGACAAAAATACACCTTTATAGTTAGAAAAGCGAATGAAATGGAGAAAATGAGTCCATAAGGTTTGTAAAGTTTATAAGGTTTATAAAGTGGCGGGGTGTCCTCCGGGCAAAATCTATCGGCAAACCAAGCTGCCGTGGACAAAGGTCCCGCGGGTGTCCAAGAACTTTATGGACTTTATAAACCTTATGAACCTTATAAACCCTTTCTCTTTTGGGCATCTGATTAAAATAGTTTAATTTTGTACGGAAATACAGGATGAATGGAAAGTATCATTTTTACCACGGATGCCAGCATTGTTCTTGCTGAATTACTGGGCGGAATCAGGCACGAGAATTTATTTATCGTGGCGGATAAGCACACGGTCGGTTTTTGTGATCGTTTGTTTGAGAAGGTGGATTGGATTCCCTCTCACGTGACGGTTCTGGATTGCGGGGAAGAGTATAAGTCGATTGAAAGCGTCAGCCGGATTTGGACGATGTTGAGTAAACGGGGGGCGCGTCGATCTTCCATTCTCGTGTGCGTGGGAGGTGGTGTCGTGACGGATTTAGGAGGATTTGCGGCTTCCACGTTCAAGCGGGGGATGCGTTGCATCAATGTTCCCACGACACTGCTGGCGCAGGTTGATGCATCTTTGGGCGGTAAAACCGGGTTTAATTTCAACGGTTTGAAAAACGAGATCGGCACGTTCTCCATCCCGGAAAAAGTGATTATCGATGTCCATTTTTTAAGTCATTTACCCGTGCGGGAACGAATGTCCGGTTTCGCGGAGATGATCAAGCATGGTTTATTGTCAGACCGGGAGTATTTGATCCGGTTGTTGAATCTGGAATATCAAGAAACGAGTCCGGAGGACTTTCTGGAGCTGATTCGGCGCTCCGTGACGATAAAAGGTGAAATTGTCTCCCAAGACCCTAGGGAACAGGGACTGCGTAAAGTGTTGAATTTCGGACACACGATCGGGCATTCCATCGAAAGCTTGTCTATCATGCGGGGAATGGCTCTTTTGCACGGGGAGGCGGTGGCATTGGGATTGGTGGCCGAATTGTACCTGTCCGTCAAAGAAAAAGGTTTCCCGGAAGAAATTTACCTGGAAGTCCGGAATTTTGTTAAACGATATTATCCGAACTATCCTCTGATGGAGCATGTTGATACCTTGTATGAATTGATGTTGCATGATAAGAAAAACGAACGGCGGGGAGTGAATTTCACGTTACTCCCGGGCATCGGGGAGTTTTCACTAGATAATTATTGTTCGAAAGATTTAGTGGTTGAGGCATTGAGCCAAGTGTAAATAACGAGTAGAATTATGGATCGAGTTATCGCGTGGGACAAGACAAAGATTGAAGGTGTGGCTGTTTTACCGGCTTCAAAGAGTATCTCGAACAGGGCGCTCGTGTTATGTGCCTTGGCAGGATGCCCGGTACCGGAGAATTTGTCGGATAGCGATGATACACGGGTGTTACGGGAGGCCCTGTCCACTTCTGACAGGCTGGTCAACGTGGGACACGCTGGAACTGCCATGCGTTTCTTGACGGCTTATTTTGCCTTGAAAGGCGGAACCCGGGAATTAACCGGTTCGGAGCGTATGAAACAGCGTCCCGTGCAGGTATTGGTGGATGCTTTGCGGGAATTGGGTGCGAGTATCGCCTACATGGGGGACGAGGGTTTTCCGCCTTTATGGATTACTTCCGCACCTTTACAAGGAGGGCGTTCCCTGTCGTTAGACGCATCCGTGAGTAGTCAATACGTGTCGGCCTTGATGATGATTGCCCCTTTGCTGCCGGGAGGCTTGACGCTCGATTTGGAAGAAAGAATCGTTTCTGCCGCTTACATACGGATGACGGCCGGCATGATGCGCTTGTTCGGGGTAGACGTGCGTTTGGAAGGGAAAAAGATTATTATTCCCGAGAAGGGGTACATTCCGGTAAACTTGCGTGTGGAATCCGACTGGACGGCAGCATCTTATTTCTACGAGATGCTTTCTATTGTCGGGCAGGGGGAAATCTTTATTTCGGACTTGGAAAAAGACAGTTTGCAAGGGGATGCGTTACAATATAGATTGTGGGAACAATTAGGGGTGCAAACAGAATGGCGGGAATCGGGAGTTCTCTTGAGAGTTGCTGGTGAAAACACGGGTTTATTCGAGGCGGATTTCACGGAAATGCCCGATCTGGCTCTTACTTTTATCGTGACTTGTTGTTTAAAAGATATTCCGTTTCATATTTGCGGCTTGGAAACTTTGTATGTTAAAGAGTGTGACCGGGTAGCCGCCTCGATTCGAGAGTTACATAAATTGGGGTATGATCTGGATGTCCCCGTGCATGGCGAGTTGTCATGGAATCGGGAACGGAATACGTTGATTTCATTGGAAATAGATACTTATCAAGACCATCGTATGGCAATGGCGTTTGCTCCTGTCGGGTTAAAGTTACCCGGTTTGGTCATCCGCAATGCCGGGGTGGTGACGAAGTCTTTCCCTACATTTTGGGGACAGCTGGATAAATTATTGATTTAATCATCCGATTAATCACGAAATCATTAATCGGTAATCACGGAATCTATTTATTTATGGAATCATTATTACAATCTTCTTATTTCGCGTTGTTTTTAATTGTTGCTCTAGGTTTTATACTGGGACGAATTAATTTTAAAGGAATATCGCTGGACGTGTCAGCGGTCATTTTTATCGCCTTGCTTTTCGGTCATTTCGGGGTAATTATCCCGAAAGAACTGGGAAATTTCGGGTTGGTACTATTTATTTTCACGATCGGAATGCAGGCCGGGCCGGGATTTTTTACCTCTTTTAAAGCGAAAGGGAAAGTGCTGGCAATTATCACGTTATTAATCGTGGCCACGGCAGCACTGACCGGAATCGCCTCTAAATATTTGTTTGACATCGATACGCCGAGTGTCGTGGGATTGATTGCGGGAGCGTTGACGAGTACACCGGGTTTGGCTGCCGCTATTGATGCCACGGGTTCCTCATCCTCTTCCATCGCTTACGGGATTGCCTATCCTTTTGGGGTGATCGGGGTGATTCTGTTCGTGAAACTTTTACCTAAGATATTACGCGTGGACATCCGTGCTGAAGAGAAACGACTGGAAGCCTTGCAGCAACAACAATACCCGGAGATCAAAACGGCTGTTTTCCGGGTGAGTAATCCGAACGCTTTTGACAAGAGCTTGGCTGATTTGCAAATTCGGACCATGACAGGAGCCGTGGTTTCCCGTTTGGTTCACGATAACCTGACCGAGATCCCAACCCCTCTATCCGTGTTGCGGGAGGGAAATTTGATCAAGGCGGTAGGCTCCCCGAATGCTTTGCGGCAGTTAGAAATCTTGGTCGGGGAAAAGATGAATCAGGATTTGCCTCTGGGGGATAGCATTGATATGCAGTACGTGCTGTTGACGAATAAAGAGGTGGCCGGGAAGAGCTTGGGTAGTTTGAACCTGCATCAGAATTATCACTGTACGGTGACCCGTGTGCGTCGTTCCGGTATTGACGTGGCCCCGAGTCCCGATTTAGTTCTGCGTTTTGGTGATAAGTTGACAGTAATAGCCCGGAAGGAGAGCATGAAGGACGTGTTGAATCTTTTGGGGAATGACAAGAGACGTTTGTCGGACACCGATTTTTTCCCGATTGCAATGGGTATCGTGTTGGGCGTGCTTTTTGGAAAGGTGAATATCTCTTTTTCCGATAGTTTCACCTTTTCTCCGGGATTGACGGGAGGAATTCTGATCGTGGCTCTGGTTTTGGGTTATCTTGGTAAGACTGGACCTATCGTGTGGTCTATGTCCGGCCCGGCCAATCAACTGTTACGTCAATTAGGATTGTTACTGTTTTTGGCGGAAGTCGGGACCTCGGCAGGCGTGAATCTGGTACAAACCTTCGTGAATAGCGGGTTAACCCTGTTCGGGGTAGGTTTTGCTATTACCTTGTTGCCGATGATCGTGGCTCTGTTGGTGGGGTACTACGGTTTCCGGATCAATATTTTGGATCTGATGGGAACGATCACGGGAGGAATGACGAGCACACCGGGATTGGCTGCCGCTGACTCCATGACTGACAGTAACATCCCGAGCGTGGCCTATGCAACGGTTTATCCGATAGCGATGGTGGTTCTAATTATCTGTATTCAACTATTAAGTATGTTAATTTGAACATAAATTACGAGGAATACTTTTTATAAGTGGAAAATAAAAAATATTTTTGTCCCACTATGGTTCAAAATAAGTGCGAAATTGGATGAATCAATATTGATAGAGAGATTACGACGGAATGATCGAAAAGCCTATTCAGATTTGTTTGACAGGTATTTCGACAAGTTGTTCACGTTTGCCCTGAATATGGTATTCCGGGAAGACGTGGCCAATGATATTGTGCAGGAGGTCTTTATCGCGATCTATGAAAAATCGGTTCTGAAAAATTATCAGGGTTCCCTGAAAGCCTACCTTTACACGAGCGTGCGTAATCGTTGTTACAATTACCTGCGGGACGCGAAAGTCGAGGATCGTAATATGGCGTTATACGCCGAGGCGGCAGTCTATTCGGACAACGTGGACATGATTGATCGGGAGGAGATTCTGGAGAAAATCCGGGAGGTGCTGGACGAGTTACCGGAAAAATGCCGGGAAGTGTGCCTTCTTCGTTTCATGCATGGGTACAAGTACAGCGAGATTTCCGAACAGTTGGGGATGAATGAGAATACCGTAAAGGTACAGTTGCATCGCGGGTTGGAAAAGTTGAAACGTTGTTTCTCGGATTATGATTTCGCGCTAGTGCTTTTCATGTTGACGGTTTGTCTTGAAAATGTATAGGCTGTTTCAAATCGGCTCCATTCGTGTGTTGTGACGTGCGTGACCCGGGTAAGCTGTTTTTGTCCTTGAAAAACGAGATCTTGGGGGAAGCTTCTGCCGGGTATGGTTATTATATCACAATTAAATAGTTATTATAGACCAAACCGAATGTTAATATATCCTATCGTAATACAAATATTTGTTATTGTTATAGGAGGGGAATAGGGGAGGAATGGGAGCGGAATGGGAGCGGATCGCAATATGATAACTGGATGATGAAATTATAATTACGATTTTTCACATTAGTTCAGATTTTTCTTGCTCGCAACATTTATGAAATTGCGGGGGATAATCGAGTTTCAAAAAAACGGTATCACTCGCAAATGGAAGGTTTGATTTTAATGATAAGATAAAATTCTGAAATTTTTTCATTTCTCCTGTAAACATTTTTCGAGGTTTCGTGTTATAGGGACGAAATTTTTAGAAAAATACGATGAAAATAGATTGGAGGTTGATAAAACGGAGCTTTACTTCTTCACTGGATGAGGAGGATAGGCAGGTTTTGGAAGCTTGGCTGGATGAATCGGAAAGACATCGACAGCTTTACGGGGAGATGAAACGTTTCGTGGCGAGGCGGGAGAATTTCCAGTTGAGCGTGGAGACAAAGAAACGATTTAAACAGGATTTCGAGACGAGAGTTGACGAGGCTTACCGGAGACGGGGACGACGGGTGTGGTTGAAGGTGGTGAGTTACGCGGCAATGTTGGCATTACCGATTATTGCGGGAATGTTACTTTGGACAAGGCAATCCGTGGAGGAAGTTGTGGATTACGGTATCGGGCCTATTGAGCATGGCGTGAGAAAAGCGACGTTGGTGTTGAATGACGGGAAAGTCCTTGCTCTTGATACTTCCCGGATGACACTGAAAGAGATTGACGGGGTGACGATTCACACGAATGATCAGGCGTTGGTTTACGTGGATTCTCTGGATGATCAGGATGTTAATTTACAGAATCGCTTGATTACTCCTAAAGGGGGAGAGTACACGATCATGCTGGCCGATGGGACGAAAGTGTGGGTGAATGCGGCGACAGAGATTCGTTACCCGGTGAAGTTTGCGGGTAAGGAGCGACGGGTACGGTTGGAGGGAGAGGCTTATTTCGAGGTGGTGAAGAATACCGAGAAACCGTTTATCGTGGAGGCGAACGGGATGGAGGTGAAGGTGTACGGAACGCAGTTTAACGTGAACTCTCGTCGGGATGACCAGATCCAAACGACGTTGGTGGAAGGTTCCGTGTCGGTGAAACCGAAGGGATTGGCGGAAGTGATGTTGAAACCGAACCAGCAAGCGGTGTTTAACAAGCTCGCGGGACGGGTTACGGTTCGGGACGTGGACGTGTTATCTTACGTGGCGTGGCAGCGAGGAAATTATTATTTCGAGAACAAGAGTATAGGCGAGATACTGGATGAACTATCGTTGTGGTATGATATTCAGGTGTTCTTTGTGAATAACGAGGTAAGAAACGAACGGTTTAGCGGGTATTTGCCCCGTTACGAGGAAATTAATGGGTTGTTGTCTCTGATCGAGAAGACATCCCATGTGCAGTTCGAGATAAAAGGTAGAGTGATAATCGTGCGAAAATAAAATTCCGGACAAGCGGCTACTTATCCGGAGTTTGAATTCATTCGGGTAAACAAATGCGACAATGTTTACCCAAGTAGTTTTTTAATTCAAAAATCAAATGTATGAAAAAAAACCAAAGTTTTTACTATTTCTATGGTAAAAAGAATTTATTGAAAATCATGAGGTTATTATTTATTTTGATGACAATGACCAGCATGACGATTTCTGCCAATGGCTTCTCGCAAGAACAGCGGGTGACGTTGGACGTGAAGAATGTTGGTGCGATGGAACTATTTAAACAGATTCAGAAGGAGACGAATTTGTTCTTCGTGTATAATGATGCGGATTTGATCTCGTTCAATAATATATCCGTCTCGGCCAAGGATGAGGCCGTGGATGTTTTGTTGAACCGGGTTTTCACGGGGTTGGATTTTTTGTTCGAGGGAAACGTGATTATCGTGAAACCAACACAAGTCAAGGACGAGAAAAAGGAAGTGAAGAAATTCACGATTAAGGGAAAGGTGGTTGACGAGAAGAAACAACCTCTTCCGGGAGTGACCGTTCGTTTGGATAGTACCACGGTGGGATGTGCCACGGATGCCCAAGGGGTGTTTACTTTGACCTTACCCGTGGAAACGGGACGGTTGATTTTCTCTTTTGTGGGGTTTAAACAAGAGATCAAGAATTTCAAGGCGGGAGAGGAGTTGCTCGTGGTGTTGAAAGAGGAGGTTTCCGACTTGGACGAGGTGACGGTGATTGCTTATGGGGAAAGGAATAAAAAAGAATTGATCAGTTCAATTTCTTCCGTGAAGTCAAAAGATTTGGAAGAAGTTCCTTCTGCCAGTTTAGAAAATTTGCTACAAGGACATATGGCGGGAGTGGAAGTGAGTAACGTTTCAGGAGCTCCCGGAGGTGGGGGTACTCGTGTTGCTATTCGTGGTTACAACACGTTAATGCAAGAGGGAGTAAACGATGGAACTCCTTTGTACGTGGTAGATGGTGTTCCAATCCAATCGTTTACTTCTCCATTGACCGGAACGAATACCTTGGCGGAGATTGATCCGATGACGATTGAGTCTGTGGAAGTCTTGAAAGATGCCGCTTCTGCGGCGATATACGGATCGAGGGCTTCCAACGGGGTTATTTTGATCACGACAAAACGCGGTCGGGAAGGAACAGCTGTTTTCCAAGCAAATGCGTCCTACTCGTGGTCTTGCTTGCCGGAAACTCCGGTACAAATACAAGGTAATGGGGAACGTCAGTGGTGGTTGTATGCAGCTAGACACGTGAGATGGGGATATTCGAATAATATGACTCAGCAGGTCTACATGCCATCATCGTATAATGAGGCTATGGGAAAGGCCGGGGCCGTTTACGATTATTTTTGGAGAAACGGGGCTTCTTCTCTTCTTAATAAAGTGCCTTTGGAACGTCAGTTACAGGATAGTTTGAATCCTTTTTATAATAATTCCACGAATTGGTGGAAATATACTTTTCGTACCGGTAAGATATTGAATGCAAATCTTCAGGCATCCGGTGGAACAGCGAAGGTAAAATATATGGTTGGAATCGGTTGGTATAACGAACGGGGAATTATGGTCGGTTCGGATTTTTCACGAGCAAATTTAATTTCAAATTTAAATTTGACTCCCCGTAAAAATTTATCTTTGGATATGCGTTTATCGCTTTCTTATACTGACATGAGTTCTGCGGGAAGCGGTTTATCTGACAATAAGAATATATCATACATGACGGTCAAACCTACGAGTCAGTCCACGTTGATTCCAAGTTCCGGGACTGTGTATGATAAAATATTTGAAGGGCTTAACACGGTTTCTGAAAAGAAATATAACTTTAATATCCGATCAAATATTCGTTTGGCTTATAAAATTATCGAAGGCTTGGATGTTTCTGGTTCTTTGGGAATTGATTATAGTCAGGCAAACGGGAATAATTTTCGTCCGAGTACACTAGATTCAAGGTATGGTTTAAGTTTGTCGACGGGGAGCGTTATCGGGAGTATGTTACTGCAAACGGAGGAATTGTTGCATTATAATTTTAGTATAAAAGAACGGCATAATTTTGATTGGTTATTTGGTTTTTCGTATACACGGGAGGCAAAGAATAGTCTGTCCGGAAGCGGGAAAGGATCTCCTAGTAATTACATCCATTACGTGATAAATGGGATGCCAACGACGAAAGAATTGGATGGAACTGTTCAGGCGATGCAGAATTTCCTATCCGGTTTTGAAGAAAAGATTATGGTGAGTTATTTTGGGCGTGTGGCATATAATTTCGATAGAAAATATTTGATGGAATTTACTTTACGTCGGGACGGATCTTCCGTTTTTGGTAAGAATGTCCGGTGGGCAACTTTCCCATCAATTGCTTTAGGATGGAATTTTTCCGACGAGAGTTTTATGAGAAATTTCTGGTGGTTAAGTCACGGAAAAATTCGTGGTTCTTGGGGTAAATCAGGACAAGTCTTTAGTAACCCGTATTTGGCACAAGGGGTGCTCGATCTGGGATCTACTTTTTTGGGTGTTAGCGGGATGGTGCCCACGCAAATGCAGAATCAAGATTTGACGTGGGAGAAATCAGATCAATATGATTTGGGGTTAGATGTAGATTTGTTCGATTATCGGGTGAAAATGAAATTGGATTATTATTATAAATACACGAGATCGATATTATGGCAAACCAAGTTACCGGGTACGGTTTATTTCCATACAACCATGTGGGATAATGCATTCGAGGTGTCCAATCAGGGAATCGAGTTAGAAACCCAATTCGATATTTTGCGAGATACGGAGGTGAAATGGCGTGCTCGTTTCAATGTTTCTCGAAATTGGAATGTTTTGGAAAAGACTTATACCGGGGTGGATATTTCCGATAAATATGTAATTGGAAAATCGACATACCAATTGCGTGCTTATAAAAATTTAGGTATTGCACAGAGTGAGAACGATGTTCCGAAGTATTGGGATCAACAGGGAAATTCTAAGTATTTGGGAAACGGCGGAAAGGTTAATCCAACTCGTGCGGGGATGAATGTCATTGCAGACTTAAACGGGGATGGCGTGATCACGGACAAGGATTTGTATTTTGCCGGTTCTACCTTGCCGCTTGCCTACGGGGGTATTGCCAGTGAGGTAAAGTGGAAAGGTTTTGATCTGAACGTTTTGTTTAATTATTCTTTGGGACGTAAGATGATTAATGTATTCCGGAAAAGTACGTTGAATTTTAATTCAACGAATTTAGGAGCCGTGTTTGAAGATTATCGTAACATGAGTTTTTGGGAAAAAGAGGGAGATAATGCGGATTATCCGACGATTGATGCTATTTATTCATATAATTACGGGCAATTTGATGGTCAAATCGATTCAAATATCGAGACTGTTAATTTTATCCGCTTGAAGCAATTAACTTTAGGGTATAACTTGCCGAGCGAGTGGGCAAAGAAATGTTACTTGGCAAGTGTTCGCGTATTTTTCACGGGTGAAAATCTGTTTCTGTTGACTAATTATTCAGGATTAGACCCGGAGAACGTCGATCTATTGCAAGGATATGACCGTATGGAGACTTATCCCTCCGCTAGAAAATTCACCTTGGGATTAACGATTAAATTTTAGTCAATGAAAAAGTTTCTCTATATAATATTGATCGGACTATTTTCTTCATGTAATAGTCTGTTGGACGTGGAGCCGGAAATAATGGTTTCTTTCGATAATTTTTACAAGACAGAACAAGATCTGGAGGTTACTTTGTATCAATTACAGGATTTTGTACATGATCGATTGTTTGATATTCAAACTCAGGAAGCGGCGGGAATGCATGATGATTACACGGGTAATTCCTTGGCAGAATGGTACTGGACTCCGACGGTAATTATCGGGACACAGGGAACAAATTGGTCGGAATCTTATTGGATCGTGTACATGGCAAATGTACTTTTAGAGAATATGGGGACGGCGGCCGCAAAGGTGAGTCCCGAACGACTTCAATATTATGAGGCTCAGGCTTGTTTTGCAAAAGGATTAGCTTATTTTATTATCGGTCAGAAATGGGGAGCGGTACCTATTACTCGGAATAGTACGTCATCGGAGGTTTATGGGAATAAACCCATCCTAGAGGTTATAGATACTGCGATTGCAAATGCCACGAAGGCTTTTAATCATTTACCGGTACAATCCGAGTTGCAGGATCGTCTGGGGGCAAAAATCACGTCAAAACAATTTGGAAGTAAAGGTTCTGCGGCGGCTTTGTTGGCTCATGCTTACGCTTGGAAAGGGAGTTTGATTGATTTACTCGGTTTGGAAGGAAATTCGAAAGATTGTTATAGTAAATCGATTGAATACGCTACTTTCATCATTGATGGAGAGGCGGGAGCTTATAGTTTTGCCGGGAGTCCGAAAGCATTATGCGAACTTTTTTCGGATATTGATAAGGAAAATCCCGAAACTATTTTTGAACTTACGATGGATATGCAAGTTGATATAATAACAGCTCCTTACATATTGGGAGCAAGGTATATAGGTTATCCTTACCATCCGGACGTGTCGACTGCAGCTAGTCACAAATGGAGCGGGAAAAGTTTGATAAGTTATGAAACTATCGAAAAATTGTATGAGGAACAGGATTTACGCCCGGAAGAATATTTCTATAAATATGAGACTTACCGGGTTGCGGATTCAGTAAAAACGACCGGTGGATATGCCTACCCGAATAAGTGGCGGTCTTTCGTGTACACAACCGATCCTAATCTGCCCGGAAGGCAAAAAATGTCGGCGGTTAAGACAAATTATGCCTATTGGAGATTATCCGATATTTATTTGTTGAGAGCTGAATGTTACGTTAAAACGGGACAGGATGGTTTGGCTCAATCTGATCTGAACCGGGTGAGAAGTAATGCAAATGCTATTGCTTATCCCGGGGGGAGAGATGATAGTAGGGGGTTGCAATATGCGATATTCCACGAGCGAGAACGTGAATTTTTGATGGAAGGACATCGATTCTTTGATGTTATACGCAATGGCATGGAATATATTAACAAGGAATTGAAAGGAGCTTTCACCACGATGACCCTGACGGATGTAAAGAACGGGGCGATATTCTTGCCCATATTTGATGATGCTTTCGAGCTGAATGGCTTGTTGAGGCAAAATGTGTATTGGTCCCAGTTTATGAATTAATTAAGAGAACAAAGATGAAACAATTTATATTATTAGGAATATTGTTATCTGCATTTGTCGGTTGTACAAAATACAACCAGATAAATACCGGACTTGCTAAAGCGAAGTTCAACGGGAACATGTACGAGTATTTTCAATCAAATTCTTACGATTGGGATTCGTTACTTTTATTGATAGAATATACAGGATTGGAGGAGTATTTCACGGGAGAAAAGGAGGGGTATGAAAATATTACTTTTTTTGGTCCTACCAATCATTCCATTCGGCGAAAGATGTTTGAAAAATCGCATTGGAATTCAAACTATACAGAAAAGATATATGATTATCATAGCATGAGAGAGTTTGTCGATGGTGTCGGGGTAGAGCAATGCCGGACTTGGATTTTGCGTCATATCGTGAAAGGAAAATATAAGGTGGAGGATATTCCAAGAGGAACGAGTACGGATGCTACTTCCGGTATCACGTTCGAGTCGGCGGCTGGGTCTACATTCCGAGTGTTCTCTCTTCAAGAATCATTTGCAGGAGTACCTGAGGCAGGTGCCGTGGTTCTGTATATTGTAAGTACTACAAATATTGATGTCGCTTCCACGGATATTCAACCGGATAATGGGATCGTGCATTCTTTAGCGTATGGTTATACTTTTGGACAACTTTAATGAATGAAATATGATGAGACAGGTTATTATTATATTATTGATGATTTTGACTTTTGGGGCGTGTGATGGTGTGAAGGTCGGGTATTTACAGGTAAAGGATGCAAGTTATGCCCCACAGGATTCATTGGTTATTCGTAAGGTGCTAGGTGATGATAAGTATGATGAAAATCGATTGGCCAATAATGCACCTTGGGTAACCGGTAATATTAGTGGAGTCTTGGGTACGGAACCTTTGACTTATGAATTAGTTGAGGTTAGAGCGTTGAATGGAACCGAGGAAGGAGCTACATTATTAGCGAAAGAAATAAAGGTTCGCGGATGTGGCAAGATGGAAGTTCCCTTGAAACCGGAAGCGCCTGCGGGGCGTTATGTTGTAACACTAAGAGTAAGTAACGAGGATTATTCTGCTATGTTGTCGGATATTTTCACTTTTATAATTGAATAGGAATGACAAAGAATTATTTTATAACGATATGCTTCACCCTGTTGATGGGGTGGAGTGTATCTGCCTCTTCTCAAGGGATTAATTTTTTCAAAGGAACTTTTGACGAAGCGTTGGCAAAGGCAAAACAGGAAAATAAACTGGTGTTCGTGGATTTCTATGCCACGTGGTGTGGACCTTGCAAGCAAATGGTCGAGAAGGTGTTCACGGATGAAGAGGTGGGGAAATACATGAACGAGAAGTTTGTGTGTATGCAGATAGACGTGGAGAAGGAGGGATGGCAGAAGGAAACAGCGGGGAATTTTAACGTGACAGTATTACCTACATTGATTTTTTTCAAGGCAGATGCTAGCGTGGTTTCCCGGTTGGCTGGGGCGAGAGAGAAAGCTGATTTCTTGAATGCAGCTAAGGTGGTTTGTGGGGAACAGCTGAGTTTCGAGAAATTATACGATCGGGCAAAGTCGAAAAAGGATTTGGCTGATATGCAATTGGTTTTAAAGCAGGCCCCGGATTACGTGGGAGGATTGCAGGGGATGGAAGCTCAGAAATGGATCGTACGAATTGATAAATTATATGCCGAGTACACGAAAGCCAAGATGGGGCTGGATTTTATTAATAAAGAGGATTTTCAGATCGTGAGCAAGTTCAACAAGAAGAACGTGAAGGATGATGCCGTGATGAATTTTATCGCAAAAAATCTGGAGACATACATGAACAAGTTGGGAGAGGCTCCCGGTATTCTGTTGGTGGAGCATAATAATAATGTCATCGGGGATTTGGCGAAAGCCGGTAAAGAGGAGTATAAAAAATACCTTGAAAGAATTAACGGTGATTTGGAAGCGGCTTACGCTATCATGCCCACGGGAACCTTGACTCCTTACGAAAAATTCAAGTATTATTATGACGGAATGTATTTGTTGTCTTACAAGAAGGATGTGGCTTCATACGTGGAATTGATGAACAAGTATCTTGCTGCTTTGGGCGATCAGGTAGGTGCGAATGATTACGGGGAAATTGCTCAAAACATGTATGTCATGAGTAAAGGAAAATTGAATGACGAACAGTTGGGACAGGTAAAGGATTGGTTAGTGAAAGCCATGCAATATGAGGGAACAGGTTTGATCGACCGGATTAATTTCGTGACCATGCTGGGAGATACCTACAAGGCATTGAAACAGTTCGACAAGGCGAAGGATGCTTATAACCAAGGGTACATGGAGGCTTTGCAAATCGAGAACAAGATGCGTTCTGCACAGATTCAGTTAATCATGAAGCGGAAGTTGCAGGCGCTGGAATTAGCTAAATAAAAGGTATGAGGGGATTATTATTTTCAATTGCGATATTTCTTTTTACAGCCTTTACTCCCTTGGTGGCACAGGAAGGAATGGAGGGGTTACGTTACGGGAAGTTGGAAAACGGGTTGACTTATTACGTGAAACATTCCAAGGCAGAACCGGGACGGGTGAGTTTTTACCTGTTACAGAACGTGGGGTCTATCTTGGAGGAGGATCACGAGAACGGGTTGGCGCATTTTCTGGAACACATGGCCTTTAACGGGACGACTCATTTCCCGGGTGGCGTGATGCCCTATTTGCGTGGAAAAGGTATTTTTACTTTTAACGCCCGGACGGGAATCAATCAAACCGTGTATAATATCGAGGACGTACCCACGGCTGACGGGGGATTGGTCGATACGTGTATGTTTATCGTGAAGGACTGGTGTAACGAGATTTTACTGAAAGAGAAGGATATTGATGACGAGCGGGGCGTGATTATCGAGGAGTGGAGAAGTCATTATGACGTGGGACGACGTTTGCAAGAGGGGAGCGCTCCCGTGGTGTACAACCACACGAAGTATGCCCGGCGGAACGTGATTGGCTCGGTGGAGTTATTGAAAAGTTTCCCGTACGACGTGTTGCGTGAATTTTACCACAAATGGTATCGTCCCGATTTGCAGTGTGTGATTATCGTGGGGGATGTTGACGAGGTGGAGTACGAGAATAAAGTAAAAGAGATGTTCGGGCAGATCCCCGCACGGGTGAACCCACTGGAACGCTACGAGGTGGAGATTCCCGACCGGGCGGACTTGGATTACATGCTGATTCTGGATCCGGAGAACCGGTCGAAGATGATCTCTTTCCACCAGCGGGCACACCGGGTCGTGGGATTGGATGAACTGGGACGGAAATCCTACTCGTTCAAGGCTCGTATTTTCAACGCAATCTGGGGACAACGGTTGGCACGTATCGTGAATGACAACCGGGAGAAGTTTTTGAGTGCGTCGGCCGAGTTCGGTTCCTTTGTTCGGAATTACAATGGATTTTCTTTAGACATCGTACCTTATAAAGACAAGGATGTCGAGGCGTTTGAACAGGTGTGGACCGTGTGGGAAGAGATTCGACGGTTTGGTTTCACGGATGTGGAAGTGGAACGGGTGCAGGAGGCACTTTTCCAAGAACTGCAGAAAATGGAGAGTGCTGCAGAGAAGGAGAGTAATCCATACTACGTGAGCGTGTTCCAGTCTCATTTCCTAAGTGGTTTGCCTTTCCGGGAACAAAGCGAGGAGCTGGACGTGTTGAAAGAGGCGTTATTGGAGATCACGCCGAAAGATATGAACGCTTGGATTCATTCGTGGGCCACGGATTCGAACCGGATTATCGTGGTGTCCGGTAATGACAAGGATTACAAATATTTGACCAAGGAGCAGGCGCTTGGCGTCATGGCGAAGGTGGCCGAGAAGGACATTCAGCCGGAAACAATCGAGCGGAAGACCCCGGAAGGATTTGATCTGAAACTCCAAGGGGGAACGATTAAGAAGGTGAAAAAGTTGGATCGGTTCAAGGCGGAAGTGTGGACACTGTCCAACGGGGCTAGGGTGTTCTACAAGTACGTGGAAGAGGGGAACGGTTTCTTCTCCATGGCTTGTAGCAGTCATGGCGGGCGTTCCGTGGTGGACACCGAGGATTTACCGACGCTAGCTGCGATGCAGGCTTTGGCAATGAAGTCCGGGATATACAAGTATGACCTGAACACGTTGAAGGATCTCGTGCAGGGTAAACAGATTCGTCTCAACATGATGGTAAGTGATTACACGGAAGGTTTTGGCGGTAACACGAAAGCGGATAATGCCGAGTTGTTGTTCCAGTTGTACTACTTGATGTTCGAGGAACCCCGTTTCGATAGACCGCAGTTTGACAAATATGTGGAACGTGCTAAATACATGTACGAGAATCGTCGTCAGACCCCACAGGATTTGGTTCAGGATTCGATTCGGAAGTTGACGACTCGTATCGACGATCGTAACCGGGATTGGGGTGCGGCTTATTTCGACAAGATGAATTTCGAACGGATGAAGTCGCTTTACCGGGAACGTTTCTCGAACGCGAAAGAGTTCACGTTCTGTATCGTGGGTGATATTGACCGGGACGAGGCCGCCCGCCTGACGTGTAAATATATCGGCTCGCTGCCTTCTCGCAAGGGGAAGAAGGAGGAATATATCATTCGTAATTACGACGTGGATACCGACACGATTGCCCGTGAATTCAAGGTGGTAATGCCGGGTGACAAGGGAATGGTGAACCTGATGTTAGAGAATGACGGGAAGTTTTCCGACAAGGAGCAAATGGCCTTGACAATTTGGGGACAGATGTTACGGAATCGCTTGTTCGCTATCGTTCGGGAACAGGAGAGTGCCACGTATGGCGTTAACGTGGATGCTAATTGCATGACTTTCCCGTATCGTAAGGCTACTTTGATGGTGGGGTTCGAGACGCAACGGGACAAGGTGGAACGGATGAAGGAGATTATTTATAACGAGTTGGAGAGAAGTAAAGACGAGCTTTTCTCGGAGAGCGAATTGTCGCCTATTCTGATCTCTATCCGGCGGATGCAGGATCAACAGGGCGAGAATATCGGTGTTGATTACTGGATGAACGTGTTGAATACTTACGCCGAGAGCAAGGTGGACGCCACGAATCATAAGGCTTTCGACAAGATACTGGAAAGCATGACGGTCGAGGATGTTCGTAACGCAGCCCGGAAGTTTTTGAAAAACGTGAAAGTGAGAGACTGGGTAATAAAGTCGGAAGAGGTGAACCCGCTATCCGATTGGGAAAAATAGTGGAGAGAGTGTGATTTGAAATGCGGATTTTAACTCTTGTGAAAGTCGTACATGAAGTGCAAGAGACCGGAGGGGACCTTCCGGAAGATTACACCGGAACTCAGACCATGTATTTGGTTGAAGGTTCCGGTGTTTTGTTCCTTTGGAATGAGATGTTGAGAGAAACTACCCCGTTTTATTCGTTTACATGATAAATGTTACCAATGGCATATAATGGAATTACCTTGATGTTCTTATAAACACAGAAATTTTCTGATGAACTCCGGATGCCGTAAGGTGATTGTTTTTCTTTGAGGAACAGGTGTAGACTTTGCATGGAACCTCTTTTCCCAGACTTGATTTCGATGGGAATTATATCTTCATTTTTTTGAATGAGGTAATCTACTTCGGCATTGCTTCCCCGTTCTTCTCGTTTCCAGAAATACAAATCATCCTTGTGATAGCAAGAGGTTGATTTTTGCAATTCCAGCCCTGCATAAATTTCTGCAATGGCTCCTTTGTTTACAACTTCAAAATCATCCGAGAGAAATATCTCTGACATATCCAACCCTAATATACGCTGGAATAAACCTGTGTCAAGAGGAAGCATTTTTCTTTTCTTTGGATTGATTTCCGCTCCGATCGGTATTCCATTTGCCGCTGAATGTGTTACGGGAATAACAAGGCCGGCTTTGATTAACAGGTCAAGGGCTTCCTTTATTTGTTTGTAGTTCGCATTTGCTGCACCCGCATAGACAAATGGTTTGCCTGCATTCTGCATAACACTGTCAAAAACTTCTGTGATGCGGGACTCTGGTACTCTTTTTTTGTATTTAGAAAAATCGTCTTTGTATGATATAATCAAGTCGTCCATGATTCTAAGACAATCCAACATGGATTTTCCTTGAACATAGGAAGCGATAACTTCCGGCATCCCTCCTAGTATCAGAAATTTTTTCAACAGTAGCAAGGCTTTTTTATGAATCGGTTCTAAAAGAGCTTTTTGTGGAGTGGCTTTTTGTATTGCTCCCCACAACATTGTTTCCTTGTTGGCAATAAGGAATTCCTCGAATGAAAACGGGTACACGAATAGGGAGCGAACTCTACCCACTCCGAATGAAGGTAGTTCTTCCAATGCGAATTCCAACAATGACCCGGCGGCCACGAGGTGTAGTTCTGGATATTTTTCATAGAAATATCGCAATGAGGAAATAGCCGCTATACATGCCTGAATTTCATCAAAAAATAAGAGCGTTTTTCCCGGAATAATGGGAATATTGTAAATCAGAGAAAGGTTCTCACAGATTTCTTGTGGCGAAATCCCCTTTTCAAATAATGTACATACTTCTTTTTGCTGGTCAAAGTTTACTTCTACAAAATATTCAAAATGTTGAGCCAAATTTTTTATTGCCGATGATTTTCCTACTTGTCTTGCTCCACGGACAAGAAGTGGTTTTCGTTTACTTTCTTTGCTCCAAGCTAAGAGCTGGTCATCTATTTTACGATATAAATATTCATTTTCCATTTTGTCAAGGCATTAAATCGATATTATTTCCATTTTGTCAAGGCTAATATAGTATTAAATTTCCAAAAAATCAAGGCTGAGTGTTGTTTTAAAGATTTTCCTGATACTTCTTTGATCTTCCCTGATTTTGATTGATACTTTTAGAGGGGATAAATTAATATGGTTTATATTATCACTAACTGATTTGACAGTTGGCGTTTTTTATTTCTAAAAGTTTATTTTTTTAAGTATAGACCCGAACTTTTGTATATAGCCTCCGTATAACCCTCAGAATTGAAACAGAAAAGGAGATGATTAGGAATTATACTTTTGTAGTGGCATTGTTGGCGTTGTTTTTCACGGGATGTGAGGAGGCAATAATAAAGGTGGGGAAGGATTTTTTATCCCATAAAACGAACGAGTTTGATATTACGATTGCCTATCCGGTGTTTACCTCTCAGAAAGCCGAGGTAGAACAAGGATGTAAGGCGGTGAACGGGGAGATTTCCCGGTTGATTGACAGCTTGCAAAATGATTTAAAGGCACAATTGAACGAGTACCTGCAAAAGGCTCGGGAGATGAAGGAAGAGCCGATGATCCCGTTTGAATTGGATGTTAAGGATAGCGTGTTCATGGCGGATCGTCATTATATCAGTGTTCGTCTTGCGGTTTACACGTTGACAGGAGGGGCTAACGGGTTGACGGAATATTACGCGGTCAATTACAGCTTGAAGGACAAGAAGTTTTTGAGCCCGGAGAGTATTCTGAATTATGACAAGAGTGCGGAGATTGACAAGCAGATTCAACGGAATTTCAAGAATCCGGAGAACTGTTTCTCGGAAATTCCCACGTTGGCAAATATAACCACGATAAACTTTTCGGGAGGTGATATTTGCTTTACTTATAACCCGCTGGTTCTAGGGGCCCATTATTGTGGAGCGGCAGAAATATCCGTACCCCGTATGTTATTGAAAGGTGATTTATTGTTGAAATAGATAGGGAGAATTGTAGGGAAGACGAGGGCGATCCGAAAGGATCGCTCTTTTTTTGCATTGATATTTTTGAAAAAAGTCATATCTTGCAGGCAAAATATAAAGGGTGGATATACTGTTGCATCAATTTAACAGAGGGGACGAGCGAGCCTTTAAAAAGTTGTTTGATAGCTTTTTCGGGGCGTCATGTGCTTTTGTTAAACATTACATACCGGAACATGAGGCCGTGGAAGATGTGGTGCAAGAGACCTTTATAAATCTCTGGGAGAAACGGGGAATTTGCACGGATATGGTATATTTTAAAGCGTATCTTTATAAGTCTTTACGTAATAACGCTCTTTTTTATTTACGCCAGCATCGGGTGAATGAAGAGGTCGATCCTAGATTGGAGGACAATACGGAGTCTGTTCTGAACGTGATGATTGAAGAAGAAGTCCACCGGGAGATTATAGCTGCCATAAGTAAGTTGCCAAAGGAAAGAAGGCGTGTGGTGGAATTGAGTATGGCAGGTTTTTCTCAAGAAGAGATTGCTGAGAAAATGGCAATTTCCGTGAACACGGTGAAGACTCAAAAAAGGAAAGCGTATGCTTTTCTCCGGGAGGAGTTGAAACATTTGTTTATTATTTTCTTGGTGTTGATGAATATGTGATTCCTTGTTGATTATCATGATTTTATTCTGTCAGAATAATAAAAATCGAAAAATTTTTAGTTTTCCGGTCACCCTTGAATTCTCTTTTTGCATATTAGGTATGTAAAAGTTGATAAAATAGTATGGAAAAATATAGAGAATCAATCGAGTTGGCGGAGCGAATTACCCGGTATTTGGAAGGGAAACTTTCTGATATGGAGGAATTGGAGTTGGAAAAGGAGCTTCAAGGAATCCCCGAGGGAGAGAAATTGTTGGAACGTATTCGAGATCCTAAAGCGATTGTAGTTAAAAAAGAAATTTACGAATCTTTTGATGCGGCAAGGAGTTGGAATGAAATTCAGAAAGCAACAAGTACAAAGAATTCCAAGCAAATCTACCGTGTGTTCTGGTATGCGGCAATATTGATTTTACCGTTGGCAGTTGCAGCGTTTTTTTTGTACGTGAGTCATTTTAAGGTGGGAGAGCGTCCGAATTATATTGTGAACGCTTATTTTGAAAGTCATAAGACGATGTTAGAGTTGCCGGGGGGACAGTTGGTTGCTTTGGATACCGTAAAAAATGTTGCGGAAAAACTAAATCAATATGGTGTGCTTTTAGAGAATGGAATCGGATTGGATTACACAGGAGTTGATTCAATAACAAATTCAAAAGTTGAGTATCACCGGATTATCGTTCCTAGGGGAGGAGAATATAATCTGAAATTGGCAGATGGGACAAATGTTTGGGTTTTTGCAGAGTCGGAAATTCGATTCCCAATTCGTTTTAAAGGCAATAAACGAGAAGTATACTTGGAAGGAGAGGCTTATTTTGAGGTACACCATGATCCGGCTCATCCTTTCTACGTGAAAACGAAATCTCTTGACGTGAAGGTATTGGGAACGAGTTTTAACGTGAAGGCGTATCGGAATTCGGGGCTGGTGGAAACTTCGTTGGTTGAGGGTGTGGTGAGTGTAAAAGATAACGTGTTGCGTCCCGATATACAGGCTACGTATTATGAGCAATCGGGAGATTTCTCTTATCGTAAGATTAAGGGAGAGAATTACCGTTTGAGAAAGGAACAGATGTTCGTGTTCGAGGAAGAACGCTTGGATGACATTTTACAGGAGATGGCTCGTTGGTATGATTTCGAGGTGTTCTACCAGAATCCGGAGATGGCGGAAAAGCGATTTGGGTTTAAGCTGGAAAAGTATGAACATGTTGATTCTTTATTGAAAATATTGGAGTTGACAGGCGAGGTGAAATTTGAGATGCTTGGAAAATCGTTGACGGTGAAAAGTGGTAGTTGACCACGTATTGCTATAAATAAAAATGGGAGCCAGAGATTTTGTGGTGATTATTTCTGACAACCCATTTCATTAAATTCAATATCAATTTAATTTCTCAAAGTTATGAAAAAAAACTTTTGGACGTGGCTCCTGCACGATAAAAAAAAGGAGAAAAGTTCTATATGCATGAAAATTTGCTTGTGTATAGCGGTTTTTTTAGCTAGTGGAGCATTTCGAAGTGTGCATGCACAAACGGAAAAATTAACGCTGAAAAGGGAAAATGCCTCGATGCTGGACATCATTTTTGCTGTAGAGAAACAAAGTAAAATGACATTCGTGTATAGTATGGATGCCGTGAACAAAATTGGTAAGATCACGATTGACGTGAAGGACGTGTTGATTGATAGCGTGATGAATATTTGTTTGCGGAAGACGGATTACACGTACACTCTCGAAAAGAACGTTGTGGTTATCAAGAAGAAAGCTGCGGAAGAAGTAAAAGGTTCTACGGCTGTGACTCCGAAAAAGAGAGTGATCACGGGAGCGATCACGGATAAGCAAAAGGGAAAGCTTCCCGGGGTGTCGGTTTACGTGAAGGGAACTACTGTCGGTGTCGTGACCGACGTGAATGGCGTGTATAAATTGGAGCTTCCGGCAACAGCCAAAGCGTTGTTATTCTCTTTCGTGGGGATGAAAACGAAAGAGGTTGAATTGAAGGATCAGACGACGATCAATGTCGTGCTGGAAGAGGAAATTTCCGATTTGGATGAGGTGACCGTGGTGACTTACGGGGAACGGAAAAAAAGAGAATTGATTGGGGCTGTTTCATCCGTGAAAGCTAAGGAGCTGGAAGAGGTTCCTTCTGCCAGTCTTGAGAATTTGTTGCAAGGACACATGGCAGGTGTGGAAGTGTCGAATATTTCCGGTTCTCCCGGTGGGGGTGGAACCCGTATCAATATTCGCGGTTATAATTCCTTGTTGTCAGAATCACAGACGGATGGAACACCTTTGTACGTGATTGACGGAGTTCCCGTTCATTCATTTACTTCTCCGGTGACGGGTACGAACACGTTAGCCGAGATTGATCCTTCTACTATTGAATCCGTTGAGGTGCTGAAAGATGCGGCATCGGCAGCGTTGTATGGCTCAAGGGCAAGTAATGGAGTAATCCTAATCACCACGAAACAAGGGAAAACCGGTCGGGGTAAGTTCTCCGCGAATGTTTCTTACTCGTATTCTATTCTGCCGGAGACCCCGACACAGACGGGAGGACAGTTGGAACGAATCGCGAATCTCAATAAATTAAGGAACTATCGCACGGCTTACGGAAGCTGGCAAACAGGAATATATAAGATGCCGGAATCTTATCGTGATGCCTATCACCAGAATGGGGCGTATGATTATTTCTGGAATAGCGGGTATCCCTTAACTGAATATCAAATTGGTACAGGGAAACCTTTACAAGATAGTTTGAATCCATTTTACAACAATTCGACGAATTGGTGGAAATATTGTTTCGATGCGGGAAAGATTTTAAACGCAAATCTTCAGGCTTCCGGGGGGACGGAAACCATAAAGTATATGGTAGGGGCAGGATGGTATGACGAAACAGGAATCATGTTGGGGAGTAATTTTAAGAGAGCTAATATCCTGACAAACTTGAATGTTGTTCCCCGTGCAAATTTGAATATTGATGCCCGTTTGTACTTAGCCTACACGGATCGAAGCCGGGGAGCTGCAAATACTTCTTTTACAAATGCAAGTAAGATAGAGCGGTTGACAGTCGACCCGAAATCAAATTTATCCATTTTGCCGGGATCCGGCGAGATTGAGAAGGAGACCTTGAAACAGTTGAACGAATCTTCCGAGAAAAATATTACTTACCGGATCCGGGCAAGTCTGGCCGTTGCGTACGAGTTCGTAAAAGGATTGAAATTGTCTTCGAGTTTATCCATGGATTTCTCTGAAGGGAAACGGAACTCATTTACACCCAGTTATCTGGATGCGGCGAATAATTTGAGTGTATCAACGGGAAGCATAAGTAGTGGAACGCTATTCTCCAATGAGAATCTACTTGTTTATAATAAATCGATCCGGGATAATCATAACATGGAAATTCTGTTGGGTTTGTCTTATTTGAGAGAGGCAAAAGACCAGTTTAGCGGGAGCGGGAAGGGATCTCCAAGTGATAAGATTCATTATGTACTGAATGGATTTCCTACCACGTTCGAGGAATATGGAAGTGTTAAATCCTTACAGGCTTATCGCTCCAATTTTGAGGAAAAGATCATGTTAAGTTATTTTGGTCGTGCCGCTTATAATTATAAAAAGAAATATTTGTTCGAGTTCACGTTGAGAAGGGATGGTTCGTCCGTGTTTGGGGAGGATGTGCGTTGGGCCACGTTCCCATCGGTCGCTGTCGGTTGGGCTTTTTCCGAGGAACCGTTTTTCAAGAAATGGTGGTTGAGTTATGCTAAAATACGGGCATCATGGGGAACTTCCGGGCAGCAATTCCGAGATGCCTATCTGGCACATGGAACTTTGGAATTTGCAAATACTTTCTTGGGGAATGCAGGGGTATTACCTTCCCAGATCGTTAATAGAAATTTGACTTGGGAGGAATCAGACCAGTATGATATTGGTTTGGATGTCGATCTCTTTGATTATCGTTTGAAATTCAAGTTAGATTACTATTATAAATATTCGAAATCTCTGTTATTCAATGTTTCCTTACCGGGAGATTACTATTATCATAAAACCGCATGGCAGAACGCAATGGAGGTTTCTAATGAGGGAATCGAGTTAGAGTTGAATTATGATATATTACGTAACACGGAAGTAAAATGGCGGGGAAAATTTAATATTTCGAGGAACTGGAACCGCTTTGAAAAGTCGTACACGGATATGGATATGGTGAACGGTACTGGCCAGTTGGTTCTTGGGCGTCCTATTTACGGGTTGTATATTTACAAGGATCTGGGAATAATCGAGTCCGAGAAGGATATTCCGGCTTATTACGATCAGCAAGGGAATAAAAATCTGTTACACTCGATGAATAAGAGTTATCCCTATTCGGCGGGAACCCGGATGATTCAGGATATGAATCAGGATGGAAAAATCAATGATGAGGATCGATATTATGCGGGATCGACCTTGCCGGTTGCTTACGGGGGATGGGCAAACGAGATTATGTGGAACGGTTTCGATTTGAATGTATTGTTTACGTATTCCTTGGGGCGGAAAATTATTAATTTGTACAAGATTTCTTCCTTGCAGAATAATTTAAGAACAAGTACGATTTTTGTTGATTATGCAAACACGACATTTTGGGAGAAACCGGGCGATAAGGCAGATTATCCTATTATAACCTCTAGTACTGATGGTTATATCGGTCAGTTTGGTGGAGATGTCTCTTCCAATATTGAGAAAGTGCATTATTTGCGCTTGAAACAATTGACTCTTGGCTATAATCTCCCGAAAGAGTGGATGAAGAAAATTAATCTTGAAGGGTGTCGTTTGTTTTTTACGGCAGAGAACTTGTTTCTGTTGACAAATTATTCCGGCGTGGATCCGGAAGTGGTGGACCCCTATACCGGGTATGATAATTTCATGTATTATCCTCTTGCCCGGAAGCTAACGTTAGGATTAACTGTAAAATTTTAGCCATGAGGAAAATTATATATATACTACTTTTCCCTTTGTTATGGGGATGTGATAGCGTTTTGGACGTGGAACCGGAGAATGCCATAACATTCACGAATTTCTTTAAAACCGAGGAGGATTTTAATGCCATGATTTTTCAGTTGGAGGGTTTTTTCCGGTACAAACAATTTGAAAATGAAGTGATGGCTTTCCGGGGGTTTTTGGCCGATCAGGTGAATAGCTCCTATTATGGGGATCAACGAATGTTGAATCAAACGTCAATAATAAATTCATTTTCCAATGGTTGGAGAAATCAGTATGATTTGATTTACGTGGCGAACGTGATTCTGGATAATTTATATCGGGCAGAGGGGATTCCGCAGGATAAATTGGACTTCTATGCGGGGCAGGCCTATTTCGTGAAGGGTTTTGTTTATTTCGATTTAGCGAGGAAGTGGGGAGATGCCGTTATCACGAGAAATAGTACCAGTATGGAGGTATATAACAAAAGTTCAATGCTGGATGTGTTGGATGAAGCGATAAAAAATGCCTCGGAAGGATATAAATTGTTACCGAAGTACGAGGATATGCCTCTTCTCGGTGCGAATACTTGGGTGTCAAAGCAATATGGTTGCAAGGGAAGTTGTGCGGCTCTCTTGGCTCATTTGTATGCATGGAAAGGGAGCATGATTGATTTGTGCGGTCTGGAAGGAGATGCAAAAAAATGTTATGAAGAGTCGATAGAATGGTCTACGCTTTTGATTGAAAAGAAAGCGGGATTTTACGAGTTGGAACGCACGAGTGAAGAGGTGTGTACGAAAGCCATGAAAGGAATAGGTGCCAGTCAGGAGAATATTCTGGAGTTTGAGCTGGACCGTTTTCAGACTTACCCGATGGCGTACTTCCCGGGCAGGGTATGGATTACTTGGCCGGTAAAAGGTACGGAAACGCCGGGATCCGTGGTGACGAAAAACTTCGTGATCAAGGCCGAGACGGTTAAAAATCTTTACGAGGATACGGATGACCGGAGGGATGAATATTTCTTTAAGCTGGATTCCATGTCGCATGATACGATGTATAAAGTGAATCAAGGATATGCATACGTGTATAAATGGCGAGATGTAGTCTACAGGAATGTGTCGTGGAGTCCTACCCCTCAGGTCGCTTACATTGACGTGAATTATAGCTACTGGCGCTTGGCGGATATTTATTTGTTGAGGGCCGAATGCTACGCAAAACTGGGTGATGATCTGGCAAAAGCGGATTTGAATAAAATCCGCAATCGGGCTCACGCTACGCCTTATCCGGCTCCGGGAGAAAATGACATTCAACTGGCGATCTTTAAAGAACGGGAGAGGGAACTTCTGCTTGAAGGACATCGGTATTATGACATTATACGGAATGGACTGGAATACATACATACTTATATGGATGGTAATTACAAAACACTGGATCAGCAAGATGTAAAAGAAGGAGCTTTGTTTTTACCGATTGGGGATGAAGCATTTAATCTAAATGATTTGATACGTCAGAATATTTATTGGTCAAGATTCGAGTAAATTTAAAATGAAGACAATGAGAAATATAGGAATAATTTTGGTTTTGCTCTCGCTTTTTTCTTGCGAGACGAAATACAATTACATCGATTCGGGTTTAGCGAACGGCCGTTTTGACGGGACGATGTATGATTACCTGCATTCCAATTCTTACGATTGGGATAGCACGTTACTCTTGGTGGAACGTGCCGGTCTGGAAGATTTGTTTCAAGGGAAGCAGGTCGGGTACGAGAAAATAACTTTTTTCGGTCCGACAAATTTATCCATTCTTCGATGGATGATCGAGCAGGGATATAATGCTATTCGGGAAATTCCGGAAGCAACGTGTCGGGAGTTGATATTACGGCATGTGGTTGCCGGGATTCATTGGCGGGATGATATTCCCCGGGGCGAACAGATTTTGGGCGAGACGCAGGGGAAAGGTGGAAAAGTTTTCACCAGTGCTTTCGGGACAAAATTCTGGGTATACTCGTTTCAGGATACCTATCATGATATTCCGGACGTGGGACCCGTGTATTTGTATGTCACTTCGTTTGACACGAGAACACAGATTGATGTCGCTTCAACTGATATAGAAACGGATAATGGAGTCGTTCATTCTTTGAATTACTCTTATACCTTGGGACAATTATAAAAACGAAATGCTATGATGAAACAAGTATATTTATTTCTTGTGCTGATTATCACCTGTTGGGGATGTCAGGATATGAAGGTCGGGTATTTGAAGGCGGAGAATGCCGGTTATTTACCGAATGAATTGGAAGTGAAAAAAACACTGGATCCGGTGGAAGATGCTGTCAGGATGGCGAATGAGGCTCCTTGGGTGACCCAGAAAATACAGGGAGTATTGGGTACTTCCCCCCTGTCGTTCGAATTTGTAAGCGTGAAGGCTTCGGAGGGAGGAGATGCGGAAGTATTCAAAAAAGAAATTACAGTCCGTGGTGGAGGAGTTATGGAGTTACCGTTATACACGGAACTACCCGTGGGGCGTTATGTCGTTACCTTGAAAGTTTCGAATGATGGTTACTCCGAGTTATTATCGGATGTCTATACGTTTGTGGTAAAATAAATTAATTCGGATAAAGAGGGTGAATTCTAAGTCTCAACCAAATTTTTAACTCAGAAAATCGTGATAAAATTTATTTTTATTGCGATTTTCAAAAAGTCCTGTTTGTATTTGCCAACTACCCCCTCCAACTCCCCCTTACACAGGGGAGAGCTGATTACCAAGCTGTTTCTCCCCCTGTGTAAGGGGGAGTTAGTGGGGGTAGTTGTTTAAAATTGACTTTTAGGACAGCCCCTTTATCTAAAACAAAAGTAAAAATGAAAACAATTCTGGTTATTGTATTGATATTTATGGGAGGAATTCAGTCTTTTGGTCAAGGAATTGAATTCTTTAAAGGAGATTATAATGCGGCTTTAGAAAAAGCCAAGCAAGAGGGAAAGATGCTGTTCGTGGATTTCTACGCGGATTGGTGCGGGCCTTGTAAACGGCTGGCTAAAGATGTCTTCACGCTTGAGGCTGTTGGAAAGTATTTTAACGAGAAGTTTGTTTCCATACAGATTGACGCGGAGAATCCCGCTAATCGTCAGGTCGTGAAGCAGAATAAGGTGAGATCGTATCCCACGCTGGCTTTTTTTGATGCGGATGGAAAATTGCTTTCTCGCTTGGAAGGAGTTCTTGATGGTGCGGCTCTTATAAAATCGGCCAAGGTTGTCACGGGGGAAGAGATGAGCTTTGAGGAGATTTACACGAAGTTCAAATCTTCTAAGAATGATTTAGTGTTAATGCAACAGTTGTTGCTGGGGGCTCCCGCTTACGTGAGTACGCTGGAAAATATGGAACAGACAAAATGGATTGCCCGAATCGAAAAGATTTTTAAGGACTATATTGATTTGAAAATGGGACCGGAATTAATTAATGCGGATGATTATCGCATTATCAATACTTTTCATCATGCGGATAAGCCGGGGGACAAGTTGATGGAGTTTATGAATAAAAACATGGAGGCTTATTTGAAACTTGGGGAAGGGCCTGCTTATTTCGTGATGGAGTACAATAATAAAATCATGGAGAATATGGCCCGTGCCGGTAAAGAGGAGTATAAAAAATACTTGGAACGCATTGATGGGGATATGAGGTTGACATACAGCGTAGTCCCACAGAAAACGATGTCTGCTCGGCAGCGATTTACCTATTTGTATGATGCCGAGTATTTGCTTTTTTATAAGAAAGACGGGGAGGAATACGTGAAGTCTATGGATGCTTATTTTAAAGAATTGGGAGAGGATGCCCGTGCCGTTGATTATGGAATGGCTGCCCAGCAAGTTTATACCGCTACCGGGGGAAAAGTGCCTGAAAGCGTTATTTTGAAAACGAAAGAGTGGACGATAAAAGCATTACAATACACGGATATTTCGTTGATGGATAAAATTAATTTTCTTGCCATGTTGGGGGATACGAATAAGGTACTAAAAGAGTATGATGAGGCAAAAAAATGTTATAATCAAGCTTTTATGGAATCCATGCAGATGGAACATGAAATGACAAAAGCGATGATTCAAATGAGGATCAAGCAGAAATTAGCCGCTTTAGATTTGATAAAATAAAAGTGATGCAATGTGATAACAGTATATTTTAATTTCATAATTTTGTGATACACACAAAAAACAAAACACACAATGAAAAGTACACTAATTATGGCAGTTTTTATGGCATTTGCCTTTGTGGGATGCCAGCCGAAGGTTCAGGATTTGAACGTGAAGAATGAAAAGGTTACGGCGAATTCTGAGAATTGGGACATTACGGTAAATCGTTCTATGTTCTCGTCTGCTGATGCGAACGTGAATAAAAGTTGCGAGGTATTGAACAAGAAAATTGAGAAGTTCGTGAATGATTTGCAGGATAGCTTGAAGACTGATGCGAACGAGTTCTTCGAGTCATGGCAGGCAGCTGGGGAAGAGCGTCCGGTATGGATATACGAGTTGCAGGTAGGTGATAGCGTGTTTATGGCAAACGACCAATACGTGAGTGTACGCTTGATTGTTTACACTTTCACGGGCGGTGCGCATGGAATAACGAATTTCTACACTTTCAATTATGACGTGCAGAATCAGAAGTTCTTGACGAATCAGGAGATTCTGAATTATACTAATGAGACTCAGATTAATACCCAGTTGAAAGCGAATTTCAAGAATCCGGAAGGTTGTTTCACGACAGATCCCACGCTGAAAGATGTGACGGCTGTTAACTTTAACAAAACCTCAGTTTGTTTTACCTATGGTCAATATGTTCTAGGTGCTTACGCTTGTGGGGTGGCTGAAGTCGCTGTTCCCCGGACGGCATTGAAAAACGATTTGTTGATTAAATAAAGTGATATTGCTTTATAAAAATTGGCCGGAAAGCTTTCCGGCCAATTTTGTTTTATTCATTTTAGTAAGGCAGCACTTTCGACCAGCCGGATAAACTCTTTTCGATACCCTTCCGGGTCATAATTTGTAGCTTGTTTGGCGAGGTCGATAACGTTATCGAATGTAAAATCGTTCTTGTAATCCGAATTTTGTAATAACATCCCGAATCCTGCAACAGCGGCAGAGAACCGGAAATTTTCGGAACTCTTTTTTATAGGTGTATCTTTGTCGATAACGGCTACTTCCATTTTAGAACTTTTATGTGAGTTCGGTTGTTTATAGCGAAGCTTCACGGTTAATAATTCCGGACTATCCGTTAGGGTTTGCTTTTCATCTCTTCCTGTTTTCTGGTATTTCAGTGGGTCAATGGTGGGTGCAAAATTACTTTTAACTCCGACCGGGATGATCTCGTACAAGGCAGTAACGCTATGTCCGGCTCCCATTTCTCCGGCATCTTTCGTGTCATCGTTGAAGTCTTTCGCTTCCAGCAGGCGGCTTTCGTAACCGATCAGGCGATAAGCTTGAACTTTAGCCGGATTGAATTCCACCTGAATCTTTACATCTTTGGCAACCGTGAAAAGGGTTCCTCCGAATTCGTTTACTAATACTTTTTTCGCTTCCGTCAGGTTGTCAATATAAGCATGATTCCCGTTTCCTTTCTCTGCGAGAACCTGCATCCGGTTATCTTTATAATTTCCCATACCGAAACCTAAAACCGTCAGGAATATACCTGTGGCCCGTTTTGTTTCAATCATCTTTTCTAGTTCTTTGGGTGAAGAAATGCCGATGTTAAAATCTCCGTCTGTGGCTAGGATAATGCGATTGTTTCCTCCTTTAATAAAATTATTCTCGGCAACCCGGTAGGCTCTTTGGATTCCATCTCCACCGGCAGTACCGCCACTGGCATATAATCCATCGATGGCAGCCAGAATTTTGGCTTTATCACTTCCCGGGGTAGAGGTAAGTACTTCTTTTGTTTGGTTCGCGTAAGTAACAATCGCTACTCGATCTTGTGGACGAAGTTGTTTCACGAGTAATTTCAAAGATGATTTCAACAGCGGGAGTTTGTTGGAGAAATCCATGGAACCGGATACGTCAATCAAGAATACAAGATTCGAGGCCGGAAGGTTTTCCGTGGCAATTTCTTTTGCCTTGATCCCGATATGTACCAGTTTGTGCTGCGTGTTCCATGGGGCGTTGGAAACCTCGGTGGTGATACTTACTGGGTCATTTCCTCGTGGGGCGGGGTAATCATAAGCGAAATAATTCAGGAACTCTTCCGTGCGTATGGCATCGACAGGAGGAAGAGTTCCTTGATTAATAAAACGTCGTACATTAGAATAAGCAGCGTTGTCCACGTCGATCGAGAACGTGGAAAGAGGCTTGTCCAAGGCCAACAGGAAGCAATTTGCGGCGAATTCGTTATACTCTTCCGTGTTTTGCTCGGAAGTTAATGTTACGGGCATTCCGGAACGGAGTTTAAGCACGGCACTTTCGTGGTGTATGGTTTCGTATCCGGTAACAATGCACTCGCTTACCATTGCCGTTTCGTCGTCCGTATTCAGGTAAACGTTTAATGTCTTCTCTTTTACCGGGATATATAAAATTTCTAACCCGATAAAACTGAATCGTAAAGTATCTCCTACATTCGCCTGTATCGTGTAATCCCCTTGCGAATTGGTGGCTACGCCAATATTCGTGTTTTTAATGAGAACGGTTGCCCCGGGTAATGCCGAACTGTCCGCGGCAAGCATTACCTTACCACTTACTTGAATCTTTTGGGCTAAAACGACATTGGATAATCCAATGAATATAACTAATCCCCATGCTAATTTCTTTAAAACGCTATTTGTTTTCATAAGCTGTTATTTTTAAATTAATTTTATCCTAAGATGACAGACGAAAAGAAATTCCATAAATCTTTAGAGAGAATTTTTTTAATTCTTATATTTGTAAAAATCAATGTATAAATAGTGAAGCGGGGTCAAGAGAACATAACGGATGAAGAACTGCTGAAACGATATTGTGAAAGCGGTGACTTGGCGTATTTCGTGGAGGCTTATAAAAGATACATGCCCTTGGTGTACGGGGTAGCCTTAAAGTATCTAAAGCGACCGGAAGATGCGCAGGATGCCGTTATGCAACTATTCGAAGAATTGATTGTGAAGGTAAAAGAGACGGAAATACAATCCTTCAAAGCTTGGCTATATACTTGTATTCGCAATAACTGCTTGATGGAAATCCGGAAACGGAGTAAAAATTTGTCCGTTTCTTTAGACGATTCTTTTATGGAATTTTGCGATGATTTTCATCTTACTGTTGTAAACGAGAGGGAGAATCGAGAGAAATCGTTGCGGGAATGTATCGAGGGGTTGCCTGAAAGACAACGTGTCAGCGTGAAATATTTCTTCCTGAATGAACTTTCGTACAAGGAAGTGGAAGAACGCACGGGTTTTTCTTCGAAAATGGTAAAGAGTTTTATCCAGAATGGGAAACGGAACTTGAAATTGTGTTTGGAACGTAAAGGAATAACATCAAATGAAACGGATTGACGACATAAAAGAATACCTGCATGGCAACCGGAAAGGTAAGGCTGCTAACCGTATGGAGCGGGAGGCTTTGTCCGATCCGTTCTTGTTCGAGGCATTGGAGGGGTTGACTTCGACTCCCGGTGATCCTCTTGATGGCCTGATTCGTCTGGAACGCCAGTTGAACGAGCGCTCCCGTTCATCTCGTAAACAAAAACGGACATGGATGTATATTGCAGCCTCGTTTGCTATTTTGCTAGCTTGCGGGACATGGTGGTTTACCCGGCAAGAGAAAACTTTTGATGTACCCGTGATGGTAGTTGCTCAATTATCTGATTCGGTGAAAACCAAAGAGAGAGCGATACTGACACTTGAAAGTGGAAACACAATAGATTTATTTGATAAAACGGATTCTTTGACAGTGCCTCCGGGCGATAAAAAACAGTTGTTACGCTCGGATAACCGGGTAGCAAGAAAAAAGGATTCTGTACGGGAGATGGTGATGGAGGAACTTGCTGATCAAGAAGTTTCTTTGGCAAGTGTTCAGATTGAAGATACTTCCCGACTGGTAACCCGGAAAATGAAAGTAAACGATAATCACGTGTCGGGTATGATAACGGATGGGAAGGACAATCCTTTAGCGGGAGTGACAGTACTCCTTTCCGGCTCGACGATGGGGGTAGTCACGGATGCCAACGGCCACTTTAGTTTGGATCTTCCTACATCAGAGGGTTTACTTACCTTTTCTTTTATCGGGATGAAATCTCAGCATATTTTGGTTAAGGCGGGAGACAAATTGCAAGTGAAGATGGAAGAAGATGCAGAAAAAATGAATGAGGTTGTTGTTACCGGTTATGGTGTTGCAAAAAAGAAAGAGGTAGAAATGTCCAATATAAAAATGCAGGAAGTTTCTGTTATAACCAGTCGACAAAATGTTGTACTTGATACGTTGGTATCTAAAGATGATGTCCTCCATTTCAATCAATATATGGAAAAAGCTTTGCGCTATCCGAAAGCAGACTTGGATTCGAATAAAATGGGGTCTGTAATACTTTCATTCGAGTTGAACAGGAAGAAAGTCCCCAGCCGAATCCGGATAGAGGATGGTTTCTCGAAGGAGAGCAATAAAGAGGTTATTCGATTGTTGGCCGAGGGGCCTAAATGGGAGAACACGCCATCCGGTAAGCGAATACAAGCCCGTATTCATTTCACGATTGGAAAGAATGGCGAGTCCCATAAAGCCATCTTGGAGGTGTTGCCTTCCGGGAGGAAACCTTAGAATAGAAGATGAACGTCTTCCTCTATCTTGCGAATGGCGGGATAAGCCCCGAAATGTAAATTCTTTTTCAATTGATCGTCAATACTGTTCCGGTAGCCGAAAAGGTTGACATGAGGCGGTTGTTGTGAACCGGAATACGAATCTTTTGCGATTCTCAGTACCTTTTTACAAACTTCCCGGTTCAGCATATAAACCATATCGTAAATATTATGTCCCCGGATAAAGAGATACGTGGTGTCCGGGGTTAGCCCCATTTTTTGGTATTTTTCCTCCAGTATGGAAAGGTTCGCTTTGGGGTAATTCTTCCGGAGTTGGGCGAGCTTTTGTTCGATCCGTCCTTTCAACTTGTTTAACTCGTGACGTCCGTTCTGGCGGATGTCCGGTCGGCGTTGCCATTGAAACGAAATCAGTTCGTTGAAATCAGCGATCGAGAATCGTTTGGGATCTGCCACTAGGAAATATAGATGCCACAGGAATAATTTGTACACGATATTCGAATACTCTTTCAGAAATTGGTGAAAATCGAACACGTTGTTAGGTAGGGTCGTGATCCGGTAGCATAACTCGTTCAACCCCTTGTCATAGCAATGATGGTTCTCGAAAGAGTAGGTATAGGTCTGGAAAATGTAATGTTTAACATCAATCCCTTGTTCTTGCAACAAATAGCGATAGTCACTGTCTATGCAGATAAAAAACTTCGGGTTCAAGTATTTGACATATTTCAGGCATTGCGTCACGCCTCTGGTTTCATGGCCCCGTTCGTTCCGGGAACCCGCGATAAAATGAAACCGGTCATTCGGGCGGAAATGCTTGAAAATATTACTCCAGAAAACAATATCGTCTTTATCTTCCACGTGAATAGCTGCCCTACAACGCAAGAGTTGGGCGTCCATCATAAAACGTTTGGCGGCGTGATAATAATATTTTTCTTTAGATACGGGAGGAGAAAACATAACAATTGAAAATTGAGAATTGAAAATGTAAAAAGACCATCAATCTACGATTAAAAGAGCTGGGTTGGAATCTAAAATCATAAATCTAAAATTGATCAGGTTAGTGAATCAATAGGTCTTCGATGAATACCAACTTGTCCCCCCAGCCATCACCGAACAGGCTCGGGGAGTGGGTAGAGGTAATGATTTGGCAATGCGGGTTCAGTTTTTGAATTTCTTCAAAAAGGCGGTACTGCCACTCGATATGTAACGAGATTTCCGGTTCATCCATGAGTAGGATGTAAGGTTGCTCGTCCATCAGGAACACGCGGAGTAGAATAATTAGTAATTGTTTCTCTCCTGACGATAGCTTGTAAAGATGGATAATTTCATCTCCATCCCGGAAGACCAATTGATTCGTCATCGGGTCAATCTCGATGGTCTTCCCTGTTCCGGCAAACAGGTGGTTCACCGTGTCGTAAAATTTGCGAATCCTGCGGTTGATCTTTTCCGCCTGATCCGGAAAATTCGTGGCTCGAAGGCGGTAATCAGAAAACGAATTGTTATTCTCGCCCACGCTGTACACGATTTCCTTTAACTCGCTGAGCAAGGGGCTATCTTCTTTACCCATTTTTCGACGGTCTCGGATTGGTACGTCAAAGGTGCTGATCTTTAAATAGTTCACTCCGGCTAACTTTTGTCTTACAGATGCTAGGGTACTATCTTTCCGGAAACTGATCAAGATGTCGTCAATAGTGACCTCGGCCTCGATGTTGTACAATTTCAAGCGTTTAATATCTGCCGAAAGTAAGGCGTCAATAATATTGAAGAACGTGGTTTTCCCGCTACCGTTAATACCTGTCAGGATATTCACGTCGGGATTGAGATTCTCCCACCGGAAATTATATTTTCCCCATATATTGCGGATCTCTATTTTCTGAATCTTGTTCGCTTTCATGCTGCTGGCATTTGATAAAGTTTATCCAAATCGTTATCAACAAAGGTAATAAAATTTATACTTTTGTGTCGGTTTTGAGAATCATTTCATGGATTAATATAAAAGAGTATGCAAGGACTTTATGCGATATTATTACTGATCGTTTCGAACGTGTTCATGACTTTTGCTTGGTATGGCCATCTGAAGTTACAGGAAATGAAATGGATAGATAACTGGCCTCTCTTCGGGGTAATCTTGTTTTCATGGAGTATTGCTTTGTTCGAATATTGTGCCCAAGTTCCGGCTAATCGTTTGGGATTCATTGGGAACGGGGGGCCTTTTTCGCTGATGCAGTTAAAAGTGGTTCAGGAAGTGATCACGCTGACCATTTTCATTATCTTCTCCATGCTTTTCTTCAAAGGGGTAACCTTCCAGTGGAATCACTTGGCCGCTTGTGTTTGCTTGGTGCTGGCAGTTTACTTTGTATTCATGAAATAACTATATTGGGTTATCCCCTCTTGTGTTTTACCTTTTCGTGAAAATCAAAAATAGAAAAGTCTAGCGGAAAACTGAAAAATAATGAGTAAACTTGGAGACATTTCCCGGTGTTATCGGAAAGTGAAGAATTATCGGTGATTTATGTAACTTGCGGTAACTGCTTAACGTTATTTATTAAAAAAAGTTGGTGTTATGTTTTCAGTGGAATTCCGCTATCGGGCGAGAAAGATTTATAAGTCTGTAAAACAGATTGTTGAACTGGTAAGTAATGTGTTATTATTTCTAGCCTCTTTTCTCGCAATTATTTTAGTCATTTATCGTTTCGGCTTTGATATGCCGGCTGATTATTCTCATGAGATATACTACACCTATCGAGCGATAATTCGTCTTTTCGTAGTGCTTGGCTTGTTGCGGTTCTTGTTTAATTTCAGGCTGCTGCGGGCGGAAAAAGGATTTTGGATAGAAGTGTTAGTGTTACTTTTCCTGTTTGCCTTGACCTTGTTCTCCAAACACTTCGACCGACCGGATTTCGAGGAGACTAACCCCTTCCTTTTCAAGGTCGAGCGAATATTGACGTATGCCGTGGTATTACTATTGAGTATCATACAACTCTCGAAACAGATATTTGTTGTCTTGCGAAGTCGGGTAAAGGCGGAAGTTCTTTTTGCCGCGAGTTTTTTATTTATCATCCTTTTGGGGGCTGTTTTGTTAAGATTACCTAATGCCACGTACGAGGGGATCAGTTTCATGGATGCCTTGTTTACCTCGACGAGTGCCGTGTGTGTGACCGGGTTGACTGTCGTTGATACCGGTGCCACTTTTACGTTGACCGGGCAGGTCGTGCTGCTCATGCTGATTCAAGTTGGGGGAATTGGGGTGATGACCTTTACCAGTTTTTTTGCCATGTCATTCTTGAGTGGCACCTCCTTTCACGATCAGTTCATGATGAAAAACCTATTGAACGAGGCATCTTTGAGCGATATTTTCCGGACGGTCGTGTATATCATTCTGACCACGTTTATCATCGAGGGAATTGGTGTTTACCTTGTCTACATGCAAGTGCAGGATGTAGCGGAAATTGACAATAAACTCTTTTTCGCCTTGTTTCATGGTGTTTCGGCTTTCTGTAATGCCGGGTTCTCCACGTTGCCGGGCAATCTCTATGATCCTTTGATCAGGCATTTGTATGGTTTGCAAGTCATTTTGGCTTTTTTGATTATATTTGGTGGTATCGGATTCCCGATCTTGTTCAATTACGGGCGACTCCTGCATTATGGTATTCGGAATAAGATCAAATGTCTGTTGGGTATGAATTACAAGGTGATCCACGAACCTCGCATCGTGAGTACGACAACACGAATCGTGTTACCGACCACTTTAATCCTGCTTGTCGTGGGGACAGCCTTGTTCTGGATATTTGAAAATCATAACGTGTTGGACGGAATGTCATTCACGGGAAAATTTGCCACTTCGTTTATGGGGGCCGTCACCCCTCGTACGGCAGGTTTTAACAACGTGGATATGTCCATGTTGCACGTTCCGACAATCTTCCTCACGATTATCTTGATGTGGATCGGTGCGGCTCCGATGTCCACGGGGGGCGGTATTAAAGTAACAACCTTCGTGATTGCTTTAAAAAATATATGGGCGAATCTCGCGGGGAACGATCGGGTTGTTATCGCGCATCGTCAATTGACTCGGGAGAACGTGAACCGGGCGCATTCAATCATCATACTATCTATTCTGTGGATCATTCTGGCTGTTTTTGTCATCGTGATTCTGGAACCGAAGGCAACGCTGACTCAAGCTGTTTTCGAGGTCGTTTCTGCCTTGGGGACGGTGGGGCTGACTTTGGATTTGACGCCCCATTTATGTGTGGCAAGTAAAATGATCGTTGCCCTCACCATGTTTGTCGGGCGTGTAGGCTTAATCACCCTTTTGGCTTGTTTCATCCGCTATCAGGAAGTGAAACTTTATACGTATCCCGATGAAACCGTAATCGTTTAATCAATTGAAAGTTGAAAACCAAGCTCCGTCTCACATTTTCAATTTTCAATTCTCAATTTTTAATTATTATGAAGTGTATCGTATTTGGATTAGGTAATTTTGGGCTTGCATTATCGCAACGTCTGACCAAACGGGGAAACGAGGTGTTGGGAGTGGATTCTGACATCAGTAAGATTAATTTATACAAGGATTCCATCACGAATACCGTGGCATTGGATGTGAAAAATGAACAAGCATTACAAACGCTACCTTTGACAGAAGTGGATGTGGTGTTTGTGGTGTTCGGGAAAGACTTCGGGACCTCCCTGTTCGTGATTGCGCTATTGAAACAGTTTGGCGTGAAACGTATCGTGGCACGGGCCATTTCGCCGGTGCATAAGGTGATTCTGAAGTCTATGGGAATCACGGAGACCATCAATCCGGAATGGGAGTATGCCGATTTCTTTGCGACAAAAGTGGAGTTGGGGACAACTATAGATTCTTATGTTGTTGATGACGATCATTTGATTATCGAGTGGGAGATTCCACCTCGTTTTATCGGGCGAAAATTAGGTGATGCGAAATTCGAGGAAGAATTTGGGTTAAAATTGATAGCCTTAAAACGCTATGATGCTAAAATCGATAAATCATTGGTAATGAATAACCCGTCCGATGATACCGTTTTTGTTGAAAAGGATGTGTTTGTACTTTTCGGTCATCCGAAGAACTTCCGGAAACTTGGAATCCAGATTGCTTGATTCAAGCGAGTCATAGCCAAGAGACAATTTGTGGAATAAATCTATTTTCGGATTGTCTCTTGTCTGGATGAATCCGAGCGTTATGACTCCACGATCCATTTCTCGATATTCCTTGTTTTCGAACTGAAATTTACACCGATTTTAAATATCTTGCGCTTGTCTGATTGGAATGGTTGAGCGTAATGCTTGTCATGGATTTCTTTTTCTCCCCAGAAATAGGCATCGAGCGTGGAGATCAATAGGCTTTTGCCAAAACGATGCGGGCGACTGAGAAAGTAATAACTACCTGTTTTTACCAGTCGGTAAATCAAGGCGGTCTTGTCAATATAGAAATAACCTTCTTTTCGGATTTTCTCGAAATTCTGGATACCTATGGGATAAATTTTCTCACTCATGCGCGTTCGTTTATGGATAATAATAGAATAAAGATACTCAATTTTCTATGATTATCGAAAATGAGCGACAAGTTTAATGCCAGTCTTAAACAGGCTTTCACCGGACACGTATACGCAATTCTTTCGGGTCGAACGTGATGGTCTCGTTACGGAACAGGCGTTCGATATGACCGCTGTTAATCATCTGTCGCGTGGGCAGGTAATGCAAATGCGGACGATCGATCAGGGCGATGGAATCACAGAGCGTGAGAGCAATATCCAGTTCGTGGGTTGAAAAAAGGATACATTTGTTTTGTTCGTGAGCCAGTCTTTGCAATAGCACTCCCAGCTCGTAACGGTTTGGCAGGTCCAGAAAAGAGGTGGGTTCATCAAGCAAGATGATAGGAGTGTCTTGTGCGAGGGCCCGGGCGATCATGATTCGCTGGCATTCCCCGTCCGACATCTGGTCCATTGTTCGTTCGGCATAGGTGGACATATCGAGTAATGCGAGGGATTTATCAACGATTTCCCGGTCTCGTGGTTGCAGTCTTCCTACCCAGTTCGTGTAGGGGGCCCGCCCGAGGGCGACTACATCCCGGCATTTCAAGTTAGGAATCCGAACCTTTTCAGTAGTCACGAAACTGACGGTGCGAGCCAGTTCCTCCGGTCGCAACCCGGCAAGGTCTTTCCCGGCCAGCAATATTCGCCCGGACTTGATTTCCCCTAACCCCGCCGTGGCCCGCAGCAAGGTACTTTTCCCGCTGCCGTTACGTCCCAGCAAGGCGATCAACCCGCCCCCGTCCAAGCTGGCCGACACCCGGTCCAGCAGGATTTGTTGCCCGTATCCCAGTGTTAAAGATTCTAGTTGTATCATACCGGTCGAAGATTTTTATATACTACCCAAATAATTACCGGAATTCCCAGCAGGGCGGTAATACAATTCACGGGTAGCACGAGTGTTTTAGCAATAATATCACATATCAACATGGCCACGACTCCCAGTAATATGCTTCCCGGCAAAAGTGTCCGGTGATCCGCGTCGTTAAACAACATACGGGCCACGTGAGGCACGGCAAGTCCGAGAAAGCCCACCGGGCCGCAGAATGCTGTCACGGTTCCGGTCAACAACGTTGTTGACACGAAAATAAGCGTTCTGGCACGCCGTATATTCAGTCCCATTGTTTGGGCGTAATTCTCCCCGAGTAGAAGAAGATTCAATGCCTTGATACAATAAATCGAGAGAATGACACCCACGCAAATCACGGGAATCATGATAAACAGTTTCGTTGTCGTGACGTGTCCTAGGGAACCCATCGACCATAGGAAGAACATTTTCAATTGTTCGGCAGAACTCAAGTACTGTAAAATCTGTATGATAGCTCCTGCAATGTAACCGATCATCACTCCCATGATCAACACCCCAAGGATATTTTTCACGTAACGACTGATGATGGCAATCAGTAACAGGACCATGACGGCCCCGCCCCATCCGGCCCCGACAATACCTACCGACTGCCAGAACCCGGAATGTGCCAGTCCCAGCAAAGGAGTCCCTAGGATAAAGAAAGCAACGCCTAATCCCGATCCGGAACTTACTCCCAACAAGTAAGGATCTGCCAACGGGTTCCGGAAAACCGTCTGCATCTGCAAGCCGCTTATCGAAAGCGCCACGCCGATCAGAACAGCCACGATCACCCTCACCAATCGAATCGACAGCACGATATTGCGGGTTGTCATATCCGTCTCGTTACCCGTGAACACGTTCCAAACCTGCCCGACGGAAAGTGCCGAATCTCCCGACACCAAGTCGAGCGCGAACAGCACGAAAACCAGCAGGCTCAGGAAAAGGAATATGATCGAATTGCGTTTCACGATAAAATTGAAAATGACATCACCGTTATTAATTTCTTGATTTATGATTTTAGATTCCAGCCGCACGGGGGGACGCTTTAACTACCCCCTCTAACTCCCTTGCACAGGGGGAGGATACGCTACATTGTAATATCGTAGCGTCTTCTCGCATTCGTCTCTCCCCCTGTGTAAGGGGAAGCTGGTGGGGGTAGATGCTTTTTTCATTCTAAACTCTAAATTTTAAACTCTAAACTATTCCAAGTGCCTGTAATAATACAAATCCTCCGTCACCAGTTCCGGGTGTAAGATTTTGATCAGGTCACGGAGTACGATGTCCGGGTGGACAACAGCCGATTCCCAGTAATCATTTCCCCCTTCGGGCGTTAAGCGCAAGTTATTATTATAGACCTTGTTTTCTTGGATGGCTTTCGCATCCTTGAATTTCGGATTCATGATCTTTAACTCGTCGAGAGTTGTTGCCATACCTACATTCAACCACACGTCAGCCTCGCGAATCAACCCGTAGGCTGTTTCCAGCCCGATGGGTTCGGCTCCGTTAGAGGTGTTTTTCTTGTAAATATAATCCCCTCCCGCATCCGTGATTAATTGTGCCACGTAGCTTTTCACGGAAGGCATGGCCCAACTGTCATTCCACGGCGTGTTCAGCATGACGGTAGGACGTTTTTCCACGTTTGCCGTTAACTGTTTCATGTTGTTATAACGTTCGGGTATTTCTTTAAATACTTTTGTACCTGTTTCCCGGCTATCCGTTAATTCGGAAATGGCAACCAACCATTCAGCCTTACCCAGCGGAGATTCTTCCAAGTATTCCCCCACGTACATATAAGGAACATTCAATTCTTTTAATTTGTCCGTCACGGTTGATTGCGCGTCCCCGATGCCGTAAAGTAACACGAGATCCGGGGCCAACCCGACAAGAAGTTCGTAATTTACTTCTGCCCCCATGTCTTTTATGGTTTCTTTGTGGGCAAGGACATACGGGTTGGAAACATAATTCATCCCGGAAACTCCGACTACTCGATCCACTTGGTTAATGGCATCCAGCATGGCGATGTAAGTGGATGACATGCACACAATTCGTTTGGCTCCCGCGGGAATAATCACCCCGTCAAAATCTTTCGGTGCCTGCTCTCCGTTCCGGGCCACGAAGTAGGACATTTCAATGCCTTCCGCTCCCTGCCAAGGATTACGCACGCGAATAATCGTGCTTTCCGTGTTATCAGCTCCCATGATGTCGAAGCCCGCGGCGTATTCCGGTGAGTAAACTTCCTTCGTGAAGGCGGTCGTGGACTTTGTTCTCGTTTGACAACCGGATAGCATCAGAAGAACGATTGACATGAATAAAAATAGAACTCGTTTCATAATATAATAGTTTTTTGCTTCGAGAGAGATCTTTACGCAAGCGGGAAAAACCTGAAACGGTAAATCAAAACAGAATGACCTTGCCATCCAACCTGATTACCATCTGAATCCCGCAGATGCAAATCTGTCCCTCGTCATAGCAGGTCTTCTGACTTATCCCTTTTATCGTGCCTTCCCAGCATTCTAACCAGTGGCAAACGTACGATAAACTTTTCCTTTAAAAGGGGGAAATACAGCAACGGGTATTGTCCCGGATTTTCACCGGATTCCCTTTTTCATTCAATACATCACGAAGTGGTGTATGAAACTATGACGGTGCGAAAATAGGTCGTAATTTTTAATTAGACAATAAATTGGATAAAAGATTTTTATTTCATTGGTATGAACCACCTGTTAGGCGAGGTTTTCGATGATCAATCCCGTCACGGGGGAGGATGCCAAGCGTGTAATAATGTTTAACTTCTTGCATATCTGTCATAAGGTCCCCCATGCCGATGAATTCCCGCGGGCGTAACGTCCGGTAATCACGATTTCGAAGAGAGGGGGGAGCGTATGGACATTACACTCCCGCGTACACGCTTGGAGAGAAACGGGTGGTATCTTTATTGCCAAAAAACAAGTAGAGGTGTAGGGGCGTTCCTTCCGGTTGTTTTGCTGCCGGGATGTCCACGGTCACCTTGCCGTCGCCCCGGAACGAGTTAAAACACGTGATCATTTGCGGGGCGCGGGGTAAGGTCCCGTAAAAATATCCCACATACACTTGATCTGACACGCTCGCTTTCGGGCAGTCAATGTCATTTTCCCAGTTTAGGGTCACGGACCATCCTTCCCTTGTGACACCCGTGATCACCGGTGCATCCAGCGTGCCTGTCGAGAATCGGAATGTCGGGAAAGCCCATACCCCTTCTCCCGGGCGAAAACATCCCCCGTTTTGAGAATGGAATAAGGAATCGCTTTTATTTATTCCCATCTCCTTGGCCATGAGTTTCCATATCGGTAAATCCCCGATGGCACGACGATAGATTCTCCACATTTTACGGGCTTCCGTGAAACGGCTGGAGGATTCCTCTTCCCCCTCGGTTCTTGTTTTTTTAGGGCTCCGTCGTGATTTGCAGGCCCGAACTTTATTGCCGTGTCGGTAATAGGTTATCCCGTCGATCCGGATAGAGCCTTGTGCCAAGAGAGCTACTGGAATAGATAATGTGTTTTCCATGATAATAATTATTTGATAATCACTCGTGTATTAATTCATGAGCAAAAGTAGATAGAATATTTTTAATACGCAAATAAAACTCTTTTAAAACGCTATTATATATAGCGATTTAATAGGGGTTTAATAGCGTTCTAATAGCGCTTTACACGAAAGTGATCACTTATATCTCATGAATAATACATGTAATAATTTATTTATTTAGTTTGAAAGTGTGACTACATTGGTTTATTTGTGTATCTTTGTTGGCGAGAAACATAAAAATAACAGGATATGGCGGAATTTGTAAATCCACTTGGAAAGATTCGGGGTAAGTTCGGTAACGTAATCACTTACGGGGGACCAAACGGGAAAAATTATTGCCGGGGGGCAAGCATCTCGCGTAAACCGAGCCAGGAGCCGCAAAAACGACAGTCCGCGGCTTTCGGGACGATAACGGAACGGAAAATATGGATGAGAGATGCCGTCCAGTTGGGATTTCCCGGAGGGAACGGTTACCCGAAAGGTTTTCGGGGATTTACCAGCGCGAACGTGATGGATGCGGTAACCGTGGAGAAAGCAAATCCGGAAAAACCTTTCAATAGCCGTAAGAAGGCAGTCAAGGAATTTAACGGGGTGATCAACTACGAGAAATTGCGCGTGGCCGCAGGTTCGTTGGTGATTCCGGAGGTTCGTGCCGAGGTTGATATGGAGAATCGGAGAATCTTTTTCACTCACGAGAAAGAAGAAATCGAGTCCGTTGATTGCTTTCTGGATGATAAGATTTATGCCGTACTTCTTTGTAAAACGAAATATATTTGTCGTGTCGAGGAGTTGGGACTTCGGGGAGAGACGATAGAAAAAAGCGTGAACTTTTCAGAAAAAATAGCCGGGGGAGGCCTTGTCATTTATGCTTTTGCTAAAAATGCCGACGGGAAGGATGTTTCTGATTCGGTGTGCTTGTGGGAGGCTGAATCGTAAATGAGTGATGGAAGATAACAGATGTCATAAGAGTTTGTTTATAAAAACAAATCCTTATGACTCTATATATCACGTTATTTGGCCGATAATCTATTTGTTGGAAAACAATAAATATTGTGAATAATCTAAATGATGTTTTTTAAATTAAAATCGTATTAGTTTTTTATATACTTTTGCGATGATTTTGGTGTCACACCCTGTTTCAGGCGTGTGGTGAAAAGGGAATCAGGTGCGAATCCTGAACAGACCCGCTGCTGTAAGCTCCACTAAAGTCCACGGACACTACTCTCTCCACTGTTTCAATTTGAAATGGGAAGGACGTCCGAGGATGGGGTAAGTCAGAAGACCTGCCAATCAATATATGTTTAACGTTCAAGGGAAGGAAGAACGTGGACACCGATAGTTTAATAATTGTCGACTGGATACGCCAAATCTTTTTTTGATTAAAAGGGATTTATGTTTGTGAAGAGGTTATTTTATATTTTTGCTATTATATGGCTAGGAATAACGCTTGTGTCGTGTGATAAGCCGGGAGTGCCTTATCCTAGGGGAATGATGGGCGAAGGGGATATCGAGGCCCTTGTGCTGAACGAGGGAAAACTTAACTCGAATACCGGAACGATTTCGGTGATATACAAGGACGGTAATGTCGTGGCCGATGCTTTTCAGGATGTGAACCATCGCCCTATGGGGGATGTGGCACAGTCGATCACGCTGATAAACGGGAAGTATTTCGTGGCGATGAATAACTCGAAAAAGATAGAGATTGTTGATCCGGTAACCTTTAAATCTGTGGGGACAATTCTTTACACGCAGGCGGGGTATCCCCGGCAAGTGGTGTCGATTTCCTCCACGGAGGCAGTCGTTTCCGATCTCAACCGGCAATTAGTACGTATTCGGACGGTTGCTCCTTACGGGGGACCATTGGAGTATATTTCTATTCCCCGGGCCGTAGAGTATCTGACTGTGGTAGATAATAAAGTGTTCGGAATAACGCAGGGAGGCTTGTACGTGTTTGATGCTGATAATATCAAGAAGGAACAGGCTCGGGTTGTCAAGGATATATATAATGAGGAGTACACGAAAACTTGTCAGTTGCTCGTGGATAAGGAGGGCATGATTTGGGGGTTGATGAACGAGCAGGAAGGCGGACAGGTAACAGGTATCACGTTGAAATGTGTGGACCCCAAGCGGGAGAAGGTGGTGAAATCATATACTTTGCCTTTCGGGGACCCGAATTCCCAGACGCCGGGTGAAATTATCGGTTATATCAATTATAACCGCACGGATATTGATCCCACGGGGACTTGGATTTATTTCAGCGTGAAAACTCGTTCGGCCGAAGAAAATAAGGAGGGGGTGAAGGAACAGCAGAGTGTATTCCGGATGAACGTGGAAACGGGAGAATTCAGTCGTTATTATGACTTGCAGAAAGTCGGAATGATGTACGGTTTTGCTGTTAGTCCGGAGGGGGATATTTATTTATGTGATTGTTTGGATTACACGGCGCAAAGGGGGTATGTTCGGCATTACCTGAAAGATGGGACGAAGAGCAGTCATAAGGTCGGGATTTATCCCGGACAAGTTTATTTTCCTGAAAATCAACGTTAAATGGCGAATAATGCTTAAAAGGATAGCGATAGGATTGTGTGCTTGTTTCGCCTTGGGCGGGATGAGGGTTGAGGCCCAGAAGAAGGACCCCGTGGCGATGTACGGGGTGATTGACACGGTGCAGGTGGTCAGTCAGCGTGTTCGCCATGCTAACGAGGCGAACGCGGGGGCGAAGGTGAGTCGCATTGACCCGGAGATTATGCGGGCGAATAAAACCCGTTCGCTAGCGGAATTGTTGACGGATTACACGGCTATTTACGTTAAAAGTCTGGGAATGGGAGCCTTGTCAACGGCATCCTTCCGGGGGGCCAGTCCCTCGCAGACCCGGGTGAACTGGAACGGGATTAATATTACCCCACCGATGTCGGGAACGTTCGATTTTTCACAGATACCGGTGTTCTTCACGGATAATGTCAACTTGTATTACGGGAGCAGTCACGTGAAGAACGGGACGGGGGCTATCGGGGGAAGCGTGAACCTCTTTACCGATCCGGATTGGAACGCGGGCGTGAGCGGGAAGGCGTTGGGAGAATACGGTTCTTACGGGACTTACACGACAGGTGCGCAGGTGAACGCTGGCGGGATGAAATCGAGTTTTAAGACTCGCTTGTATTATCAACATTCTGATAATAATTATACTTATCTGAATAAGATTTTGACGAACGAGCCTTTCCGAGAGAAGCGGCAAGATGCCGATTACACGCAATGGGCCGCGATGCAGGAGGGATATTTTCGTTTGTCTCCTTATACTCGGTTGACGGCAGTTGCATGGTATCAAGAAGGGAAACGAATGTTGCCACCCGCGCTTGGGGTGGTAAACCAGTCACACGAGCAACAGCGGGAAGTGAACGTGCGAGCGTACTCGGGATTGGATTTTACCCGGGGACTACATGCTTTGCATATGAAAGCGGCATGGCTGTATTACCGGCAGGAGTATGATAAATGGTATGCGGGGGGATTGTTCGATCCCGAAGGAAATAAGAATCAATCGCACACGTGGCAAGGGATTGCTGATTACACGTTTACCCCAAGAGAGAATCTTGTGTTAGGGACAAGCTTGACTTATTCGCATGATTTGATTCGGGTGAGTAGTTATATAGATGTTGATTCTTCGAAGTACACGTTGGGAGACGTGGATTATGATATCCCGGAAGTGGAACCGTCGTTCCGGCATAACCGGGACGTGCTTTCTTGGCAGGTTTCTGCGTTGTGGTCTCCGGTGAGGTGGATGATGTTGAACGGGCAGTATATGTTCGAACAGAATGATAGCCGGGGGGTGTCCACGTGGTCGGCGGGGATGGTGTTCAACTTGTGGGAGAAGGAGTTGCAGGTGAAAGGGAATGTGGCCTATAATTATCGCTTTCCGAGTATGAATGACCTCTATTGGAGACCGGGAGGAAACCCGGACGTGAAACCGGAAGACGGGTATTCGTATGACGCATCGGTGGCTTACCGGAAACAGTTGTACCGAGGGTTGTTTTTGGACGCAGAGGTTTCCGGCTATTTGATGTATATCGACAACTGGATATTGTGGTTGCCGAAGGACGGGAATCAATGGATCTGGACACCCCAGAATCACCGGAACGTGCGTTCGGAGGGGATGGAGTTGTACGGGAAGTTAACTTACGCGATCGGTGATCTGAAGGCTAACGTGTCGGGTAATTACAGTTGGTCGCAATCCCGTACTCGTAAGAAACAGCACGTGGATGACGGGTCGTATATGAAACAGATTCCTTACGTGCCGCGGTTCAAGTGGAATGTGCGGGTTGCTGCCGATTACCGTGGAGTTTTTTTCTCGTGGCAGGTGACGTATATCGGACGGCGTTTTATCACAACGGATCAAGAGTACGCCACGGATCCCTATTCGGTGCATAATGTTTTGGCGGGTTACCGCTACACGTTCTGTAACGGGATGAGCTTGACGCCGCAAGTGCGGGTGGATAACTTGTTGGACACGTATTACGAGTCCACGCAGTATTACCCGATGCCGTTGAGGAATTGCCTCGTGTCGTTGATGTGGGAGTTTTAGGAAAATGAATAAATAGTTATTTTATATTATACAATGAAGATTATGAAGAAGTTTTATTTAGTGTTTTTAGTTTTAGGAATGTTTGTGGGATTTCTAAGTTCTTGTGATGATGATGATAAGTACAGACCCGATGCGCTGGAGCTAGAAATTGTGAGTAAGAGTGGAGCATTTACCGTTGCAAAAGAAGATACTTTGTTTTTGAAGGCGAAACTGAACAATCCGCAAGAAGTGAAATTTAGCTGGACAATGAATGGGCAACAAGTTTCCTCGGATTCAGTTTATATGTTTATTGCTGCAAATATGGGGAACTATAAAATTGATGTAAAGGCCACTGATGGCAAAGAAGAAACAACCGTAAGTGCATCAGTTGAAGTCTATGGAAAATATAAATATGGAACATTTATATTGAATGAAGGACAAGTTTGGAAAGAACATTACGGTACTCTTGCCTTTATTAGTCCCAAAGGAATCGTTACCGATAGTGTCTATTACAAGGAGAACGGGGGATCGCTCGGTGGGGGTACACAAGATTTGTACATTAGAAACAACAAGTTATATATCATATCTCAAAACGGTGGGAATGACGGAGGTTTTTTTAACCATAGCGAACGCGGAAACATTGAAAAAGGAAAGTAGTTACGAAGATGAATTGGGAAGTACGTTGTCAATGCCATCTCATATTGCCGTTCTTGATGATAATGATATTTACATTCGCGATAACAATGGCGTATATCGTTTTAATCCATCATCCAAGGTCCTAACCTTTATTGAAGGTTCTGTTAGAGCGAACAAAACGACAATGGCCGTTGCAAACGGTAAAGTTTTTGCGGCACAAAGCAATAAACTTATCGTTATCGAATCGAACAAGTCTTCCATTTCAAAAGAAATACCTGTTAGCGGTGACATTTCTGGTGTTATCCCATCTTCCGATGGTAATATATGGCTTGCTTGTAGTGCCAGTGGAGAAGAGCCAGCAAAGATTATAAAACTTGATGCACAGAGCTATTCCATGCAAGAGAATTCTATTGAAAATGAAACGGCAGCCAAGATATTGAACGGCGGTTGGAATGCAACTCCTTACATTACAGCCAAAGGAGACACATTATACATGGGTGGTGGTAGTAAACCAATGCCCGTTTATCGTCATGTTTTCAGTCAGAAGAAAACGGAGTTCATGGGAGATATGGCTGAGGGACTGGATCATGTTCAAACTTTATATAATTGCATCGCTGTACATCCTATTACTGGAGAGGTTTACGCTAATATTATTTCGAGCTATAGTTTGGATCCTGAAAATAAAATCTGTGTTTTTGATTTTAATAATGATAAATTGGCATTGAAGGCCAATTATAAAGGATATACAGAATGTCCTGCTGGTGTATTTTTTACTTATAATTTTGAATGATAACGTTCATGAAGAAGAGTTTATGTTATATTTTAGCTATTCTGTGTTTTGCTGGAACGTGGAGTTCTTGTAGTGATGATGGAGGGGATGATAGGGAAGAGCCGCTTACGGCTCCGGAAGTATCTGTTCAGAATTTAAGTTTGAAGGATGCTGTTCTTCCCGGAAAAACTGTGAGATTGAGAGCGAATGTCATTAATACGACAGAGGCAGGCTTGCAGTGGTTCGTGGATGGGAAGAAAGTGTCGTCTGATACAATTTTCGAGTTTTCATCCATGAAGGAAGGGGTTTTCCGGATTAAGGTGACTGCTTTTAATAGGCTTGGTGCGGCATCTGATAGTTTGGACATTCAGGTGATGGATGGGTTCAAAATATCGGATATTACGAACTGGACGGGGAGTGGCGAGAATCAATCGGTGTTGGCCATACAATGGATTACCGGAGAGGTGGAAGATTGGTCACATCCTGAAGATCGTGATGTTTTCTTTCGTGCTTGGGGGTATAAATGGGAAAAAGCAAATCCTCCTACGGGACATGATATGATCGTGGATATTGCTAAAAAAGATCCTCGTCTGTTTATTATCGTGGCATCTGATGATAATCTTGGAATGACAATAAGGGGATTCGGTTACGATATTGATGGTGATGGAATTGAAATTCAAAGTGAAGATCTTGAATATGGGGATAGAACGTTGAAAGGAATACATTTGACGGAGGCAGATTTCAAGGATGGTGTTTATGAACAGAAAGAGGCTGATGTCAATATGGATGGTTTTAACGTAATTTCAGGAGGGGATTACTGGATTGGTGGATGGTATGTCGTTTATCCTTCTTATTGGCTGGGAAGTGGAGTGGCTGTATTAGAATCGAAAGAATATGAATATTCTGGTCTTTATGCAGGTAATCGCTTGCTGGAAAATGAGGAATGGCATACTTGGACATTCTCCCCGATCAATAATGCAGAGAAAAATATTTTACCAATACCTCGTTTGTTAAAGGCAGCGCCAAACAATTAGTATAAAGGTATTTTGTTGATACAAATAAATGGGAGAAACAATTTTTCGTTTCCCCCATTTTATATTAGACGAATAACTATTTCTCGTATTCTTTTTTGTCCTCTAAGAATTTTGAGGAGATCTTGTTGATATTGGAAGCTCCCGATGAGTGTAGGGAGAGGATGATCGGATCGCCGGAGTATGTGGCTTTCGCGGCACCGGAGGTGTGAAGACTGATTTTTTCTTTGACTTGAAAATGAGCTTTTGCAGCTCCCGATACTTCTGCTTTCAGTTCGTTTATCGGAAAGTCTTCCAGGTTTGCTTTTGAGGCTCCCGATACTTCCATTTTGCAGTGTATGGTGTTACCTTTAAGGGAGAGGTTTGAGGCCCCGCTAATGTCGAAGGTTGATTCGGGACTGGTCATTTGTCCTTTGAGGTTTGAGGCACCACTTAGTTCTATGTCAAGTTTTTCTTTTACTAGGAAGTCTCCATTCATAAGCATTTTACTGGCTCCGGAGAGGTCCACTTTTAGCTTGGTTGTCGTGAAATCCCCGATGGTTTCCATTTTACAGACTCCGGTTAACTCCACGTTGTCAAGGCTGGTAAAGGTAATCTCTGCCGTGAAACGATCGTCGTCGTTGTTTCTTTTGTTTTTGGTGGTGATTTTCCCATCAATGTAAATATGTAATTTTCCTGCGGGATCCAGTTTCAGGACGAGTTGTTTTTCAAGTCGAGCCGGAATGTTTACCGTGACTCCGGTTGCATTACCTTGTTTAGCCGTTATACTGAAGATTCCGTGTGCCTCGATTCCGGTAATCTTTTGTCCTTGAAAGCGGGAGATGCTGATTTGTTCCTGTGCGAATGCTCCGGTTATTGTGAGGCAGAGCATGAAAATGACAAACGATATTTTTTTCATAATGATCTGTTTTATGATGGGACGCTTAAAGGTAACGAAAAGTTACAGGACTCGGTAGGAAAGGTGGGAATTTTATTATATCAATGATTCCAGCAAGGCATTTAGGTTGGAAGTGAAGATTTTTACCGACATGGCAAGCAGGATGATCCCGAAGAATTTCCGTAAAATGTAGACACCGCCTTTTCCTAGTACTCGTTCCACGAGATAGACGTTACGTAAGACGACGTACACGACAATCATGTTGAGGAGGATGGCGATGATGATGCTGAACACGCTGCATTCCGCTTTGAGGGTTAAGGTCGTGGCCAAGGCTCCGGCTCCGGCAATCAGCGGGAAGATAACCGGGACGATTGTCGCCGATCCTTCCGGACCGTCGTTTCGAAAGATTTCGATATTGAATGTCATCTCGACGGCCAGTACGAAAAGAACGAGCGCACCCGCGAGGGCAAAGGAGGAGATGTCGATGTTGAATAGTTTCAAGAGTCCATCTCCGGCAAACAGAAACGTGATGAATATAACAAGAGATATTCCCGCGGCTTTTCCTGCATTAACTTTTTTACCTGCACTGTTGAGCCCGATAATAATGGGGGTTGATCCCGTGATGTCGATCACGGCAAAAAGAACCATAAAGGCGGTGAATATTTCTTTTATATTAATGCTAAAGTCCATGTTTCTATTTTCTGCTTGCAAAGATAAAGATAAAAACTGAAATTAGGAGAAAGGAAGGGATTTTGAAAAAAGTCGTATATTTGTGATGCTCGGGTGTAAAATTTTATTTGGTGTCAATGGATGATTTGAATAGTATATTTATCCGTCAAATAAACGAAAAACAGGAAAAAGCTTTTCATGAGTTGTTTCTACGTTTTTTTAATTATCTCGTTGTGTATGCCATGAGGCGAGTACAGCGACGGGATGTGGCGGAGGATATTGTGCAGGAGGTTTTCGTGAATGTGTGGGAGGGAGATAAGGAGTTTAACTCGTATGTCGGTTTCAGGGCTTTTCTTTATAATGCCGTGGCGAATAGGTGTATGGATTATTTAAAACATCAAGTTGTAGAAGATCGATATGCTACGGCGGTCATGAAAGAGGAACATGAATGGGATGAGTTGGATATGGCAGAAGAGGAGATGTACCGGGAGTTGCATCTCGTGGTGCAGGAATTGCCGGAGCGAAGTCGTGCGGTGTTTGAGTTACACTTGGAAGGGAAGAAGAACGAGGAGATTGCTCAACTGCTTGCTTTATCAGTACTTACCGTGAAGTCCTATAAGAAAAATGCCATGCAATATTTAAGAAAGCGCTTGGGTGATGCACATTTTTTATTATTAGTCGGTAAATTTTTTTAAATCGGATACCCTCTTTTTGTTTTCGTGGTCGTATTAGGAGTAAAATATGATCATAGATATGGATTATAAAAATGAAATAGGTCATTTGCTTCAAAAGTATTTCTCTGGAACGATCATGCCGGACGAACAGCGTTTGTTGGATAGTTGGATGAAGGAGAAGGAAGAGCATAAACAGTTGTTCGAGAGATTGCGGAAAGATACTCGTTTCGCGGAGGAATACGGGATATTTCGAGAGGTGGATACGACTCGGGCTTGGGAGGCTTTCCGTGTGAAAAACGGGCTTGGGCGACAACGACGGATGACTACATGGATCAAGTATGCGGCTGTAATTGCATTACCTTTGCTTGTTGCTGGGGTATGGCTGTTGTTTCCTCGTGGAGGTGAGCAATCAATACCGGTGGCTCAAAATACGAAAATCGTGAAACGGGAGGTGAGTCCTGTTTTGGAGGTTGTTGGTGGAGGTAAAGTGATACTGGAGAAGGAAAAGGATAAAATGATCGAGGCCGGTAGGGGTGTTGAAGTTCAACAAAGTTCCGGAATGCTGGTGTATTCGGATTCGGTTGTGTCAGAGTATGTGGATACGAATGTGTTGAGGATTCCCAAGGGTGGTGAGTTTAAGTTACAATTAGCAGATGGGACACAGGTGTATTTGAATTCAGCGACGGATTTAAGGTATCCGGTGGCTTTTACCGGGTCGGAACGACGGGTGTACTTGAAAGGAGAGGCTTATTTCGAGGTGGCAAAAGATGCGGAACATCCGTTTATCGTGGTTACGGATGACGTACAGGTACGGGTGTACGGGACTTCATTTAACGTGAATACGCTTGGTGCTGATGGGGTTCGTACCGTGCTGGTGGAAGGAAAAGTAGGGATTCGAGGTCAGGATTCGGACCGGGAGTTCGTGTTGAAACCGAACGAGCTTGCGTTTTATGACCGGAATTCCCGTGATATGAAAATTGAAACGGTCGATCCCGATTTATATACTCTTTGGCGAAAAGGAATTTTCGTGTTCGAGCGGGAGACACTGGAAAATATCATGAATACTCTTTCTTTATGGTATGACATGGAGGTGTTTTTCCAGTCGGAGAGTGCCAAGAAGTTGCATTTTTCGGGACACATGAAACGTTATGAACAGATTGAAGATATTTTACACGCAATAACGGATGCTACGGGGGTCGTGTTTACGATAAACGATAGAACCGTATGTGTATCAAGATAAAACGGAAGGTCGGCAAACCCTCCGTCTTTATTTCAAGAAGACAATAAACCTCGCATTGGAACCGTGAGGGTTTATTGAATGTTGAATTTATTACCACAAATGTATGAAAAAAAAACGATTATGTTTTCGATTGCCACGGGGCATGAGAGAAAAAATTGAAAAAGTGATGAAACTTTTCTGGATTTTAATGTGTGTGTTCACCTTTTCTGTTTCGGCGGAATCGCTTGCTCAACAGGAAAGAGTCAGTCTGAATCTGAAAGACGTGGCGGTACGGGCCTTGTTTGACGAGATTCAGAAGCAAACGAATCTGTATTTTGTTTTTAACACGGAGTTGACGGATCGTTTGGGGCAGTTGTCCGTGAACGTGAAAAACGAGACGGTGGAAAACGTGTTGCAACAGATTCTGAAAGGAACGGGATTGACGTACAAGTTCCGGGGAGACTTGATCGTGATTCAACAGGAGGATAAGAAAGAGGATGTAAAAAAAGGCAAGAGAATAGTCGGAATAGTTATTGATGAGAACTCGGGTGATGTTTTACCGGGTGTAACCGTAAAATTATGCTCGGAATCTTCCGTGGCTTTAGGGACGGCGACGGATTATCAGGGGCGTTTTGTATTGACATTGCCCGTGGTTAAGGGGGCATTGGAGTTCTCTTTCGTGGGTTATGAGACTCAGAAAATGAATTTTACGGAGAGGACGGATAGCTTGAGAGTGGTGTTGAGAGAGAAAATGAACGAGTTGGAGGATGTCGTGGTGACCGGTTATCAGCAAATTGATCGGCGACATTTGACTGCAGCTGTTACAACTGTTAAAATGAGTGATATTGATGTCCCGGGCGTGAATCGTATTGATCAGATGCTGGAAGGACGTATTCCCGGTATGACTTTTATGCAGAATAGCGGTCAGGTGGGAGCTACTCCGAAATTGAGAATACGGGGAACTTCTTCTATTTTGGGTAATCAGGAACCGTTGTGGGTAGTGGATGGAATTATTCAGCAAGATCCGGTGAATATCGATCCTCAACAGTTGAATGATTTGGATTTCGTGAATTTGTTGGGGAACGCTATTGCCGGGTTGAATCCGGATGACGTGGAGCAGATTGACGTGTTGAAGGATGCGGCCGCCACGGCGTTGTATGGGGTGCGGGCTGCCAATGGAGTTATCGTCATCACCACGAAAAAAGGGAAGGTGGGTCCCCCGAAGTTATCATATTCGTTGACAGGTACGTTTTCCACTCGTCCCCGGTATTCGGATAGAGGGGTGAATTTGATGAATTCCAAAGAAAGAGTGGATGTTTCTCGGGAATTGATGGAACGGGGAGTCCGTTATACTGGTATGTACAATAGTTTTACGGATTGGACCGGGTACGAGAAGGCATATCTGGATTATTTTAAATATGGTTCTATCAGTTTCAATGATTTTAAAGAGCGTTCCGCTTATTACGAGACGTTGAATACGGACTGGCTTGATCTTTTATGTCGGGATGTGTTCTCGCATAATCATTCGTTGAGTATCAGCGGGGGAAATGAGAGTGCTAAATATTATGCTTCTTTTGGATATGCAAATGAAGAGGGGAATATTAAAGGGGAGAAGAATGAGCGTTACACGGCGAGTGTACGAGTAACAGTGCAACATAAGAGATTGCAAATGCAATTCGGTGTTTCCGGTAATGTTCAGGATAAAACCTATAACCCCAGTGAACTTGGTATTATGAATTATGCTTATAATATGACCCGGGCGATTCCACTCTACGGTGAGGACGGGGAGTTGTACACGTATAAAAAGGGGAATTATCCATTTAATATCATTCGGGAAATGGAGGAGTCTGATTATACAATTAATCAGAGGAATGCGAGTGCGAATGCACAAGTCCAGTATCGTTTTACAGATGCATTCAAGTTAATAGGTACGGCTTCTTATTCCATGGGAACTTCCGATGATGAAACGTGGTATGGCGAGAACTCGAATTATATCCTTAAATTGAAAGATGCGAATTCGTCCATGACTAGGAGTGAATGTCCTTTTGGTGGGGAGTTGAAAACAAATTCTAATCGTAGTAGTTCTTATACATTCCGGGTACAAGCGGATTACAGCAAGTTTTGGGATAAAAATAAGGACCATTTTACGAATGCTTCTATCGGTTGGGAATTGTCATCTTCTAAATATAATACTACGGCAAACACGGAGCGGGGGTATCTGAAAGATCGGGGAATGACTTTCGCCGCGTTAAAAGGGGAGGATTATTCCAAGTATCCGAAATATTTTGATTGGGTGATTCGGAATTATCCGAAATATAGTAAATCATTGACGAATACAACGTCGTTTTATCTTACGCTAACGTATAGTTACAAGGATCGGTATATTTTTAACGTGAATTCCCGAGCCGATTGGTCTAACGCATTCGGGAGTCGTAGTAACGAGAAACTTTTCCCTGTATGGTCTTTTTCCGGGCGTTGGAATATGACGAATGATGTCGTGAAGAATGTGAGTTGGATTAATAATCTGGCTTTACGCGTGTCTTATGGTATTCAGGGAAATATGCAAAATAATCAACCGACTCAATTGATTATCAATAAAGGTGGGTATAATTCTTCAAAAGGAGGATATACTTCGACTGTGGAGAAGTTCCCTAATCCTGATTTAAAATGGGAAAAGACGTATTCTTTTAATGCCGGGATAGATTTCAGTTTCCTTAAAGATAAAATTCAGGGGTCTATTTCCGGTTATTATAAAAAGACCGTGGATGCCTTTTTGTCCAAGACCGTGTGTGATGTGAATGGGGTGACAACTTATGTCGTGAATTCCGGTAATGTTGAAAACAAAGGTATAGAGTTGTCTTTGAACTTTAATCCGATTAACCGAGCTGTCTCGGCTAATGGGAAAAGAGGTTTTGTCTGGCGTTTTGATCCACAGATCGGGCAGACATTGAATAAGTTGTTAAACGATCGTATCAAACGGAAAGATAAAACGTTACAGGATGAATTGACTCTGTCGCAGTTTTTGAATGGTTCTGTTCAATTATCCGGAACCCCGCTGAACACTTTCTTTTCATTCAAGTATGCCGGGTTGGATAATCAAGGGAAACCGACATTTAAGGATTTGGAGGCAGATCGGGCGGAGGAATTACATGAAAAGTACAAGAATTTGTCTAAAAAGGATGTGTGGTTGGCCGTGCTGGATGAGTCCGGAACTCGGGTGCCTGTTCTTCAAGGTGGTTTTAATAATTATTTTGGTTACCGAAGTTTTAGTTTAACGGTTAATTTTTCTTATAGCATCGGTAATAAAATTAGATTGTTACGAATTGCTTCCGGAGAATATAGTGCGGTGTCTCCCAAACCGATGCAAAATTTGCGCCGGGAGTTTGTGAATCGTTGGAGAAATCCGGGAGATGAAAAAATAACCGATATTCCGGCTCTGGATATAGAAGGTGGTCAGGATAAAGGATGGTGGAATGCTAATAAATATAAAGTTGAATGGGAGCCAAGTGGTAGTGCTACGATATATTCCATGTATGATGATTCAGACTTGAGGGTCGCGAGCGGGAATTATTTGCGTTTGCAATCTTTGTCCTTACGTTATTTGTTCCCAAGGGCGTTGGCTAAGAAGTTAGGTTTTTCTTCCGGTTATTTATCCTTGTCCGGTTCGAATTTGTTTACTTGGTGTAGTAAGGACCTGAAGGGGCAATCTCCGGAACAATCTGGAACTTCCAGCGTGGTTAATATATCTGTCCGTCCGAAGTATTCGCTTAATTTGAATGTTGTTTTTTAAAACGGTATACGATGAAAAAATATAGTATATTATGGTTTGTAGTTTTATTTTGTGGATTATCTACCTCATGTAAAGATTTTTTGAACGAGTATTCACAAAATTTGGCTTATATTGAAACCGCTTCGGATTTGGAGGAGTTGTTGTTGGGAAGTGGTTACCAAGACCCCGCCATGACGATTTGTCCGGGAGCGGCAATAGCTACATTTGGAAATAAGACACAGAATCGAGATTTTATGACGTGTATCCATTTGATGGATGATGATATAAAAGAAGCTCCAGCTCCGGTTGCAAAGGAATATAAAACAAGATCGTGGCAAATCGTGGCAGGATATTACCGATGGGCGGATGATCCCGCTATCGGTTTGACGGGGATAGCGGTGCAAGATTATATATGGGCGGACTTTTATAGACGTATCGCTGTTTTGAACTCGATCATTTCAGCCATACCGGAACAACGGTCAAAGCATAAGTCCGGCGAGGAGGAGACGTTGAATCAAGTGGGGGGAGAGACTTATTTTTTGAGAGCTTGGTATTATTTTATGTTGACAAATATATACGGGGCTCCATACGATAAGAGTAATCCGAATGCTACTTGGGGTGTTCCTTTAAAATTGTCGGAAGAAGTGATCGATATTTATTATTCACGAAATACGGTAGGTGAGGTTTACGCGTCTATCGAGTCAGATTTGAAAAAAGCAATCGAATTCTTTAAGTTGTTGTCTTCGCCTAGGAAAAATGCCCAACATGGAAGTATCGATGCTTGTTACGCTTTGTTGAGTCGGGTTTATCTATACATGGAAAGATATGAAGATTGTATCGAGGTTGCGAATAAGATAGAGGGATACGGGGTGAAGAGTTTGAGTTCTTTGCCTGTCACCGAATCTTTTGCAACTTTGGAATCCGTGGAGACGATATTTTCCCATGGGCCACACGAGGCGTATTGGATTTTTGGGGACGATGCAGAGTTAGAGGTATCTAGTCGAATAGATATAGATCATTTATTAGCCACTGGTGAAATCATTATGATAACGACTCGTACGGTGAAACAGAACGGCTGGTCGTATGCTTGTTCACCCGAATTCGAGGGATTGTTTGATGAGAATGACTATCGTTTAAACCGTTTCTTCAGTCGGACGCGTTATGCGAAGAATTTGGTTCCCCGAAAGTATAAGTCAGAAATATCTATTTCCGAGTATGATCCGGTAAGTATGGATACGGTTGTTTATGCAAATACCGGAACCCCCGCATCAACTGGAGGGTGGTTACGATATCCCGAGATCCTTTTGAATAAGGCCGAGGCACAGGCTTGTTTGGGACAATCGGAAGCTGTAAATACGTTAAGGAGTTTGATGCAATATCGTTATAAAAAGATGCCAACGATTCCTTCTGGAGGAAAGGAACTTGTTGATTTTGTACGATTAGAACGGCGGAAAGAGTTATGTTATGAGGGACATCGCTGGTTTGATCTTCGTCGTTATGCTGTGAATAATACTTATCCATGTAAACGAGCCATAGAACATGTATGTTATCAAATTGCAACGGATGCAGGTGGGAGCGTAATAGCCGAGAAGGTGGGAGAGACAACGTTGGAAGAATATAATGATAATAGTTTTGGTTCATGGATGATCCCTATCCCGCAAAGTGTCATCGAATTTTGCGATGGTAATATGAAAAACCCTGTGAGAGGCGGAGTTACGGCAAATTTTGTAATTGAAAAAGAAGAGGAGGAAACGCTATGAGAAAATTAATTTATATTTTGTTAATAGGAGTATTTATAGCATGTTCCGAGGAGGAAACGTTGACTCCGATGGAAGTGAAAAACTGGTATGTTATTACTCCTACGGAAAATATGGACGAAGTGGATGATATGATTTATCGCCTATATGAGAAATATGATCTTGCAGTTTTTTACAAGGATACGATCGGGATGGAGGATCGGGGATGGAAAGATGAAAACGGAGATCCGAAGTTTTATTATGAAGTGCTTCGTTTGGATTACGATATGACAGAAATTGCCAATATCCAGACTAAGATCACGTTTAATAAGGTTGATGTTACTAATCCGGAAAGTAAGGCTGCAATGATGCCGCTATTGAAGTTGCTGAACGAGAAGTTACTGGCTTGGCTTGATGGGGTTGACGTATTTATCCCGGCAATCTTGATCGTGCAGGATATGGAAAAGGGAACGAAGCCCATGTATGTTTATCGCGGGTTTGGGGTTTTAGGTTTCGCTTTGAATGGATACGAGCAATCAAATCCGGATTCTCTCTTCCAACGGGCATTTTTACATGAAATTTGTTATGGTGCTTTGCAAGATTCTTTGTCCAGTTTTCAATCTGTTGTAACTAAGGCATTCGAAAATACATCGGCTTCACCGGCTATAATAAAAGAATGTTGGGGGGTAAATTATGAAACGTTCGTGCCTTCTTATGCGGATCGGTTGTTGAAAGTAAATAATATGCAATCCTATTATGATATGAAAGTTCTTTACATGGGAAAAAAGGAAGAGGCCTTAGCTCAACTGGAAAGAGATGATTTAACGGAAACAGAACGAAAAAAATGGGAGAGCGAGGTAAACCTTGCTAATAATGTGATTGCGGCTATGGATAAACAGTTGGACAGTTATGACGAGTATAAAGCTTACGTGGAGCAAAATTGTCCGGAGAATTTTGGATTATTGGCATTGGCTACATATAAATCCGATGGAAAAACTTATTATAATGTCCCGACAGCAGAAAATGATTTTGCTGCTTATCTGGATGCCGTTCTGGATTACGATAAGGAGGAGTTTATGAAGAAATATGAAGCTTATCCTTACGTGCAAGCGCGTTATACATTGATGGAGTATGTGCTTAAAGGGGCAGGTTTTGATTTGGAACGAATTAGAGCGGATATAAAATAAAAAGATAAATCATTTATTGTATGAAAAAGGTATTATTATTGATCACGGCAGTTTGCTGTGTTGTAGCAGTGTGTGCTCAGGATTTCACGGCAATCAAAGGAAAAGTGAAGGATCAATGGTTGTCACAGGTTAAATTATTTAAGACCGTGGATGGGACTCCGGTGGTGTGTGCGGTAAGTCGGGTGGAGGCGGATGGTAGTTTCGGTTTTCTAGTTAAGCCCGAGAAACCCGGGTTTTACGTGATAGGGGAGGATGAGCGGATGAATTTCCCCGTGTACGTGAAAGGGGGGGAAGAAATAAATATCGAGTTACAGGAAAACAAGGCTAACTTGATAGGCAAGAACACGAGGGAGAACGTGCAATTGTATAAATGGGTGGAATATGCTTATCATGTATGGCTGAAGAGTGTGTTTTTTGATAGAGTATTCAGCACGTATGAGGATTTCTTTCCTGATTTTGAAAAGTTTGTTGCCGGGTTGTCGGAGTTGAAGGCTGGTTTGAAGAGTGGTAACAAGGAGTTCGATGCATTGCTGAGAGAGTGGATTGATTATGCCACGGATTATTATGCTGTTGTTTTTTTACAAACCCCTCGATCGAAACATCCGAAGGTGTCTGATCGACCTGAGTATTACAAGCAGATTATTAATTCGAAGAAATTTGCGGATGAACGAGTGTTGGATTTTCCGAATGGAATTACGATGCTGAGATTGTACTCTATTTTTGCCGTGAACGAGAAGGATGTAAATCCGGCGGATAAGGCCCTGTACGAGCAGACTTGTTTGGAGGCGATCCCAAGTGATCGGCTGAGAGGAGAGTTTGTTGTAAGTCGTTTTTTCTCTGAGTATCGCACGTACGAGGAGTATTTGGATGGGATGAAGAAGTTCGAGAAATATTGGTTATCTCCCTCTTTAAAAGCCCGAGCGGAAGCGGTGGGAACTAAGTTGTACAAGACCCGTGCAGGTGGTGTCGCTGCTGATTTTACTTATCCGGATGTGAACGGTAAACAAGTGTCACTTTCTGATTTTAAGGGTAAGGTGGTGTTGATTGATGTCTGGGCAACTTGGTGCGCTCCTTGCCGGGGAGAGATCCCGCATTTGAAAAAGTTGGAGGAGGAGATGAAGGGTATGGATGTCGTTTTCTTGGGAGTGTCCGTGGATGAGGCTAGAAATAAACAAAAATGGTTAGATTTTATAGAGCAGGAGAAGTTAGGGGGTATTCAAGTTTTTGCTAGTGGTTGGAGTAAAATTACAAAGGATTACAAGATTAACGGGATCCCGCGTTTTATCGTGATCGACCGGAAGGGGAACGTGGTTTCTTTTGATGCTCCTCGTCCTTCGAATCCAGCTTTGAAAAAGATGTTGGAGGGAGCGTTAGGCAAGTAATGCTTTTAATGAACATGGATGAGAAAAATGTAACAATATGAAATTGAATGTTTTTATTGTAATCAAGGAGATCTTTGTTCTTTGTATTGCGTTGCTTTTTGCCGCTTGTGGTAGTGGGAATAAGTTACATGAACATGATAATGAGTTGGCTAAACTGTCATTGGACGCCTTTGCCGAAGTGAAGGGACAGGTGCATCGGGAAAAAATGGACGAGGTTGGGTTGTATGAAGTGGTGGATGGGGCCGAGACGTTGATTAGTAAAACCCGGGTGGGGAAGAACGGGTGGTACGGGTTTGCGATAGAGCCTGCTCGTCCCGGATTCTACACGGTTGGGGGTGAAAAAACGAGTGAACGAATCCGAGTTTATTTGGAGGCAGGAGACTGGGCAGAGGTGAATATATTGGAAGATACGTTGGTTATAACGAATCGTAATACTCCCGAGAATTTATTGCTAGCCCGGTGGGAGAGCATATTTGAACCAGTGCGTCGGAGAGTGGATCATAAGGATTTTATCTTTTTCACGTATAAAGAGTTATTCCCGTATTACATGGATTTTTTGCCGAAAGCAGGGGTGTTTAAAAGGGAGATTCGTTCTGAGAATCCGTTTTTTGAAGAGTTGCTGAGGCAAACCGTGGAGTATGACGTGGAGTATTTTGCATTGAGGATATTGTCGGCTGTCAAGGTGGATCGGGCTGTGATGAGAGGATGTCGTCCTGAGCCGGGGGATTATCCTGATTATTATTCTACGTTAGTGTCGAAAGATAAATTGAACGACAGCAGCTTGTTGCGGCAGCCTTACGGGGTAGATTATTTGATGAGCTACACGAATCTCGCATTGCAAAAGCTTAACCGGAAGCAAACCATTGTTGATCAATTGGAATGGGTTCCGTGTGATCTACTGAAGGCGGAGATCGTGTTAAAGCATGCCGGGTGGGCGAAAACGTACGAGAAATATGATGAGATCGTAACTTATTTTTCTAAGTATTTGACAACAGGAAGTCATCATCGGAGGATGGATGAACTGAGTGCTAAATTATACGTGGGGAATAAGGGAGCAAAAGCAGCGGATTTTACTTATCCAGATCGGAACGGGAAATTAGTTTCTCTTTCGGATTTCAAGGGGAAAGTGGTCGTGGTGGATATTTGGGCAACTTGGTGTGGTCCTTGTCGGAAAGAGATACCGTATTTAATTAAGCTAGAAGAAGAGATGCGGGGTAAAGATGTTGTTTTTATAGGAGTGTCCGTGGATGAAAAGAAAGATCATCAGGCTTGGTTGGATGTGTTGGATAAAGAGGGACTGGAAGGCATACAATTGTTTGCCAGTGGCTGGAGCCAGATCGTCAAAGATTATAAAATTAAGGGGATTCCTCGTTTTATGGTGTTTGATCGCCAAGGAAAGGTGGTTACGATTGATTCTCCTCGTCCTTCTGATCCGAGGTTAAAGGCATTACTGGATGCGGAATTAGAAAAATAATTTAAGAAATAGGGTTATGATGAAAAAAATTCTGATATTTTGTTTGATAGTATGTAGCCTCTCACGGCTTGAAGCTCAAGAACAGGGAGTCCAATTTCAAGAGTTAACTTTTCAGGAAGCACTAAATAAAGCAAAGGCTGAAAACAAACTTGTTTTTGTAGATTGCTACACCAGTTGGTGCGGTCCCTGTAAATATATGCTGAATAATGTCTTTGTTCTTCCGGAGGTGGGTGAGTTTTTCAACGAGCATTTCGTGAATGTGAAATATGATATGGAGAAAGGAGAGGGGAGATATTTAAACGGGCGTTTTCATGTTAGATCTTACCCGACATTCCTGATGATTCGTCCCGATGGAACCGTGCAACACCGGATCGTGGGTTCCCGGAAAACAGAAAACTTCATGGCATGTGTTAAACGGGGAGCTGAAGAAAAGACTTCCCGTTATTATCTGGAAAAGCTCTATAAAGAGGGAAAATTAGATGTGGAACAACGTACTTTGTATCGTAAAAGTTTGGAGGACGCTGGAGACCGGGATGAGGTGAAGGCATTAACAGGGGAAGAGTTCAAACAGCTTTCCGATCAAGAAAAATGTTTACCGGAGAATTGGTATCTGTATGATCAAGATGAAGTTGGTCCTCAAGACGAGCGATTTGCTTATATACTAGCTCATAAAGCAGATTTCGATAAGCAAATCGGTAAGAAGGTGGTGGATAAAAGATTGTATGATAATTATTATGGTTTACTTACGGGATTGAAATCCAGTGCTCTGATGGATGATCTGTTTGCTTTTTTGAGTAAGCAGTTAGAGACGGTTGATTTTATCGGTAAGGAAGGCATCCTTTTATCTCTTCACTTTGTGAAAGCTCAGAATAGCCAGAATATAGACGATATGCTTTGTCTGTTAGAAAAAGATGTGCAGAATTTGCCGCATGCTTTTTTGTGGAAAGCTCCTTTCCTTGATTTTATCATAGAAAAAGGAAGTGAAGAACAGATCGCACGTTATGTCGCTTTGGAAGAAAGAATGATAAATGCATTGGATAATGATAAGATGAAGAATATTACGAAAGAGTTTTTTGCGAAATATCGTTCTAAATTAAATTGAGGGAGACATGAAAAAGGTATTTTTAATATTACTTGTTTTGGTTTTGTCCTTTTGTGCGATAGCTCAAAAACAGGATACGGTTGTGACGATAACAGGACGAGTAGCGTCTGGAAAACCGATGCACCTTTTGGTTGAACGGCAAGTTGGGATGACACAACGGTTGGTGGAGGCTGATGTCAGCGGAGAATATAGTATTACTTTTCCAGTCAAAGAACCTATGTTTTTATCGATAAGTATCGGTCGGCAAGTTTTTTCGGGTAATTTGTTTGTGGCTCCGGGAGCGAAGATTAATCTTGATTTGACTCAAGATGAGAAATTTCAAGGCTCTTATGCTGGGGTAAATAATTTATTACGACGTGTGTTAGCGGAAGAGTTTAAGCCGAAAACAGACGGGATAAAAACGTTTACAAAACCTTATGCCGAGGCGTTGTATCGTGGGTATCAAGAGCGGGAAAAAGTGATTGAAACTTCTGGTTTATCAATGAAAGATCAACAGATAGTCAAGGGATATATGCAATTCCGGTTACTGGAAAATCTGTATATGATGATACTGCGTTCGAAGGCTTTCGGGAAAGTTTTTAATCCTCCCGATGTGGCTCCTGATTACAGTGATCCCGTGTTGAACGTGAAATGGGTCAGAGAATTGACGTTTACCGGAGATTGGTTTGCTTTGTTTCAAGAGTGGTTGTACGCCCAGGTACGAAATGAAAAAATTAAGATAGGTTCTCGTGTAACTTACTTAAATGATATGGCGAGTGTGATTGAGGATCCTGTGTTAAAGGAGGCTTATTTGTTACGAGCGATAAAGTTAGAATTGTTACAAGGAAACGTGAAGGGTTTGGAGGGACGACTTCAAAAAGCAAAGTGTATCGTGAAATCCAAAGCGGGAAAAAACGAATTGGCTGTATGCGCTCAAGAATTGAAAAAAAGTGTGTATCGGGATATGTCAGGACTTGATTTTAGTAAATATAGTTTCCCGAATATTCATGGAGATACTATTTGTTTATCTGAATTCAAAGGGAAATACGTGTTTGTTGATCTTTGGTCCACGGGGTGTAATCCGTGTGTTGCTGAGATTAATTATGCCAAGAGGTTGGAAGATCGGTTGAAAGATTTACCGTTAGTATGGGTTTCGATCTCGTTGGATACACATGTTGATACTTGGAAAAAGTTTGTAAAGCAAAAGGATATGGATGGAGAACAGTTGTTATGTTCCCGGGCATATAAACATCCTTTGATGCAACAAATGGCTGTTCATGGGATTCCGCGTTTTATTATCTTGGACCCGACAGGAAAAGTATGGGATGCCTCTTCTCGTAGACCTTCCGATCCGGTGTTGGGGGAGCTGTTGCAGAAGGAGTTATAGAATAGCCTAACTTACAACCACGCAAGAGATGTAAATGTGAAACAAGCATACTACATTTCTTCATAAAAACAAAAGTACTACCCCCCTTTGATTTCAAAGGGGGGGGGAGCCTTCATCTGTGTAAATTTATGAAATTATTATATTGTATTTATATATTTTGCGTGTTGTTTTCATGCAAACCGGAAAATAAAGCATTGGAAGTAGCCCTACGATTTGCAGGTGATAATCGTGGGGAGTTAGAAAAGGTGCTTCAACATTATTCCAAAAATTCTGCGGATTCGCTAAAATTACGAGCAGCCATATTTCTGATTGAAAATATGCCTGGGCATTACACATTGGAAGGAGATGTCATTAACCGATATCGAGAAAAAATATATGAAGATACAACCTCGTCTTACTTCAATAAAAAAATTCTAGAGATATCCCTGTGCAGCATGGAGTGGATACGGGATGTGTCTTGTAAAGTAGAAGATTTGAAAACGGTGAAAGCTGATTTTCTCATTCGTCATATTGATCGTTCATTTGAGTGTATGAGCGAATGTCCTTGGCTGCAAAATTTGCCGTTCTATATTTTTTTGGAACATCTACTTCCTTATCGTTTCGAAAGTGAACGATTGGATTTGTGGAGGGATTCATTGAAACTAGATTCGTTGGCTTTAAAGGGACTTGATGACATGGGGAATGTGAAGTATAATATATCTAGTTTAGGAAATAACTTTGCCCTTCCGAATGCTCAGAATCATTTGAGCCATCAATTATCGCGGAAAATATTGAAACAAAACCTATACTCCGAATGTTTATATAATGCGTTACAAGAGAATTTTAAATCAAGGGTTTCGTGTATACCTTCTTCAATGCATATCATGCCTTTTTATGCCAACCGGAATGGTTTCCATTGTTGGAATAAAGTGGTGAATGGCGAATTCAAATACATTGATCTCATTGGTAGAGAAGATCGTAAAGCTGCAAAAGTGTATCAAAAAACATTTTCTCGAAATCAAACACCTGTTCCCGTACGAGGTGAGTATATACCTGAATTCTTTCAAAATCCTTTTTACAAAGATGTAAGTAATGATTATATGCATACAGCTAATGTCTCTCTTTCTTTCCGACGGGAAAAAACTATTCCTGTGTTCCATGCTTATCTGTGCGTGTTTAATGATTTGATCTGGCAACCTGTCGTTTTGGGAGAGGTTCAATCTTCACGTGTAAAATTTGAAAACATGGGGAAGAAAATAGTCTATTTGCCTGTGTATTATCAGAAAGAAGAAATGGTGCCGTTCGATTACCCGTTTATTTTACATCTTGATGGAAGTATACAACATTTGGTTCCAGACACGAATATCCGGCGTGAATTACGTATTGAGAGAAAATATCCTTTTAATAACAATTTACTCCGCTATTCAAAACAGGCTCGGGGGATCATTATCGAGGCTTCTGATAGGAGTGATTTTTTTCTAGCGGATACGATTGCTTACAATGTGGTTGATAGTGTCGTTTATATTCAAAATGAATTAAAATTTACCCAAAATTATCGATATTGGAGAATCTCCCATCCCACACATGCCGATATTGCAGAATTTGCATTTGTGGATAGACAGGGGAACACCATTCAAGGTGAAGTTGATCTTTGTTATGCTGCTGGTTTTGATAAAGATCCCCTGACGAATATTTCCGTTAATCGTAAAAATAGAATCGAGATAGATTTTTTGAAATCGGTGAATTTAGCAACAATCACTTGCCTGCCTCGGGGAGATGGAAATGGTATCTATCAAGGAAATGAATATGAGCTATTTTATTATGGCTTTAATGGTTGGGTTTCCTTGGGTATGAAATCTCCATCGTCGTGCAATATAGAGTATGATAATGTCCCGGTAAATGCGTTACTATGGTTACATAATCATACAAGTGGTAAGGAAGAGCGAATCTTTACGATTGAAAATAATAAGATAAGATTTTGGTAAAGTGAAAAAATTGTTTGTATTATTTTTCTTATTTATTCTGGCTTACCTTTTCTCCCCTTGGGTAAGTACGGGAAATACGGCTTTTTTTCAAGGTATCAAATCTTTTGACTTAATTCTAGTACAAGGGATTTATTTGGTGATGATGTTCATTTATCGTTACCGGGTGGATGGGAATGTGCGGTTTATGTTGTCAAGGGTGGATGTGCTTGTTTTGCTTTATAGTTGTTATCAGACAGTACTGATCGCCCTGTCTTGGGAATGCCTTGATAGGGAGGTTTTGTTAATGCACGTGGCATGTGGATTATTATATGTGACAGTGAGAAATTCTAGCCGGGAACACATACGAGTAATATTGGGAATTTTTCCGTTTTTATTGCTGTGGCAGTTGTGTTATGGAATTGTGAAACAGACTAATTGTTTCTATCCGGGGATGGGAATGAGTCTGGTGAGTGGTAGTTTGGGGAATACGGGATTGTGGTGCTGTTTCGTGGCTTGTGTAGCAGTGCTGTCCTGCGGACAGATTGGAATGTATCGTTCTAAGTGGATAAAAGGGGTGCTTGTGATGGGAGTTATCCTGTCGCTAGGCCTCTTGTATGTTGGAAATTCTCGTTCTGCATGGTTGGGCTTTACCGTGGGAAACGGGTATTTGTTGTATCAATACACAAAGCAATCGTGCAGGTTATCCTGTTGGGTATGGAGTGTTGCTTTAATAGTCGTTTTGTTGCTAGCGGGATGGAGTACTCGCAATAAAGGAGAGTCAGCATCGGGGAGATTGCTGATTTGGAAAATTACTGGGCAGATGTTGGTAGAAAAACCTTTCGGGCGGGGAATTAATGGGTTCCAGAAGGATTATATGGATTACCAACGACGTTATTTCGAGCAAGGGGGAACCTCGGCAGAGAAAAGGCTGGCGGACGAGAATCGGTATGCTTTTAACGATTTCCTGCGAGTTTTCGTTGAACAAGGGGTGCAAGGTGGGGTCCTATTGCTTATATTGATGTATTTTTTATTTAAGAAGAAAAAGTTTGAAGCTCCGAGAGATGCCCTTACGCAAGCGTTAAAAGGAGTAGCACTTGCTTGGTTTGTCTTCTCTTTATTTTCTTATCCTGGCTCTCAATTGCAATTGAGAGGGATGATCGTGATAATTGTGGCATTGCTTTCTTCGTCTCGTGAACAAGTCTGGAGTTTTGACGGTAAGTGGTTGATTATTTTTGAAGTAGTACTTTATGGGTGGTTGTACGCATCAGAACTTTGCTCTTATCATCGAGCGACAAGAGTATGGCAGGAGTGTTGGAAACAACAGGAGATCCCCGTTGAATATCCTCATACGAAGTTATTGTCGTTGATGAATACCCCGAGAGTGTTACCTAATTGTGCTTTGTTGCTGAATAAGCAAGGGTGTTTGGAAATGGCGGAGGAGGTTGCCCGAAGAGGTATGCAGTTGTACAATTCATACGGTTGTTATATCGAGTGGGGAATTGTGCAGGAGAAACAAGGAAAATTGTGTTTGGCAGAGGAGGCATGGCAACGGGCGAGATATTTGATTCCTAATCGTTTTAAACCCATTTATTTGCAAATGATGATGTGGGAAAAAGCAGGTAATCGAGAGCGTGCCATGGTATTGGCTAACAAATTGTTAAACAAAGAGATAAAAGTGTTGTCCCCCGAGTTATATAGTTACTTGGGGAGTGCAAAACATATCATGTCAAATTAAAAAATTGAATGCCTATGAAAAAAAATCGATTAATTATGTTATTACTTGTGTTATTTGCGGGAGGGTTGATATTTTGGGCTTGTCAGCGGGAAGAAGTGGATATACCTCTTGATAATACGGGAAATAGCGAACTAAGTAGTATGTTGAAAGGGATATATCTCCCGAATGTGAGGAAAGCCATTCAATGGTATAGTGAACATTGGCAGTATACCCCGTTAGGTCGAGGAATGACGGGAGAACATCCGTTATTCAAGAACATGGTCCCTATGTGGCATTGCGCTTGTGCTTATCGAAAAGGTGATCGGGAGGTGGTTGAGGTGCCATTGCGAGCGGAATCTTATCGTGTTTTCACGTTGCCGGAGAATGCGATCGCTTACGATGAAACCAAAGATAATCGTTACATTAATTCTTTGACACGTTTAGTTATATTAACGGATAAGAAGACGGGTAAAACAAAAGGTTTCTTTATGACGCAGACCCCGACGAAAGAGTATATGGACGCTAAAAAATTTGACGTGTATCGTTCAGTGTATTTGTATCGTCAAGAAGATTTTGACGGTTATATTTATTTCCATTATCTTGACGGAACTTTTGCTAATGGTTGGCGTTATTCGGATGGGCGAATTACGCATATGGTCCGGTCTGCGACTCCAGAAGAAAAAGCAAGTGTATTATCTAGTCGTGCTGAAGGATATTATGATGTGAAGATTAATTGCTATCCTATTTACAATGTAGTCGTTTCCGGATACTATGAAACAAATGAACATGGGGAACAAGTTTTTGTCGAAGTATACCGTTATGAAGAGTACGTAGGGGAACATTGTGAAACGGAGGTAATCTGGATTCCGGGCGAACCAGGGGAATCTGATCCGGGAGATCCGGGTTCCGGTGGGATTGTTGATCCGGAAGATAAATGTCCTTATGGAACTCGCGGATGTCCGGGAGGAAATAATTGTACTTGTTGTCGGATTTGTGAAGGTCCTTGTATCGTGGTACCTTGCCCGATATGTGGAATGCGACATTGTACGGCCGTGCATATCGATTGTGATAAGGCAGACGACCAGTGTAAAGCGACAACAAACGAGTTGTTGGATGATATAAATTTTGCAACACCTTTTGGAGAGGGAACGATAACGTATAAAGATTTTTTGTCCAGATTTGCTGCGGAGCCGACGTTGGAACATAGTGTATCTTTGAATAAGGAGTGGGATGTTAATCAAAATAAGCAAGTGAGCACGCTTGCATTTTACCACCAAGGAACTCCCGAAAATGTGCCTATGGAATATTCTAATTTGACACATGCTGTAATTCATACACATCCAATCTCCACGAATCCTGGATATATAAATATCCTTCCCCCGTCCGCAAAAGATGTGTGTAATTTGCTGGAAGTGGTGGTAAAAGAAGAAGTGAAATCGGATGGTACAAGGGGGTATGCATTTCCTAATTTGAAAACCTCCTATGTTGTTGCAAAAGATTATACATTTGCCATAACCGTAACGGATCGTAAAAAAGCAGCTGTATTTTTGGAAAATAACCCTAATTTTGTGGGGAGTGATGCGGGTTTTGTGAGAGGTACGGATGTGGGAAAGAGATATTATGATGGTCAAGTGAAATTAGGAAAAATGTATAGTGGGGTAGAGGTGGATATCTACTCATTGGCTTACGCTCTGCAGAGAGCTGATGCAGGCGTACAGCTTTTATACAAAAAGAATGGAGAGCAAGTGTTTACTCTCGTAAAAACTATGGATGCGAGTTCGGAAATTATAGCGGTGTTTCATTGTAAATAAATAGAAAGTTATGAAAAAAATATTATTGTTTTTTGGAATATTATTGTTTGCTTTTGTTAGTCAGGGGCAAAATGAGAGTAACGGTCGTCACGTGAGTTTAGCGGATTGCGGGGGAGATACGTTACGGTATATAAAGATGAATCTTTTGCAAAATAAGGAGCGCTATATCGGCTTGAAAGTGGATTCCTTATTTAAAGATCTTGAAATTCCAATAAAGTTTTTTGGGCCAACAAGTACACGATTTCATAAGGTTGATGGGATGCTATGGACATATTTATCCGGAAGTGAACGGGAAGATTTCGAGAAAAAGGGGAAAACGTATTATTGTATATATATAATCTTTGAAGAACCTTACACGGTTGAACGTGATGATTTTTTTAAACTTGGAGGAGCCTATTGGCGTGAGAAACATCGTAATTTTTTCAAAGATTTCGTGATCAAGGATTTTCTAATTTGGGTAGAACCTGAAAGAAAGGAATTGGTAAAGTAACAAATTGTTGGAGAAAGGGGATTATATCTTTTCTCCAACTTACGAGTAATATTTGATTATGAGGAAATTATTATTGTTTTTTGGAATATTATTGTTTGCTTTTGTTAGTCAGGGGCAAAATGAGAGTAACGGTCGTCACGTGAGTTTAGCGGATTGCGGGGGAGATACGTTACGGTATATAAAGATGAATCTTTTGCAAAATAAGGAGCGCTATATCGGCTTGAAAGTGGATTCCTTATTTAAAGATCTTGAAATTCCAATAAAGTTTTTTGGGCCAACAAGTACACGATTTCATAAGGTTGATGGGATGCTATGGACATATTTATCCGGAAGTGAACGGGAAGATTTCGAGAAAAAGGGGAAAACGTATTATTGTATATATATAATCTTTGAAGAACCTTACACGGTTGAACGTGATGATTTTTTTAAACTTGGAGGAGCCTATTGGCGTGAGAAACATCGTAATTTTTTCAAAGATTTCGTGATCAAGGATTTTTTGATTTTTGTACGACCTAAAGGCTATAAATTAGAAAAGTAACAAGAGATATTCCTAAAAATCGAAAATATTATCCAGTCAATTTGTTGCAAATTAGTTGACCTTTTGAATTTTTTTAAGTTATTTTCCGCTATAATAGGTTTGACGGCCCAAACGGGGGTAACCAAATCCAAGGGAAAGGTATGCCCCAATTAGTAATTTCACCGAATATTTTGAAGATTAGCGATGAATTAAGTGTAATAAAATAGCTGTAGACTTAAAAAAATTTACTGCTATTTTAGTGCATTTACTGAATATCCCGAACAAATTGTTGGAGAAGGAGGTGTTATCTAGAACAGAATGTTCGGGAGGGGTTCTTTGGAAGAGTGCAACGTTTGAGTAGAGAAATACAAAATGAAGGCTGTTTAAAATGAATTAACAGCCCCATTTGGTTTTCTTTGATATTTTACTTGGGATTATTCCCTTCGAATAGCCGTGATCCCCGGCAACTCTTTCCCCTCGATGTATTCTAGCAGGGCACCACCTCCGGTGGATACGTAGCTAACCTTGTCGGCCAAGCCGAATTGGTTGATGGCGGCAACAGAGTCGCCACCCCCGATTAAGGAGAAGGCGCCGTTTGCAGTGGCTTTCACGATGGCATCAGCGATGGCTTTGGTTCCCACGGCAAATTTAGGCATTTCGAATACTCCCACGGGGCCATTCCAAAGGATTGTTTTGGATTGCTCGATGACCTTGGTGAAGGAAGCAATACTTTCCGGGCCTACATCCAATCCTTCCCATCCATCGGGAATTTCCATGGAAGGAACGATCCGGGTGTTGGCGTTATTGTCGAAAGCGTCGGCAGCGACAGTGTCGGTTGCCAATACAAGATTTACACCTTTTTCTTTGGCTAGTTTCATGATTTCAAGAGCAAGGTCGAGCTTATCTTCCTCGCAGATGGAATTGCCGACATGACCGCCCAGTGCTTTTTTGAACGTGTAAGTCATTCCACCGCCCAAGATGAGGTTATCCACCTTATCCATGAGGTTCATGATAATATCGATTTTGGATGAAACTTTGGAGCCTCCCATGATGGCCGTGAACGGGCGGGTGGGGTTGTGCATTACTTTATCCACGCTTTCCAATTCTCCTTGCATGACGTAGCCGAATAGTTTGTCATTCGGGAAAAATTTGGCGATAACAGCGGTGGATGCGTGAGCCCGGTGGGCTGTCCCGAAGGCATCGTTGATCCAAACGTCGGCTAAAGAAGCCAGTTTTTGAGCGAAATTCTCGTCTCCTTTTTCTTCTTCTTTGTAAAATCGAAGGTTTTCCAACAGGAGAACTTCTCCCGGTTTCAGGTCTGCTGCAGTTTTTACTGCGCTTTCCCCGATGCAGTCATCGGCGAACTTCACGGGTACACCTAGCAGTTCTTCCAAGTGTTTCTGGATATGTTTTAATGAAAATTTGTCTTCCGGTCCGTTTTTCGGGCGTCCGAGATGAGACATCAATATTACGGAACCTCCTCCCGCCAACACTTTCTTGATCGTGGGAACGGCTGCCCGCATACGGGTGTCGTCCGTGATCTCGAACTTTTCATTTAAAGGTACGTTGAAGTCTACGCGGATAAGCGCCTTCTTGTTTTTAAAGTTGTAATTATCAATTGTCTGCATAGCAATTGTTATTTTAATGAGTAAATTACTTAATCGAAAGATAAAGGTAAGGATAAAATTATTTAAACCAAAAAATATGCAGGAAGGAATTTAGTGGATGTACAGGATGAAAAAATGTGGGTGAAAATTTGTATCACTCACGGAAAATTTGGATTTTTACCTTCAATAAAAATGTGCATGGTAGTGAATAGACTATTAGCTTGGTGAGAGAAGACAAAATTAGCAAGAATGAGACAAGTTGGAATCATAATGTGCTTGGGGATAACAATTTTGTTTTTGTTGTCTTCTTGTCGGAAAAATGAGAAAGCGAAAACAGCAGAATTGTGCAGGGAGTTGGAGAACTCTGTGATGTTGTCGCCTGCGTTTGATTCTTTGGTAAAGGTGTCCGCAGAGTTACCTAATTTTTTTCGTTCGAAAGTATTGTTGGCAGCGGGAAGCTGTTATTCCACTAGGGTGGAGCAGATGCAACAGGCTCGGATTTACTTACGGGAGGCCTACCGGATTGCTCCGCGGGACGTGAAGAATCTGGTGGCGCTGGAATTAACCCGGCTTTACGGTTCTTTGATTTTGCGGGATAGCTGTGCGGAAGAGGCCATTCGTTTTATCAGCCGGGTACCTTCTAAGGTGGTGTTTACCCGGGAGGAGGAGGCTAAATTCTATTACTTGGGAGCTTGTTTTTTTAAATCGATCGATATAGACCGGGCTTTTAGAGCCGTGGATCAGGCATTGTCGTTGTATCGGGGACTTTCGGATACGGAGGGGGAGATCGAGGCTTATCGCTTGAAAGCAACTTTATACGGGGTTTTGCAGGAATATGAAGAACAATATGCTTGTTACGAGGAGGCCTATCGCCTTTTACGACGCTCAAGATTCCGGGGTAAGGTAAAGCCTTTTTACGAGCAGATGGCGGCAAGCCTAAAAAAGCTGGGAAGGCATGAGGAGGCATTACTCTGGTATGAAGAGGTTTTAAAGGAGTTGCCGGATTCAAGCGGGTTTGGACGTTATGGGATACAGGTGGCCGAGGCTTATTCCGGGTTGGGGTATCACGAAAAGGCTCGGGAGATATTGCGGGTTGGACTGGCGAATGAGAAACGAGGTGGGATGCGTAACGTGTTGCTTGCTCGTGTAGCCGAATCTTTTATCCATGAGGGACTTCGGGACTCGGCTTTGATGGCGTTAAAAAGTGCGATTGACTCCTACGAGATATATGCTCGTGAAAATCAATTGAAGGTTCCCGGTGTGATGTTCATGAATTATTTAAGGTATGGGCGTTGTTTGTGGGAGATGGGGGAAAAGGATAAGGCTGTTGCGTATCTGGAAAGTATTAGTTATAAAAAAGCAGAATCCCCGGAGAGTCAATTGGCTCAGGCTCGGGTGTTGGAATTGCTGAGCGAATATCACGAGGATATGGAGAACCGGCAGGCGTTTTGTGACGTCTTGCATCGACGGGATTCGGTTTTGGAGTTGTACGATTCCTTTTATGATAACGGGCGTTATCGTCAAGTGTTGAAAAAATACAAGAATCAAAAATTCTTGCGGGAGATCGAAGAGATGAACCGGAAACAGGAGTCTGCCAACTGGTGGTTGGTGCTGGCATTGCTTGTGACCGTGGGATTGATCGTTTCGGCCTTGATATATACATGGGTTTCGTGGAGAAAAGAAAGAGAATATAAAAAATAGTATTTATGGATAAGCACGAAATGTTCATGCGGAAAGCGTTGGAAGAAGCCCGCTTGGCTGAAGAAGAAGGGGAAATCCCGGTTGGGGCAGTAGTCGTTTGTAAAGGTCGGGTAATCGCCCGGGCCCATAATCAAACCGAGCGTTTGAATGATGTGACGGCACATGCGGAGATGCTTGCCATCACGTCCGCGACTTCTTTATTGGGAGGAAAATATTTAAATGATTGTACCCTGTATGTCACGTTAGAACCGTGCGTCATGTGTGGCGGTGCGCTTGCTTGGGCTCAATTGGGAGAACTGGTGTACGGAGCTGTCGATCCGCATCGGGGGTATGCCCGGCTTTCCCCGTCCGTGTTACACCCGAAGACAAACGTGGTTACCGGAGTTTTAGAGGATGAATGTGGAGAATTGGTAAAAAATTTCTTTGCCAGAAAAAGATAATTAATTTATTCTCCATTTTCCATTTTCCGTTTTCAATTGTTTTGTTGTACATTTACGAATTGAATAGATTGTTATTAATAAAATAGTACATGGGTAATTTTGATATAAGGACCGGGAATGTGCCAGATAGTGAGAAAGAACTGGAGAAGGCTTTGCGTCCGTTGAGTTTTAGTGATTTCCGGGGGCAAAAGAAGATCGTGGATAATCTGGAAGTCTTCGTGGAGGCGGCGAAGATGCGGGGTGAATCTCTGGATCACGTTTTGTTGCACGGCCCTCCCGGATTGGGAAAGACAACTTTGTCGGCTATTATTGCTAACGAGTTGGGAGTCGGGATTAAGATTACTTCGGGTCCGGTGTTGGATAAACCGGGTGATTTAGCGGGGTTGTTAACTAATCTGGAGCCGAATGATGTGTTGTTTATTGACGAGATTCACCGGTTAAGCCCGATCGTAGAAGAGTATCTTTACTCGGCGATGGAGGATTTCAAGATTGATATTATGATAGATAAAGGGCCGGCTGCCCGATCCGTGCAGATCCAATTGAGTCCTTTCACTCTGATCGGGGCAACCACGCGTAGCGGCTTACTGACAGCCCCGTTGAGGGCGCGTTTCGGTATCAATAGCCATTTGGAGTATTATGATCTCGACGTGCTGACGGGGATCGTGGAGCGCTCGGCAGCTATTTTAAGAACAAAGATTACGAGTCAGGCCTCGAAAGAGATCGCATCCAGAAGTCGCGGGACTCCTCGTATCGCTAATGCCTTGTTGCGTCGGGTACGGGATTTTGCCATGGTGAAGGGAAACGGGGTGGTTGATCTTGAGATCACGACCTTCGCGCTGGAGGCTTTGAATATTGATAAGTTCGGACTGGATGATATGGATAATAAAATTCTGTTGACGATTATTGATAAGTTCAAAGGGGGGCCTGTCGGTTTGACCACGATTGCAACCGCGGTCAGCGAGGACCCGGGAACCTTGGAAGAGGTTTACGAGCCGTTCTTGATTAAGGAAGGTTTTCTGAAAAGAACTCCCCGGGGACGTGAAGTGACGGATTTGGCCTACAAGCATCTGCGGAAGAATCGACGAACGGATGACTGGCAAGCCACGTTATTCTAGCTAATTCCGGAGGGTTGGGAAAGCGGGAAGTGTTGGATAAAATAATAAATTCAAAAGTTTTATTAACGTTAAAAGTGGGTGAAAGCGGAGTTTTGACTTGTTTAATTTGCGGATTGGATAAAATTTTGAAGAGGATCAACGAGTTATATTTTTGTTAAATAGTATTAAGCCTGTCAATTGTTAAAATGGATTTGTTAAATTTGCGTGTATGAGAAAGCAACAGATAATCATATTAGGAATTGTGTTTGGTATATCCTTGCTGGGATTGATTATTCTCCAGACCAGTTATTTCCAAACGGCTTACGAGGTGAAGAAGGAGCAATTCTTCTACTCGGCTAACCGGGCCATGGATGATATGGTCGATTATATCCGCAAGCAGGAAGAGGCGGGAAGGCTTTCTGAGAACAGGAATCTGTCTGAGGCCAGAAGTCGGGGAGTGGAGATTGATGCCCCGATTTATATTGACCCGAAACGTCCGATTGCCGTGAAAAATGACCCGTCAGCAGTTGCCAATTCTATGCTTAATTTGATTGATGATGATTCGGAGGTGAAGGATGTCAGTGAATTTGTGGGAAGTAAGTTCAAGGAGGATAATTTGGCCACTTCTATCTCCAAGTTGCAACAAGCCATGAAGGAACGGACCGGGGAAAACTACAGGTTTGTACCGGAAGGGAAAGAGGATAAACACGTGATCGAGGGGCGGGTGGATTTGAATAATCTATATGGTTTTATCGGTAACACGCTGACAGACGCTGGAATCCGTTCCCGTTTTGAATTCGGTATCAAGGAAAATGGTAAATTTATTTTGACCTCCAAGAATTTTTTAAGTCATGTCTCGGATGATGTGACGCTTAGCCGGAAGATATTCCCGGGTGAAAGCTCATCGGCTATCCTGTATCTGAAGTTCCCGGATGCATCGTCCGATACGGCAGGTTCCGTGTGGATGGTTCTGCCCGGGGTGCTGATCACGATTGCTATCGTGTTTTGTGCCGTGTTCTGTTTGATCGTTATCGTCCGGCAAAAAAAGTTGTCGGTGATCAAGAATGACTTTATTAATAATATGACGCACGAGTTCAAAACCCCGATTGCGACAATTTCTTTGGCATCGCAGATGTTGAAAGACGGGGCGGTGACGAATACCCCGGAAACCATTGACCGGGTGGCTACGATTATCCGGGATGAGAGTAAGCGTTTAACTTTCCAAGTGGAGCGGGTGTTGCAAACGGCTTTGTTCACGGAGACTCGGATGAAATTAAAGCTAAAGAATATAAATATTAATCAGTTGATTGAAGATTTATTACCTAAATTTAGCTTACGTGTGGAGGATAAAGGAGGTAAGTTCTCTGCTTATCTTGAGGCGGATCAAGATGAAGTGCTTGCGGATGAGGTGCATGTGACAAACGTGATTTCCAATCTCGTGGATAATGCGATAAAATATTGTGTAAAACCACCAGAAATTACCATTTATACTCGTAATAAAGATAAAGAAATTATAATAAGTGTCATTGATAATGGCATAGGAATTGCTAAGAAAGATCAGAAGTTGATCTTCGAAAGATTCTATCGTGTGTCCACGGGGAATTTGCATGACGTGAAGGGATTCGGCTTGGGACTATCATATGTGAAGAAAATCGTTGAGGCTCATGGTGGAAGGATTGACGTGGAAAGCTCCCTTGAAAAAGGTAGCTGTTTTGACATCATTTTACCTTTAACCGTAAAAAAGCAAAAAATAAAGAGAACCTTATTTTTCTAAATTCGTATATTTTTACAGAGAATTAAAAAATGAGAATTATTTAAAACAACATAGCTATGGATGAGAAAATTAAAATTTTATTGGCAGAGGATGATACCAACTTGGGTATGCTTCTTAAAGAATATTTGAGAGCTAAAGGTTTTGACACCGTTTTGTGTGAGGATGGAGAGATTGCATACGAAAGGTTTTTGAACGAACCGTTTGACATTTGCATTTTTGACGTGATGATGCCTAAAAAAGATGGTTTTACGCTTGCGAAAGAAGTTAGACAGATCAATAGCGAAATTCCAATTATTTTCTTGACAGCTAAGTCGATGAAAGAAGATGTGTTGGAAGGATTCAAGTTAGGAGCCGATGATTATATGAGCAAACCTTTCAGTATGGAAGAGTTGTTGCTGCGTATCGAGGCTGTCTTGAGAAGATCAACCGGGTTAAAGCCGGAAGATGAACAAGAGATCTTCAAAATTGGTAAGTTAACATTCAATTCTAAGAAACAGACCTTGTTTGACGGGGAAGAAGAACAAAAATTGACCACGAAAGAGTCTGAGTTACTTCGTCTGTTGTGCTTGAATGTAAACAAGGTATTGGAGAGAAACTACGCATTGAAGAATATCTGGGCTGACGACAATTACTTTAATGCCAGAAGTATGGATGTTTATATCACGAAGTTACGTAAACATTTGAAGAAAGATCCATCGGTGGAAATTATCAATGTCCACGGAAAAGGATATAAATTGATTCTTTGATGATAAAAAGGGGATTCGGAAGAGTCCCTTTTTTGTTAGAAGTTGACAGGTTTCAAGTTGCAAGTTAAAAAGTTTCTATGTAAACTTGCAGACAATAACAAGTCAACTTTTGTTTTGTAGTTAAGGACAATAATTTTAAAGAGATGAAAATAGCGATAGCATGTGACCATGCCGGTTACGAGTACAAGGAACGGTTGGTAAAATATCTTCGGGAGAAAGGTCATGAAGTAAAGGATTTCGGTGCTTATTCAGCCGAGAGTATGGATTATCCAGATACAGCTCATCCGATGGCTGCGGCCGTGGAGGCTGGTGAATATGAAAGAGGAATTGCCATTTGCGGAAGTGGTAACGGCATTTCCATGACTGCCAATAAGCATCAGGGTATTCGTTGTGCTTTGTGCTGGAACATGGAGCTTGCTGCTTTGGCGCGTCAGCATAATAATGCGAACGTGGTTGGATTGCCTGCTCGTTTCATTGCTTACGAGGAAGCTCAAAATGTGGTAGACGTTTTCTTGTCAACAGATTTTGAAGGTGGTCGCCACCAAAGAAGGGTGGAGAAGATTCCGGTAAAATAATTTACGACTTTAGATTTGCGATTTATGATTACAAAAGCTAGAATCATAAATCGTAAATCTAAAATTGTAAATCGTCAGATTCGGCACATATCCACCGGCATTTCTTTCTGTGCGTCCGTCACGGCCAAGGTGGTCATGTAAACAATGTCTCTCACGCTACATCCCATTTGTAAAATATGTACGGGTTTATTCAAACCGAGTAGAACGGGACCGATGATTTCGTTGTTTCCTAGTTCTTGTAACACGCCCAAGGCTATACTTCCGGAACTAAGGTTCGGGAAGATAATCGTGTTCACGTCCTTGTCTGCCAGTGGGGAGAACGGGAAACGTGCTTGTCGCAATTCGGTATTGAACGCAATGGATGCGGACATTTCGCCGTCAACTAGGATTTCGGGGTATTTACGATGGAGTGTGTCAACGGCCTCTTGTATCTGTGCCGGACTACCCAAGCGGTATTCCCCGAAATTGGAGTATGAGGTAAGGGCGACAACCGGTTCCACGTTGAATTGTTTTACAGCCTCGTAGGTCAGGACGGTCACGCATTCCAGCGTGTCGGCTGACGGATGACTGTTGACTGTCGTGTCGGCTAGGAAATAAGTACCTTTTTTATTGGTCACGATGTGCATACCCACGGCATATTTACAACAAGCTCTTAGGCCGATGATGTCTTTGGCAGCCCGGAGTACATCGTGGTAATTAGAGTGAATCCCGGAAATGAAACCGTCTGCCTCTCCGGATTCAACCATCATTAAACCGATGAAATTCGGGTTCTTCATCAATTCTTTGGCTTGTTCCAGAATAACCCCTTTTCTTTGTCTTTTCCCGTAATAAGACTGGGTGTATTGATCTATTTTGTCGATCTCTTTTGCCGGGTCGAAAATGGTTAGTTCGGGTAACTCTAATTTATATTGTTTTTGGAGAGCCTCGATCTCGGTTTTGTTGCCGATGAGTATGGGATGAGCGATCTTTTCGGAAAGAATCTCCTGTACGGCCATCAGAGTTTTGATGTCAGCTCCTTCCGCAAACACGATTCGTTTGGGGTTGGTTTTGGCTTTACGGGTCATTCGGCGCATGAGTCGTTCGTCTTGGCCCATGCGTTTTTCCAGTTGATCCCGGTAGGCATCCCAGTCCTCGATTCCCGTGCGGGCAACTCCCGATTCGATGGCGGCTTTTGCCACGGCGGGGGCGATACGACTGATTAAACGGGTGTCCAAGGGTTTGGGAATGATGTAATTCCTGCCGAAAGCGATAGATGGGTCATTGTATGCCATTTTCACGTTTTCGGGAACGGGTTCTTTCGTCAATTCAGCCAGCGCGTAAGTGGCGGCAAGCTTCATCTCCTCGTTTATGCTCCGGGCTTGCACATCCAAGGCTCCCCGGAAGATATACGGGAATCCGAGTACATTGTTGATCTGGTTTGGGTAGTCCGAACGTCCCGTGGCGAAAATGATGTCCGGTCGGCTGTGAATGGCTTTTTCATAGCTGATTTCCGGGTTCGGGTTGGCGAGGGCAAATACGATCGGGTCTTTTGCCATGCTTTGAATCATCTCTTCGCTCAATATATCAGCGACAGAGAGACCTAAAAACATATCGGCCCCAACGAGAGCTTCGGTTAGTGTACGGGCAGAGGTCTTAACGGCAAATTCTTCTTTCTCCGCGTTGAGGCCGGCTCTTCCCGTGTAGATAACTCCTTTGCTGTCGCACATGATCATGTTCTCTTTCTTCACTCCCAATGCTTTATAAAGGCGGGCGCAGGAAATGGCTGCGGCTCCGGCTCCGTTGACTACGACACGAATAGTATCAATTTTTTTCCCGTTGAGTTCGAGGGCATTTAGTAACCCGGCAGCCGAAATAATGGCTGTCCCGTGTTGGTCATCGTGCATCACGGGAATATCCAGTTCTTCTTTGAGCCGGTGTTCGATTTCGAAACATTCGGGTGCTTTAATATCTTCCAGATTTATTCCCCCGAAAGTCGGGGAGATCATTTTAACCGTTTCGATGAATTTATCCACGTCTTTCGTGTCGAGTTCGATGTCAAACACGTCGATGTCCGCGAATATTTTAAACAATAATCCTTTCCCTTCCATGACGGGTTTGCCGGACAAGGCACCAATATCTCCTAGTCCGAGCACGGCTGTCCCGTTTGAAATCACGGCTACCAAGTTGCTCTTGGCTGTATATTTGTAGGCATCAATTTGATTCTTCTGGATTTCCAAGCAGGGTTCCGCTACCCCTGGGGAATAGGCCAGTGAAAGATCATATTGTGTACTATGTGGTTTTGTCGGAACGACTTCAATCTTTCCGGGACGTCCCATTGCATGGTAATGCAGGGCCTGTTTTTTATCCATGTTGTTCATATTTTTAATCATTTTAAGCGTGTGTAAAGCTATTTGGACTTGATTTAAATAACAAGGTGTGATACGTTAATAAAAAGTTAAAGTCAGGACATTAACTCGGGTTAAAAGAATTTATAATTAATTTAGCAAATTGTAACATTGGTGCGTTAGATCATGGGAAAATTTGGAGGCATAATATTGATCTTGATATTATTGATGTGGTGTTGTAATACCCGGAAAACGGTTGTGGAGTTTAATCTTATCGGGTCTTCGGGGATACAGCCGGAGCTGGTGGTTAACGGGGAGGAACGGGAAATTGAAGTGGATGACTCCGGCTATGCCAAATTGATGCTGACGGAGGGCGAACATGGATATGCAACGTTAAAATATGGAAAGGATCGTCTTCCTTTGTTTATTGAAGACGGAACGACATTACGAATATATATTTACGGGGATCATGCTAAAGGGAATATCCGTTTTGAAGGAGACGGCTCTCCTAAGAATAGTTATTTGAATAGTCAGGTCATGAAGAATCTGTCTTTTGATTATGAACTGAATGCCCCGGAGTTTTTAGACCAGTTGAAGGATTTGATTCAAGAGCAGTTTCATTATCTGGATACCATGGGTTTCGATGCCGCTTTTGCCGAGATGGAACGGAACCGGATCAAGTTTTCCACTTATAAAGCGTTGGAAAATTATCCCTTGTATCATGCTTGGAGTACAGGAAACATGGATTATCAGCCGGATACCGCTTATCTTTCCTGTATCAAAAAATTGATCAAAGAAGATGAGAAGTTGTTGGTTCTGAAGGAGTACCAAGAAGGAATGGCCTCCTTGGTTTCGTTGATCAGTACGTACCACATGAAGGAGCTGGATGCCTACAAGCAAGTGATGGCGCAGTTTGATTATGTGATTCACCATTTGACTAACGAGACGCTGGTGGAGTTCCTGATCGATCATTACGCTTATGCTTATTTGCTTGGTGTGGGAATTGACGAGCATATTGATGATGTCTTGCGGGTGTATGATTTTTACGTGAAGGACCCGGCATTGCGGAAACGGTTTCAAGAGATTTATGATCGTTGTGCGAAAATTGTCCCCGGTAGTCCTGCTTTTGATTTTATGTTTACGGATATTGCCGGGCAAGCTGTTGAATTGGAAGATTTCAGGGGAAAATACCTGTTCATCAACGTGTGGACTACTTGGGGCGTTCCTTGTCGCTATGAAAATCTGGCTTGGGAGAAACTGGAGAAAGAGTTTGAAGATGAAAATATCGTGTTCGTGGCTGTTTCTTGTGATAATGACCGTGCTGTCTGGGAAAAGCGGGTGCGGGAGAATCCCAAGGGAGAAGTACAATTATATATGGGGAGTGATCGTTCTTTCATGGATTTTTACATGATTCGCGGGATTCCTCGTTTTATTTTGATCGCTCCGGATGGACGTATTATCAATTCGGATATGTCACGACCTTCTGATCCCGAAACAGCGAAAACGTTGCGGGCTTATCTGAAAGAAAAATAGTTTTTTATTTAAACCACTGGGTTACGTCCTCATTTTTCAGAATGTGGATGATTGTCTTGCCGTCAGCCGTGTAATTGGGATGCTGACAAGCGAATAAGTTGTCGAACAGATCGCTCATTTCCTGTTTGTCCAGTGGGGTATTGTAATCCAGCGATGCCGCCTTTGCGAGTGATAGGGCTATGCGTTCCCTCATTTTATCCCGGATTGAACCTTCCGTGTTCTTGTAATGTTCAATTAGGCTGATAAGCACTTCTTTTCCGCGAGAAGTCGACAAGTCGGACGGGGTGGCGTAGATGGCGTAGCAATTCTTTCCGAATTCTCCGAGTTCAAAACCTAATATGGCCAGATCGTCCATGATTTCTTTTACGAGTAGAAAATCTTCAGCCGAGAGTTCTAGAGTTTCGGGGAACAGGCTTTTTTGTCCGCAGATTTGTTGGTGTGACAAGGTTTCCAGATAACGTTCGTATAGCACCCGTTCGTGCGCCCGTTTCTGATCAATGAACATCAACCCGGAATGAACGGGCGTGACAATGAATCTGCCTTTCATTTGCACGAAAGAGATGATTCCTTCGTGGTCCTCCTGTTTCTCTGCCATTTCGGGGATTTCAGTTTGTACTTCTTCGGTTTTATCTTCCAATCCGGCGAAGAGTGCATCCCAGTTTGCGGGAACTTGTTCCTTGTGCCGGGGGTCGAAGTTCTGGCGTGAACTATTACCGCCTGACTGTTCGAAGTTTGAATCTTCTTTCGAGATCGAGGTGGAATAGTTGAACGGGTTGTAATGGGGGTTATAACTGACCTTGGGAACCTTCGGGAGAATCGGTGAGTCGGGAACCGTGAAGTCAACCTTGTCTTCCGTATCAAAGTCGATTGTCGGGGTTACATTGAATTTGCCCAAGGCCTCTTTTACGCTGGCCAGTATAATTTGGAATATAGCACTCTCGTCTTGAAATTTGATCTCCGTCTTTGTCGGGTGGATGTTCACATCTATGATGGAAGGGTCCACCGTGAAATAAAGGAAATACGAGGGGATCATGTCCCCGCTAATCAAGCCGGCATAGGCTTCCGTGATTGCTTTATGGAAAAAGTTATGTTTCATGAACCGGTTGTTCACGAAAAAATACTGTTCCCCGTAAGTTTTCCGGGCGTGCTGGGGGATGCATACGAAACCATTGATGGTAACGATTCCCGTTTCGCAATTAACCGGGAGTAGTTTTGTATTAATCGTTTTCCCGAAGGCATTAACGATACGCTGTCGCAAGCCGGATGCTGGCAGGTTGTATATTTCGTTCCCGTTGTTGACGAGCGTGAATGCGATATCCGGGGCGGTGAGGGCCACTCGTAAGAATTCCGTGGTAATGTTACGGAGTTCCGTGGTGTCCGATTTCAGAAATTTTCGTCGGGCGGGAATCGTGTAGAACAGGTTTTTAACCAGCATATTTGTTCCCCGGGAACAATTGATATTTTCCTGATTTTTTAATTCAGAATCGGCCACGAAGAGGTAGGTACCCAGTTCATCCTCTTCCCGTTTGGTGCGTAATTCCACCTCTGCTACGGATGCAATTGATGCAAGGGCCTCTCCGCGGAATCCCATCGTGCGGATATTGAACAAGTCCTGTGCGCAGGATATTTTGGATGTAGCATGACGTTCAAAAGCCATGCGGGAATCTCTCGGGGACATTCCTTTCCCGTCGTCAATGACTTGGATAAATCCTTTGCCCGCGTTCTTTAGGATAACTTGTACTTTTGTTGCCCCGGCATCAAGGGCATTTTCCATTAATTCCTTCACCACGGAGGCCGGACGTTGTACGACCTCTCCTGCCGCAATTTGGTTCGCTACCGAGTCGGGTAATAATTGAATTACGTCTGCCATACCGGAATCCTTAGAATAATTTCATGATGAGGTCGATCTTGTACGTTGCCAAATAGAAGATCCCGATCAGTATAATGATAAGAATCATGAAGATACGGGTTGAGTAACCAAGACCTCCTCCGAGACGCTCATTTTTACGTTTGGCGTATTCTTTTTGAAGACTGGCCTTGACATCGGGAATATATTCATCCCCATCTTCCGCTAATCCCAGTTCTGCACGAATACGTTTTTCCCGTTCTTTTCTGGCCTCTGCTTCCGGGTCCCAGTAGCGGGGTTTTAAGTTGAAACGACGGTGTTCCGGTTGTTTAAATAGTCCCATGATTTTTATTCCTTAGCACGTTAAATCTTTAATTGTTCGTTTTCGTTTTCTTCGATGTCTTGCCAAAACTACGGGCAATCCATTTCGGTACGATAAATGCCCCGATGAACAGGTAAGGGTAGTAGCTGATGAGCCTCCATAAAATGGCCATCGCTATGGCAACCCCGGCGCTCGGAAGGAATTCCCCGAGGTATTTGGAGAAGACGAATTCCGCAAAACCGCTACCACCTGGTGTCGGGCTTACCAGCATCATGATCCACATGACGAGTTGTCGTGCAAAGATAAGAAAATGTTGCGCCCAATCATAACGTCCGAACCAAAAAGCCACGAGGATGGCGTTCACCACCCAGTAACGTGCTGTCCACGAGAAAAAAGTGGCTCCAAATGTTTTTAGCCAAAAGGAGAATGGCATACGTCTTAATTCGTGGGAATTCCGGATAATATCGGTTCCGGCCTCGTTGGCATCATGACGCCATTTGCGGAGAATACGCCACCGGAATAATTTCATGATCAGCCATTTCAAGCCCCGAGGATTCTTGAATAACCCGTAGCTTAACACGAGAAGGTAGGCAAGTTTCACGCTATATCCGATAACGGCCACGAGAATTAACCCGTCGGCTACTGCTTTCGTGGTATCCGGCATTTCCCACAGTGCCTGATGGTTGACGAATAGCAGTATGAGTGGAAACATGATGATGAAGTACAATTCGTCAAGAAAGGAGGTTGCCATGACCATGGCGGAACTTTTCCCGACCCCGATACCTTCTTTATGCACGAAAAGGATTGCCAAGCTGGTTCCCCCGATGGCGGAAGGGGTTACTGCCGAGGTGAATTCCCAGAGAAATATGATTCGGATGGATTGTATCCAGTTTAGTTTCCCGCCGGATAGTATTTTGATCCGAATGATATACCCGAAATCCCGGATGGCCATGCACAGGACGGCAACGAATAACCAGAACACGGTGTTCCATGTAAAGGTGATCATGTCAAATGCTTTGGGATCGAATTCTTTATATAACATGTAAGAGACCACGGCCAACCCGATAATGATGGGATATATGATTTTATACGGGCTGATTTTTTTTGTCAGTTTCTGGTTCTCTTCTTGGCGCTCCTGTTCCATAAACTTCGGTTTTTATTTGTGGCTAATTTACGAAAAAAAGGACAACGAGTTTAATACGTTGTCCTTTTTTTCAGGAAAGAGTGGTTAATTAGGCTACGATGATTTTTTCACTACGGGAGAGATTTTCGTGGTATCGTTTACTTACAGCCCGGTGAATGAGGTACATGTAAGGTAGTCCCAAGTTGGTTTCGAGAAGAGAGTTAACCACGATGGTCATGAAACTCGGGTTACGGATTCCTGTGATCAGTAGTACGAATTCCCATGCGAATTGTACTAGAATCCCGATGGCAAGAATCCACGGGATGTTAATCTTTCGGGTTTCATCTGTCGTTCTGATATTGTGAATACAAAGAATGGCATATCCCACGAAGAGGATGAGGGCCATGATGCCATGGTAGGCTCCCGTACCCCTTGAAATGGTGATCGGGGCGAAATTACCCCCGAAACTTTGGCTTAGTAACGAGGTGGTAAACCAAGAGGTGATAATCAAGATTGACCATTCCAATGCCCGTTTGTCCCGGTCGAGCCAGAGCCATATCCATACGAAATTCGTGAAACCGTAACTCATGCTTAACCACAGGAGAAAACAGAACGGATCGGCTCCTTCCACACTTCTTGTCCCTAAATACAGGTAAAAATAACCATAGTCAACAATGAAATACAGGATTCCGGCCAGTAATCCGACAAGGATTGCCAAATATCTTTTCGTGTAAACTAAGGTTGCACCTAGGAAAAGTAGGAATGCGACATCAAGGTACATGTAAAGTGCGTTCATCGTACGTGCTGCAATAACTTCCATTATGTTGTATTTTTAGGTTTAGTGATAATTTGTGTAACATAATTTATGCCAAATTGGAATATTTTTGCTGAAATGCTAAAATTGTTCCTACCTGTTTCTAGGGGTTGTAATCTTCCGGGTGAAGTCTTGCCCTCGGTATGGCCTACTCTTGCGTCTTGTCGTTATCTCTTCGTTATCTTTTCGATGAAGTCGGCTTCTATAGGAACGAAGGGAGACGGAGAGTGATAACAACATAAAGAGATAGATGTAAGTGTTGGTCTTGGGATGGAAGGGTAGAGAAATAGTTTTGAAATAAAAAATTTGAGTATTTGTACACCACTTTTCCTTGTTTTTTTAAGCCGTTCCAAAACCTAAAAAGAAACCCGAAAAAATCGAAAACACTCTTTAAAATTAAAAGCATTGAAATTCAATGCTTTATGTAGTGTTTGTGGAGAATATCGGAATCGAACCGACGACCTTTTGAATGCCATTCAAACGCTCTAGCCAACTGAGCTAATTCCCCGTTTGCGATTGCAAATATAGATAAATATTTGAAAATAGGAAATGGTTGAGGTGTGATTTTGTCGATTATTCTTATATTTGCCGTGTAAATCGGCGTAAAATGACCAATGTTGATAATGAGTTGACAGTCTTCTTGCAGATGCAACAGGGAGATCGACGGGCGTTTGAATATTTCTTCAACACGTACGTGGATATGTTGCACGCTTATGCCTTAGGATATTGCCGGGATTCGGATGTAGCCGAAGACTTGGTGCAGGAGGCGTTCGTGCGGTTTTGGACGATGCGTGAAAAGATCACTTATTCGGAATCTATTTATGGCTATTTGCAGCGGACCGTGAGAAATACCTGTATCAATCAGAAAGTGCGGGAGCGGGTTGAGGAACGCTATCGGCAGGAAATGCTGAATGGGGAGACGGAGGAGTTCGATTGGGAAAATGACGACGCATTGGAAGAGCTGAGAAAACTATTATTGGATGCAATAGATCGTTTGCCGGAAAAATGTCGGGAGATATTCGTGTTGAGTTGTGTGGAAGGGTTGAAGTACCAAGAGGTGGCCGATAAATTGGGAGTTACGATTAACACGGTGAAGACGCAAGTGCGTTTTGGTTATAAAAAAGTAAGATCGGATCTGAATCTTCCGGGGACCACCTTGTTCATGCTGTTGAGTATGTTACTGAAATAGAGTTGTTTCCTTTCAACTTGAAAAATAAAGTAATTTCTTTTGAAAAAAATGTCTGTTTCTTTCACTCGTTTTGTTTCCGACCTTGTTAATAAGGTGTAAAGCGAGAAAAATGGAAACAGAGAACAAAGATCATATAGAGGAAATCCTGCGGCGTTTCTTGACAAAAGGAGAAACGATGAATTGGGATGAGTTGCGGACAGAGCTGAGGAAGGACGAGTATGCTCACGTGAAGAAGGAGTTGCTAAGGATGAGGGCGATGCGGATGAAAACGAACCGGGAGAAAATTTGGAATGGGGTGCAGGAAAATTTACAACGGGATGCAAGGAGGCGACGCTTGTTGCGGGTTACCCGGTATGCGGCTATTTTAATACTACCATTATCATTATTCTTGTTATTTTGGTTAAATCAAGAGAAAGAATTGGCTCCCGTGAACGTTGCGACTGTCGGGACAATGGATTCCACGGGTATACGCAAGGCTTATCTGGTTTTGGAAGGAGGGGCGAAAATAGAGTTGTCTGCCCCGCATTTGGATACAATCCGGCAGGAGGACGGGTTGCCTCTGGCCGTGGATACGTTGGGAAAATTGGTGTATAATACGGTAGAGGAAGAGGTAGAACAATTATTCTATCATAAAATTGTGGTTCCTCGGGGCGGGGAGTACACGGTGGAGCTGAACGACGGGACCCGGGTGCGGTTGAATGCGGATTCGGAATTGAGGTTCCCGGTGAAATTCGCTTCGAATGAACGGAAAGTGTTTTTAAAGGGAGAGGCCTATTTCGAAGTGGAGCATGACACGTTAAGGCCTTTCCGGGTGGATGTGCATGATGATGCGATAATCGAGGTGCTGGGAACAGAATTTAATATAAATGCTTACCCGGAGAATGATGAAATCTTCACAACGTTGGTACGGGGAAAGGTGCGGGTAGACGATTTGCAGACGGATTCGACAGTCGTGTTGTTGCCGAATCAACAAGCGGTTCTTGTTGGTACGAGGATCGACGTGAAAGAGGTAAACCCCGAAGATTATATTACTTGGATTAACGGTCGATTCTATTTCGAGAAGATGACCTTGGAAGAAATTCTGATCCAGCTGGAACGGTGGTATGACTTGCAGGTATTTTGGACGGACGAGGAATTGAAGTCTTACGAGTTCACGGGTGCCGTGTGGCGGGATAACACGATTCGCCAGACGTTGGATATGATTGAAAAAACTACGGATGTTCGCTTTACGGTCTCCGGCCGGACGGTAACGGTGAATGCCCTGTTATAAAAAAACGGTATCTGTTCGCGCAGATACCGTCTTGATAATTCGACTAGCCTGAAGTTGGATTCAGGGTTGGTCATGTTAAACTATTAATACAAAATTATGGAAAAAAATCGAACGATGCAACAAAATGCGTGTCGGACTCTACGTTCGTCCATTTTGGTAAGTGCAAGAGTGTTACTGATTTTATTGTTCTGTGGCTTATCCGTGGCTTGGAATCCATTGTTTGCACAGGATAAAAGTGTGACGCTTCACGTGAAAGAGCTACCTTTGGGTGAGGTCGTGAAGGAGCTGAAAAAACAGACGGGAAAGGATTTCCTTTTCAGTAACCGGGAGGTGAACGTGGATCGTAATGTCACGGTGAGCGTTTCGAACATGGCGTTAAAGGAAGTTTTGCCTTTGGTCTTTGGTAAAGATTACCGTTTCGAGATCGGGGAAAACGTGGTGATCGTGCGACCATTTGTTGCCGTGAGAACTGATGGGCAGAAAGGCGGTTTCATTGTGAGAGGTGTGGTGATGGATGTAAAGAAACAGCCGTTACCGGGAGTGACGGTGAAAGTGGCAAATACCACCGTGGGTACGGCGACGAATAATGCTGGGCAATTCGTGTTGCGTTTGCCGATCACGAAAGGAAGTCTGGAAATTTCGTTTGTCGGGTTTAAATCTCAGACCGTGAACTTCACGGAAAATACGAGGGACACGATACGGGTTATCTTAAAAGAGGATGTGACCGGGTTGGACGAGGTGCAGGTGATTGCTTACGGGCAACAGAAAAAACGGACGGTGATTAGTGCGGTATCTTCCGTGAAGGCGGATGATATAAAGGAATTACCGACCCATAGTTTGGAAAGTTTGCTGCAAGGACATATGGCGGGCGTGGAAGTAAATAATATTTCGGGAGCTCCCGGAGGAGGTGGTTCTATCGTGGCGATTCGCGGTTATAACTCTTTTTTTGTTGACGGTGGAGGTGAAGGGGAAGATCGTGCTTACGGGACACCTTTGTATGTGATTGACGGTGTGCCCATGCAGGCGTTTACTTCCCCTATCACGGGAACGAATACATTATCCGATTTAGATCCTTCTATGATTGAATCTATCGAGGTATTGAAAGATGCAGCTTCTGCCGCTATTTACGGATCTCGTGCCGGTAATGGCGTGATCTTGATTACCACGAAAAAAGGGCGTGCGGGATTGACTAAATTTACAGCGAATGTTTCTTATTCTGCTTCATGGTTACCGAAAACACCGGAGCAGAGTGGAGGGCAATTGGAACGTTGGTACAATATTCGGGGGTTAAGAAATACGGTAACTCCGTATCAGGATGTGGATGGACATTGGAAAATACCTACTTCTTTCGAAGAAGTGTATCGTTTTAGAGCTACTACCACGAATCAGCCGATGTACGACTGGTTTTTAGGTACATCGTCAAGTGCGAATAGTGCTTATCATTTACAGGATAGTTTGAATGTATTTTTTAATAACTCAACAGATTGGTGGAAATATGCCTATCGCACGGCAAGCGTGTATAACGCCAATATCCAGGCTAGCGGGGGAACAGAAGCTGTTCGCTATATGATAGGTGCCGGTTATTACAAGGAGGAAGGTATTATGCGGAATAGTGATTATCAACGGGCTAACGTGATGACGAATATATCGGTTCATCCCACGAAACGTCTTCAGATAGATAATCAGATTTCTCTTTCTTACACGGATCGTAGTCGGGGAGGAAATAGTGGGGGTGCGAAGATTGAGGGAATGACGGTGAATCCTACGGTAGTTTCCTCGTTATACCCGGGAGATTCTTATATTAAAACCGAATTGTTGGAGAAAATGAATAGCATCACCCAGAAAAATCATGGTTACGGGGCCCGCTATAATTTGGTATTGGATTACGAGATAATTCCTGATTTGCATTTACGTGTTTCGGGCGGAATCGATTATAATCAGCAGAATATGAATCAATTCTCGCCTAGTACTTTGGATAAATATTACCATTGGTCAACGTCGGAAGGTAATATTGGACGTAGCCTCTCCATTTTGAACGAGAATTTATTGAGTTACTCTTTTAGCCTGAAACAAAAACATAATTTTGATGTGTTGTTGGGACTTTCTTTCCAAAAAGACCAGAACTATTCCAATGCCGGAAGCGGAAGAAATGGTCCGAATGATTACGTGCAATATGTACAGGGAAAATGGGGAGATGGTGCCGGATTAGTTAATGTTGCTGATCCCAAGAGTGATGAAACGGTTTACGAATCTGCTTTTTCTTATGCTTCGGATTTCGAGGAAGAACGGATGAATAGTTATTTCGGGCGTTTAACCTATAATTTCAAGGAGAAATATATGTTTGAAACGACCATACGTAGAGATGGGTCTTCTGTTTTCGGAGAAAAAGTACGTTGGGCAACCTTTCCTTCGATTGCTGCCGGTTGGGCTTTTTCGGAAGAACCCTTCTTGAAACATTTGTATTGGTTGAGTTTTGGTAAAGTACGTGTAAGTTGGGGTAAATCTGGTCAGAAATTCGGTCAACGTTATCTGGCGCACGGTTTGATGACTTCTAGCGGGAGTTTCTTGGGTACGAGTGGAATTGTTCCGGATACGGATGGAGGGGTTATTAACCGGAAACTGACTTGGGAGGAAACGAGTCAATATGACGTGGGATTGGATCTCAGTTTATTTGACTATCGTTTGAAAGTAACGACTGATTATTATTATCGTTACACGAAAGGACAGTTGAATAAGGTTGATCTTCCCGGTGATATATATTTTCATAAATTTCAATGGCAAAATGCATTAGCTGTTTCGAATCAGGGTATTGAGGTCGAGTTGACCGCGGATATTTTGCGGGAAACAGCCGTGAAGTGGAGAATGAAATATAATGTTTCCCGGAACTGGAATCGTTTCGAGAAAAGTAGTGACGGATATGATTATGAACAAAATGTTTTGGGGGAACCTTTATACCGGATAAGGGTATTCAAAACAAATGGGTTTTATAATTCAATGGATGAAGTTCCCATGTACTACACGGAAGCAAATGGTTTACCGAAACCTTTGAATACAGGTAATACAGGTATCTTTTTTCCGGGAACACGTCGAATATTGGATCTGAATGGTGACGGTGTAATTTCGGAAGCTGACAAATATTATGCGGCAAGCCCTTTACCCGTCGCTCACGGTGGATGGATCAATGAGATAAGTTGGAAACAGTTTGATCTGAATGTTGTTTTTACTTATTCGTTAGGACGTCATATCATAAATAATTACAAGTACTCGTTTGCTCAACCCGGTAATGGACCTGCTCCGATCATGGGTGATACCCGGGATTTTGATGCATGGACTCAAGCGGATAATAAAGAACATGATTTCTCCAAGTTACAGATGTACACGGAGTTGAAGAATCAATTTTCGGGAGTTTATGACACTGCTATTGAGAAGGTTCATATGCTTCGTTTAAAACAACTTACGTTGGGTTATAATTTGGATCGCCAAATTGCCGATAAAATAGGGCTTTCTGGGGCTCGTCTATTCATGACTATGGAGAACTTGTTTCTGTTAACAAACTACTCCGGTTTAGATCCGGAGATTGTGAGTATCTTCAGTGGATTGGATGCATTGTCTTCTTATCCGCTTCCCCGGAAATTTACTGTTGGATTGACTATTAATTTTTAAGATGTGACGGGTATGAAAAAGATATTATTTATTTTAATGCTTTTACCGTTTTTCTCCTGCAATGATTGGTTGGACGTGGAGTCTGAAAAATCGGTGACTTACTTGAATTATTTCAAGAGTGAACAGGATTTGGAAAAGGTGTTAATCTCTATGTTTAATAACGAAAAAGGAATATTTGCTCCTTATCATGTAAATGCTTTTGGCTGGGCCGGACTGCCATGTGATAATGCCGGCGACTATGAAGGGTATAGAAAGTTAGATCCTGCTGAATTTTTCAATAAAATGGGTATGGAAGGCTGGAGTGGTCATTATAGTGCCATGTATCTGGCAGATATGTTGGAAGAGAATCAATTCCGTTTTGAGAATATCTCTGATGAGAGGGCGAAATATTGGCTGGCCCAAGCGAATTTTGTTAAAGCATTAATGTATTTTGATTTGGTACAGAATTGGGGAGAGGTTCCTCTTGCCCCCGGAACGGAGTCCACGGAAGCTGAAGGAAAAAGTACGGTCGATGTTATTCTGAAGGAGGCTATACGTTGTGCTGAGGTTGCTTTGATTCTTCCGACGCATGATAAATTAATGGATGCGAATGGTAACGTGATTACCTCGAAACAATATGCCAGTTTAGGCACGGTACACACGTTGCTAGCTAATATTTACGCTTGGATGGGAGGATTGTATGGCGATACGGAATATTGGAAAAAAACAGAAGAGCATGCGTCTTTGGTGATAGACGGGAAGGTCGGTTTTTATGATTTGGAAAAGACGATTTCTCTTCTGATCGCTAATACTTTGGGCGCAAATAGAACGAGTGACGAAACAATTTTCGCGATAGAAATAAATGAAACGGATGAAAATAGGTTTTGGAGGAAACAATTTGAGGAGCGTTACCCGGGATTGGTTCTGGTCGATTACCCGTATAGTGAAATGAATCCTCAGGAAATAGAATCGAATTATCGGAAACCTTGGATTTCGGTGAGATCTGTGCTGAATTTGTATCCGGATAGGAAGGACGAAAGACGGGACGAATATTGGTATCGATTGGGAGAAGTCAGCTATTGGGAGGATTCAGACTGGGATGATGATGGAAATGTGATTGATTCCGTAGAAATTATATCAGATTATGCTTTTTTAAATAAATGGCGTGATCCTATTCGTACCGTGAATCCGTCATTTATAGATAAAGACGGAGAGGCTCAACTATTGGCGATGGAGGGGAACCGGGTGGTATGGCGTTTGGCGGATCTGATTTTACTTCGGGCAGAATGTCGTGCACGTTTGGGTGAGGCTTCGGCTGTTAACGATTTGAATCGGATACGGAAGCGTGCCGGTTTGGATGATTATGATGGAAGAACTGATTCTGAATCTCTGCGGAGAGAAATTTTTCTAGAACGGGAGCGGGAATTATTTGGGGAAGGACAACGTTATTATGATGTCGTGAGAAACGGGTATTTCCGGGAAGAATTATCTTCGGTGTATGCAGCATTAACTGACAACGATATACGGGACGGAGCTCTTTATCTTCCCGTGTCTCGTAATTCATTTACAAAAAATCCATTAATGAAACAAAATATTTACTGGTCATGGCGGCAACAATAAAACATATAACTAAGGGGGCAATCGTGGTAATGGTGCTATGCTTTTGCTCTTGCACAAAATACAATTATATCAATGGGGGAACGGCAAACGGAATTCATGATTGTACGATGTGGGAATATTTTCACACGAATAGTTACGATTGGGATTCCACGGTTGTCATGATAGAACATGCAGGACTGAAATCTCTTTTCGATGGAACTGGTGAATATAAGCAAATCACTTTTTTCGGTTTGACAAGTAATAGTATCTTACGCTATATGTTAGAAAATAATTACGAGAGAGTGACAGATATCCCGGTTGGAAAATGTCAGGATATTATACAGAAATTGGTGGCTCCGAAACGCATCATGTTGAATGATGTTCCCCGGGGGAACCGGATACAATCGGGAGGGGGAATCGAGAGTGCGTTTGTGGAATATGATGGTTTGGTATTTGATTGTATTAGAGGTTCTCTTTTCTTGTGGACACAAAGGATGGCTTATAATGATATCGAGGATACCGGAGAGATCGCACTTTATATCGCTAGTCGAAATCAGGACGGGACTAGGAATGAGCGTGTTGCTTCCACGGATATACAAACTACGAATGGAGTTGTTCATTCGCTTAATTATGATTTCAGATTCCGTAACTTTTAAAAATAGGCGATGATGAGAAAGATATTATTATTCATGACGCTAGGATGTTCAATCCTGTTGGGTGCTTGTAGTGATGTGGAGGTGGGATACTTGGTTTCGGAACATGCGGCATATACTCAAGATTCTCTGCATTTGTATAATATAGAGAATCGACTGGAGGAGTTGATCAATATATTGAATGAATTCCACGGGAAAACAGGACCTCTTTTGGAAGAGAAAGCCGAATTAAGTGAACTCAGGCAAGAGAAACAATGGGATTTGTGGGATTTTGATGATTATGAGATTGCACCGGTACAAGAGCAATTAGCATCGTGTACGGATGCTGAAACATGTAAAAAATTGCAGGCTTTATTAGATGAGTTGAATGCACAACGGGAGGTGATGCGTAAAGAGATAAAAAACTTGGACGATCAGATATGGAATTTACAGCAACAGGTGAATCAGATTGCCGAGGAGCTGGGTTTTGGTTCTGAGAAGGAATTGACTAATCAAGTGGATAAGTTGAAGAATACTATCGAGTATGAGATTCCTTGGGTGACCTCTCCGATCGAGGGAGTGTTGGGGACTGAGCCTTTGGTGTATTCTATCGAGAACGTGAAGAATGAGAATGCTGCTAATGCGGAACTTTTCCGTAAGAGTTTGTCTATTATGGGAGGGGGACGTATGTACGTGGAGCAAAATCTGGAAGCTCCTGCCGGGCGGTATGGCGTTTCAATTCGCCTTGAGAATAAAGGACAACGTGCTATTCTGGAAGATGCGTTCACTTTTATCGTGGACGAATAGACCTATTTATAATTTGATATCCGCAGGCGGATGGCCGCTTGCGGATACTTTGAGTGAATGTCTTCAAACGATTTAATTTGTTATTTATGAAAAAGGTGTTTTATTTATTGGTGTTCCTCGTGGGAACGCTAGGGAATCTCTCGGCTCAAATGGTATTGTTTGAAGGGACGTTCGAGGAAGCCGAAGAGAAAGCGAAAGAAGAGAAGAAAGACTTGTTCGTGGATTTTTATGCCGATTGGTGCGGACCGTGTAAAGCGATGGCTTCGGAAGTGTTTACCCGCCCGGAAGTGGGGGAGTATTTTAACGCGCATTTTATCTGTTTACAGGTGAATGTAGAGGCAAAGGAGAATGCGAATCTGGCAAAAACGTATCGTGTTATCGCTCTGCCGACGATGGTATTTATCCGCAGTGGCAAAGAATTACGTCGGATTGAGGGAGTCAAAGCTCCGGAGGCGTTTATCAAGGAGGCTAAAATCGCTTTGGGGGAAGAATTGAGTTTTGACCAATTGTATGATAAATTCAAGAAGGACAAAAAGAATTTTGAACTTCAACAGCAATTGTTATTGGATGCTCCCGTGTTTATGTCTTCCTTACAGGGATATGATCGGGAAAAGTGGGCATCCCGGATAGAAAGTCTTTTTCCGGACTATTTGAAAAATAAGAAGTTGGAGAATATGGTCAATGAACAGGATTTTACGATTCTCTCGATGTATCATTCTCAGGTTTCCAAGCAGGACCCGATCTTTGATTTTGTTGTTGCTCATTTTAATGAATATGCGCAAATCGTTGGGAAAGAACAAGTCAGTGGTTATTTGATTGGGTTGAATAATAGTTATATCATCCAATTGTGCAAGAAAGGAGATTTGGCTTATAAAGATCGTTTGGGACGGGTGAACAGGGATTTGAAAGAGGTGTATTCCGGGATTACTTTCGGGTCCTTGTCCGTGTTGGATGCGATAACGTTATTATCGGATGCAACCTACTATTTATATAAACAGGATGAGAGGAAATTCTTCGAGAATATGGATAAGTATTTAGCGGGAATGGGAGATAAAGCAGAGTTAGAGGATTATACCCAATCGCTAGAGGATCTTTCCGTGGCGTACAACGGGAATCTGTCGAAAACGGCTTACACAAAGAGTATCGTGTGGATCACGAAGGCCTTGGAAAAAGAAATGTCCCCGCAATTGCGTACTCGTCTGTTAATGATGATGGGACAATGTTTTCAGAGTATAGACAACAAAGAGAAGGCAAAACAGGCTTATAACCAAGCTTTCTTGGTGAGTGCGGAAATCTCGGATAAGATGCAGATGAAACAAATTCAAGAAACAATACAACAGTGTTTGTTAGGATTGTAGAAAAAATCTAAAATCGAATATCACTTTGCACCGGATAATGATCGGAATACTTAACGGTATCACGGGTATAAGATACGGTGCCGAGCGTTGGTGTGTGCAGGATGTGGTCAATACGGAACGAGGGGAATTCTCCGATATACGTGTTCCCGAGGCCACGTCCTTTTTCTATGAAACAGTCTTTCATCCCTTCGGACAACGTGTGGTAGGCGAAGGAGATCGGGGTATCGTTAAAGTCCCCGCAAATGATAACCGGGTAGGGGGATTGTAGCATATGATCTTTTATTATTTGCGCCTGTTTTGCCCGGTTTCGGTTGGCGGTAACCAGACGGGAAGATATAGTCTTGACACCTTGCGTGGCATTTTGCGTGTTACCACTGGTGAGTTCCTTGTATATTTGTTGTTCATTTTTGCCTAACCGGTAGGATTCAAGATGTACAGAGTATACCCGGATCGTGTCTTTACCGATGGCTATGTCTCCATAAACACAGGCGGCCGAATGTCCTTTGTCGAATTTAATCACGCCTTTGTTAATAATCGGATAGCGGGAGACGAGTGCAACATCCCGATTGCGGTGATAATACGGGTAAGCAGGGAATTTTTTGAAAGAGGCTTCCCGTTGAGGAAATTCCTGCATACAAACAATGTCGTTACCGCTATTATTGATGTAATTTTCGATCTTTGCAGGTGCATCCTTTTCGCCTATTCCTAACATCTGGATATTGTAAGTCATGATGGAAAGGTTGTGGGGGGCATCGGGTACGGTTTGCGGGTTCAATCCATAGTAAGTGGTAATTAACGGGTACCCGGCCGCGATAATCAGTATGGATAGAATGGCTATCTTTTTCCAGCGTGCAATCCAGTAAAGCAGCAGGATAATGTTTACAATCAATAAATAATGATAGGTGTAGCCCAGCAGGGATGAAAAATAAAACACGTTAGGGTTAATATAGGGAGCGGTGTAGCTCCCAAGTAATCCGATCATGGCGATGATCGTGACGATCCTCATGATAATATCAAATAACCGGCCCAAGGAATTTTAGATTTAATAATTTTAAATAGAACTCCTCCGTCAGCTTTGCTGCCACCTCCTCTATAAACAGAGGAGGAGCTGGAATCGTCTTCGTCTTTGGGAAAAGGTACCAGCTCTCCCTCTGTTTATAGAGGGAGTACCCCGAAGGGGGGAGGGAGTTTATTTTCAATTTTCCATTTTTCATTTTCAATTGTTTTTCGATTTGAACAATATCTCCTTTTCTTCTTTTGTCAGGCTTTCATAACCATGTTTGGAGATTTTGTCCAAGATGCTGTTGATGCGGTCGTCTTTTCGTTTTTTGTACTCGTTATATTCCATGTCATTCATGTCCGAGACTTTCTTTTTGTACTTGACTCTCATGGTCTTCTTATGGAATAGGCGGCTGTTGCCTAACTTGGTGAAGAGGGATGAAAGTCCTTTGGTCAAGTCGAGATTGCGACGGAAAGACAAGGTGAAAAGATAACCGAACAAGGCTCCCCCGAGGTGGGCAATATGCCCTCCCGCGTTACCGCTAGGGATACTTAGAAGGTCTATGACTGCCGTGAAGATCGCTAGGTGAATAAGTTTCACCGGGCCGATCAGAAACACGTATATCTTGTAGTTCGGGTGATAAGTACACACGGCGAACACGATGGCCATGACGGATGCCGAGGCACCGATGGCCCACGACTGGTAACGTTCAAGCTCGAAAGCGGGAAACAAGGCGTAGGCTGCCATGTAAATAATAGCCCCGGTAATTCCCCCAAGGAGATACACTCCCGTGAGTTTCTGACTGGAGAACGTGTTTTGAAAGATCGAACCGAACCAGTACAGCCAGAGCATGTTGAACAACAAGTGTAAAAACCCGAACTGGGTGAACATGTAGGTAATTATCGTCCACGGCGTGTAAAGCAGACGTTCCGGCAGCGCGGGAACACCTACGTAAGGCAACAGGAGTTGTTCGAAGCCCCGTTGTCCGGCCAGTACGAAGAATACTTCCAGAATCTTGATGACGAGAAAAACACCGATATTGATATAGATCAGGCGGGAAAGTGCCGTTCCTTGTTTGAAGGAGTTCTTTATCCCATTCCAGATTCCACCTGAAAAATTCGATCCATACGCCCTGTTGTACATAACCTATCTTTTTCTAGTAAAACTTCTTGCTGTGTTTTCGCCAGTAAAGAATCAAGAAGAAACCGAAAAGCATACCACCCAAGTGTGCAAAGTGAGCCACGTTGTCACCTACCGAATTCTGTAAACCGAAAAACAATTCGGCGGCACCGTACAAAAGCACGAAGTACTTCGCCTTGATGGGAATGGGAATGAACATCAAGTATAACTCGGTGTTCGGGAACAACATACCGAATGCCAGCAATATGCCGAAGACAGCCCCGGATGCCCCGATAGTCGGAACGTTGGTATAGGCCTGAATAATACTTTGCATGTAATATTCTGCCTGTCCGGCAAACTGCGAACTGGCAGGTGCGGCATTCCAAGCATCGACAAATTGCATCAATTGCGAGAGTAATCTGGGGTTGCTCACGTGAGAGCGGACGAACTCGGCGAAGACTCCCGCGTCAGGAGTACTTTGGAATGCGTAGAATTGTTCCTGCATATTGTGTAGACCGTACCAGCTTACCAGCGAGTGGAGTGCGGCAGCGCCTAATCCGGTAACAAAATAGTAAATAATAAAACGTTTGGTACCCCATACCGATTCCAGTATCCGGCCGAACATGAACACGGCAAACATGTTGAAGAAAAGGTGAGTAAGCCCTTCTTGCGTGAACATGTGCGTGATATACTGGTAGATCTGGAAATACTGGGATTGCGGCAAGTGCATCCCAAGTATATTGACAAGATCAACGTCCGACCGCTGGCCGATCATGTTAACGGCCAAGAAAACGAGTACGTTGATAATGATGATGATCTTTACTGCCGGGGTGATCCCGGCGAAGGGTCTATAATTATTCATTGTTCAGCAGGTTTATTATTTTCCTTGTTTTCCGGTTTATTGTTTTTGTCTTGTTTACGTAACACTTTCGGTCCGTCCGGGCGATTTGCCGGTTTCTCGTTGGAACGATTACCCTGTTGGTTATTATTCCGGTTTTCTGGGCGGTGCTTGGGCCTGTTGCCTTGCCTGTTTTCGTTTCTATTCTCGTTCCTGTTTTCAGGCTTGTTCCCCGTGTTGTTGCCCGGATTTTCCTTGGGTTTATTCTCGTTATTCGTGTTGTTGTTCTCTTTCTGGTTGTTTTTCCGGTTATTACGGTTTCTGGAGTGATTTCGTTTGCCTTGATTTTGTTTTTTCTCGTCAAAACGATTCAAGCTTTCTTCTCCCACCCCGTCCGTGTAACCGATGTTCACTTGTTCTTCTTTTTCGACATCGACAGCTTTTGCCGGAATTTGTCCCCGTTTGTTCATGGCGATGATCTCTTTCACGCGGGCGACGGATAGTTTGATCAACGTACCGCGTCCTTCTTTATCGAAAGAGTAGGACATATTGCGACCGAAAATATCTGTTTTCTGGTGATAGAGCATACCTTCGCCCGTGTTCAGCCAGATATTGGTGGACGGGAAATCTTTTTGCTCGTCAATATAAGCATCGACCTCGTAATTCAGACAACATTTCAGCTTACCACATTGTCCTGCCAGTTTTTGCGGGTTTAAGGAAATGTCCTGATAACGGGCGGCAGAAGTGGAAACGGAAATAAAGTTCGTGATGAACGTGGAACAGCATAATTTACGTCCGCACGACCCGATTCCCCCGATACGTCCTGCCTCCTGACGGGCCCCGATCTGTTTCATCTCGATCCGGATGTGGAATGTTTCCGCCAAAATCTTGATCAGTTTCCGGAAATCCACGCGGTCATTGGCGATGTAGTAGAAAATGGCTTTTGTCTTGTCCCCTTGGTACTCCACGTCCCCGATCTTCATGTCAAGTCCGAGTTCGGCAGCGATAACACGTGAACGGATCATCGTGTCGTGTTCCAAGGCGATGGCCTGTTGCCATTTCTCGATGTCGTGGGGTTTTGCCTTTCGGTATATCTTTTTCAAGGGATTACGTTCCAAGTCGACTTTTTTCAGTCTCATCTGTTCCCGCACGAGTTCTCCCGTGAGGGATACGATCCCGATGTCATGTCCAAGAGCTGCCTCCACGGCCACGATGTCCCCGATATTTAGTTTCAGATTACTGTTGTTTAAATAAAAACCTTTCCTTGTATTTTTAAACCGGACTTCCACGATTTCAGAAGGAGTGCATCCTTCCGGGGTATCTTCCATCCAGTTATAGACCGTGAGTTTTCCTGCCAGCAGGCGGTGATCAATCACGGGAACAACCTGTGGTTGTTGCTTTATATTTTTGTTTTCGGAGTTATTCTGTACTTCTTCTTCGTTTATCTCACTCATACTGTATTAATTGAAAATTGAAAATTGAAAATTGAAAATGGTGTGATATTTATTTTCGGTTTTCAATGGTTCAATTTTTAGTTTATATCTTTTAGTTTTTCATGTTTTTCACGGTCTGATGTTTTGCATCACCTTGATGCAGAGATCCGTGAAAATTATTTTCCCATTCCCGTTTCGGATGATGTCACTATATGCACGTTCAAATTCATCGAAAAGGGGAATAATATTGCCTTCATGAACGTAGGGAGAGAATCTCGTGGAGAAAGTTTTCTCCCGTTCAGTCATGTATACTATTTTTTCAATACCAAAGTTTCTGACAAAGTTTTCCCGTAACATACGGATGCAATGCATCAGGAAACTTTTTTGCTTTTCTCTTCCGAGAGAAGCGAGTTCATTGACAAATTCGTTGACGGGGAGCATTTTCCGTTCCCAGCAGAGACGCATCATCTGCACGAATTTCTCTTGGTTGTAAACAGATTCGTCGGTTTCGTTCAGCATGCGGAGGGCTCTCAGCCAGCTACCGGATGCCACGTGAGCGACTTGATCGGCCGAGTCCCGGACCAAGTGTTTTTGAAGAACCAGTTGTTCCGCTATGTTTTCTTGGGTCAGAGGGGGTACCTTGATCCTCTGCGTCCGCGAGAGAATCGTGGTGATGATTTCCTCGGCGTGTTCGGTGACCAGCAGGAATAACGTGTTCGGGTAGGGTTCTTCCAGTATCTTTAAAAGTTTGTTGGAACATTCCGTTTTCATCTTTTCGGGCAACCAGATGATCATGACCTTGTAGTCCGATTCGAAGGATTTCAGGTTGAGTTTCCGGAGGATGTTCCCGCTTTCTTCCGTATATATCAAGGCTTGGGCGTTCTCGTCGGCACCCATGGCTCCTAGCCATTCTTCCATGTCTATGTATGGACTTTTGAGCAGAAGGCTACGCCATTCGTTGATATACTCGTCACTGATCGGTGTTTTTATCTTGGCTGATTTCACCACGGGAAAGACGAAGTGTAAATCCGGGTGAATCAGTTTCTGCATCTTTTTGCACTCCGGGCAGACCCCGCAAGCATCTTCATGTTTATCGCCCGTGCAGAAAAGATACTGCGTGAAAGCTAACGCCAAGGCCAGTGAACCCGCTCCCGTATCACCGGAAAAGAGTTGGGCATGACTGATTCTTCCCGTTTGCAGGGAAGTAATCAGTCTTTGCTTTATTTCTTCATGTCCTATGACGTCTTTAAAAAACACCTTGTTAATTTTAGATTTAATGATTTTAGATTTAAGATTCCAGCCGCACGAATCAACGCTTTTTTTTGACAGGAATCATAAATTCATTCATTTTCAATTGTCAATTTTCCATTTTCAATTGAATTCCCAGTTCCTTGAATTGCTCCGGAGAGATTTCAGAAGGGGAGTCAATCATCACGTCACGCCCGGAGTTGTTCTTCGGGAAGGCAATCACGTCGCGGATAGAATCCAACCCGGCGAACATAGAGGCTAACCGGTCGAAACCGAACGCGATACCACCGTGAGGAGGAGCCCCGAATTTGAATGCTCCCATCAGGAATCCGAACTGAGCCTGTGCGGCCTCGTGCGTGAAACCTAGACAATCGAACATTTTGGATTGCAATGCCGAATCGTGAATACGGATAGAACCACCACCGACTTCCACGCCGTTAATGACCATATCGTAAGCATTGGCACGTACTTTACCCGGGTCGGTATCCATTAATGGAATATCCTCTGGCTTGGGAGAAGTGAACGGGTGGTGCATTGCATAGAAACGTTGGGTTTCCTCGTCCCATTCCAGCAAGGGGAAGTCTACTACCCACAACGGTTTGAAGACATCCTTATCCCGTAATCCCAGACGATTACCCATTTCCAAGCGTAACTCGCACAATTGGGGGAGGGTTTTGAATTTCGGACCTACTAAAATCAAGATCAGGTCTCCCGGTTCTGCCTTGCAGGTTTCTGCCCATACTTTCAAGTCGGCTTCCGTGTAGAATTTATCAACAGAGGATTTGAATGTCCCATCCTCGTTGTATTTCACGTAAACCAATCCTTTGGCCCCGATTTGCGAGCGTTTCACGAATTCGGTCAACTCGTCCAGTTGTTTACGGGTATATCCGGCACATTTAGGTGCGCAGATGGCCCCGATATATTCAGCATCGTTGAACACGGCAAAATCTTTCCCTTTGGCAACGGCAGTCAAATCCACGATCTTCATCCCGAAACGAAGGTCCGGTTTATCGCATCCGTATTGCTCCATGGCATCCATCCAAGTCATTTTTTCCAGTTTGGGAATATCCACGCCACGAACTTCTTTGAACAAGTGACTGATCAAACCTTCGAAAACTTCCAACACGTCTTCTTGTTCCACGAATGACATTTCGCAGTCGATCTGAGTGAATTCGGGTTGACGGTCAGCCCGTAAATCCTCGTCCCGGAAACATTTCACGATCTGGAAATAGCGGTCGAAACCGGAAACCATCAGCAATTGCTTGAAGGTCTGCGGGCTTTGTGGCAGGGCGTAGAATTGGCCTTGGTTCATACGGGAAGGTACCACGAAATCGCGGGCTCCCTCGGGTGTACTCTTGATTAATACCGGGGTTTCTACCTCGATAAAGTTCAAGTTACTCAAGTAGTTCCGGGTCAATTGTGCCATGCGGTGGCGTAATTCCAGATTTTTGCGAACGCAGGAACGACGTAAATCCAAGTAACGGTATTTCATCCGGATCTCATCCCCCCCGTCGGTTTGATCCTCGATCGTGAAAGGCGGTACTTCCGATTCGCTCAGAACATTCAATTCATTCACGATAATCTCGATGTCGCCTGTCGGTATTTTATTGTTTTTGCTGGCTCTTTCGATCACCGTACCCTTTACTTGGATCACGAATTCACGTCCGAGCTTTGCCACGTTAGCTTTAATTTCTTCGGGAGCCGATTCCTCGACTACCAATTGGGTAATCCCGTAACGGTCACGAAGATCCACGAAAGTCATGGCTCCAAGTTTCCGTACTTTTTGTACCCATCCGCTAAGACAAACGCTTTCATTCACGTTCTCCATTCTTAGCTGCCCACAAGTATGTGTTCTATACATAAATTCTCAATTTTAATTCTGGCATAAACATTGTGCGAAAATAGTAAGAATTTGTCAGTTTAAGGCATAAATAATTGAAAATTGAAGTGCGGATACTGAAAATGAAGAGATCCGTGGGAGATCGACGGGAGTTGAGAGGGAGATCGATGCCTACGGGAAGTTGATAACGGTTTTTCCTAGGTATTAAAGACGATCTAATTAGTCGGGTTTAACTCGTGGGGGAATCGGCTTTGTCTCGTCTTTGGGGACCGAACTCCGTTTGAACTCGGATGTAATTCCTCTTGATTTGTTTACAAGGGGAAAGTAACAGATTTCAGTCATTGGGTGAAACGTGTTGAAACGTGGTAACCAATCGGAAAGTTTTTTTCAATATTATTATCCCGATTTTGTGATGAAACGTGGACAATTGCTTATCTTTGAAATCTGAATGAAATGATTAATAATTTAACGGTGAATTACATTGATGTGATTATATTGCTACCGTTGGTATACGGGGCTTATAAAGGGTTTAGCCAAGGATTGATTGTTGAGATGTCAACGTTGTTTGCGTTGGTGTTAGGGGTGTTTATCTCGTTGAGGTATGCCGTGAACGTGGAGGGCTTTTTGAAAGATTTCGTGGCTTTGCCGGAGTCGTATGCCTATTACATCGCTTTCGCCGTGACTTTCCTACTGGTTATTATCGTGATGCACCTGCTTGGGAAATTGTTGACCAAGTTGATTGATATGGTTTCATTGGGACTGTTTAACAAGTTGTTCGGGATCGTGATGGGCGTGTTGAAAGCTGCTATCGTGGTATGCGTGGTACTTTTCATCGTGAACGCGCTGGACGTTCGTTATGATTTTATTTCGGCAAAAACGAAGAGTGATAGCTTGTTGTACAAACCTTTTGTTAACTTTGCAAATGGCGTTTACGAAAGTGCGATAAAATAAGCTAAAAATTGAAAGCTAAAAATTAAAAGATAAGAGTTGAAAAAAACTCGTAACTTATTAACTTATAACTCGCAAAGGCGAATTAAAAATTAAGAATCGATGAATTTTGTTGAAGAACTAAGATGGAGAGGGATGATTCATAATATCATGCCGGGAACCGAAGAACAATTAGCAAAAGAACAAACGACGGCTTATGTCGGAATTGACCCGACGGCTGATTCGTTACATATAGGTCACCTCGTGTCGGTTATGATGATGAAACATTTACAGATGGCCGGGCATAAACCGATTTTCGTGATTGGTGGAGCAACGGGTATGATCGGAGATCCCAGCGGTAAATCCTTAGAACGGAATTTGTTGGACGAGGATACCATCCAAAAGAACATGGCAGGGATTAAGGCCCAGTTGTCCAAGTTTATTGATTTCAATTCGAGCGAGCCGAACGCGGCGATCATGGTGAATAATTATGACTGGATGAAAAATTTCTCTTTCCTTGATTTTATCAGGGAAGTGGGGAAACATATCACGGTGAATTACATGATGTCGAAGGATTCCGTGAAGAAGCGATTAAGCGCCGATTCGACAAACGGGATGTCATTCACGGAGTTTACTTATCAGCTGGTGCAAGGGTATGATTTTTTGTACTTGCGTCGTAATTATAACTGCCTGTTGCAAATGGGTGGTTCCGATCAATGGGGAAATATCACCACGGGCGGGGAACTGATTCGCCGGAAAGATGGTGGGGAAGCTTACGGTTTGACTTGGCCGTTAATGACCAAAAGTGACGGTAAAAAATTCGGGAAAACGGAATCGGGTAACGTGTGGCTGGACCCGCGGCGGACTTCTCCCTACAAGTTCTACCAGTTCTGGCTGAACAGCACGGACGAGGACGCTGCCCGGTATATCAAGATTTTCACGATATTGCCACCGGCAGAGATTGATGCCTTGATTGTAGAACATCAAGAGGCCCCGCATTTGAGAAAGTTGCAGAAGGTGTTGGCGAAGGAGGTGACTTGCCTGATTCACGGGGAGGAAGCTTATAATTCCGCTTTGGAGGCCTCCCAAATTCTTTTCGGTAATGCAACATCCGATGCGTTGAAACGTTTGGATGAAGACACGCTATTGTCTGTTTTCGAAGGGGTGCCTCAATTTGACGTTGCACGAACTGATTTAGAGGCCGGAATTCATATCGTGGACTTGATGGCAGAGAAAACTTCCATGATGTCTTCAAAAGGAGAGGCTCGGCGTGCATTGAAGGGAAATGCGATCAGTATAAATAAGGAGAAAGTGCAGGATCAAGAATTAGTAGTTACTCCCGAATATTTGATCGACGGTAAGTTTATCCTTTTGCAAAGCGGGAAAAAGAATTATTTCTTGATTACGGTGAAGTAAGCGAGTTTATAAAATAAATGAATAGAGGCTGCATTGGATGCAGCCTCTATTCATTTATTGTAATTGGAAATTAATAGGAACCGTGAAAGATACTCTCACCGGTTTCTGTCTTTGCTTTCCGGGAGTCCATTTCGGCATGGATTGAATGACACGAATGGCTTCCTTGTCTAGGGAAGGATCCACGGATCTAGTGACTTGCACGTTTGAAACGCTACCATCTTTCTCGATAACAAATTGTACAAAAACTTTACCTTGGATGTTATTTTCCTGAGCGATCATCGGGTATTTGATGTGCTTGGAAATCCATTTCTGTACATTGCCTCCCGGGAATTTGGGCATTTCTTCAACAACCGCGAATACTTCGGATTCCCCGGAATATTCATCCCCATACCCGTAGTCACCTTCGTACCCGTTACCCGTGCCGCTAAAGTCGTAAACTCCGTGGTTGGCAACGTTGGCTTCCACGTCCATGATGTCCAAGTTGTCGTCCAAGTTTATTTCTTCATCTACGATCTCTATCAGGTCGGTTAGCCGGGGTGCGGGAGGTGGTGGCGGAAGAGCGTGTTGTATTCGTTGGGTGACGGGTATGATCTCTTCATCCAATTGTTCTTCCGTGTTTATTACTATGAAGCCTTCTTCCATCTTCACGTCGACTTTCCACTCGAAAGCAAGGAATATGCAGGCTAATGCTACGATTAGTCCGATCTCGAAGAAGATTCCTTTTTTGTTTTCGAGGTTTGCCTTTGATGATTTCTTTACTTCCATAATGTTTATTTATGATGGTTAAGCTTATACCTCTAATATACAAAAAAATAGCCAGAAATCAAAATAAACGAATGGTTTTGTCAGAAAATAGGTGAAAGATGTATAATTATATATATTACTGATTCCCAGTATAAAAAAGGAGCGGCATCCAAATGTCGCTCCTGAAGGGGAAAGGGTCTGATTTCCCTATTTTTTTTTTCTTGATAGCACCTTATTTTGTCTCTTCGTCTATCTCGAAATCCCGGTACAAGAAATCGTTGAATGGGAAACGTGCCGAGTGAATGTCTTTGGCAATATCGTATATCTTTTCTTTCAATTCCTCGATATTTTCTTTGGATTTAGCTGAAATGTACACGGTTTCTCCTTCCTGTTTGGACATCCACATTTGTTTCAAGTCCTCTAGGCTATAGTTTTTCCGTTCGATAGGAGTGAGATCGTCTTCCTCCTTTTTCGTGTACGTGAAGGCATCTATTTTATTGAATACGGTAATCGTGGGTTTAGAATTATCCATTAGCTCTCCCAGCGTTTCATTTACAACCCGGATTTGATCCTCGAATTGGGGATGTGAGATGTCGACTACATGCAAAATGACATCTGCTTCTCTCACCTCGTCCAGCGTGGATTTGAATGATTCCACGAGGTGGTGGGGAAGTTTACGGATAAAACCGACCGTGTCCGCCAGTAGTAGCGGGACATTTTTTATGGCTATCTTGCGTACCGTGGTATCTAGGGTTGCGAAAAGCTTGTTCTCGGCGAATACTTCCGATTTGCTCAGGAGATTCATGAGCGTGGATTTACCCACGTTGGTATAACCCACTAAGGCTACTCGTACGAGTTTTCCGCGGTTTTTCCGTTGTGTGACCATCTGTTTGTCAATCTTGGCTAACTGCTCTTTCAGGCGGGTGATTTTGTCCCGGATGATGCGTCTGTCGGTCTCGATTTCACTTTCACCCGGACCGCGAAGTCCGATACCTCCTTTTTGTCTTTCCAAGTGAGTCCACATACCCGTCAGACGAGGAAGTAGGTATTGATATTGTGCCAGTTCAACTTGAGCTTTTGCTTCTGCCGTACGGGCTCTTTTGGCAAAAATATCCAAGATGAGATTGGTGCGGTCAAGGACTTTTCTTCCTTTTAATTCTCGTTCCAAATTTCTGATTTGTGTCGGGCTTAGTTCATCATCAAAAATGATCAAGTCAATATCGTTATCTTCAACGTATGTTTTGATCTCTTCCAATTTTCCTTTACCGACAAAGGTAGCCGTTACCGGTTTATCCAAGTTTTGCGTGAATATTTTCACGGTTTCCGCTCCTGCCGTTTCTGCTAGGAAAGCGAGTTCGTCTAAGTATTCACACATCATGTCGTAGCTGATGTTTTCTGATTGTAGCGCTACACCTACAAGAATGGCTTTTTCTGCTTCTTTTTTCGTGTAAAAATATTCGCTCATAAATAGGAAAAGAAGGGGCTGACGATGATCGACAGCCCCTTGTTATAATTTAACATGTCTTATTTACTGTAACTGGAAGTTGATAGGTACAGTGTAAGATACTCGAACCGGTTTACCTCTCTGTTTCCCAGGTTTCCATTTCGGCATGGCTTTTACCACGCGGATAGCCTCCTTGTCCAAAGATGGGTCAACGGATCTGGCAACTTTCACGTCGCTAACACTACCGTCTTTCTCGATCACGAATTGTACGAAAACTTTACCCTGAATGTTATTTTCTTGTGCGATCATCGGGTATTTTACGTTCTTCGCGATCCATTTTTGTACACTACCTCCGGGGAACTGCGGCATATCTTCTACTACTTGGAAAATATCAGCTTCTCCATCACTCTCTTCTTCTCCCCAGCTGTCTCCGTCGTAATCGAAGTTATAATTACTCTTGTTTTCAACATCTGCTTCAACGTCGTCGATTTCAAGTTCCTCGTCAATACTTAATTCATCTTCCACGATCTCGATCAAGTCCGTCAATTTCGGGGCTGGAGGAGGAGGTGGGGGCGGTTTCATCATTTGTTGAGTAATAGGAATGATTTCCTCCTCAACCTGCTCTTCTTGGGTAATAACAAACCCTTCTTCTACTTTCGTGTTGGTCTTCCAGTTGAAAGCACTCAGTAGAATCCCTAGAGCTATAACAAAACCGATCTCAAGGAAAATGGTCTTTTTCCCTTCAAGATCTGCTTTAGGTGATTTTTTTACTTCCATGTTATTAGTTTAATATTATAGTTCTGTTTTTCTCACAATTTGCGTGGGTAAAAATAGTCAAATTCATAATAAACCGCAATATTTCTCTCCTTTTTTTTGAAGAAAATGTTAAAATGATCGCTAAACTTCATTAAAATCTTCTTAAAAGTTTGGGTTGTTGTTCATATCAGGTTGATTTCATGTCGATGATAGCTTGGGAGAGGGAAAGTAAAAAAGGACAACCTTGATCGGTTGTCCTTTTTCGGAATGTTCGTATTGTATGTAAATCACTGTATGTTTCTCTTATTTTAACTGGAATGTGATCGGGATGGTAAACCGAACTCTTACGGCTTTGTCCCGTTGCATTCCCGGAACCCATTTCGGCATGGCCTTAACCACGCGGATGGCTTCTTGTGACAAATCTGGATCAGCGGAGCGTACCACGTTAATGGAACTGATGCTACCGTCTTTCTCTACCACGAATTCAACAAATACTTTTCCTCCGATGCCCATTTCTGCACATCTTGCCGGGTATCTTAAATTTTTCCTAAGCCATTTGTTCAAGTCTCCGTTAAAACGAGGCATTTTTTCAACTGTAATAAACGGAAGATCTCTCTCCCCGGGATCATCACCCTCGTCATCATACCCGCTCTGCCAGTCGGTAGCCTTACCCGTTAAAGAGCCTTTCGTATTTTCGTTATCATCAACAACGTCCATCTCATTTTCAAGATCCATCTCGTTTTCCACGACCTCGATGAAATCCAAAGGTTTCACGGAAATCTTGGGAAGTGGTTGTGAAGCTCTTTGTGGTACAAAAACGGGAAGAACTTCCTCTATATCACTCGTCTCTACTGGAAACGTGATCTCTTTGGCCTCTTCCTGGTAGTATTTTGTCTCAAAGGCAAAAAACACCGTAGCCAAGGCTACAATAAAACCGATCTCGCGGAAAATAAACCGCTTGTTCTCAAGATCGGAACGGGATGTTTTCTTTGCTTCCATGACGTTTCTTTAAATGTTATTTAAACGTTAATTTGATGTTTCAAAAATAGAAGATAAAAATGATATAAACAAGTTTTTTGCCGAGAAATGTGAATATTTTCTTAAAATTTTTATCTTGTAATTTTAAAATAACGTTAAGATGGCCGTGTTTATTAGGTTTTTTGGATTATTTGTTTTAGAAAAGAAAAATAGTTGTCTCTAACTTTTTTACCTTTGTGTTATGATTGAAGTATTATTTATTCAAATTCCGGCAGGAGCTAATCGGGATAAAATGTTTGTCGGGTTACGATCTGTTGTGTCTAAAGAATGTTGTGCCGAAGCCCTCGGGTATGGAAACAAGGAAGTTGCCCTTCGCAGGTTGTTAGGAGAGGCATTGGTTCGTTTTGCTCTGAAAAAATGTTGGAATTTGACCTCGGAAGATTATCGGATTGACCGGGGAGAGAAGGGAAAACCTTTTATTGTGGGTGTAGAAAATGTATTTTTTAATATTTCACATTCAGGGGATTACGTTGTTTGTGCCGTGTCTGATCGGGAGATCGGTATTGATATTGAAAAACGGGCAAAAGCTCGTATGGAGGTTGCGGGACGTTTTTTTCACGGGGAAGAGGTGGCACAATTGAAAATGTTGGAAGAGGATAAGCAGGATCAATTATTTTTTAATTATTGGTCTGTGAAGGAAAGCTTTTTGAAATATATAGGTACCGGATTGGCCCGCCCGTTAAATAGTTTTATTGTTTCGTTTTCCGGGGGAGGTGTGTCTTTATTTGAAAGGGGAAATAAGTTACCGCTATACGTGCATGCCTGTCCGGTGGATGATGGATATGCCTGTCATGTCTGTTGCGAGTACGAAGAATTAACGGGGATACATGAAATCTTTTTAGAAGAGATCACCGGGTGTTAGATGATCTCTTCGTGGGGTTATTACTTGATGCGTGTAATTATTCTTTCGACTTGTTTTGTTTGAGTCGGTTGGAGTTTTTTGCAGATCTCCTCCAAATAAGAACAAGCTTTCTCTTTCTGTTGTTGATTTGCTATTTGTTGGAATCCTTTGAGTTCTTGCAACACGTTCATTTGTTCTTTGGTATCTGTAATCCGTTCGGGTAGATCCCGTAATACCGTGAGAATTTCAGGAATCCTGTCTTTTTGCTTGTTGTCGATTATTTGGCGGAATAACATACAATATCTTAGTGAAAGAACTCCTTTGTAATGGTCTTTTTCAAAAAGTTTAAGGTCAGCGATACGTTTCTCGAAGTCTATTCCCATTGATTTAAAGATGCGGAATTCTTCTAAATAGGCCGACATGATTTTCTCTTCGACTTCTTGCTGTCCGATTTGTTTGCTAAAAGCTTTTCGATTGTCAACCAGATAGCGGAATAGAGGGGTGTCGACATTTGTTATTTCTGTTTTAATGAGGGACCAGTTTTCTGCTTCGCATAGTTTTTTGACTCCCAGTTGGGGCATCGTTTCTCCCAGAACGATTTGTAGTTTTTGTTTATCCTGTTTTTGCAAAATAGTTATATATTTTTTTAGAAATGCCTGCTCTCGGTTTCCCGCGGCGTACTCCTTGTTTAATTCTGTCAGTTCGATTGCGTTTTTGACTTTTTGCACGAAATTATCTTCGGGCTTTGACACGCCTCCCCCGTCCATGCGGCAATAGAGACTTCCGTCATGGTTGATAAACAAGTATGTCGGATAGATTTGTACGTTGTATTTTTGCGCAATATCAATCCCTTCTCCTTCTTGCATATCTTTCATGATGCAGATATAGTTCTTGTTGAAATATTCCCCGCATTCTTTTAACGGGAAAATAAATTTGACCATGTATTTGCATGGTCCACAGGTTTTCGTGTAACAGTCGATGAATAATTTCTTCCCGGTTGTTTTTGCTTTTGCTAGGGCTTCCTGAAAGGTTAGATCCTCGAAGTTCGTACCTTCTTGAGCAATGCTGTTGCTGGTTAGAAGAAGTAATAAGCTAATGATAGAAATAAATTTCATGGTTATGATTTTAAGATGTTTTGAATTAAGTCTTTCATTTCTTTGTCGGGACTAGGGGCAAATACGGTGATGATTTTTCCTTCTTTGTCTATGATGAAATAACGAGGTACTCCTACTATTTGATAATCTGTTTCAAAATGAGAATCTCCTGTGGGAGAGATAATAAGATTTATTAATCCGGTCATGTTGTTTTCCTTGATAGCTTTTAACCACTTATCCCGGGTTCTTTCTTGATCAATAGAAACTGTTAGGAAAATAATGTTTCCATTTTCTTGAAATTCATTCTTTAATTGAATGAACTTCGGCATTTTTTCAATGCAACTGCAACACCACGTGGCCCATACGTCTACAACGATGACTTTGCCTTTAAAATTACCGAATGTGTAGATGTTCCCATCCGAATCTTGTAATGAAGATAATGGTGCCGGTTTGCCTTGGCCCAAGAGTTCATATTGCGTGTATAGTTTTAATATTTCAAGTTTTAAGGGAGAGGATTCTACATGTGATTCTATGATTGGGCGTAGTTGGGCAATTTCTTTTGTACAGCCATTGTTTTGAAGAAGGAATTTTATTTTTTCCAGATAAATCTCATGTAATAATTTATTGTTACCGGAAAAGATTTCATTTAGTTTCGTGTAGTCATTATGATTGAGGGCTCTTGTGGGAAATTGTGTCGAGATGGTGATACCGTCTCTTGCTGCATCAAAAGACTCTCCTTCTTTTAAGGCGAGAATCATGTAATAATAATTCGTGAATTCTTCTGGAGAATTTTGTTGCATGAATGTGATGACCGAGGAGTCATTTAACACTATGGGTGAAATTTCCTGAAGTAAAAGTTGAATATCTTCTTTTTCTCCTTTACTGCAAATGATGTATTCTCCGCTTTTTAAGGTCATAAAGCAATTATTGATGGTAGTAAATGCTGCCGTGTTTGTTCGTTTGGTATTATTGTGATAAGTCTTGATAATATCTTTGGCGGAGGAAAAATTCTTTGACCATTCTTGCTTTAGATGCTGATATGCATTGAGGTTTTGTGCAAAAAGAGGAAAATATAATAGTTGCAGGAAAATTAAAATTTTTATCTTCATATCTTGTGAGAGATTATGTTTTTTTCGAGTTACTCCAACTCCCCTCCCGTGTAAGGAGAGGGGAGTTGTGGTGTGGGATTCGTAATTAACGAAAGGACTTTTGACGCACCTTATTTCTGAGGTCCTTTGGCTATTCCTTCGAGATCAATGTTGTAATTGTTTTTTATATGGTTTACTACGATCTCATATCTTGAGTTGACAAGAGGATATGTTTCCGGAGAATATTTTTCTTGAAATTCTTCTTTCGTGTAAAATATGGCTGCTCTTATGTAGGATAGATAGTCTCTATACGGGTAGGCTTTTGTGTCCCAACTTGCATTTGTATATTCGGATATACTATACGGCGAGCTTTCTTTACTAAAATCTCTGGCAAGAATGTTAATAAAACCTCGAGTTAAATAATAATTTGGCTTGTCTTTTTGACTGTTTGTAATTGCAGTGGTGTAGTCAATTCCTTGTTTAAAACTATCCGGTTCATTTATTACTTTGTTTTGTAAAGCCGCTTCAAACATTAGATAAAGTAATGTTGCTCTTTTGATTTTTAAATCTTGTGAATTAGGATGAGCAATTTGATCGGCAGTGAAGCTAATTGCCCAATAATCAAAACCGTCTGTTTTTAATCCTACAAAATTGCGGTCCCCCGTTCCTGTTCCGGTCCCTGTTCCTGTTCCTGTTCCTGTTCCCGTTCCTGTTCCTGTTCCCGTTCCGGTCCCATTGGGATCCTCTCCCGGGTACAATCCTCTTAAATTATCCAGCATATATATTTTGGCTGGTAACACTAGTTTAGCAATTTCCGGAGTTACATAATTGAGAACATGATTTTTGAGAAAGTCGACGTAATACGGTGTTTGTTCGTCTGTTAAATCATTCCCGTAATATAATTTGCCTGTACCCAAGGAAGTCCATTTGCGATTAAGATCTTGGGGGGTAATACCTTTATATAGTAAGTATACCCCATAGACATCGTGAATGTCCTTGATTTCTTTATCCCACGAATTGTTTCCTTGAGGGAATTCAAGTCGTAAAACCGAATAATTACCGGAAGGGGTAACATCACCTTCATTGTAACAGGAGGTTAATATGAAGATACTACTTATAGCTATTAACAATATGATCTGTTTCATGGCATACTATTTAATTAAAGGTTAATACCGTTGCGTGGTGCGGGGGCCAATGGGTTTTGTTCTAGTAAATTATTCAATTCCAAAGCATCGGGAGGTAATGGAATCGTGTATCCGGGATCATGTTCTTTGAGCGTGTAAACGAGCGTTGATTGCGCATCTGGGTGCCATGTGTGTTGAATTTGTGGCATTCCCCAACGGCGTAAATCAAACCAGCGATGATCCTCAAAGCAGAGTTCTCGACGTCGTTCGTTATGTATAAATGTAATTAATTTCTCGGGGTCCGTGATATTCTCGTTTTGATAATTTAAAGGAAACCGGAATCTTCTAAATTCATTTAGTGTATTTAGGGCTTCTTGTCCGGCATTCGCTACTCCGGCTTTGTAAAGCATGGCTTTTGCCTCACAGAAATTCAAGTAAGCTTCCGACAATCGAAGACTTCTACCAAAAGCATCATTCGTTGCAACCGGTTGATAATATGCCTTAGAACTTACGTTTATTTTCCCGAAAGCTGAGGGCATTGCTTCAAGCTCGTTATCTTCATTGATAATTTGAAATTTACTACGAATGACGTAACGTTCTTTACGCAGGTCGTTTTCTGTTTCGTCAAAACAATTCATGAGTTCTTTCGAGGCTCTAAAAAACGGATGGTCATTTGTTGAGGCGCTTGCGTTGTAAACATATTTGGTTACATCTGTAATATTTCCGTATACCCAAATAACTTCGCTCGACGTCGTGTAAGAGTGATAGTTTATGTAAGAGGGGATACTAGGGTCTTCTTCTGAGTATGTTTTGATTGTGTTCAGATCCAATAAATGAAAATTCCCGTTTGTAATGACATGATTTGCGAAGGTTGCGGCTTTTTCCCATTCTTCCATGTATAAATAAACTCTGGAAAGAAGGAGATGAACCATGGGAAGGCTGGTTCTTTTGTTGGGTTGCCATTGTTGATCGCTCGGTAAGGTCTTATATAAGCGTTCGGCTTCTAGAAGATCTTTTATAATTTGAACATACACTTCTTCTACGGTGTTTCTCTTCAGTTCGGATTCCTCAATACCACTATTTAACTTCAATGGAACACCTAGCGCTGTTTTATCGTAGTTGTAAGGGGTTCCGAATATGTTGATTAAATTGAAATAAAGGAATCCGCGAAGGGCTAAAGCTTGGGCTTTTACCGAATTGATAGCATTCTTGTCATCGTTTATATCATCAACATAGTCCAGAATAGCATTTGCTCCTAATATCAAGGCATAATAAGAGCTATAAAGGTTTGTGTATTTCTCTCCGGCAGAACCCATAATGTCATACATGTTGGATTGCCAAGTGTAAGGAGCATACCATCTGTTTGCATCTGAACCGACCTGCACTTCTTGATAAGGAGCTGGGGCGATATCGTCATCCAATAGGTGGAGAAATACATTTAATTCTGTAATATCGTTACGAGGATAAGCTTCTCCAAGTAAAAGTTCACTTAAGGAGTTGGCGTCTTTGGGAACAAATTCACTCTTGGATTTGGGTTCGAGAAAATCTCCACAACTTCCAAGAATTAGACTTACAATGCAAAGAAATATAATTCGTTGTTTCATAATGTTATCTTTAAAATCCTACACTTAAACCACAAGAAAAGATCTTGGGCATGACACTATCTCCTAACTCCGGGTCGAATCCATTGAAACGATTACTGCCAATGACGAATGGGTTATTGAGGTTTGCACTAATCGAACAATTGGTGGCTCCGAATTTAGAGCATATCCGGGGTGGCATATTCCACGATACTGAAATTTGATTACATCGTAAAAAAGAGGCATTAACAACCATTGCATCGGAATTTGCCCACATGGAGTAAATGGAATTGGATTGTGTTCCGTCAGGAAGTTGTATGTTATATACGTCTTCGACGGAAGTGTATAAAGCCGGGTAAATCGTGTGTTTTTCATCGCCGGGTTTTTGCCACCGTTTTAGCAGGTCTTTCGACAGGTTATGGTAAGGGTCCGGAAGTTTCCCGTAGTTGAAATTTGCATAAGGATTCGGAAGGCGTTTCTTGGCACCGAGTAACACGGAAAAATCGACACCTAATGACAGACTCTTGTAGCGCACACGTGTGTTAACTCCACCCGTGAAGTAAGGGTCCTTTTGACCGGAATATACCAAAAACGTGGTAGGATCAATATCGGGGTCGATTTCGTCGAAATCAATGCGGTTGAAGGTAGGGTAACCTGTTTGCGGGTCAAGTCCGGCAAAAGAATATGACCAGAAGGCACTTAGTGGATATCCTTTCTTTAATAAACGGTCAGTACTACCGTTAAGGAAATTATCTTTTGTCAGTTTATCTGCTTTTATCCGGACGTCATCGTTTTGGGCTTTATTCCAGTTTTTCGATGCGTTGATACCGACGGTCCATGCGAAATCTTTTCTTTTGTATGGAGTTAAATTTATAGAGTATTCAATTCCGTGATTATGAATCCGACCTCCGTTTAATTTCATAGTTGCTATACCGTATTCTTGTGCAATATCCTGATTGATAATGGCATTTGAACGTCTTCCATAGTATTCGAAACTCATGGTGATACCATTAAACAATTGCATGTCTAACCCTAAGTTCCAAGTTTTTGTGCGTTCCCATTTTAACAGGGGATTGGGCAAACTGGATATGCTCAAGTAATATTCGTCATAACCTTCCATAATTCCCCGGTACTGGGCGATAAGATCAGGGCTTACGGAATTTACAACATTTCCTTGAATCCCGTAGGTCGCACGTAAATTCAATTGGTTGAGCCATGACAGGTAGTTTTTTATAAATTCCTCCTCGGCAATTCTCCAAGATATACCGAAGGAATATGTCGGGTCAAATTGGTTGTTGACATCTTGCCCGAATCTATTAGATGCGTCTGATCTTATGTTGGCATTGAATACGTAGCGATCTTTTAAAGAATAGGCTAACGTAGCAAAAAATGACACGAAATTATTGGTAATACTTGTGTTTGCCCATCCTCCTTGGTAGAGTTTATCCAGCGCACCCCAGGAAATAGGGACGACTCCGCCAACGGGAACAATTTCTGTCGGCTTGGAGGGAGAGACTAATATCTCGCCTCGTTCGGGAACGTATCCCCAAACCGTGTTTGTGTTATTTTTGTTTGCTTCTGAACGGATTTCCATTCCGGCCATTGCGTTGATCCGGTGGAATTCGTGAATGGTTTTGAAGAACACGATTTTGTGTTGCATATTGTACGAGGTATTGTTTGTCTCGTTTGTGGCCAGTTCACCTCCGAATGGTAATAACGCTGCTTTGAATTTGGCGGAACCGGATGACTCTGAGCCATAAGCGTAACCTCGATAGTTGAGTTCAATGTAGGATGTTTTCTCTCCTGCAAATGATTCCGAATTATTCAGGTTGAAAGCAATACTTCCCACGAATTGGTATTGAAGCCAGGTAACAATATTCCAATTCACGTTAAGTGACATATTTACGTTTTTTGCTTTATTTTTAGAGTAACTGTTTTCCATCTCGTTCAAGATGTTGTAACCGTATTCAAGTTGTCCGGTTCTATTTAGTTTGTACTCGTAGTATTGTTTATAAAATACCCGATCTCCGTTTTCATCAACAAAAGGAATTGCCCGGCTGGTTTGTTTTGCGTAAGTTTCAGGACTAACTCCCGGTCCATATCCTTTCCTGTCAGTAAATGAATTACTTAGATTGAAATTAACAGAAAGAGATTCCAGTAGTTGGGCGTTGACATTCAATCGAGCGTTAAATTGTGTCATGTCATCACCTTTTTGCGTTCCGTGGCTTGAAGAGTAGCCAAAAGAAGCATTGTATGTCACTTTCTGGGAACCTCCGGTAATACTTAAGTTATGAGAATGACTGACAGAATTTCGACACAGGATGTCAAACCAATCAGTGTTACACGTTTCCAAGTATTCCATCTGTTTCATGAAATTTTCTTCGCTGATTTGACGATTATTGTACATGGCCATTAACCCTTCATAGGTATATATTTGAGGAAGAGGATCGCTCTGGTACCTGATTCCGGCGTCATAAGCTTCTTTACTGAATTGAATCCGTTCTTTGGAGTTCATGAAGTTGAACATCCCGTAGTTAGGACGGGCTCTAAATGATAAATTCGTTGAATAACGAATGCTTGTTCTCTCTGCGCTCCCTTTCTTCGTGGTAATCACGATGACCCCGTTGGAAGCTTTTGAACCGTAAATAGCCGTTGCGGATGCGTCTTTTAAAACAGTAATTGTTTCAATGTCAGCAGGATTTAACCATGATATCTGGTTCCCGATCAAGTTTTTCATATCTTCCGTTACAGCGGAGCTGGCATCAATGGGGAGTGGGTCTGGCTGGATGATGCCGTCAACGACCCATAGCGGATCCGTGTTTCCGAAAATAGTGGAAGTTCCGCGGATCGTGATTTTAGGTGAACTACCTATACGAGAAGAGGAATTGACGACAACCATTCCCGGAATCTTCCCTTGTAACATTTGGTCGATAGAATTGTATGCCGGCATCATAATATCTGCGGCTTTTACTGTCGTGTAAGAACCTACCATGTCCCGGCGATTGATGCTTTGATAACCTGTCACCACGACTTCATCCAGTTGGGCCTCCTCTGGCTCAAGGATTACCGTCACGGTTTTCCCGGCCATGCAGGAGACCTCTTTCGTTTGCATACCCACGAATGAGAAAATGAGAGTTTGTTCTTTTTGTTCATTTAACGTGATCGTGAAATTTCCGTTTACGTCTGTTGCGACACCCGATTTTGTTCCTTTAATAATTACCGTTACCCCGGGGAGCGGGTTGCCGGCTTGATCGACGACTTTGCCGGTGATCGTGTGTGTCGAAGTCGTAGGGGATGTTTCTTCCGTCTCTTTCACGACGACCACCCCTTCCACCATCGAATAGGTTAAACCGAAGTGTTTTAGTACGGTTTCAATAGCTTTGTTTACAGGTACATTTTTCAGTACGAGGTCTTTACATCTTTTATCTTTTACTTTTTCCAAGTTGTAAAGAAATTTTACCCCGGTTTGTTGCCGAAAAGAATTGATCGCTTCGACAAAAGAAACTTCTTTGTAGTTCATGTTTACTGCTTTGCCTTGTGCTTTTAAGTTCATATGACACGTAAGCAAAACAAATAAAAACAGAAAGCTTGCAAGAACCTGCATGATTCTTCCTTTTTTTTTCATAATTTTGAGACGTTTAGTTATATAAATTAAACCATATCAAACCGGATTTTAGTTGGCGCTTGGTCCGGTTTGTTTTTTTATAAACCTACTGTTAAAGTATTCCCTTTTAATGTTAGTTTTACATCAGCACTTTTTTCGAACATCTCGATGAAAGTTATAATATCCTTGAAACGACTGAGGTCTCCCGAAAAATGCAAATCTTTTACCTCTTCATTCGTGTAGAAAATGTGAATATCGTACCATCTGGACAATTGTTCCAGAATATCTTCCATCCTCATTTCCTCAAACAAGAACATACCATCTTTCCAGCAGGTGAAGTACTTGGTGTCCACTGTTCTTAACTTACTTTCTCCGTTCCCGTTGATCGATAATTGTTGATCGGGAGCAAGGACAATGCTCTTACCATTCGGTAGATCACAAGATACTTTTCCTTGTACTAACGTGGTTACGAGTTTCTCTTTTCCCGGATAGTTACACACGTTAAATTGAGTACCGAGAACCGTGATGTTTCCTAGGGACGTCTTCACGATAAAAGGTTTGCCTTCTTGTTTTGTAACTTCAAAAAAAGCCTCTCCTACCACGGAAACTTCTCTTGTGTTACCCGTGAATTGGATCGGGTACCTTAATTCAGAATCGGCATTCAGCCACACTTTTGTCCCGTCTGCCAACACTAACGAGTATTCTCCTCCCCGGGGAACAACCAGCGTGTTATAGAGGGTTGCCGTTTGCTGTTGAGCCTGTTCGGTATCATACCGTAGCCCCATGGAATCGATATGAATGTTAATCCCGTTTTGTTCGTCGATTTTCACGGAGTCTCCTTTCAATTCAATTTCCAGACCATCATGTTTAATCAAGAAAGCTTTACGTGTTCCCGGATGTACTTCGGTAAGAAAGAGTTCATCTGGGGTAGGTGTCAATTCGGGAAGTTGCTGGAAATACAGGAATGTCCCTGTTCCGATTAGGATAATAATGGCGGCTGCAATTTTTAATAAGCCGGGTGACACCCATCTTTTTCTTGGTTGAACAACTTGCTGGTAGGCCTTTAGGTAATTGAAGCGTTGTTGTTCCCGAAGTTTTTTGGATACGTAACCCTTCTCTTGCAGTTTATCTGCAAGTTGTTTTAGCATATTGTCATCGATAGGTTCTTCCGTGTGTTCTGTGATCTTTTTTAATAGCCACTCGGTCTTATCTGATAATGCATTCCATTTCATCGGATTCGATTTTTATGCGTTATTTTATCTATAAATCCGAAAGTGCTATATGCGGGTGACAGCTAGAGTAATTTTTTTACTTTAATATTTCTAGAATGTATATGAGAAGTAAACTTTGTTTTAAATTTTCTTTGAGAAACACGTAGGCTCTTTTCTTTTGCGTTTTTACCGTGTTGATGCTGATATTCAGTTGGTCGGCAATCTCTTGCACGGTCAACCCGTCAATACTCAATAGCAAGATGTTTTTACGTTGTTCCGGTAATTGATCAATGACCACGTGTAATTTGCGGATAAGCTCTTCTTCGACGGCTTGGTAGAAATCAACATCTTCAACATCGTCTTGTTCTTTGCTCCATCTTTGTAATCTTTGATTATCGACATTTTTATCCCGGAGATATTTTAAAGCGTTATTGTGTACCGAACGGTATAGATAAACCGAGAGGGCTTTCATCTCTTGGAAATGGAGCGAAGAATTCCAGATGGAGATAAAGCATTCTTGAACGATGTCTTCCGCCACGGTTTCGTCTACAACAATTTTGGTCGTGTAATTGCATAGAGTCCCGTAGAAATAGCGATATAGCTCTTTCCATGCATCAGATTCTTTCTGATTTATCCCTTTTAAGAATTTCTCTTGACTTGACACGGTGTGATTTCCAATTGTTTTTGCAAATAAACAAAAACTTATTGAAATAAAAAAGTTGCGGCCCCATGCACGGGCCGCAAAAGTCTAATCTTGGATGGTCTCTTTGATAAAATCTTCCATGTTGGAAGACTGGAGAGGGGCTTGTAATTCTATGATCTTTCCAGCGGGATCAATGAAAATAAATTGAACCATGCTGGCAGCACTGTAATGACATTTCTGTAAAAAATGTTTATCGAATCCCGCGTAAAGATGAGTCCCGACTTGTGCTTCCTCGTTTTGTATGGTTTGAACCCAGTTGTCTTTTTTATTGTCAATAGACAAGTTAACCAAAACGATGTTTTTCTTTTTAAATAGAGGTTGTAGTTTTTTCAACTCGGAAAATTGTTGTATTGCGGGACTGACACATGGCCACAAATAGAGGCAAACATATTTGCCCTTGAAGTCTTTAAGGGAGAATTCTTTATCTGAAATATCAACGGCTTTAAAATCCGGAGCAGGTTGTCCGGGGGAAACTGCGGCCCAACTATCATACGTCTGCTGGTATTGGGCAAGTAGTTCTTTGTCTGTCACGTGTTTCCGGTAGAAAGCATCCAGTTCCGTACTTTTCTGAATTCCGGCATCCTTGATATAATTGTTGGCAATAATGGTGAGTAAATTCTGTTTAACTTGTTCATCTTTGGTGTTATTGTTGATGTACTCCATTTGTTTCATGGCTTTTTCGTAGGGAGTATGAATAGGCGTTTTACGACTCATGATGAATGTGGGAACTTCGGTCATGAGAGTGCGATATTGCCATAGGCACAATGAATTTAGGTCTTCTTCCAACCAAGCTTTAAGCTCGTTGTAATAATCATCTCCCGGGGTATATTCAATCTTTGCCATATAGGGGTGCATCCGGGGATAGTCGAGTAATGACAAGCCTAGCATGTATTTAATCCGATTTTTTTCGAGTTTGATGAATTTACTGCTTTCCTTTGTCAAGGCTGGTGTCAGGCTGTCTAACAATTGTTGATTCTTCTTTACTTTTTCTTTCAGCAATTTCACAAAGTCTTTTATGTCTAAAGCGAAGTCCTTATTCGCGGGCCCTGATATTTTCACGTTCTTCAAGTAATCGGCAATGTTTTCTCGCACTCCCTCCATTTTTAGTGTTTTCTTCATGCTTTCTCCGTCAAAGGATAATTGGATGTGATCTCCTTTTTCGGCATAAATCGTCTTCTGCTCGGCAAAGCCGTTATGGAGGGTTAAGTAAATCGCATCCATATCTTCGATACGATATTCTGCATGTCCTTTGTCATCGAAATCCATACCAATCATGGACTCTTTCAAGTAGGAAATGACAAAACCCATTTCCGGGGTTTTCTCCACATCTACGGAGAGCGTGATGTTGTTTTGACTTCTTGCAGTATGAGTACAAGAGGTTAGTGCGATTAGAAAAATAATAAACTTACATTTCATGTTACAAGTTTTAAATTTACAATGATTTTACGATCACAGAACACGTTATTAAATCCGGAACGGGTAGTTGCGGGTGACAGTGTTTATAAAAAAAATGAAGGCCGGCAAATAATTATTGCTGACCTTCATTTTTAATAATGAACTTACGGGTTCTTACAAAAGATCGTGTTTGTACAAGTATTCCGCTATCTGCACGGCGTTTGTGGCGGCACCTTTGCGTAGGTTATCGGAAACTACCCACAGGTTGAGGCTGTTGGGTTGGGAGAAATCCCGGCGTAAGCGGCCCACGAAGACTTCGTCTTTCTCGTTGGCTGTGATGGCCATCGGGTAAAGGTTCTGGGCGGGATCGTCCTGCACGATGATACCTTCTGAATGGGCGAGCAGGTCACGAAGTTCGTCAAGGTCGTAATCCTGTTTGAATTCGATGTTTACACTTTCGGAATGTCCGCCCATGACGGGAACCCGTACGGCTGTGGCAGTTACTTTAATCGTGTCGTCATTTAATATTTTGCAGGTCTCGTTGACCAGTTTCATTTCTTCTTTCGTGTACCCGTTGTCGGTGAATGAGTCGCAATGCGGCAGACAGTTCCGGTCAATTGGGTGAGCGTATGCTTTTTTCACCTCCCGGCCTTCCCGTTCGCCTTCGAGCTGGTTGATTCCTTTCAAACCGCTCCCGGTCACGGATTGGTACGTGGAAACGACGACGCGTTTGATCCCGTATTTTTTGTGAAGAGGGGCTAGGGTGACCAGCATCTGTATTGTTGAACAGTTCGGGTTCGCGATAATCTTATCTTCTTTGGTTAAGGTGTTTGCGTTGATTTCGGGGATCACCAATTTCTTCGTCGGGTCCATTCTCCAAGCTGACGAGTTGTCTACCACGGTAATTCCGGCTGCGGCGAATTGGGGTGCCCATTCCAATGAGGTGTCTCCCCCGGCAGAGAAAATAGCGAGTTGAGGTTTCATGTTGATTGCGTCCCGCATACCCATGACCTTGTAGTTTTTCCCCTTGAAGGTAATTTCTTTGCCTACCGAACGCTCGCTGGCTACCGGTATTAACTCTGTTACCGGGAAGTTTCTTTCTTCCAGAACCTGCAACATTTTTCTTCCGACTAATCCTGTTGCTCCTACTACTGCTACTTTCATCGTGTATAATTTGATTTAATGATTAGATTCCCTTTCCGGGAGTCTTTTTATGAGTTAGGTTATATTAACGCCTCAAAAGTAGTGAATAAGCATTGCTTGAACAATAGGGGCATGTTATTTTTTCAACAATCATACGGGATGTTAAATTCTTAACTCTTTTTAATCATCTAATCATAAAATCACTTAATAGGAAATCATAGAATCACTCAATTGAACAGTCCATTCCCCTTTTGAGAATCATCTCTTTATCTTGTTTCTTCAATCCGACCTCGTAATAATTCACGGGTTGGTCGTGGTCTCCGAGGTACATACGTGGTCTCCGGACAAAACCGGGATTGACGAGCGAGTAAGTGGAGTCAAAATAAGGGGTCTGAATCTCGGCCATATTCAACAGGGTATGGAAGATTGAGGCGTTCGAAGAAATGGGGGCGCTACTATTGTAACGTGCGACCTCGTACATCCTCGGCCTAGCGTCGATGTAATTATCCGAGAACCACATCAGGAATGGAATGTGTATCTGGTAATAGGTCGGGATCGGTGAGGCGTGCAGGAATCTTTTCCGGCTGTCGTCCAGTAAATCCTCCCCGTGGTCCGGCGAGTAAATCATGGTAGCATCAGCTCCCGAGTTCTTCAATATCCCGATCAGGCTGTGCAGGAAGTAATCCGTGTACAGGACACTGTTGTCGTAAGCGTTGATGAGTTGGTCCTTGTTTTTGTACTCGACTTCCGTGGCGTTGGCCGGTTGGAATTTGGCAAATTCTTCCGGGTAACGTTCTTTATAGTTGAAGTGTGATCCGTAGGTGTGGAAGACAATAAATAGGTTCTCGCTCAACGAATCCACGTATTGCTGTATCAACGGGAGCATTTCTCCGTCGAATTTATTGACCGTGATTAACCCTCCGTCCGCTTGTGGACGTACATTGACATGAATGTCTGCCTCCGCGGCAAAGTAATCCGTGAATGATCGGTTCGGTGTCTGGTTTGACAGGAATATTGTTTTAAACCCGGCCTCTTTGAAGGCAGTTACGATGCTTTTATGCGTGTAGAGGTACTCGTAGTGGCAAGCGTCGGCGGCGGACAAGATGAGTGGTACGCTTTTGTGTGTCGTGTTAGATTGTGTTAAGGCATCTTTGTATAGTACCAAGTTATCCTCGTTTTTTAATAACGGGTTGGTTTCCCGATGATACCCCCACAGTTCCCAGTTTTCAGCCCTTCCAGCCTCCCCGATTACCAGCACGTATATTTCCCGGCGTTGATGAACGGAATCACGGGTGGCATGATAGACGAAATCTTTCGAGGTGACGGGGTAGTTCATGCTGCGGTTCCATTTCACTCCCGCGTAATATAGGTTATACATCACGTTTGCCGGGTATATATCTGTTTTTACCTCGTAGGTGTTATCCCGGTGTTTCTCGAAAGCGACCAGTCCGGAACCAATGATAAAGAAGATGATTCCCCACGTGATCATGTGCTTGCGGAATACGGCAGTACGTTTCACTTTATAGTGTACGGCAATAGAGGCCAGCACGATAACGGGGATATAAAGGACGCAGACAATGATAATGGAGGGCCATATATTTCCCAGCAATTCCCCGGCCTCGGAGGCGTTCGTGGTGGGTAGGTTCAGGAACATATCAACAGCGATGACCGACTCTCCGAAGAGATAGAACAAAACGAGCTGGAAGGCGTGTAAGATCAGTACCGGAATCAGTATCAATTGCATGAGGCCCGCCCGTTTGAACAGGGAGAACACGACCATGTAAACACCAAGTGGTAGCAGAATCAAGATCGTTTTGCCCAGTCCGGAGAGAGGTTCCGTGAAAAGCAGACAGAAATTCGGGACTAAATTCAATGCGATAAAGAGCCAAAACAATAGTTTTGGCCGTTTCACGAAATTCACGATCCCTTTAAAAAGCTTCGTTAATGCCGAAGTAGAATGCGCTGACGCCTTTGCCGAATCCATAATCTAATCTTACGTTTACTCTGTTTTTAAATTCCCAGCGATAACCTATTCCGTAGGTCGGCAGGGTTTGTTTCCACTTGAATTTGTCCATGTCGGGGAACACGTTTCCGGCTCCTGCCCATGCGGTGATTCCGTGGCGGTTGTATATCTTCTGGCGATACTCTACCTGAAATTGTATCAGGTCGTTGTCCCGGTATCTTCCCTCGTAATACCCTCGCATGGCGTATGATCCTCCCATGAGGGAAACCATGCTCCAAGGGGTATTCCCGTAGTTGAATGTTCCTTGTAACTGGCTGGCGAGTATGGCACCTTTCCACATTTTCTGGTAATATCTGAAATCCACGCTTGTGCGTTTGAAACTATCGTCATTTCCCAGCCATCCGGGGAAGAATTGTTGTTCCAGTTGGGCGAAAAAGCCTCTTGCCGGGTTCGGGATAAAGTCTCGCGAGTCATAAGATATAACGAGTCCCGGTCCGAAGGTGTTCACGTTTTTCTTGGCCCCGTTGAGGAACGTGATGTCATCGAAATTCCTTGCCGTGACATTGCGGAACATGAGGTTTGCCCCGGCGTACAAGTTGGGTGCGAGTTTGTATAGAAGTTCCAGTTTTACCTGTTGTTCCAATCGTTTGTACTCTGTCTTGTGATCCTCGTCTTTCCCCGCATCGTAGCCGATTCCCCAGTATTCACTGGGAAACGAGAAAAAGTACATATTGATGTTTGCCCGGAAACGGTCTTTCGGGAAAATCATGTTGCCCCGGATACCTAGCAGGTAAAAACCCGTGGTCGTGACATCCCCGTAAAGGGAAATGTTTGACGGGGAGATGGTTTTATCTTCCCGGTCGATGCGGAACAGTCCGGATGCGACCACGCCGAGTCCCAGTTTCGTGTCACTCGAAAAGTGCGGCCCGCCGATGATGGAGAAGTCGAATTTCTTTTCTTCTTTCACCTTGTTCGATTGCTCGAAATAACGATAGAGACGGTGAAAGAATCCATTCTTCAACGTGTCAGTTGTATTGTTCAGCGAATCTCTTGTCACGAGTTCCCCCGCCATGATGTCATGGAACGGGATAAACAATAAAAGGCATAACGACAATGCACATATTATTCGTTGAATCATATAATTAACCTGTAAAAATGTTTATAATCATTCATCTTGCGTCTTCTTGTACGCAATATCTATGCCAATTGTTTGCAAGGACGAATAATCATTAACGAGAAATAGGGGAAGTCTTTGCGTGTGATGTCGTTGTAAGCAGTCGTGTGTAGCTCGTCTGACGTGCCTACATTTTCGTAATAGTGGTACTCGTGGCAGGGACTTTTTTGCATGAAACGGTGTATTTCTTCCGTGCATTGCGAGAGTTTCATGATCACCACAACATGACCGTTGGAAAGAAGGGTGTCCAGTTCTTTGGCGGTGGTTATTCCCGGTAGGACGACGAGTTTTTCTTCTTGTTTCACAATGTGAAGGCCCGAGATGGCTCCTGCCGCGATAAAAGCAGGGACACCGGCCACGGTGGTAACGGGAAGGTTCATGGAAGCGAGTCTGTCGAACATGTAATTCACGGAAGAGTAAAAACCGGAATCCCCTTCCGCCGTGATGGCAACGTTTTTACCCGTGGCGACAAGGGATGCTATTTCCGTGCAAAGGGCATCATAGGCTTGATTGGCAAACGTGCGATCCTTGGACATGGGGACGTGGAAAAGTCGTATTCGTTCCATGGCCACGGGCAGGGCTTGCAGGATGTCCCGGGAACGGGATTTGGTCTGTGTGCCGGGACAATAGATAATGTCCGCTCCCTGTAAGGCTTTTAATGCCTTCAACGTGATCAATTCCGGTTCTCCCGGTCCCAACGATACTCCTAATACTTTGCCTTGGCTCGCCTGCGGCAAGTTACAAGTTACAGGTCCTTCCATTTTAGTTTTCTTTTTTCTTCGTTGCAAAAGTCGCTAAAAAAGGAATAGCCTCAAAATAATATTTATATATTTGCAGGCGTCTTGGTGCTTTCATGTTGGAAGAAAAGGGAATCCGGTGAAATTCCGGGGCTGTCCCCGCAGCTGTAAAGTCATTGCCCGTCCGAGAGGGCGGATCTTTTCGTTAGGCCACTGGTGATACCGGGAAGGGGAAAAGATGACAAGCCAGAAAACCTGCCATGAGACGTGATTAATTAATACTTTCGGAGGAAAAGAAATGAATGTAGTGCGTTTTTTTTATCTTTTATGCTTTTGTAGTGTTCTCTTTTGTTGCAAGTCGACTTCACGCAAACAGTCGTCGGGAGAACAGACCGTGAAAGAGAAGGTCGATACGGTTTCCCGGATTCATATTAAGTATGCTAAAGGTTTTTGGTTGGAGGAACGTGAGGGGTACGTGGTACTGAACATCAAGGACCCGCAGGAGAGTAGTCATACTCATTACCAGTACGCTTTGGTGCCGCGTGGATCGACGGTGCAGACCCCAAAAGATTTACCGGTGGTGGCGTTGCCCGTGCGGAGTGCCATTTGCATGACTTCGTTGCAGCTCTCCAATTTCATCAAGTTGGGGGCGATGGATCGGGTGGTGGGTATCACGAGTACTCGTTTCCTGTTTAACAAGGATATGCAACGGCAGGTGGACGAGGGGCTAACCCGTCGTATCGGTATCGAGGGAAATTTCGATAACGAGGTGATTATGAGTATTAATCCCGACCTGATGTTGATTTCCCCGTTCAAACGCGGGGGGTATGATGCCGTGAAAGATATTGGAATCCCGCTGGTGCCTCATCTCGGTTACAAGGAGATGACACCGCTCGGTCAGGCCGAGTGGATCAAGTTTGTCGGTCTGTTACTGGGCATGGAGGATGTGGCAAACCGGGAGTTCGACCGTATCGAGCAACGTTATAATTCTTTGAAGGGGATGGTGGGAGAGGTGAAAAGGCGTCCAGTGGTGTTTAGCGGGGAGTTACGTGGGGGTGTTTGGTATGCCGTGGGAGGAAAGAGCTTTTTGGCGCAATTGTTCCATGATGCGGGGGCGGATTATTTCTTGAAGGATGATCCCCGTTCCGGTGGTGTGACGCTTGATTTCGAGACCGTGTACAATCAGGCAGAGAGTGCCGATTACTGGCGGATAGCGAATAGCTTTGCCGGGGAGTATTGTTACGAGGCCCTGAAGGCGCAGGACGAGCGTTACGCGGACTTCAAGGCGTTCAAGGAAAAACACGTGGTCTATTGTAATATGCGGGAAAAACCGTTCTACGAGAGTATGCCTGCCGAACCGGAAGTCGTGCTGGCGGATATGATACGGGTGTTCCACCCGGAAATCCTTCCTGATCATGAACCGGTGTATTATGATATTTTAAAAAAGTGAGCCGATGAAGAGAGGTAAGTACACGATACTCGTTTTTGCGATCACGATTTCCATTCTCGTGTTCTTGTTGTTAAACTTGTTGCTGGGTTCAGTGGCCATCCCGTTTCGTGCGGTTTGGAATATCTTGACGGGAGGCGAGGGAGATCCGGTGGCATGGCAGAATATTATATTGAAATCCCGTCTTCCCCAAGCGTTGACCGCTTTGGTGGCGGGTGCGGGACTTTCGATAAGCGGTTTGCAGATGCAGACGATTTTCCGCAACCCGTTAGCGGGGCCGTCCGTGTTGGGTATCAGCTCGGGGGCAAGTCTCGGCGTGGCGTTCGTGGTGTTACTTTCCGGTCAACTGGGTGGGGTGGCATTAAGTCGTCTCGGTTTTATCGGGGAGGTAGCCCTGTCGATTGCGGCTATCGTGGGAGCCTTGTCGGTGATGGGGCTGATCGTGCTGGCATCCCGGAAAGTGGCGGGGAGCGTGACATTGTTGATTATCGGGGTTATGATCGGGTATATCGCTAACGCGGTGATCGGGGTGTTGAAGTTTTTTAGCGTGGAAGAGGATATTAAGGCTTACGTGATCTGGGGATTGGGGAGCTTTGCCCGGGTTTCGGGTAACCAGATGATGCTGTTCGTGACGATCATGGCCGTGATTATCCCGTTATCGTTTTTGCTGATCAAGCCGTTGAATTTGCTGATGTTGGGTGATGGTTATGCCCGTAATCTGGGGTTGAATATCAACCGGGCCCGGGTGTGGGTGATTACCTGTGCGGGGGTGTTGACGGCAATCGTGACGGCGTATTGCGGGCCGATTATTTTCCTTGGGTTGGCGGTGCCTCACTTGTGCCGGGCCATTTTCCAGACATCCGATCACCGGATGCTGATGCCGGCCTCGATGCTTGTCGGGGCATCGCTGGCGTTGCTCTGCAACTTGATTGCCCGCTTGCCGGGATTCGAGGGTGCGTTACCCGTGAATTCCGTGACGGCATTGGTGGGGGCGCCCGTGGTAGCGTCGGTGTTGTTTAGGAAGAGGAAAAGGCGGGATGCGGTGGAGTTTTAGGGATTCAGTGATTTCGTGATTTATGATTTTAGATTTACAACTACCCCCACCAGTTCCCCCTTGCACAGGGGGAGTTAGAGGGGGTAATTAATATGTTTTCAGTTATAACAAATATGAAACAGGCAACCATTCAATTAAGGAATCTGGCGATCGGGTACAAGGGAAAGAACGACACGAAGGTGGTGGCGAGCGATATTTGCACGGCGATTAATGGCGGGGAGCTAACCTGTTTGTTAGGGGCGAACGGGGTGGGTAAATCCACCTTGTTGCGCACGCTATCCGCTTTTCAACCCAAGCTGGAAGGGAAGATTGACATTATGGGGCGGGAGATTGGCACGTATTCCGACAAGGAGTTGTCCCGCACGATCGGCGTGGTGCTGACGGAGAAATGCGATGTCCGGAACATGACGGCCCGGGAGCTGATCGAGATGGGGCGCAGTCCTTACACGGGTTTTTGGGGTACGTTGCACGGGGAGGATCGGGAGATTGTCGAACGATCAATTGCTCTCGTGAAGATCGAAAATCTGGCGGATCGTATGGTTCACACGTTAAGTGATGGCGAACGACAAAAAGTGATGATTGCCAAAGCGTTGGCACAGCAAACGCCCGTGATTTTCCTTGACGAGCCGACGGCATTCCTTGATTTCCCAAGTAAGGTGGAAATCATGCAGTTACTTCACCAGTTGACCCGGGAGACCGGAAAAACGATATTCCTTTCGACCCATGATTTGGAGCTAGCCTTGCAGATCGCCGACAAAATCTGGCTCATGGATCGCCAACACGGCATCACGATCGGCACGCCAGAGGATTTGGCTCTTGAGGGACATTTGAGCGGTTTCTTCGCTCGCAAAGGAATTGTTTTCGACATGGAAACCGGATTGTTTCGCGTGGAAAACCAGTATTCATCCCAAGTGCGGTTAGTGGGCCACGGTCAGAAATACGCCATGGTGCGTAAGGCGTTACAGCGTAACGGCATCTTGGCAAACCGGAACGTGGAATCGAGCGTGTGGGTAGAAACGGGAGATTTAACAACTTCCGGTTTCCGGATCTGCCGGGAAGGGGAAAACGTGATTGAAGTGGGGACAATCGAGGAACTACTGGAACAATTGAAAATTGAAAATGAAAAAGACTACCCCCTTTGGCTCCCCCTTGCACAGGGGGAGAAACGAACGCAAGAAAGCGCCTCAATGTTTCAATGTAGCATGTCCTCCCCCTGTGCAAGGGGGAGTTAGAGGGGGTAGTTGGAAAGATTGGAGCTAAAAGATAAAAACTAAAAACTAAAAGATAAAAGTTGAAAATCTAGAAGGGTGATTTCGTGGGTGGAAATCTAAAATGAATAAACCTGTAACTTGCTGAGGGCAAAAAAATAAGGCAGATCCTTATTCAGATCCGCCTTATTTCTTTTGCGGTTATACACTTTCTTGGATTTGTGTACCCGGTTGATGTTCACCGGGTGGAGATGTTCTCGGATCTCCTCGTCCCGCCGGGCTTTTCTCATGGCTTTGAGGTAGTCGGCCCGGGTAATTTTAAACTTGCTTTTCATGCTTCAATTGTTTTAACGTGTTTCCAGTCACGTGTTTTTCAAGTACAAAGATAGCATTTATTTTCGGGATTATTCCGTGTCGGGAAGTGTGATCGCTTTATCCTCGGAAAAGGCCGTGTTATCTGTGCGTGCAAAGAATGGGTGGATACATACTTCACCGTCGTCATCGCGAAGGATGATTTCGCATTTCCCGTCTCTACGGGTAGCCCCGGTTTCTTTTTCGAGCGTGAAAGTGTCGCGGTAATCTGCATAGAATATACCTACCATCATGCGGTCTGTCGGGGCTGCGGAGGGTTCATCCCGCGGATCGTCCCACGTGATGGAGACAAGCGTACCGTTCCGTGTCGCTCGTAGGTTGAGGGGGAGGGCGAGAGGGCCAAGACTGACTTGAAAACCTTCCATATCAAGAATTTTCCCCTTTTCGTCTAGGTATTTATAGTTGGTTGATTGTATCAGGTTATCATCGGTCATCCCTCGTTGGGCTGCGGCAATCTTCCAGACGGGTAGATCCCCGAATCTCTTGCGAATGAAGGCGAACATATAGCGAGCAAAGGTGAATTTGGTGTTATTTTTCCTTTGTTTCGGTGTTCGATCAGGGATAATGTTGCCGTTCTCGTCTTTTCTTATCTTTTTCTTGAGAGTAATGCGCTTACTCGGGCAGGCTTGTAACTTGCCAAGCCTGTAATAATAGGTGATGCCTCCCACTCGGAAGCGTTTTTTCGGGGTTAACGAGGTGCCTTCTACTTGCATGATGATGTTTTTAGTGTTTTCGTGCGTGATTCGGAGATTCTTAAACTATTCACTTACTTCCCTCCGGTCCTTCGCTAATGTAAAAATAATCATTTAATTTGATATAAACAATACTTATACTGTATAAGTAGTATATGAATAGTAGAAGAGCAGTAGAAGAGCAGTAGATAAACTAAAGAGAGGCCAAAGAAGAGCCAGCGAAGGATTGGCGAAGAGCTATCGTTGGCTATGTTCGGGAACTAGCATAATATCTAGACTGGCGTGTGGAAGTAGTGGACGGCAGACGGCGAGACAGCGATCAACAAGTAGGGCGAAAAAGGCCGGTGTGTCGGCAAAAAGTTCCCAAAGTTCACGGGCAAGGGTTATTCCGGCGATGCGGGCAACGCTTTCCGGGGAGCAGTGGCTTTCACGGGCGAGGGTGGCGATGAAGTCCCGGTTCATGATGACGTTGCGGCTATGCGTGTCCAGATGTCCCTCGGCGAGCTTGACGGCTTTACCGATCATGATGCCCATCGTGAGGTGGGTGATGCCTTCCTCTTCGGCAAGACGGAGGGTATCTCCGATATAGTTGCCGTAATGTACGAAGGCTTGCGGTGGGAGGTGGGGAAAGCGGGAGCGGAGGTAATTTTCGCTCTTGGCTCCGGAGTTGATAACGAGTTCCGTGCATCCAAGGGCCCGGGCAACTTGTATCTCTTTGCGTATGGAGTTGACAAAAGCCTCGGAGGAGAAGGGACGGACGATGCCGGAAGTACCGATAATAGAGATTCCCCCGGTAATACCGAGTTTGGGATTGAAGGTTTTTTGAGCGAGTTCGCTACCTCCGGGTACGGAGATGCGGACGGACACGCCGGACAACGTACCATGAGTGTGGAGCAACCGTTCGATCTCACCGGTGATCATGCGGCGGGGTGTCGGGTTGATGGCGGGATCGCCAACGGGTATGCCGATGCCGGGAAGGGTGACCGTACCGACACCTTCGCCGGGCAGGAATCGTACTCCGGGAATGTCTGTGAGAGAGACGGTGGAAAGAATGGTGTAGCCGTTCGTGACATCCGGGTCGTCTCCGGCATCCTTGGTAACTCCGCAGGTGCAACTATCCTTGGTGAAAGTACACGAACTGACGGGGAGGGTTACTGTTTCTCCATCGGGAAGGGTAATTGCGGCGGAGTGTTGTGGAATTCGTGAAAGAAGGCCTTCGAGGGCAGCACGGGTGGCGGCGGTGGCACACGAGCCGGTGGTGAACCCGCTACGGAGAGGGTAAAAACCGGGAAGGAGGCGTTCCACGCGGTAGCGCAAGCCATGTTCACCGTTCACGACGTAGAAACTGTCGGGGAGCGGCGGACGGCGAATGACGATGACCGGGATGCCCAGTTGCCGGGCTGCGGTGATTTTTTCCTCGTAGTACCCGGATTCACCGCTTTCTTTGGTAAGGATAGCCCCGGGACGTAGCTGGCGGAACAGGGTTAGTTCGTCCTGTCCCTCCTGCCAGAAAAGGAGGTTTTCTGCGGGAAATCCTGCCCGGTGGGCGATCTCCCGGGAGTCATCCCGGTCGAGGACACGGAAATGGCAGGGATGTTTTTCCCAGTAACGTTGTAGTTTGGTTATGGTCTGGACCCCGGAAAGGGCCAACAGATCATGTATTTCGTGAGATTCGAGGTAATCAATGGCGTCATCGAAGGTGTCACACCACACGAGCGATTCGTCTCGTGGCGGATAACGACGTTCGAGGCGTATGACGGGCAGATCCAGTTGTTCGGAAACGGCAGCCACGGTGGTGTGGAGCAAAGAGGCGAAGGGATGGGCGGCGTCGATGATGAGGCATATGTCGTGTGTCGAGCAAAATTCCATCATGGCGTCATGATCCATGCCTCCCGCTACCCGGGTCCCATGTTTACATTCGATTTGCTGGGCATTGCCACGGGTGGAGTAGTAGTAGGGACTACCTGCCTCATCGAGTACTTTTACCGCTGTTCTTCCTTCTGTTGTTCCTCCGAAAATGAGAATCATGACGTTTTAATTTTAGATTTAAGATTCCAGCCACGCAAGGCCTTGCTAATTTTAGATTTTAAATTTTAGATTCCAACCGGGATTCGCCTTTGGCGAGTTACAGGTTTCTTTTACTTTTATCTTTTAGTTTTTATCTTTAACCTTTTCGACTACCCTCTCTAGCTCCCCCTTACACAGGGGGAGGATGCGCTACATTGAAACATTGATACGATTTCTTGCGTTCGTTTCTCCCCCTGTGCAAGGGGGAGCCAGAGGGGGTAGTTTTTTCATTTTCAATTTTCAATTCTCCATTTTCAATTTCTAAACAGGTGTTTGAACTGGTGTGAATAGAGTTTTGACAGGCCTTGTCGGTTGTCGATGGCGTCACCCACGACGATCATGGTGGTGAGGGTGAGATTATTCTCTTTCACGATCTTCGCCAAGTCTTGCAATTCTCCCCGGTATATCCGCTCGTCTTTCCACGTGAGATGGTAGCAGGCGGCGACGGGGGTGGTTGGCGGGTAGTGTTGCATCAGTTCGGATTGCACTTGATCAACGATAGAGGCACTGAGAAAGATGCACATCGTGCTTTGCGAACGGGCCAGCAGGTGGAGTTTCTCTTTTTCCGGCATCGGGGTACGCCCTTCTCCGCGGGTAAGAATGATTGTCTGCACTTTTTCGGGGATGGTGAACTGTGACTGCAAGGCCGCTGCCGCTGCAAGGAAAGAGGATATACCCGGTGTGATGTGGTAATCCATGCCGTATTCGTCAAAGAAAGCCATCTGTTCCTGAATGGCTCCGTAGATGCAGGGGTCCCCGGTGTGCAGGCGCACGATAAAGAGGCCCCGGTCATAGAATTCTTTCATGAGAGCGAATTGTTCTTCAAGGGTCATGTCGGCAGAACTGCGCACGGTGGCACCGGGTTTGGCGTAGTACGTGAGTTCCACGGGGACAAGACTGCCGGCGTAGAGGATGAGGTCGGCTTGTTCAAGGAAGTGCTTGCCTTTAACGGAGATCAGTTCCGGATCTCCGGGGCCGGCCCCGACGATCTCGATGAATCCCCGGCGTTCGACAGTACGATTCATGGCAACGGCAAAAGTAAAGTCATTGCCCTCACTGAGTTTACCTTTCTGTTTTTCAAGGAGCAGACGGGTATTCCCGGTAGATTTCAGGGCGGCGGCCTCGGCGACGCTGGGGGAAGAAGTTACTTCACATACTTTCTCCGAGGGGTTGGGAACGGAGATGTTCCGGAGTTCGTCGGGCGAGTACGAGTCCATTGAAAGTATTAAACTGTGAGTAAGAAGGTCGACAACAGGTTCATCCTTTTTGATGTCAATCGTCGCGAGGTTCGTGAGACTGGTCGGGGAGATTCCCGCCTCGATAAGACGTGCGGTGATGTATTCCCGTACACCCGACGGGTCACAGTTTTCCCGACACCCAAAACCGAGGGAAAGCACGTGTGGGCGATAGTAGAGGGTTGGGATAACGACGGGGTAGATGAAGGGGCTGACGATGAGCAGGGCCTCGTAACGATTCTGGTCTATTTTCTGAAAGGAGTTGTAAATGTCGACGTGAGGCGGTGCGGTACGTTCGAGGTTCCGGGTTCCGCTATCTTGGATGTCTAGGAGTAGGGCCACGGGACGGCGGTTGACGAACTTGTAGATGATTTCATTTATCGGCCCGACGGGTTCCGGGATCCATCCCTCGAACCTTTCGTGAATGGTGTCGAGGGCCCAGAGGTCGTTGTTGTCGCTTTGGGTGGTGATGACGGGGACGGCTCCGAGTATGGCAGCGAGCCGACGAGTAAGGGCATTGGCCCCACCGACGTGACCGGAGAGGACAGAAATGGCGTTCCTACCCATGGAGTCGATGCAGACGACGGCGGGGTCCGTGTACTTGGATTGCGTGCAAGGGGCGATGGCCCGGACACAGATGCCGAGAGCGCCGATAAAGACGAGACCTTCGTAGCGGGTAAAGTTGGTGGCGATGAAGGCCGGGATGGAGTCGATGGAGGTACAGGGATTTGCCTCTCCTTCGCCTGCGTAGAATAGTTCTGTTCCGGGAAGTTCCCGGTGTATGGTAAGGGCTGGTGCCAGTCCTTGACGGGAGGCTATGATGATGGCTATTTTTTTCATGGGATTATATTTTTTGTGCTTTCATGATTAATATGGGGTTGTGGTCGTCGATGGCCACGTGTTGGGTGCTGACGAGAGTGAAGCCGTGTTGTTTGACGGTTTCGGCGAATAATTCCTGACTTTGCTTAGAGACGGAATTGAAGACGATAATTCCGTCCGGGAGCAGGTGTTCGCTGACTTTCCGGACGATTTGATCCATGTGGCCGCCGTGGCCGCCGATGAATACGGCGTCGGGGGCGGGAAGGTCGTCTAGTTCAGCCTGCAGGAAGTCTCCGATGCGGGTGATGATGCCGGGCGTCCCGAAACGGGCAGCGTTGAGTTCCATGAGGCGCTTGCCCTCGGGGCGTTGCTCGAAAGCCACGACGTGCAGGTGAGGGAACTGGAGTTTCGCCTCGATGGAGACGGAACCCGTGCAGAACCCGATGTCCCACAGGGTTTGATGGCGACGAAGATCCAGTTGTGCCAGCGTGAGCAGGCGGATCGGTGCTTTCGTGATCATGTTGACACGTCCGTCGAGCAGTTCGAAGTCGCTTTCGGGAATGCCGAAATGCCGCTGACGCTCGTACGTGCGGTAGAGAATGAGGCAGTTCGGGTGGCGGAAGGTGAGGGCCGTGGCATCATCGGGAATGAGGACACGGACGGTTTCGGTGTCACTACCGAGAGCTTCACCGACGTACATGATGTAGTTGTCATACCCGTAACGGAGCATACGTTCGGCGATGGTGGTCGGCGTGTGTTCCCGGTCGGTAAGCACGCCGATTTTCTCCTGTCCCTCGATGAGTGCCCGGTCGAACTCGTGCCACGGTCTCCCGGTGAGGGAAACGACGTGCATATCATGGTAGGGGAGCAGGAGGCGGTGAGCCAGTGTCTGCAAGGAGTTGAACGTGGGAATCAGGGTGATCTTGGCATCGGGGAGACGTTTGAGTACGGTGTTGGCGAAACCGAAAAAGAGTGGGTCCCCGGAGGCGAAAACAACGATGTCCGGGTGGTTCTCGTATTGGCGGAACACCTCGTCCAGCGGGACGGTGATGTCGATCCAGAGGTGGGCCTCCGGCAGGTTGTCACGCATGATCTCGTGGTGCCTTTTCCCCCCGGAAAAAACGTGATGGGTGGCGATGGCCGCCCGGGCCTGTTCCGGTAATTCGGGATGATCCTTGTCATCTATACCGATGATTGTGAAGTTATTCATTTTAGATTTAATAATTTTAGATTTAACTCTCTCCCGGTTCCGCCGTACTCCCTCTATAAACAGAGGGAGAGTTGGATTACTCACCATCTTCGGGAATGGTTACCAGCTCCTCCTCTGTTTATAGAGGAGGTGGCAGCGTAGCTGACGGAGGAGTTTGTTGCGTTCCTTCAGCCAGTGCTATCCTTATCGTTTCGAGTATATTTTCCGGTTGTTCAAAAATTAGCTTGTTTTCAAAACGGAGAGTACGGATTCCATGTTTTTGCCAAAGAGATTCTGTCCGGCGTTCATCACTATATCCGCCATCGGGACTGAAATGACTTGCCCCGTCTAGTTCAATGCAAAGTCGGGCCGCCGGGCAATAGAAATCGAGAATATAGGTTTCGATACTAAATTGTCTACGCCATCTTAAATTATTTATTTGTCGTCCCTTGAAGAATTTCCAAAGAGTCGCTTCCGCTGGTGTTCCGTGCTGGCGTAGTTCCCTACGAATGTCCCGTTGTTTTTTCGTGTTGTGGGTAATTTTTGGGTTTGTCATGGTTTATCTTTTATGTTGAACTCCCTCCCCCTTCGGGTACTCCCTCTATAAACAGAGGGAGAGCTGGGTTACTCACTGGCTTCGGGAAATTTTCAATTTTCAATTCTCCATTTTCAATTCCTCAAAGGTCTCTTCCCGGTCGTAGCTGTGCGGCGTCATCGAAACAAAGGATGGCGTTGACGAGGGTGGCGGCGAGGTTACTACCTCCCTTGCGGCCCTCGATGACGAGCTTGGGTAGACGGGTGAAAGATTTCAGCATATGTTTAGATTCCCGAACGTTGACAAAACCGACGGGCGCACCGATAACACCGATCGGATGGGCCTTATCCTGGCGCATGAGCTTGCATAGTTCCATGAGGGCCGTGGGGGCATTACCGAAAACGTAGAGTGCTTCGGGATGTTCTTCCACGGCAAGGCGTATGCCGGCTTGCGTGCGGGTGATTTTGAGACGGGATGCCATTTCTGCCACGCGAGGATCGTCGAGGTAGCATTTGACTTCAATGCCGAGGCGTTCGAGGGCTCCCTTGCGGATTCCGGAGGCTGCCATGGTGACGTCGGTTACTATCATGCGAACCTTGCCATCGTGCAGGGCAGTATGGAGTGTTTCCACGGCGTCATTGTCGGTGTAGAGAATGTTCTCCATGTCGAAGTCTGCAGTGGTGTGGATGGCGTGTAACAACGCCCATTTACGGCCGAGGGGGATGTTTTTGTCCCTTAATTCGGATTCGATGGTGCGGAAACTGCGCATCATGATTTCCTGTCCGATACCGACGTTTTCGGTAGATTGTTCCCGGTAGTAACCGCGGGGAGTGATGATCTTGTCATTCCACGTGTAGGACTGAGAGTTGCCGATGATTACAATCGTGAACATATCGATCTCTTCCGGGTTGAAATCATGTAGAGTCGTGATCTTAATTTCTTGTTCTTCACGTCCGGCTTGGCGGATGTAGCCGACAGGGGTTTCCGGTTTGCGGTATTTGAGAAATAGTTCTTTCAGGCGATAGAGTTGCCAGTAGCGTCCCTCGCTTTTGGGGTTGTAGACGGCCGTCACGAAATCGGCAGATGCGGCGGCTTCTATGCGACGCTCGATCTTTTCCCACGGGGTCATGAGGTCGGAGAGGGAGATGATGCAAAAGTCATGCCCGATAGGGGCTCCCAGTAATGCGGCTCCTTTCTGGAAGGCGCTGATCCCGGGAAGAATTTCTACCTCAACATCACTCGCTTTATCCCGTTTCATTTCAAGAACGAGGGGTGCCATCCCGTATATTCCGGCATCTCCGGAGCTGACAACGCAGACGGTGCGTCCCTGTTCGGCATACTCGAAGGCAAGGGCTGCCCGGTCTTTCTCTTTTTTCATCCCGGTATCGATGCACTCCGTTTCGGGGCGGACGATGGATCGGATGAAGTTAAAGTAATATTTGTAACCCACCACGACGTCCGATTGCATGATGGCTGTCCGTACGGCTGGGGTAATGTCTTCCTCACTACCCGGCCCAATGCCGGCGACATATATTTTTCCGTGTTTCATAAATAAAGACGTTATTTCGAGCAAAGTTACGATTTAGTTTGTAAAGTTTATAAGGTTTGTAAAGTTTATAAAGTGACGGGAGTCCTTCGGACGGAGTTTTGGGCTGTCCAAGAAGTCATTTTATATCAAAAAACTCCTCCGTCACTTCGTGCCACCTCCTCTATAAACAGAGGAGGAGCTGGTGACTTTCCCTGAAGACAGGGAGTATTTCAACTCTCCCTCTGTTTATAGAGGGAGTACCCCGAAGGGGGGAGGGAGTTTGAAAAATGACTTTTGGGACAGCCCAGAAAAGGTACCTGCGGGGGACACTACTTTATGAACCTTATAAACTTTACGAACTTTATAAACCTGTTTTTGAGGTATTTCACCGAAAGTACGATTCCCGTGAAGGAGACAACAGCACCGCCAAGGAGAAGGGTCCAAATGACCACGGTCCATAGTGCGGGGCGCTCGACGAGAAATTTGATGTCAAGGGTGTGAAGACCACGGTAAAGCCAGCGTTTCCAGCGTCCGTTGGTGTCGTAGTGAACGGGACGGAAAGATTCAAGGTTATAGTAATAACAGTCCTTCGCCTTGTTGTCGAACGTGACCTTGTAGACAGGGAGCGGTAGAGGACGACGACGGGATATATAGTAGTTGTCGTACTCGTTCATCTTGGTGATGGAGTAGGTGGTTGAGTCCCCGGCGAGGCGTTTGACGGCAGCGAGGATCATCTCTTCCGTGATGCGGAAAGGACGAATCGTGTCAGTGGAGGCGTCCAAGGTCACTTCCTTGCTGACCGTGCGGAGACGATAGAGGGGAATACCTTGGTAGTGGGTCCACTCGATGGTTTTGACAGGATCATCCGGAGTAGCGGTGAGGGCAATGGCTTTTCGATAGTCCAAGGCATAGTCGGTAGGTGACGGGGCTTGTCTTTCAGCCGGGCTTTGGCGGAATCCGCGGGAGTCCTGTTTGCCGAAGAGCCACGAGGGAAGCGGGGCCATGGACATATAGCCGCTCAGAATCCACGTGAAGACAAATATACCGAAAAAGAAACCCGTGATGTGGTGCCATTTGAACCACCGTTTCTTGTACGGAGAGCGGAGAAAGCCTTTCCGGCGAGCGAGCCAGTAGGAACGTATGCCGAGAACGAATCCGGTAAAACACATGAACATTCCGAGATAACATGCCCAGTACATGAATTGTGTCCATAAGTTCTGGTTTCCTCGGATAACGGTGAAATACACCCAATGGGGAATGGCCCCGAACCATGCCCAGAAACGATTGTCGGAATCGGTAAACTGCAGGATATTGGCGGTTCGGGAAGAGACGTAAAGCTGGTACTTTTCCGGACCGTCGAAATAGAATTTGTAGATGGGAAATTCCCGCTTGTAGTGGGCGAGGGGTATCCACTGGTCGAGGGTGCGTAAGGTATCCATCCGGGTAATCTTTCGGTCGGCACACCAGCGAGCAGCCCGATTTTCACAGAGTGCGTAGTTAATAACGGGAGCCACGACATTCGTGTCCGCGTATAACTCAACGCTTTGGCGTCCCCCTCCTATACTGAATACGGGATCTCCATAAGGGTTGTTCAGAGAGAGTCCGTGGGTTGGCGTTTTGGCCGGGAGGCGGAGTAACACGTCTTGGATGGCGGGCAAGCCATTCGTATCAAGAATTTCCGCACGAGTGAACCGATCTTCTTGGCTTACACGGGGAAAGGAGTGGTAGATCATCACGATTCCGGATATGAACCATGAAAAGCACAGGATACAGAGAACTAACCCCAGTATCCGGTGGATATGGATAAACAATTTGGTTAACATGGGCGGGTTAGTCTATATCGTCTGTTTTCTCGTATTTCTTTTTCTTCACGGTGATGTCTTCCCGTTGGTGTTTGGTGGCGAATTTCACGTGTTGGATGAAAAGTTCCTGTATGGCGGGATATTCTCCCAGTCCTTTGAGCAGGACGTTTACTTTATAGCCTTTCTTTTCCAGTTCGTCTTTCCAGTCCCCGGCGATGTCATTCTTGGCATGATCTCCGGCCACGAACATGAAGGGTATCAAGGTCACTTCTTTTGCCTTATTCGCTTCGAGTTCGCGGATTACATCATCCATCGTGGGGTAACCTTCGATCGTTCCCACGTGGTAGTTCTTGTGTCCTTGGGCTTTCATCACGTAGTCGAGCATCCCGTAGGTTGAGTTTGCCGGGTGGTAGGTCCCGTGGCATACGAAGACGCAATCCCCTTTTTCCTTGTCCTTGATTGATGCGGCAATCGCTTTTACCACGGCTTGGTAATCCTCGGGAGAATGAAGAAGAGCTGTCCCTAAGCGAATGTCTTTGAATTTCGTTTGGTATGATGCAACTTCTTTTTGCAGGGCTTCCATTTCAATTCCTTCGATGATGTTCGTGGGTTGAAGGATCAAGTGGGTATAACCGTCGGCAATCAGTTTGTTCATGGCTTCCGTCGGGTTGGGTTTGGTCATTCCTTTTTCTTTCAGGCGGCGCATGATCATGCGGGAAGTGTAGGCTTCACGGACTTCCACTCCGGGGAATGTTTGTGACACTTTTTTGTTAATGGCCTCGATGGTCAAGGCTCGGGTGTCATCGTGAGTTGTACCGAAGTGAACCATGAGAATGGCTACTTTGTCATTAGGACCGAGAGTCTTGAATATATCGGAATGTTTGAAACCGTCGCCACCGTGGGCGAATGTAAAGATGCTTGTCAATAAGAATAGGGCTGTAAATATGTTTTTCATGGTGTTTGTTTATTTGGTGAAACGAATAACGAGACTGGCAAATAGTGTGCGTCCGGGGTTTAGCGTGGCATAGTTTACCCCGCTGGGACGATCGTCCGTCCAGTCAAAGATGTTGTCAATCCCGGCGTTGATTTCGAACAGGAAGTTACCCACGGGAGCGAAGGTGTGGGTGGTCGCCAAGTTCCAGAGCTGGTACTTGGGGGCGCTGACGTCGGTGTAAATGTCTTTCCCGGTTGTTTTGTCCGTGGTCTTTTTGTAGATGTATTTTGAACCTTGCATTCTCCCGTTGATGTTGGCCCGTAGTTTGTACTTGTTCCATTCATGGCTCCACCCGGCCCGGAAGGTTGCCGCGTGGCGTACCGATTCGCTCAGGCGGCGTCCGGAATCATCGGCGGCATACACGCAGTTGTAGGATCCGGCGGCAGAAAACCCGGCACCCAAGTAGCTATTGATCGTGACATCGAAGCCTTTGATACTGGCTTTGTCGAGGTTGTGGTACACGTTCCGGGTTTTTATCCCGTTCGCTTTATCCTCGTCGGTAACCCCAACGTCGTATTTCTCGATGATGTCTTTCACGTCGTTGATGTACCCGTTGACAGAGACATTCAGATATTTCCCGGCATATTCCACGTTGATGTTGTAGTAGTTTGCTTTTTCCGGTTTCAGGTCTGGGTTCCCGATGGTGATAGCCCCGCGGGCTTCGTAATCGTAATATAGTTCTTGTATGCTGGGGGTTTTAAAACCGGCGGCGTAGGATGTTCTGAAATTGAAGGAGCCGAGGGTGTACATCAAGGCTATTTTCGGGGTAAAGCGGTTCTTAAACATCTCGTTGTACACGTAGCGGAATCCCGGCAAAATTTGCAGGTTTTTCCAGAGGCGAATCTCGTCTTGTGCGTACAGGGCCAGCGTGTAGATCTCTTCTGGTTCTTCGAGGTTTCCGGGGTTTTTCATGTAGTCGTTCGTGTACTCGGTGCCTGCGGAGATTTTGTTGTATGAGCCGAGTTTAAACACGCCTTTCAGGTTCCCGTTGTAGTATTTTTGGCGTTTCGTCAATTCCTCGTCCCCCACGCGGAAGGTCGTGTCTTTTTTACTGACCTGTGCCACGGTGTACAGTTTGTTGTATTCGTAGTTGTCCATGTAGAGGTCCAGCGCGATGTAATCGGTGGAGTTTAGCTGGTAGCGTCCGCCCACGCCGATGTTGTAGTCCATGTAGGTTAGGTCATAGGTGTAGCCCCCGTCATCTTTTTTCTCCTGCACGGGACGGTTTACTTCCCGGTCAAAATACCCCCCTTGGGCGTACAGGCTTAGGCTTTTCACCGGGGCGTAGGTGAAGCGTTGATTGACAATGTTGGAATGGAACTTGCTGGAAGCTTCTCTTCTCGTGAGTATGGCTGTGTCCCCGTCAATCTCGTAAGGGCTTAATTGCCAGCCTCCCATCTGTCTCCTTTGGTAGGAGGTGGAAGAGGTGAATTTACCAAAGTGTAGGTCTACGCTGGCATTTTGCGAGAAGCTGGATTCTCCCCCGAAACGGGTCTTGGATTGCACGCTGATCGGGTCTTTCGGTTGTTCCGTGATGATGTTGATTACCCCGGCAATAGCGTCGGAACCATAGAGTGCGGATGCCGCTCCTTTCAGTATTTCGATACGCTTGACCCGGCTCATGTCAATACGGGAGAGGTCGGTGTTGTTGGACACGTCCCCGGCCACTTTTTTGCCGTCGACAAGGATGAGGATGTATTTGTTGCTCATGCCGTTCAGCGTGAAGTAGGAACCCATGACGGTGGGACGTATGTTGAATGAAGGATTCAGTAACAGGAGGGCATCTTCGAAGGAGTTCACGCCCGCACTTTTCAAGTCAGTACCGCTGATGACCTCGATGGGTACGGGAGAATCTTTCAAACGGCGGTGTGTTCCCGTTCCCGTGACGACAACTTGATTCAGGTTTACCGGGGTGGCCGTGAGCCGGAATAGAATGTCGTTTTTGTTGCTGTTGACTTTTATCGAGGCAACTTCGTAGCCTGAATAGCTTGCCCGTAGCGTGTACGTGCCATCCGGAATATTTTCCAGAATGAACTCCCCTTTGTTGTTGGTGGCAATCCCTATGCTTGTTCCGACCAGACGAACGTTTGCACCGATGAGGGCTTTTCCACTCTTTGCATCTGTGACTTTTCCTTTTAATGTGATCTCTGCAAACGAGGTACTTACCAAGGCTAACATGAATATCATGCCTAGCATTACAATTCTCTTCATTAGATGATGATGTTTTAAATGTTTATAATAGTATTCCTGACCCCGAGAATACGCTATTACCTATGTTTGTCTTGGCAGGTCTCCTGACTACGCCTAAGAAAAATACCTTCCCATCCGTGTGGACAGTGGTGTAAGAATCTTTCTTTGAATCTCCTTATCCGGAGAAACGGGCATCACAGTAGCGGGCACTGTTCCGGATTCTAACCGGCTTCCCTCTTGTGTGTTAATTGGGCATCAACACATCACCTAAGACGAGACAAATGTATATAATTTTTTATAAAAGGTTGTTGCCGGATGAAAAAAATGTATTACTTTCGCACCAAGTTTTGGTGCGGAACCTTCGGTCATGGAGGTAACGCTTAATAGGGAACCCGGTGTGAATCCGGGACTGTACCCGCAGCTGTAAGTTCCTTTACAAGGGATTTTGTACTTCAAATGTCACTGGTTATAAACTGGGAAGGCAACAAAATCCGGAACAAGTCAGAAGACCTGCCGAACAAGATAAACCATAGCTTTCGGGAAAAAAAGCGAGAGGGAAAAAGACGGATTTTACCTTAGACTCATGTTGCCCAAAAGACTATGTTAATAATGCTTTATTCATTATTAATATATAGTTGTATGAAAAAAGTTGTTGTATTAGCATTGTTGCTGTTTGTGTGTGTCGGTTCGCTTCTCGCTCAAGAGAACGACAAGCGAAAGAAAAAGAGTATCACGGATTCTTTATTCCGTATCGATCAGGTGGATGTGATGCAGAAAAAGAAGAGGATTGATTTGTTGGGATTGGATGTGCCTTTACGTTTCGTTCCGATAACGGTGAGCAAGTTGTCTAGTCAGATGCTTGACCGGAAAGGGATTGTCGATCTGATGGATGCCGTTAAGTTTTTGCCGGGGATTGTAGCGAAAGACAAGCAATACGGGCAATTCCAACAGTTTTCCATTCGCGGACAGGGGAGTGCGGTTGTTATGATTGACGGGATTCGCGATGAGCGGACGTTGAAGAATAACGTACCTTACGGGGATTTGGCTGCCGTGGAGTCTATCGAGTTATTGAAGGGTCCCGCTGCTATTTTGGCCGGACATTCGGCTATGGGTGGCGTGTTGAATATCGTGCGCAAGAAAGCATCTCCCGATTTCTCGGCCAACGCTCGTATCAGTTATGGTAGCTGGGATGAGAGACGAGCTACTCTTGGTTTCGGGGGAAAACTTGTGGGACCTCTCGAATATCGTGCCAATATCAATTATTCAACGGGTGACGGATGGCGTGAGGTGAATGCAAATCGTTTTTCCGTGTATGGTGTTTTGGGAGCTGATTTAGGAAAGTGGGGACGTATTGATGTGACCGGTAGTTATGCCGATGATGATTACACGACCGAGATCGGGGCTGCACCCGTTATGCCCGGTGATATGTTCTACGTGGACGGAGACAAACCGTACGCGCTGAAGGGGGATCGTCACCCGGAGGCGGATTACCGCGAGGTTTATAATGACTTTGCCAATAATTACATGAAACGGAAAGTATGGGATATGTCTGTGTCATACGTTTACCAGATCACGGATTGGATGAAGTTGAAAGAACGTTTTTCCTATTTCCACAGTGATTTGGATTATCATTGTATTGAGGGGCTTTCTTACCGCACTTCCAAAGACCCGATATACAAATGGTATTATAAAAAGTCAGAGACCGAGAAGATTTATGTTGACTTGGATACGGTTCAACGGGGAAATGCTGCCCGTCAGAACCCGTTGAATTTTAACCCGGACCATAAAAACGTGAATAACACGATCGAGTTGACCGGGAAGTTCGAGACAGGTTCCGTGTTGCATAACTACACGTTGGGATGGACGTACAATTGTTTTGATTTCGCCCAGTATAACGGTTATGGAGATGACGATTTGTGGGGGCCCGGTTTGGATGCACTTTTGCCTGTGCGGGATCCGCATATCGTGCAGGGGTGGTGGGACACGAAAGTTTCAGCCGTTTCCCTGCGCACGGAGAGAACGCATGGAATTTATTTGCATGACGTGATCGAATTTAATGATAAGTGGAAAATGATGGCATCCGGGCGTGTGGATTTGTATAGCCGGAAAACATCAAGTGCCACGATTGATGACGGGAAACAGAAATATGAAACGAAGAACAGGAAAGAATGGAAAGAGGTGGAGACCTCGGCATTCACGTATCGAGTGGGTGTCGTGTATTTTCCCATGCCTGAATTGTCATTCTACGGTTCTATTTCTTCTTATTTCAATCCTGTAACCACGACATATAGTCCTACCGTGATGTATTTGGACCGCAAGGGTAACGAGTTCAATCCTGACGAGGATGGGGGCGAAGTGTTCAAGCCGGAAAAGGGGTATTCCACGGAAGTCGGTGTACGTTACACCTTGAACGAGATGGTGGATATAAACGCAAGCGTGTTTTATATTCGTAAGTATAATATCGTGAAGAGTCTGGGAGACACGACGGTATTGGTGGATGGCGTGGCCACGGAGAAGAGTATCCGGGGACAAGTCGGAAGAGCCGACTCGCGAGGTTTTGACATTGAGGTGGTTGTTCGTCCGTTACCGACTTTACAAGTTACGGGAGGTCTCGGTTGGTCGGACTATCGTTTGCGGGAAATTGCCGAGAGCGGACGTTTCTCTAAATATAAGGAACAGAATAAAAATGTTCGTGCCACGGGAGTTCCTCGTACGACATTTTACGCTTATGCCGATTACACGATACCACGCGGGGTGTTAAAGAATTTGTCATTCCATTTAAGTGGGAATTTCAAGGATAAGGTGTTCCGGAATATAGATAACCGGTTGTACGATCCGGCCTTGTGGTTGATGGATGCGGGTATTTTCTACACGATCAAGAATCACGTAACACTGGCATTGAACATTAACAACTTGTTTGACAAGGAATATTTTGAGCGGACCACGATCATGGCAAAGCCCCGGAATTATCAGGCATCGGTTTCCTATACTTTTTAATTAAAGAAAGGGAATTTGAAAGAAGTCAAGGATAGGGGTGTCGAAAAAGTCATTTTTAAATAACTACCCCCACTAACTCCCCCTTACACAGGGGGAGTTAGTGGGGGTAGTTTGTAGATACTGGATAAGACTTTTGGGACAGCCCTTTTTTGTTATTGGCTAACGTAAATATATTCAGCTTGTCAGCTTGTTTTGCGGTTCTTTTTATACTTTTGCAGGCAGACAATTAAATCACAATCAATATAAAAGATATGAAGAGAACAGCATTTATTTTATTCGCCTTCGTTTTCGGAGGGTACATGATGGCCCATGCGCAGCAGAATACGACGGCACAGGACACGACAAAGCCTGTAGGCTACCAGTTTACTGATATCAAGAGATTGCCCGCTACCTCCGTGAAGGATCAGTATCGTGCCGGAACTTGTTGGTCATGGTCAACGTCCTCTTTCCTAGAGTCGGAAATGATGCGAATGGGGAAAGATTCGGTGAATTTGTCGGCCATGTATTTCGTGAAACACGCTTATTCGGATAAGGCGGATAAATATGTTCGCTTGCACGGGGTGTTGAATTTTGCGGTGGGAGGAGCCTCTTCGGATGTGACGAATATGGCAAAGAAATATGGGATTGTGCCTCTTGAGGTGTATCAAGGATTGAATTACGGGGAACCGAGTCATGTTTTCGGAGAGATTGATGCTGTTTTGAAAGCTTACGTGCAGGCGGTAGTGGAAAATAACAACAAGCGGTTGAGTACGGCGTGGAAACGGGGATTCGATGCTATTCTGGATACTTATCTCGGACCGGAGCCGGAGAAGTTTGAATATCAAGGAAAAGAATATACACCGCAGACTTTCGCTAAAGAGGTGGTTGGTTTAAACATGGATGACTATGTGAATTTAACCTCTTTCACGCACCATCCTTTCTACACGGAGTTCGCTATTGAGGTTGAGGATAACTGGTCTTGGGATAAGGCTTATAATCTTCCGTTGGAAGAGTTGGTGCAAGTGATGGATTATGCTATTGATAATGGTTATACTTTCGTCTGGGGTGCTGACGTGAGCGAGAAAGGATTTGCTACGAAGGATGCAGGGGTTGCCGTGATCCCCGCAACGGACACGAAGGAGATGAGCGGTGCGGAAATTGCTAAATGGGAAAAGTTGCCGAAGGGACAGCAGATGATGGATGCTTTCAAGCAAGGTCCGGCTCCCGAAAAGACGATCACGCAGGAGATGAGACAGGAAGAGTTCGATCGTTACCTGACAACTGACGATCACGGAATGCATATCATTGGTAAAGCAAAAGATCAGAACGGAACTCCTTATTTCATCGTGAAGAATTCTTGGAATAAGTATAACAAATTCGGAGGGTATTTCTACGCATCTTATCCTTATATGGCTTTGAAGACAATGGATATTATGGTTCACAAGAATGCTATCCCGAAGGCGATAAGGAAGAAATTGGGAATCAATTAATTTTAAATTTAATAATTTTAGATTTTAGATTCCAGCCGCACAAGGCTGACGCTTTAACTACCCCCTTCGGCTCCCCCTTGCACAGGGGGAGAGACGGACGCAAGAAATCGTATTAATGTTTCAATGTCGCGCATCCTCCCTCTGTGTAAGGGGGAGTTAGAGGGGGTAGTCGGAAATTTAAAATCTAAAATTTAAAATTAGCGAGTTGTTTTGTGCGTGGCATACACGCTGTCCAGTAGTTGGCGTCCGAGACAGGGGCGATAGTGCGAGCCTTCGTAGTAGTTCCGGATGTTATTTGTGTATTTGTTGATGCCGGAAAAGTCATAAACGTTTTCAGCTCCGAATATTTCTTTCAATTGCTTCACGTCCGCCGGGTTCAGACGTATTTGTTTGTATTCCGGGCTAATGATGATTTTGTACTTCGTGTGGTGATTTTGGAATACTTTTGCGATTTCCGATAACAGTTTGATTTGTGGTTTCATTAATACCGGAGGGTGAACCCGGTCTTCCCCGGGACGGGGACGGAATCTCTTTTTATGTTTTTCCCAGTAATGGTCACCGAGTTGTTCTATTTCGTGTTCCCGCGGGTTCCACAAGTCGTTTGTGACAACATTGCGGATGTTTTTGTCGGGATTCACGATTCCTCTCATGTAATTGCGGTAGCGTCGGCATACCCGGTAATCCATGTAGGGAACCAGAAATTTCGGGTTGAAGAATTCTTGTGTGAACTGGGATTGGAATTTGAATTTATTCATCCCGCTGACTTCCGGGGGAAGTAGGTGCATGTAGCCCGTGGATAACTGATATTCTCGTAATAGGGTGGCATCGACGATGAGCAGAACATTTGCAATATGTTCCTCTTCCTTGTCAAGAGCCATCACTTTCCGGTGTACGGCAGCCAATCGTTCAGCCGTCCCGTACAAGCGTATAGCCTTACTCCCGTTGAGGTATTTTTCCCAGTCGGAGGTCAGAAATGCCATCGTACAGGAATTTCCTAGGATGAAGGAATCGAAGTGCAGGGAATCCCGGTAATTCTTGTATGTCTTCCAACCGATGTAATCTTCGTTCAGGAAGATCGGATCATTGTCATATTTTTTGTATTCCCGCAGAACCTTGAAGGGATCATCGTAAAAATAGAACCCAGCGAGGACAAAAAAGGGAACGAGAAAAAGCACGCATTTTATTATAAATCCTTTGAAAGTTCTCATGGCTAAAACTGTAAATAAATGAAATCTTCAGATCCGAATTGTCCGAATAGGAACATGAGTAGTACGAGCAGGTAGTAGACCCCCCAACGTATGATTCTGTGGCGTTCGCTCAAGGCTTGCAATAGGTCCCGTTTCGACATAAAGTATTCGTATAGGAAAAGCACTACGACGGCAACCCCGGCAACGATACATTCTTGGTCGGTCATCCCTAGTCGCAGTTCTTTAATCGAGGTGTGCAGGTTGAAGGAGAGGTGACTGATCATGTATCCGGCATCGGATAGCGAGGGCAGACGGAAAAATAGCAGGGAGAACGCAAAGAGCAGGTAGGTCCGGAGGATAGAGTAAACCCCGAACACGTGTTTCCCCACGCTTGTTTCCACTTTATTCCGGTAGGCCACGGTCACCATCTCGTAGCTGATGATAAGTCCTTGGATTAACCCGTATATCACATAGTTCCAACCAGCCCCGTGCCACACGCCGAGTAACACGAAGGTTACCACAAGAGCGTAGACGATGCCCCACTGTCCCCAATATCGTTTACTTGCCGCGATGGGTTGGTAAAGGTAATCCCTGACCCAGAAGGAGAGGGACATATGCCAGCGGCGCCAAAAGTCGGTGATTGTCTTTGCCACGAACGGACGGTTAAAATTGGGTGACAGGCGATAGCCGAACATCATGGCTCCACCGATGGCCATATCCGTGTAACCGGAAAAATCGGCGTAAAGCTCGATCGGGTACAATAACCCGGCGAGTAATAGCTGTGCCCCGGAAGCATCTTGTACGGAGGCAAATATACTATCCAGATGCGGAGCCAGTCGGTCGGCAATCAGGACTTTTTTCATCAAACCGATCAGCATGAGTTTCAGACCGTAGGTAACCGTGTCGTAGTCGAAACGTTTCTCGATTTTCAACTGCGGGAGCATATCGAAGGCCCGTTCGATCGGTCCGGAAAGGAATTTCATGAAAAATAGCATATAGAGCATGAAGTCCGGTAGTGAGCGTTCAGGTTCTTCCTCTTCCCAGTAGACATCAATAAGATAGCCGAGTGCTTGGAAGGTATAGAACGAGATTCCCAACGGGAAGAAAACAGAGGTGATGGCTCCTTTCCAGTCCACGCCGAACCAACCGAGTAGCACGGCGATGTTTTCCCCGATGAAATTGAGGTACTTGAATGCCACGAGGAACAGGACGAGAAAGACGATTCCCCCGACGAAGACTCTCCGGCGTTTGTTTTCCTGTTCCTGCATCCCGATCCAGCGCCCCCAGTAGAAGGTTATTGCCGCAATGAGTGCGGCTATCAGTAGGTATGCGATGTTGAAATAACCGACAAAGATGCAACTGGTTAGTAACAGGACCGGTTTCTGGTAGCTGCCTTTTACCGTGTAATATAGGATCAGGCAACAAGTAAACAGAATGACAAACGGTAGAGAGAGAAACATCATAGGCTACTTCTTTTTAGCTTGGATGGATGCGCACAGGTCACCCACGTGTTTGAATTTCAGTATTTCACGCAGGCCGAAACGAATGTTGTAATGTTTTTCGATGGCCGTGATGAGGCGCATATTCGTCAGAGAATCCCAGCCGTCCACGTCTTTTGCCGTGGTCTCGGGAGTTAACGTGATGTTTTCGTTTTTTAGAATGTCACGAAAGATCATGTCCAGTTTGCGTAAGATTTCTTCGGTTTCCATAGTTTTTTATATTAATGTCGTTAATGCTTTCCGGTCAATTTTACCGCTGGTGTTTAACGGGAATTCTTCTAAAAAGTGAACTTCGGTTGGTAACATGTAGACGGGTAAGTGTTCCTTCAGATAATGGAGCAAGGTTTCCCGTTCATGGGGTGTTGTCCCGACGAACAAGTGCAATTGGCATCCCCCGTCATTCTCTTTCTTGGGAACGACGACGGCATTGGTCTCGTTCGGGAAGAATTTCTTTGTCCGGTATTCGATCTCGCTGAGTTCAACCCGGAAACCCTGCACTTTAACTTGGTAGTCTTTACGTCCGCGATAGATGATGTCCCCGTCCGGATCGATAGAACATAGGTCGCCTGTTTTATAATACTCTTTTCCGTTGAACTGGGCGAATACCTGTCGGGACTTTTCCTCGTCTTGCCAGTAGCCTCGCATGACTTGTTTCCCGCTTACCCATAATTCTCCTTGTTCTCCGGTCTGCACGGGTATTTCCTTCTCGTCCATAATCAGGGTGTCGATTCCGGTGAAGGGGTGGCCGATGGCGATCATTCCGTTGTGTTGCTTGCAACCTTTGGGAGGAATCCGGTAAGCCGTACAATAAATTGTGGCTTCCGTGGGACCGTACAGGTTTACGAACTCTGCGTTGGGGGCGCAGGCCCTGAAACGTTGGAGAAGATCGGCATTTGCCGCTTCTGCCGTCACGATAAGGTATTTGAGTTTTGGAACGTGAATCTCGTCAAAGTAAGGGGACAGGAATTGTAATAGGGAGGGAGGCATGGCCACGAAAGTCAGTTCCTCATCTTCCATCAATTCGTATACTCTCATGTATTTCAACTTGCTTGTTCCTACCGTGTAAACGCTGGCTCCGAGGGTTAATGGGTAGAGGGTGGACACGACCGAAACGTCGAATGTCAGTTCGAACATTTGCAACATCCGGTCTGTCGGCCCAAGTTGCCAACCCAGTTGATGGTAGGCGGCATAGAACGCATTCAAGTTTTTCCGGCTGATCGGAACTCCTTTGGGAACTCCGGTACTTCCGGAGGTGAAAATGATGTAGGCATTCTTGTTTGTATCTTGCGTTTGCTCTCCTGTTAGATGGTCTATATTTTCATCCCGTAGCTCTAATGTTGAAATACATTTGATCTCGTTGGGGAGGCCTTGCTGCGTACCGGATTCGTGACCGTATAATACCCGTTTCATTCCGGTGGATTCCACAATGGTCCTGTTCCGACTGTCCGGGTAGTTGGGATGGAGGATTACGTAAGTTTTTTCGGCTAATAAAACAGCTAGAATAGAGGCATACGTTTCAATGCAATCTTCCGCGATGATTCCGATAATGTCTTCCGGGCAATCCTGCACGAAGGGCATAATTCCTTGCACTCGGGCAAATACCTCCTGATAGGTGTAAGAGGTATCATCAATTACAAAAGCCACATGATCCGGGTAATTTCTGTAAACCCGGACGATGTCTTTAATCATGTCCATTTCCTTCATAAATCATTCCTTTATACTTGAAGCCCGCTCCCGGTGTCCATTCCGAAAGTTTATCCATGTTGCAACCGCCTCAAATATCGTAACGCTACAAAAATAGGCTTTTATTAGAAATATCCAATGTTATTATATTTTTATTATTTCGAGAAGTTTTATCTTTGCGTGTAAATGCTGAAAGAAATGAAACAGAAACCATTCATCATGATCGGGGCTGCAAGTTCCGGTAGCGGGAAGACGACATTCACGTTAGGTCTGTTGCGATTGTTGCGGAACCGGGGAATGAAGGTACAACCTTTTAAGTGCGGGCCGGATTATATTGATACGAAACATCATGCCATGGCCGCAGGAGAGGAATCCGTGAATTTGGATACTTACATGGCATCGGCGGCACACGTGCGGGAGCTGTACGCCCGGTACGGGACTGCGAGTGATGTCTGCGTGACGGAAGGGGTGATGGGGTTGTTTGATGGGTACGATGGGATGAAGGGGAGTAGTGCGGAGATTGCCGAGTTAATCGGTATTCCCGTCGTGTTGGTACTTAACGCAAAGTCCACGGCCTATACCGTGGCCCCAGTGTTGTATGGTTTTAAACACTTCTATCCGGGAATCCGGGTTGTCGGGGTCGTGTTTAACTTCGTGGCATCGGTAGCGCATTATGCTTATTTGCAGCAGGCTTGTGCGGATGCCGGAGTGGAGGCATTGGGGTATATCCCAAAGGATGAAAGTATTGTTATCCCGTCCCGTCATTTGGGATTGTCGATTGATGAGACGTTTTGTTTTGATACGTTCGCGGATCGGGTGGCAGAGGTGATTGACAAAACCGTGAATGTCGATCGTTTACTGGAACTTTGTACGGTGGAATTTTCCGGTGAACAGACGGAAGATGTCGTTTGTTTCGGGAACAGGAAGATCGCTATTGCCCGGGATGAGGCTTTTAATTTCATGTACCGGGAGAACGTGGAGGCATTGAAACGAGCCGGGGAGGTGGTGTTTTTTAGTCCGCTGCGTGATAAAAGTCTTCCGGAGGCCGATATGGTCTATTTCCCCGGAGGGTACCCGGAACTACATTTGGCGGAGTTGGCAGCTAACGAGGGAATGAGACAGTCTGTCCGGAAGTATTGTGAAAACGGGGGGCGAGTACTGGCAGAATGTGGTGGAATGATGTATTTGTGTGACACGATTACAGACGGTGACGGGAAGGTTTATCCTATGGCGGGCGTGTTGAAACAAGGGGCGACAATGGAGCAGATGAAATTGAAATTGGGTTATCGGGAAGTTCGTGTAAACGGTCAACGTATTCGGGGGCATGAGTTTCACTATTCCCGAATATTGCCTACGAATGAGAAAATACCTGTGATTGGCACGATATATAATGCCAAGGATATGGTGGTTGATACTCCGGTATATACCTATAAAAACGTGTTGGCAAGTTATATTCATTTTTACTGGGGAGAGTGTGGTATTGATCATTTTTTAATGTTAATGAGTCAAAAATGACAAAATGTCTTAAGCTATATTTTTAATGACATAATTTTGGAGTGGCATGTAATTTGTTCGTTCTTCAAACGATTTGGAAGAGTGAATATCAAATTTTAAATAAACAATTATGTTGAGCGAAAATTTAGTAAAGGCGTTTAATGCTCAGATTAATGCTGAGATGTGGTCATCCAATTTGTATTTGTCAATGTCCGTGTATTTTGCACAGAATGGTTACGACGGGATGGCATCATGGATGAGAGCGCAATCAAAAGAGGAATTGAATCATGCTTATGAAATGATTGACTTCGTGATCAAACGGAACGGGAATGTAGAAATTGGTCAGATCAACGTGGTACCGACAGCATGGGGTTCTGTTTTGGAAGTCTTCGAGCATGTTTATCAACACGAGTGTCATGTTTCTAAGTTGATTGATGATTTATTGGATGTAGCTATCAAGGAGAATGACAAAGCTGCCCAGAATTTTATCAATGAGTTCGTGAACGAGCAAGTGGAAGAAGAGTCTACTGCACAGACTATTGTTGATAGAATCAAGATGATGAACGGTCATAACTTGATTTATCTGGATGATAAATTAGGAGAACGGAAATAAATTAGTTCGAAAAAAAACGAGGGGTCACTTCAACATCGGTGGCCCCTCGTTCTTTTATATCAATGGTATGAAAACAAGGCAAATAAGGATTACCGTGATCAGGCATACCGATTGATTGATGCGGGCGGCACGTTTGTAATCCCTAATCGATAATTCCCTGTCGTTCGTTCCGATGTAAGGCTTTTCCACGAGTATTCCGTGATAAATGTTCGGTCCCCCGAAACGGCAATCGAGGATTCCGGCCATAGCGGATTCCGGGTAACCGGAGTTGGGACTGGCATGTTGGCGGGCGTATTTTCGGATGAAGGAAAAGATCCCTTTCCGGTAGCCGGACAGGACGATCAGAAGTGCTGTTAGCCGGGCCGGGATATAATTCAGTACATCATCCAGATGAGCCGAACAGCACCCGAAATCTTTGTAACGTGCATCTTTGTACCCGATCATGGAGTCGAGCGTGTTTACCATTTTATAAGCCATCATGGCAGGAAATCCTCCCAAGGCGTAAAAGAATAAAGGGGCAACTACCCCGTCACTTAAATTCTCTGCCATGGTTTCCAGCACGGCGGTATATATTTTTCTCGGGGGAAGTTGGCTAGTGTCTCTACCGACAATCCACGACAAGCGTTTTCGTCCGGCGTCCAATCCTTGTTCTTCAAGGGTTCGAATAACTTCTCCGCCTTCCTGTATAAGACTGTGGTTCGCCAATCCGTAGAAAACGAACACGGAGGCGACGCAGTAATACACGAAGGGGTGGAGCATCCAGCTTCCTAAGGCGAGAAGTCCCCCTAAAAGGAGTGTGGAAAGTGGTAGGATGATGGCAATCAGGCACCCGTTTCGTTTTTTGTGTTCCCCTTTGTTGAAATGTCGTTCACACCATCCGATAATATTTCCGAAGGCTACGATCGGATGAGGTAATTTCCGGGGGTCTCCAAAAATGAGATCGAGAAGATACCCGATGATGAGAGGGACGATGACGATTGAAAACGAGAACATGGTAACCGATTATAAATCAGTGATGGATAATAATCTCAACGCCCGGAGTAGCATCTGATTTTTTTCATCCGAGAGTGTGTTTACCCGGAAGTAATGTTCGTCCAGACCTCTGAAATTCGAGGCGTCCCGTATCAGAATCCCGAATTGTTTCAATAGTTCCTGTTTTAACACGTGGGATTTATGTATCGTGTGAATAAGGAAAAACGAGGTTTCCGAGGGGACGGGAGAGTATCCGGGAAGTTCATCGAAAGCGCGGACAAAATTCTCCTTACGCTTGAGCAACCTGCCCGTGTCGGGTAGAAGGTACTTTCCATTTTGCAGTAGGAATTTTCCGATCTCGATGGCTAGTGCATTCACGTTCCACGGGTGGGTGAAGCGTTTGATCCGGTCTATCAGGTTTTCGCTGCCCAACATATAGCCTAAACGTAATCCGGGGATGGCGTAACTTTTCGTCATGGAATGAATGACCAGTAGATTAGGGTAACTGGCTAATAACGGTTCGCATGGTTGTGCCGTGGGGGCAAAGTCAATGAACGATTCATCCACGACAAGTGTCATTTGAGGGTATTGTTGTAAAATATTTTCAATCTCTTCCAGCTTCCACACGTACCCGTCAGGATTGTTGGGGTTGCAGATAAACATTAAGTCTGCGGGGCCTGCCTGAAAGTCTTTTATGGGTACGAATATCTGTTGGTGCCTGTAAAGGGTGCAAGCGTCTTCGTACTCCGAAAAAGAGGGAATGGGAAGGATGGTTTTACTCCCTTCGAAAGCGTGTGCGATCAGGTAAAACAGTTCCGTGGCACCGTTTCCGGCAATCACGTTTTGTGGTTGCAGGTTGTGGAACCGGGCAACTTCCCGTACGAATGATTCGGCGGCAGGCTCCGGGTAATGGAATATTTTGTCGATTTGGGTGATCAGCATGGAACGGAGAATATCCGTGTCCGCGTCATACCATACGTTGGTGGAGAAATTAGCTTTTATTTCCGAGTTTGATTTGTATATGTCATCTCCGTGTCCGTTCAGCATATTACTTGGTTTTAAGGGTGGAATAAATGTATGGCAGGTCAACGTGTGCGCGTACGTGATCGGCCAGTTTGTTATATTGTTGATCTTTGAAATCGGTATAATTGAAGGTTGTGGGGGTTGCTTGGGTCAGTCCTTCTGCCAGTTCGTTGAGGACGATGTCATTGTCCAGAATTCCGTGGAGGTAACTACCCCAGCATCTTTCGTTTAAGATATAGCCGTCCGTTCGCCCGTCGTGTAAACGGTTCAAGGGAGATTCCGGAACCCCGTCCAACAAGGTTGTTCGACCCATGTGAATCTCGTACCCCTTGCAGGTTTCCGGGTGATTGCGGAAGGTGAATTGGTCTTGGCGAGTGACTTTTTCAGGTTCCATGATCGTGACAAGAGGAAGGATGCCCAAGCCGGGAATGGCGGTCATGTCACCCTCTATCTGATCCGGGTCCTCGATCCGGGCGCCCATCATCTGGTACCCCCCGCAAATACCGATCACTTTTTTACCTTCCTTGTGAGCCCGGATGACTGCCTCCGCGATACCGTTTGCCCGGATGTTTCGCAGATCGGAGATTGTGTTTTTCGTTCCCGGTAGGATAATGATGTCGGCTTTGCCAATTTCTTCCACGTTATTCGTGTAGTAAGCATGAAATCGTTCGTCTCGTTCCAGTACGCTGAAGTCCGTGAAATTGGAAAGGCGTTTCAGGAGTACGATGGCCACGTTAATCTTGCCGCTCCCGGCTTTGGTGTTTTTGGTTTCCAGTGAGACGGAGTCTTCTTCTTCGATATAAATGTCCTTGAAATAGGGAATCACGCCGACAACAGGTATACCCGTGAGGTCGTGGATAATCTTTCTTCCCTCGTCGAAAAGAGATATATCTCCTCTGAATTTGTTGATGATAATTCCTTTAATCAATTTTTTTTCTTCCTCTGAAAGCAAGGCGATGGAACCGTAGACGGAGGCAAACACTCCCCCCCGGTCGATGTCCGCCACCAGATACGTGGCGGCATTTGTGCGCAATGCCATCCGCATATTCGTAATGTCTCTTTCCCGCAAGTTGATTTCCGAGATGCTCCCGGCTCCTTCCAGCACGATGGGAGAGTAGCGGGCTTGCAGACGCTCGTAGGCGGCGTATGCTTGGTTGAATAATTCGGCTTTGTTGTTGGATATGAAGTATTCTCTGGCAGACATATTCCCGATAGGTTTTCCGTTGAGTACGACCTGCGAGCATTGTTCGTTCGTGGGTTTCAACAGAACGGGATTCATATCGCTCTCCGGGGTAATGCCACACGCCTCGGCCTGTACCGCTTGCGCCCGTCCGATTTCCAGCCCGTCGGGAGTGGAATATGAATTTAGTGACATATTCTGCGCCTTGAAGGGGGCCGGGTGGTAGCCATCTTGTTTGAATATTCGGCAAAACGCCGTGTTAACAATGCTTTTACCCGCATCCGAGCAGGTCCCGACAAACATGATTGAACGAAGAAAAGACATGTATATTTTAGATTTAATGATTTTAGATTTTAGATTCCAGCCGCACAAGGCGAACGCTATTCATTGATTCTTTTTTTTGTAAAGGAACGCTTTCCATCTCTCTTCTTCCGCACCTTGCTGATCCATTTCCCAGCGGGCCATGGTAAATAGTAAGTCCGAGAGGCGATTCACGAATCGCAGGATAAGTGGGGGAACTTCGTCTGTTTTGTTTAGGGTACATAATCTTCTTTCTGCCCGGCGGGCGATCGTGCGGGCCACGTGGCATTGGGCTGAAATCAGCGTTCCGCCCGGCAGGATGAAATGGGTGGACGGGTGTTGCATCTCGCTGTTCATGCGGTCGATTTGTTGTTCGCAATACCGGTCTATATCTTCCGGTAGGATGTTCTGGTTTTGTTCCCGGATGTTTGAGGGAGTTGCCACTTGTGACATGACTATCATTAACGTTCGCTGTATGTATGCCAGAATTTCTTGCCGTTTATCCTTCTCGTCTAGCAAGGCTCGAATGACACCTAATGTGGCATTCAGCTCGTCAAGGGTTCCGTTTGTTTCAATACGAATATTATCTTTGTCTACCCGGCTCCCGCCGAATATTCCTGTTGTTCCTTTGTCCCCGCCTTTCGTGTATATTCTCATGTTAATTGAAAATTGAAAATTGAAAATTGAAAATGTGGAGATTCAATTTTCAATTGGGTTATACTGTTTGGTTGTCGTCCACTAATGTAAAACGTAGGCAACTTGTGTTTTCCATGATGGGAAGGTCGATCATGTCAATAGCCTTTTTCCCGTTGAGGTATGCGATAATTGCCCGGTTGAATGCTCCGTGTCCGATGGCCACTACCCGTTGGCCGGAGAAATTCTTTTTTAAATAGGCAATGAAATCAATAGCTCTTTGGAAGAGAGCGTCTAGGGATTCCACGCTGGGAGGCAGGTTGGTCCAGTCCACGTCATCCAAGCGCTTACCCGTGTATATGCCCCAGTCCATTTCCCGCAGGAGGGGAGTTGGGTGAGGAGTCAGCCCATGTTTCCGGGCGACGGCGACCGCCGTGTTATAACTTCGGGCCAGATCACTGGAAACAATGTTGTCAATCGTTTCCTCTTGGAGCATCTCCGCCAGTCTCTCGGCTTGGGCTATCCCCAATGGAGATAAGGTCCCGGGAAGTTGGCCTTGGAGTATATGTTGTTGATTTTCTAATGTTTCCCCGTGTCGGGATAATATGAGTTCCATCATCACTTCTTTTTAGACTTCTAACTCACAAAGTTAGTAAACAATTTTGAATCTTTAGAGTATTTGTCGGGGTGCTTGATTGTTTTTGTTGGGAATCATCGTGGATGGTTTGCTGGGATGGAGTCGGAAATAAAGTTGTAGATTTTTCGGGCGATTACTTTGTATTTCTTGAAAAAACAGAGAAATTTGTCGTCATGATGAAAAGAAAAATAATTTTAGTTACGGGAGGACAAAGATCCGGGAAAAGTCGTTATGCCCAAGAGCTTGCGCTAAAATTGGCAGAGAATCCTGTATATCTGGCTACTTCGAGGGTGTGGGATGATGAATTCCGGGAACGGGTGAGACGTCATCAACAGGACCGGGGTCCGCAATGGACCAATTTGGAAGAGGAAAAAGCGATTAGTCGATGTGACGTGTCGGGGCGGGTCGTGGTCATTGATTGCGTGACCTTGTGGAGTACCAATTTCTTTTTTGACAATGATTCCGACGTGGATAAATCTTTGCGGGAAATAAAGGAAGAGTTCGATCGGTTTACCGGGCAGGAGGCAACTTTTATTTTCGTCACGAACGAGATCGGAATGGGGGGAGTTTCTGTTGACCCTGTTCAGCGGCGGTTCACGGATTTGCAGGGATGGGTGAATCAATATGTAGGAGATCGGGCGGACGAAGTTGTCCTGATGGTTTCCGGAATAGCCATGCGAGTAAAATAAAATGATAATATAATCTGAATTGAAACCTGAAAGTGTATATCTCATTTTCAATTTTCAATTTTCAATTTTCAATTGTATGAGAAGTTTTACAATAAAAGAGACCGACAAGGCTTTGTCTGAGGCTTTGATAGATAAGATTAATAATTTAACCAAGCCCAAGGGATCTTTGGGATTACTTGAAAAAACAGCACACCAGATCGGGTTGATACAGCAAACGCTTTCCCCGGAGTTACGGAACCCCCAGAATATTATTTTTGCGGCCGATCACGGGATCGTGAAAGAGGGGGTTAGCTTTTCGGCTCCGGAAGTGACCGCCCAGATGATTTTTAATTTCATCAAAGGGGGTGCCGGGGTGAATATGTTTTCCCGTCAACATCATTTCGGGATTAAATTGGTGGATTGTGGGGTAAATGCGGATTTCGAACCTATGGAAGGGCTGATTGATCGTAAAATCCGTAAGGGGACTTCAAATTATTTGTACGAGGCCGCCATGACCCCGGAAGAATTTGACCGGGCAATCGAGATCGGAGTGGAGATCGTGGATATGGTTCATGATGAGGGTTCGAACGTGGTGAGTTTCGGGGAAATGGGTATTGCCAACACCTCTTCTTCTTCCCTGTGGATGACTTACCTGACAGGTATTCCTTTGAGCGATTGTGTCGGAGCGGGTAGTGGGTTGTCTAGGGAAGGCGTTGAACACAAGTATAATGTGTTGAAACGGTGTATGGAAAATTACGAGGGGGATGGAACTCCGAAAGACATTATCCGTTATTTTGGCGGCTTCGAGATGGTGGCTGCCGTGGGAGGTATGTTGCGTGCTGCCGAATTGGGTATGGTTATTATCGTGGATGGCTTTATCATGACGAATTGTGTTCTTGCCGGAAAAATGTTGTACCCCGCTTTAACGGATTATTGCATCTATGGTCACCAAGGTGACGAGTGTGGGCATAAATTAGTTTTGGACTTCCTACACGCCCAACCTTTATTAAATCTCGGTTTGCGCTTAGGTGAAGGGACGGGAGCCATTTGCGCTTACCCCTTACTTGTTTCAGCCGTGAACATGATCAACGAGATGGCCTCTTTCAAGGCAGCGGCGGTCACGAAATACTTTAAATAATTGAAAATTGAAAGTGGAAAATTGAAAATGAAAAGACACCCCCCTTGGAAGATAAAAACTAAAAGATAAAAGTTGAATGTAGTAAATCTAGAAGGGGTGATTTCGTGGGTGGAAATTTAAAATTTAAAATCTAAAATTAGCAAGGCCTTGTGCGGCAGGAATCTAAAATCATAAATCATTAAATCTAAAATCAATATGCGTTCTCTTTTGGCAGCGATCATGATGTTTACCCGGCTACCTTTGTGGCGGATTGTCAACGTGGACAAACGTTATTTCACGGATGTCATTAAATACTGGCCTTTGGTCGGTTTTTTGACGGGGACCGTGACGGGGGGCGTTTTATGGCTGGCGGCACAGATTGTACCTTTGGAGGTGGCGTGTATTTTGGCGATTATTGCCCGAATCCTGTTGACCGGGGCGTTGCACGAGGACGGGTTGGCAGACTTTTTTGACGGGTTTGGTGGAGGAACTTCTAAAGAGAAGATTCTAGCCATCATGAAAGATTCGCATATCGGGTGTTACGGGACCATCGGTTTGGTACTCTACTTTATTCTCTATTATTCCTTGTTGTCCAGTTTCGACCCGGCCATGATTTTCCCGATCGTGATTGCAGCGGATTGTTTTTCCAAACTCTGTGCGGCCGTGATGGTAAATACGTTACCTTATGTCCGGAAAGAGGAAGAGAGTAAAATAAAACTTGTTTACAGCAAGGTGCGCACGTTCATATTCGTGATCGTGGGGGTGATCACGCTGATCCCCTTCTTCTTCCTGAAAGATGCGAGTTTCTGTTTTGCAATGATCCCCGCCATATTGACTGCCATCGGCTTACGTTTCTTCTTGAAAATCAAGATCGGGGGTTACACGGGAGATTGTTGCGGTGCGTCTGTGTTAATCATTGAACAGGTCTTCTATTTGAGCGTGTTGGTTATTTGGTGTCGCCATCAATTTTTGTTTTAGACAGGGAGAATGTTGTCGAGTAGGACTTCCTGATCCAGAGTTTCATTCGGATGGTGCTTTTGTACAGGTCGTGTTCCGTTATGTTCGGAGCATTGTTGGGCAAGACCCCACAGTTACCCCACAGTTAAAAGAAGTTTTGATAATAATCGGTGACAATACATATTCGGCTAAAGAAATCATGGAGTTTATGGGGTTGAGAGATAAAAGTAATTTTTTGAAAAATTATCTTTATTCTTAATCTTACTAATTCTTTTGGTATCATGGGAGAAAACTATCTTTTTAGATTTAGCAATATAGTCTGTTTTTAGTCGATTCTAAAATCAGAAAAAGTATTGAAAAATGAAAAAGTATTTATATATTTGCAGGTATGATACGAATAGGTGGGAGAGCCTGCCTTTTAAAATATTGTGAGTTAGTGCTAATCTTTATCTGAAAATCGCCAATTGAAGGAAATAGGATTAGACGGTGAATTCACGCTGGTTAGGCGTGGATCGTTGTCTATTTATTTCCGGGCGTTTGGCGATAACCTACATAAGCCAATGTAATGAATTGATAATTAAAATAAAAAGCCCGCTTGTCATGAAAGCGGGTAACAATCCAGTAACAAAACGGCCATTTTTATTGCCTTTGGCGGGCTTTTCTGATACAAATATAAGAAAACATTTGAAGCCCCCAAAATAAACCTACCGATGAGGAGCCAGTAAACGGTTACCGATTCAGTAACCCAATTACCCAAGACTACACGACTTGACACGTGAAATGATGTCTATTAGACACTACGGTAAAAACCGGGTAACAAAAACGTGGGTATTTTGTTACTCGTTTAAATTTGACGTATCAGGTTTTCGCTTGATTTCTCAAATAAAAATCCCCGGCCATGATTGAACCGGGGACGCTTACAAGCAGGATGGGTGGTACTAGTATCTATTCAGGAAATCCTTAACCCGTTTCAGGTTACCGGGTTCACAATAGAGGTTTACCAGTTCTATTTTGTTGCTTGAAACGGATATACTTCCCGATTCTTCCAACCTGAAAATGACGTGATCATCACCAAAATACCATCTGCAAACCTTGTCACCGTCCTCTAGCTTGTGTATAACCGGGTGGGGGATGGTTTCAATGTACTCGTTAATGATCGTGTCGTTATCGGCCTGTATCGTGATGTAACCGTCTCGTTGCACGTGTACAAACACCCTGAATCCATTAAAATCATCTGCATAGATGGTTGTGGATCCATTTTTGCAAACTCTCGTTAGGTGGTATGGCCAACTCTTTAGACTTTTGTAAACATTGTTCATTTTGATGGTAATTTAGGAATAAAAAAGCCCATTGCTTAGGTGTCCTCGGTGCCATCAGTCACCGTGTGGGTGTTTCCACTACCACCACCATGCAAGGGGCAAAATACGTTCATTACAACCGCTTTAGGCGGTCGCTGATGTTTTTTTTAGGAATGGCAAATCTAGCTATTCTCTTTTGATGCTCAAAATTTAGTTTTAAGAAAAATATAAGGTTTTATAAGGTTCTGAGGTTTTATGAGGTTCTGGTGTATGTTTTTCTTCTCGCTTTCACGGGAAAAGACAGGAAAGTTTATCACGATCTTTTTGTTGTTGCCCGTGAAGAAAATCCCCGGTTCTTTAAAATCAATAATTGAATGATGAAAAAATTATTATTCCCAATATTGCCGTTGTGATTGTTGAAAATATGCTTTTACCCTTGACCTAACCTTGACTCTTTTACCCTTATCCTGACCTTATCCTATTTTTTGTTCAATCCTTGCCGTGATTCTCGCTCTACCCTTGCGGTAATCTTGTGGTAACCCTTACCGTGATCTTACCGTGATTTCTTGCATCTCTCACCGTGATCTCACCGTTGTACCACCGGGAAAGCGTGGATGAGGGGAAAGCCCGTTTTATCATGCAGCCTCAAACAATCCCATTTTAAAGCATAAATCATCAGTTCATGATAAAATTATCATGCCCACACCTCAAAATGTCTCAAATGGAGGGAAACGGGCTTTAAATCGTGTTTTCATGTCTCGTTGATTAATCCTTTATCACCTGTCTAATCATTCCATCGTCTCCAAACATATTAACGCCGGGATGATCTTTCTTGTACTCGTTGATGTAATCCAACCCCTCATCGGTTCCCAGAAACTCCTTGAAACTACTCCCAAAACCCAAGATCCTGACAACATCATCGGCATTGAAAAATATCTCCCCGGTTTTCTTGTCTTGAATCACTTGTACCGGGGTGTCTTGAAAGTGATCCATAAAATAAATGTAGTTTTTATCCTCTCCCGTCTTTTGCATGGTGTTTTATTTTTTATCTCTCACGGTTACCAAATCGGTAACCAAATACAAGTAATCAAGCACGATTAAAATTCACGTGTCAAAATCTCGTTTTTAACATTTGGGTTACCGATTCAGGAACTATTTACAACTTAGTATAGCACGAGCGGTTTTTGCCGCTTTCATTTTAACATTTGGGGTGTCGATTTACCGGTAATATTTCACGGCATTTTTGACCTTTTTATCAAGTTCTGTTATCGCATCGTTTGACACGGTTAACCCATCTTTTATGTTACAGGCATCGTTTACCGCTTGCCTCAAATCGTAGGCTTGTTTCTTGGATAAAACGCCCTTCTTTTGAGCCTCGTTTATTTGCTCGATCATCTGCACCTGACCGCCTACCCTTTCAATCAATGAAAGTATGCCCATTTTATAAAGTTCTTGCTTTGTCCTCATCGCTTGTAAATTTAATGATACATCGTTTATTTTCCTTATGGTTTTGTACGTCTCCTTCCATCGTTTCATTATGCCGATGTAAAACGCCTCGTTGTAAAGCAATTCCCCGGTTACACGTTCCACGTTAAAAGTGGACGGTAAACGCTGCAAGTACCTCGTTTCATACCTTAACACGTTCCTGTTCTCGTACAATTCAGGGATTATCTTTCCCTTGGCTTTTTGCTCCCTCACCTTGTCGTAGAATATAATCGTGTTCTTGTGATTGAAATAATATAACGCCCCTTCTGGAATCATGGGGGATCGTTTGTAATACTTCAATTCTCCCAGATGGTTAAAGTAGTTTTCCACTGGTTGCCTCATGATGAAGTTTTGAGCCAAGTCTATCCTCGTTACCGTTGCTTTATCCACGTGCAAGTGCAAAGTGTCTGATAACTTCTCTATCGCCCTCTGCGTGTCTCCCCGGCCTAGCGTTTGGAAATTATCCCCAAGGTAAAACTTGCAAAGGCTACCGCCCGTGATGTTAACCCCGTCTTCCCTGACCGCTATTTTATACCCGTCAAGGTTCCCGGTTATAACCGTGCCATCTACAAACGTGTGTTCTCCCGTCACGTTGAAATAGCACGGTGTTTCACCTAGAAAATCCACGTTTACCCCGTCACTCTTTCTTAACTTGAAATCCAGATTGTCATACATGGCGGTTACCGATTTAGTAACAGAATCCAGTTTGTTATAGTGGGGTGTGGATTCAATCCAACCCCTCACCAGTGGCGGTTACTGATTTAGTAACCCGCTCCCTTAACCCTTGCAACTCGTCATCGTATTCCCCCTCGCACACGGCGTTATAAAGTGCCTCCCGGTTATTTCTCTGCCCCCTCGCTATGAACACTTCCACGATCGCCCCCGGTTGTATCTTCCCTTCTATGAACTTTGCATTATGATGTACAAATATGAAGGCGTCAGCCGTACCTTTCATGTCCCCGTACCAGTAGGGTAACTCTAAATCTGGATTGTAAATACTACTGATGTGGGACCCCTTTGACAACGCCAAATCTGCCTTTCTTTGTTCCCCCGCCTTGGTGTGCGTGTTATCCCCGATGTAAATAAACAACTCACGTGTTTTGTTCCTCAACATCTCTAGCGGGGGATAGCTGCCAGTTGATGAGGTGCAGTCTATCCTTAACTTGCTCTTTTGGTTGGGTAATTTCTCAAAACGGTAGTAGTCAGTGAATATCATAGCCTACCTCCCTTCTGTTTACCCGTTACAACGTAGTTAACCGCTTTTTGCCCCGTTTCTTGTTGCGTGGCTACCCGGTTCTGTTTCATCCATGCCTCTAACTCTATCCGGTCAAAGTAGATTTGCTTGCCGTTGGGCTTGTAAAATGGTATCTGGTGGGTACACGTTAGGCGGTACAGGTGTGATTTACTTAACCCTGTCAATAACGCCGCATCTTCCAATGTTAGCACGTTTTTAGCGGCCAACAATGAATAGACTAAAATTTGATCTATCTTTTCTTCCATTGTCTTTCATTTTGTGACATTGGAACTATGTACACTTGCCCCTCTGCCTGTTAAACATGACACAAAGATCGACAATGAAAGCAATAAAAAAGGGGTATATCACCCCGACTATCACGGTGATATCCCCCCTTGCAAGCCTTCCCCGCAAGTCTATTTTTCCTTAAAGACCTCAATTATAACATTACCCCCTTTTACAATTCCTTTCTCTTCTTTTGATTTGTAACGGCTTTTGGATAAACCGCTAACATTCCAAAGCGTTTCAAATGGCTTGTATTTATGATCCAACCCTATTTTATCGCTTAAGATTTCTGCCAGTAACGCTTTCTGTGGCTTTGTCCTTGTCTTATCCGTTGTCGAGTAATCAGCGTTCAACAACCCGCCATTAATAGCCACTTGCAACCATTTTCTTGCCTCATCGGTACTTAATTCTTTAGATAATGTTTTTAATTTGGAAGAGTTAATATCACATCCTTCCATTTTATTCTTTAGTAAATTCATCGCTTGATCATAACAAAAATCGTAAGCGATACCAAATTCTTTCTCGTAAGCATCTTTATAATCAATAGTATTGTAAACATCTCCCGTTATACAGTTTTTTTCCTCAATTAACTTGTACTCTTTCCAGCCGTTTTTTATTTTCTTATTTATAACATCTAATCTTTCTTCATCAATATACATACAATGATACATTGATATTTCATGCCACACTATTCCAGTCCTATCCTTATCAAAACCTTGTGTTTTCTTTTCCAGATAGTTGTATACATCTAATTGGGATAGTTGCATTTTGTAATCAAAGGTGGAATTTTCAATTTTATCTAATTGTGATTGTATTGTTTTGTTTTCTGGGTGTTTCAAGGTCAAACACGTTAAAAAATCACGTATCTCGTCATACGTACCCCGTATCTCATCCTTTTCCATATCCCCATTGTCATTGAATATTTTAAGTTCAAAAGAATAAACCTCTTCCATTCCACAAAGCAACCTAACAAACTCTTCTATCGTTAAATCATATAATTCTTTCTTCATTATTACCCGCTATTTATTTGTTGAATATATCATTTACAAGGTTCACCGCCTCATCTTTTTTCTTATCCACGATCTTAGCGTAAATCTGGGTGGTTTTCACCTGTGTATGCCCTAGTAACTTGCTTGTCGTGTACAAATCTGCCCCCAACGTGAGCATCATTGTGGCAAATGTATGACGGGCAGTGTGAAAAGTTATCGTTTTGTTTATCCCGCTATTTTGCGCCCACGTTTTTAATACCACGTTGATATAAGTGGGGTATGGTAGATAGAAAACCTTATCGGTATCTTTGGCCTCGCCCCGTTCTGGCATCCATTTTAAAGCCTCACCAGACAGGGGTAAATAAAGGGTCTTTTGGGTCTTCTTCATCACTATTTTTGCCCGGTATTGCTCGCCATCCTGAATAATATCTCCCCATGTTAACGCCTGAATATCACCCAGCCTTAACCCACAAAAACAACTGAACAAATAAGCCTGTTTGGTTGGCTCGTTGATACACGTTGAGCCGATCAGCTTTTTTATTTCCTCGACGGTCAGGTATTCACGTGTGCTTTCTGGGATCTTTATTCTATCATCTGAATTTACTTTTGTGATGGGGTTGTAGGGTATTATTTCCTCCTTCACGGCAAAGTTCAAGGCACAATTCAAGCACCTAAAATAACCTGCCGTTGTGACCTTGGCCATGAGTTTACCATCTTTCCTTTTGGCATTGTTCAGGTAGTCAATAAAGCCCAAGCAAAAAGCTTTATCAACTTCTTTCATGGTGACGGTTTCACCCTTGTACTTGATTAAATGTTTGATCGCTTTATCTATTTGAACGTGGAAAGCGGCACTTTGCCCCGTTTTTAACTTGTGATCACTATAATACCTCATCCAGTCTATTAGAAGCATTTTTGATCGTGTGGTAGTCTTTACCACTCCCGCCTCATCGTTTGTTAGTTCTATGACTTTTTGAGCCTTGATTGCGTTTGCCGCTTGTAGCGTGTTTAGATTCCTTACCTTGGCTGTCTCGTCTGTTTCTGGAATAAGGTAGAGTTTTAAAAACTCGTACTGTCGTTTACCATCCCTGTAAATATCCAAGTACAGGCTTTTGTTACCGTTTGCAAGCTCTTTGAATCGTAGTCTGATAGGCTCCTTGGCCTTGACCGCTTTCTTTTTCTTTGCCATGATGTTTTACTCTGAATTGTTACCACTACAAAGATAGTCATTTTTTGTTACCTGACAATGACGAGTAACAAACAAGTAACAAAAATGACACAAAAATAACAAAAACAAAGACAAAAATAAGTTTCCAGAATGTCGGCAAATATTGTTTAAATTACTGATTTATATTGTTGTTAATTGACTTTTGTTTGAGTGTGATTTTGCTAGTGTAGGTTATTGGCGATGCCTCAGATAAGATAGAGTTGTTGACGGTCCTCGCTTTTTTTATTGTATCATTTTTTGTTTTGGGGATCGGCACTATAAAAGAAATTTTCGATTGATAAAGGATATTAAGGTTGCAACTTGATTAAAATAAACGGAATGAACAAATGCCCAAAATTTATAAGCCATGAAAAATTAGAGAGATTTTTCTTATTAGAAAGATGAAAAAAGAGGGTGAATCCTAAACTTTGCACGTTGAATATCACCCCCTTGCATCATTAGTTTTATAAACCAATTAATTATCAAAGTTATGAAAAAAACTTATGACAGGAAATTTTTTCGGCAAAAATTGCTATCGGAAAAAAAGACCGTCACCTCGGTTTCCCGCTTACTTATCATTTTATTGTTGGTTTTTCCCTTGTTGACAAGAGCCGAAACGAGTGGTTTAAGCCGGGGAGAGACTGATCCTTTATCGGGAATTTCCATGCGGCAGGACTCGGTTGTTGTGGCAGGAAAACCGGGAAATCAGAAACTAGGATTTTACGAGGGAGAAGTCATGGACACGGAGGGCAATCCGTTACCCGGCGTGACCGTTTTGTTGAAAGGGACCCAAACGGGTACTTCCACGGACACGCACGGTGCATTTCGTTTCCCGGCAACAAAGGCGGGGAAAACCATGCTGGTCTTCTCGTTTATCGGGATGAAACCGGTGGAAAAGGACGTGACTCCGGGAAAGAAAGTGATCGTCACGATGGAAGAGGAGGTGGAAGGCCTTGAGGAAGTGGTCATCACGGGTATCTACTCCCGGGATAAGAATAGCTACACGGGGTCGGCATCTACCTATTCGGCCAAGGAGTTGAAAATGGTCGGTGCCCAGAATGTCATCCAGAGTTTGAAAACGCTGGACCCGGCCATGATGGTCGTGGAGAGCAAACAATGGGGATCGGACCCGAATCGTATGCCCAAAATTGAAATTCGAGGAAAGACGAGCGTGGTCGGATTACAAACAGAATTTGAGAACGATCCCAATCAACCCTTATTCATTTTGGATGGTGTGGAGACCACGCTGGAAACCATCATTAACCTAAATATGGATCGGGTGGCAAGCGTGACGATCTTGAAGGATGCAGCGTCCACGGCTATCTACGGGTCGAAGGCGGCTAACGGGGTGATTGTCGTGGAAACGAAGTCTCCGGAATCGGGGCAATTACGGCTATCATACAGTGGGAATTATGGGATCTCGTTTGCCGATTTGTCTGATTACAATTTAATGAATGCTTCCGAAAAACTGGAGTATGAGTTATTAGCCGGGCGTTATTCTCCCATGGAAGGATATGACGGTTTTGTTGATAAACTACAGGAAATGCAGGATTATTATTCCCGGTTAAAAGAAGTGTTGAGAGGGGTGGATACTTATTGGTTAAGTGAACCGTTACGAACCGTTTTCAATCATTCTCATAACCTGTACATTGACGGAGGTGACCAAGCCATGCGTTACGGTTTGGGTATCAGTTACAATAACCGTGATGGCGTGATGAAAAAGTCCAACCGTGACGGTATGGGAGTGAACATTGACTTGATTTACCGTAAAAAAGGGTTACTCTTCTCGAACAAGGCGAGTATGGATCTTACGAACCCTCGCTACCCAAGGAGACGGGAGGAACGTTGACGAGGTATAAAGTGGTGGATGATCCGAATAATATTATTGTGGAGGAGGTTCCCGGCTTTAGCTGGTCCGGGTTGTGCAAGATCAAAAGTATTGATTTCAAAAGATATTAGTATAGCTGTTTGAATTTTGAGAAAGGCACCATTCTAACGTGGAATACACGGGAGAATGGTGCTTTTAATGTCCGAGATGATGCATGATTAGTGCTGACGTTAGTTCCGATTACATTTTTATTAGTTGATGAATACCGGATGATTACCGTCATAAACCTTATAGATATCTTATAGAAACCTTATATGAACCTTATATAAAATAAGGTTCATAAAGTATATTAACAAGTTATTGAAAATATTGTATTAGTTAGTGATCAGGTATTGATCATCTATCGTAAACAAATTCAGAATTGACGTTGGCATGAATAAGTACAAAAGGCAGCATGAAGATTTGTATTGTTTGAATGATAAATCGGTTAAAAGCAACGTATTTACAGATATTTGTGATAAATTTGTAGGATACCAAAACAATTTATGGAAATGAAATCAATGATGATCTGTTTTTGCTTTTGTTGTTTGGGCTTTTGGGGGCATACGCTTTCTGCCCAAGAACAAGTTCGGGCGCTGCGGCCGTTGGAACAATGTACTTTGGTTACCGATCTGGCGGACTGGATTGAGGAAATACAAGTGATCCCGATTAAACAGCGTTTTGATGCCGAGTCATTGGAATGGATGCGGAAAAAATTGCTGATCGGACCTGATGGGGATTTGTTTCTCGTGTACGGGCGGGAGGTGATGTGTTTTGATGCTGCCGGGAAGTATCAATTTTCAATGAAATATAATCAAGGGAAAGAATGTCCTTATCATCAGGATGCCTGTATCAGCGTGGATCAGAAAAAATTGTTGTTTGCGCATGGAGATAGTGAAGTCGTGTTTTTTGATTTAAGTGATGGGCGTGAAATTGAGCGTCTCCCGATGAACAAGCCTCTACAATTGTTTGAAGAGATTGCTCCGGCTCCGGATGGAGGGTTTTATTATTATTCGATCTCGGCTCCTTGTACCAATAATTTTGAACGGGGACACCTCTTAGTGACCCGGTTTGACAAAAACGGGAAAAAGTTGGAGAGTTCAATTCCGCAGGTAGGGTTCACGGTAAATATTTTTCTCGTATCGCAGGCCGTAGGTAATACTTATCTGATCCGCACGCAAGGAGGTGATAACGCGTGTTACCGGGTGAATACGAAAGGAGAGTTGGAGAAGGCCTACACCTTTGATTTTGGCAAACGGGGGATGCCGGATACTTACGGGATGTTAAAAGGTGATTTGATGTTACAAGATTACATGAGGGCAGATTATTACAAGATGCCGATTTATTTGTGTGAAGGCGGAAAATTCTTTTATTTCACCAGTTGCGGACCTCATGCAGAGGCGTATAATTTTCTTTATGCCCGGGGTAAGGATTCGGGGATTTATTGGAAAGCGGATCCCGATTTGGAAATTCATTTTCTCTCGGCAGATGAGGACTATTTTTACGCTTTTTTAGAACCCGTTCCGGAAGAGATGATCCGGGAGACGCAAGACCCGTTATTACGGCAGATATTTAAACAGTTTGCGCTTTCGTTGGGAGAAAAAACATCCACTCGATTGGTGAAGATCAAGTTTAAATGCCCGGATAAGGGGCTTCGGCTTTTGTAGTGTTTGTATTATCAAAAAAAATAGCGAATTTTGCGGAATAAACGATTTATATATGGAAGTATGTTTGATCAGACACACGAAAACGGCGGTTATTCCGGGAACGTGTTACGGGAATTCGGATGTTGACGTGGCCGATTCTTTCCTCGAAGAGGCAGGGAAGGTGAGGGAGAGACTGAAAGGGGAGAGATTTGATGAGGTATATTCCAGTCCGTTACAACGTTGCAGAAAGTTGGCGGTTTACTGTGGTTACGAAAATCCGATTCTGGATGACCGGCTGAAGGAATTGAATTTTGGGAGCTGGGAGGGGCAACGTTGGGAGGAGATTCAAGACCCTCGTTTGCAGGAATGGTATGATGATTGGTTAAGTATACCTGCCGGGGGAGCGGAGAGTTTTTTGGAACAATATAACCGGGTGTCGGCTTTTTTGGATGATCTGAAAGAAACGGGCCACGAGAAGGTATGCGTGTTTGCTCACGGGGGAACGATTCGTGCGGCATTGATTTATGCTGGGAAATACAATTTTAACCAAGCATTCACGGATGATGTGAATTACGGTGCTCAGGTGAAGATGACGATATAGAAATTATTCCTTTTCCTCTTTCAGTTTTTTGCGAATGCCTCTTTCGATAGCTAGAACGAGAATGATTACTAGCGTGATGATAATTACGCTGATCCAAGATTGGTATGATAACTCGGTGAAATCGGTCATGGCCAGTTTCGTGATGGCAGCAAGTATCAGGATATATAGGCACGTGCGCACGTTCCGCAACTTCTTCTCTGTGGTAAGTTCGGCATTCTTTTCAGTGACATCCTTTTTAATTTTCATGATCTGTTTGTTGAGATACGTACTGCTTTGTAAAGATATGAAATTATATTCAAATTGTTTGGAAAGGAGAATAAATAAAAAACCACCCGAAGGTGGTTTTGAATTATTCTATGGTTTTGCTTCTTCTCTTTCTTTCGTTTTCATCGAGGTAGATCTTGCGAAGTCTCATTGCTTTTGGAGTAACTTCCACGTATTCGTCCTCTTTGATGTATTCGAGAGCCTCTTCCAAGCTGAAAAGGATGGGAGGTGCGATGTTTGTTTTTTCGTCAGAACCGCTGGCACGCATGTTGGTCAGTTTTTTAGACTTGCACACGTTGATCACGATGTCATCCTGACGGGTACTTTCTCCGATTACTTGTCCGGCGTAAACCTCATCTCCCGGAGTAATGAAGAATCTACCTCTATCTTGAAGTTTATTGATAGCGTAGGCAAATGAATCACCTGTTTCCATGGCGATCAAAGAGCCGTTGGTACGCATTTCAATTTCTCCGGCATAGGGTTCGAAACCTTTCAAACGGTGAGCGATTACGGCCTCTCCGGCAGTAGCGGTGAGTAGGTTACTTCTCAGGCCGATGATTCCCCGTGAAGGGATATTGAAAGTCAGGTGTACCCGTTCGTTACGGTGTTCCATGTTTGTCATGACACCTTTACGGCGGTTCACCATCTCGATAGCTTTTCCCGATACCTCTTCCGGTAGGTCGATGGTCAATTCCTCAACAGGCTCGCATTTTACTCCGTTAATTTCTTTGATGATTACTTTCGGCTGTCCTACTTGTAATTCGTAGCCTTCACGACGCATGGTTTCGATCAACACGCTCAGATGAAGTACGCCTCGTCCGAACACGATGAAAGAATCGGCACTTTGTCCCGGTTCAACCCGTAAAGCAAGATTCTTTTCCAGTTCCCGGTCCAAACGTTCTTTGATGTGACGGGAAGTCACGTATTTACCGTCCCGGCCGAAGAATGGCGAGTCGTTGATGGTGAACTGCATACTCATGGTTGGTTCGTCGATAGCGATAGGGGCCAGTGCTTCCGGATTCTCGAAGTCGGCGATGGTATCACCGATCTCGAATCCCTCGATCCCGACAAGTGCGCAGATTTCTCCACATTGTACCTCGTCAACTTTCTGTTTTCCCATGCCTTCGAAGGTCATTAAATCTTTGATGCGGGTTTTTACTAGTGTCACGCCGTCTCTTTTGCAGAGGGTGACAGGCATGCTGGATTTTAATGTTCCGCGGGTCAGTTTACCAATGGCGATTCGTCCCACGTAAGAGGAGTATTCCAAAGACGTGATTAGCATCTGCGGGGTTCCTTCCTGTACTGTCGGGGCGGGAATATCTTTAATGATGGCATCCAATAACGGGGTAATGTCCGTCGTGGGTTTGTGCCAGTCGGTGGACATCCAACCTTGTTTGGCACTACCGTAAACTACGGTGAAGTCCAATTGTTCTTCCGTGGCATCCAAGGAGAACATCAAGTCGAATACTTGCTCGTACACGAAGTCCGGACGACAGTTCGGTTTGTCTACCTTGTTCACGACAACGATCGGTTTCTTGCCGAGGGCAAGCGCTTTTTGAAGTACGAAACGTGTTTGAGGCATGGTACCTTCAAAAGCGTCAACCAATAATAATACTCCGTCAGCCATGTTCAACACGCGTTCCACCTCTCCACCGAAGTCAGCGTGGCCCGGGGTATCGATAATATTAATCTTGTAATCTTTATAATGAACGGATACGTTCTTGGCTAGGATGGTGATCCCTCGTTCTCTCTCCAGGTCGTTGTTATCCAGCAATAGATCACCCGTATTTTCTGTTTCTCTGAATAAGTTTCCTTGAAAAATCATTTTGTCGACCAATGTGGTTTTCCCGTGGTCAACGTGCGCGATAATCGCGATGTTTCTAATCTTCTGCATTTTGCTCCTATGGTATTAAATCCAAATAGGGCGCAAAGTTAGTATTTTTTTTAAAGAAAAGGGGCTCATTGAGCCCCTTTTTTTATTCTACCCTGTTGGCACTTCCTAAAACGTGTACCGTTTTGTGCTTGTATAATTCTTTTAATGCATCTCTGGCGGGGCCTAGGTACTTACGCGGGTCGAATTCTGCCGGCTTGTTTGCGAAGACTTCACGAACGGCTGCGGTCATTGCCAAACGACCGTCGGAGTCGATGTTGATTTTGCATACGGCAGAAGTTGCGGCTCTACGCAATTGTTCTTCGGGGATACCTACGGCGTCTTTTAATGCACCGCCATATTTATTGATAATAGCAACTTTGTCTTGTGGTACGGAGGATGATCCGTGAAGAACGATCGGGAATCCGGGGATACGTCTTTCGATTTCTTCCAAGATGTCGAAACGTAATGGGGGAGGAACGAGGATTCCGTCTGCATTACGGGTACATTGTTCCGGTTTGAATTTGTTTGCCCCGTGGGAAGTTCCGATGGAGATGGCTAATGAATCCACTCCGGTTTTCTTCACGAAGTCTTCCACCAAGTCCGGGCTGGTGTAAACGCTGGCTGCGGCAACCACGTCGTCTTCGATTCCGGCCAGAACACCAAGTTCACCTTCTACGGTAACATCATATTTATGAGCATATTCAACCACTTTCTTGGTTAATGCCACGTTCTCGTCATAAGGAAGGGCCGATCCGTCGATCATGACAGAAGAGAATCCCATTTCGATACAAGATACGCACAACTCGTACGTGTCGCCATGGTCTAGGTGAAGACAAATTGGAATATTGCATCCAAGTTCTTTGGCATATTCAACCGCACCTTGTGCCATGTAACGTAAAATGGTTTGATTTGCATATTTACGGGCACCGCTGGAAACTTGTAAGATAACAGGAGATTTAGTTTCCACACAAGCTGCAACAATTGCTTGCATTTGCTCCATGTTATTGAAATTGAAAGCCGGGATAGCGTATTTACCTTCCATTGCTTTCTTGAACATTTCTCTGGAATTAACCAGTCCTAAGTCTTTGTAATTAACCATAGCTGCTATATTTTATATTCGTGCATCAAAGTTAAGCATTAAAAACAGAGATATGCAAGGAAACGAAGGAAAAATTTCAAACGTTTGCGGAGATTGAAAATTCCCTGAATTTTCAAGTTGCAGGTTAACGGGTTACAAGTTACAGGTTCGAAGTGTGAAGGTCATGTTTTGTCCGAATTTGCAACTTGTTAACCTGTAACTTGTAACTTGAAATCGCAGGGGTAAAAAAAATAGAGTGGTTACCACTCTATTTCTTTTAATCCATGCGATTTCAAATAAGCATTCGCCTGACTGAATTGGTGATTGCCGAACCAGCCGCCCCGGTTGGCAGACAAGGGGGAGGGGTGTACGGATTTCAGCACCAAATGCCGTTGGGTGTCGATGAAGGCACCTTTGCGTTGGGCGTAGGAACCCCAAAGGAAGAAAACGAGGTTTTCTTTTTTCTCGGAAATGATTTTGATGACGGCATCGGTGAAGGTTTCCCAACCTTTGTTCTGATGTGAACCAGCCTGATGGGCTCTCACGGTCAATGTAGCGTTGAGTAATAGCACTCCCTGTTCTGCCCAGCGTTCGAGGTTGCCGGACGTGGGGACGGGTTTACCCAAATCGTTATTTATTTCTTTGAAAATGTTCTGTAATGAAGGTGGTTGATCGATGCCTTCCGGAACGGAAAAACAAAGCCCGTGTGCTTGTCCGGGACCATGGTACGGGTCTTGCCCGAGAATGACAACCTTGGTTTGTTCCGCGGGACAATGATCAAAGGCATTGAAAATGAGTTTTCCCGGAGGATATATCTTCGTGGTCTTGTACTCGTTTTTCACGAATTGGATCAACTCGGAGAAATAAGGTTTCTCAAATTCATCTTTTAAGAGTTCTTTCCAAGAGGGCTCGATTTTTACGTCAACCATAGAATTTTGATTTTAGATTTAATGATTGGGTGATTGCCGATTTCGTGATTAGGTGATTCCTACATCACTGAATCGGAAATCACAGAATCACTCAATTATTTCGTTTTTATCTCAAATAACTTTGGCCAGTGTTTTCCGGTAATGTAAATCGTGCCCTTCTTTTCGTTGTATGCGATACCGTTTAAAACATCGTCGTTCTGGTCCAGTTTGGCTCTTTCGGAGGCGGTGAGTAGATTCGGGAGTAGTAGGTCCTGTACTACTTCGCCTGATTCCGGGTCGATGATGACAATCCGGTCTGTAAGCCATTCGTTTGCCCAGATATAACCGTTTATGTATTCCAGTTCATTTAAGTTGGTCACCGGACCTTTGTTGTCGAAGACTTCCACGGTTTTGACTACGCTGAAGAGGTTCGGGTCCAGGTGGTATAAGTTGTGTGAACCGTCACTCATGACGAGTTTGTCGCCCATCGTGGTCAGTCCCCAGCCTTGCTCCATGGAGTAGTCGAATGTCGTTAACAGGGTGAAGGAGGCCAAGTCGTACACGAACGCTTTCTGGGAAGTCCAGGTAAGCTGGTATATCTTATCCTTGTAAACCGTGATCCCTTCTCCGAAATATTGGCTGTCCAATCCCAGCATGGCGAGTGTCTTGTTGTTCTCCAAGTCGATCTTGCGCAGGGTGGATTGGCCTTTGATCCCGGTTCCCTCGTAGATAATGCCGTCTATATATACTAATCCCTGCGTGGAGGCATCCGTGGCATGGGAATAGGTTTTCACCAGTTGGTATTGAAGTGGTTGGGGTGCCTTATCCGGTTTCACGATAAAGGATTGGGTAGCTACCCCGCATTTGTTGTTGGGGTGGAATGCGATTACTTTGAGCGTGTTGGTACCACATTTTTCTTTCGGGATTTTGAACACAAATTCCCGGGTTGCGCTGTCGAGCGTGGCAATCTGTTTCTGGTTGAAGAACAGGTGGGCGGAGTCTATTTTATAGTGCTTGTTGTTCGCATATACAATTTTAAGTTCCTCGTTGAACCGACAGGTGTCGAATTTCATGGGGTACACGAATTGCACGCTTTTCACGTATTTAGGTCCCGTCGTTTTGCGGCTTTGGGCGCTGTCTACCGTAATCTGGTTCTGGTCCCCTTTACTCTTTTTTTCTCCCTGACAGGCAGAGAGCAACAGGAGCGAAAGTAGTATGTAGTAGAGATAAGGCATAATATATTATGTGATTTAGTGATTTATGATTTGGTGATTCTTGTGTTTACGATCAAGTGTAATCACTCAATCGTAAATCACTTCATCTGCAATCATTCAAGGTTCCATTCGTAACCGTCCTTCGTGTCTTTTATCTGGATGCCTGCGTTTTTCAGCTCGTCACGGATGCTGTCGGAGGTAGCCCAGTCCTTGTTTGCACGGGCGGTTTTGCGCACGTTCATCATAGCGTCGATCACCTTGCCTAGGGCTTGGTTGCTGGCGCTGGAGTCCTCTTCTCCCTTGAGGCCGAGGATGTCGAACACGAAGCTGTGGAACAGGTTTTTCAACATTTCCAAGTTTTCTGCGTTGATCTTTTCCGAGCCTGCCGCGATGGAGTTGATGATGCGGACACCTTCGAACAAGTGGGCGATTAATATCGGCGTGTTCAAATCGTCGTTCATGGCCTCGAAACAGTTCGTCTGTAAAGTAGCGATGTCTACCGTGTTCTCGTTGGACACTTTCAACCTGTTAAGTTGTGACACGGCTGCCATCATTCGCTCGTAGCCTTTCTCCGCTGCCTTTAATGCCTCGTTCGAGAAGTCAAGCGGGCTGCGGTAGTGTGCTTGCAGGATAAAGAAACGCACGGTCATGGGGGAGTAAGCCTGTTCCAGCACGTTGTTGTCGCCCGTGAAGAGCTGGTCCAGCGTGATGAAGTTTCCTAGGGATTTACCCATCTTCTGCCCGTTGATGGTCACCATGTTATTGTGCATCCAATATTTTACTGCCTCGTGTCCTTGTGCGGCCACGTTTTGGGCGATTTCACATTCGTGGTGCGGGAATTGCAAGTCCAAACCGCCCCCGTGAATGTCAAATGTTTCTCCTAGGTATTTCTGACTCATGCAGGAACATTCAAGGTGCCAGCCCGGAAATCCTACACCCCAAGGTGAGGGCCAGCGCATGATGTGTTCCGGGGAAGCCTTTTTCCACAGGGCGAAGTCAAATGGGTTACGTTTTTCCTGTTGTCCGCTCAGTTCTCTCGTGTTGGCAAACAATTCGTCGATTTTACGACCGGATAGTTTACCGTAGTGATATTTTTGGTTATAGCGTTCCACGTCGAAATAGATATTTCCCTCGCTTTCATAGGCAAAACCGTTTTCGATGATCTGTTTGATTAATTCCTGTTGCTCGATGATGTGACCGGACGCGTGTGGCTCGATGCTGGGGGGTAGCGTGTTCAGTTGCTCCATGTTTTTGTGGTAACGGTTCGAGTAGAATTGTACCACTTCCATCGGCTCCAGTTGTTCCAGTTTGGCTTTTTTGGCGATCTTGTCTTCTCCTTCATCCGCATCATTCACGAGGTGACCCACGTCAGTGATGTTGCGGACGTATCTTACCCGGTACCCCATGAATTTAAGATAACGGAACAACAAGTCAAAGGTGATTGCCGGACGGGCATGGCCCAAATGAGCGTCCCCGTATACGGTCGGTCCACAAACATATAATCCTACGAAAGGCGGGTTAATGGGTTCAAATAACTCTTTTTTTCGACTTAACGTGTTGTATATCGTTAACTTGTTTTCCATGATACTATAATGCTTTATTGATATGATTCAACAAAAGTAGAAATTTTCTCCTTGAAAATGACGGGAAAGGGTAAATTAATGCCTTATTCTTGTCATTCATGGTTTGTTTCCCGTTTGTTGTTGCTCTAGTTTTTCTTGTATTTCAACGCTTCCGGGATGACCGATTTTAGTTTGGCAATCCGTTTTTCGTCGGCAGGGTGAGTGGAAAGGAATTCGGGCTGCTTGCCTGTTGATGCGTTTGCCATACGGGTCCAGAAAGCGATAGCCTCATTCGGGTCGTAACCGGCCATGGCCATGAAGATCAGTCCCAAGTGATCCGCTTCGTACTCGTGCTTGCGGGAGAAGGGGAGTGTGATTCCCACGTTGGTTCCCATTCCTATCGCGGCAGCCAAGATGGCTTTTCTCGCGTCACTTTGGTCGTGCCCAAGGATTTCAGTGGCAGCGGCCTGCCCGTATTGTATGAGTGCCTGCTGGCTCATACGCTCGTTGCTGTGGTGAGCCACGGCATGGGCGATCTCATGCCCCATGACGACAGCGATTCCCGCATCATTCTGGCAGTAGGGTAATATTCCCTCGTAGAAAACGACCTTACCTCCCGGCATACACCACGCGTTGGGTTCGTTGCTGGCCACGAGGTTGAATTCCCATTGGAAATTGGCAATCTGGTCTTGCAGCCCGTTGGCTGTAAGATATTGTTCAACGGCTTTCGATATCCGAGCCCCGACATTTTTGATCCGTTGTTTGTTGACTGCATCGGTGGATAGTTTGTTTTCCTTTAAAAAACTACTGTATGAGGTTAAACTCATGGAGACCATCTGGTCTTCCGGGAATAGGATAAGCTGGTGTCTTCCCGTAAGTGGCACGGTGGCACATCGGGAGAAAAGCAGAACGATCCCTACGATGAACGTAAGGTGTAAAATTGTTCTTTTCATAAGCTGAGTAATTGAACGGTTATATTTTAAATGCTAAAATATAATACGGATTTGATATTTGCAATGTTTGTTAAAGAATGTCGTTTAGATTATTCTACATGAAAATATGACTGTTCCTTGGCAAGTTCTAGATAAAGCGTCTTTGTGCCTTCGATTTGCTGGTAATGTTCTCCGACTTTGTGACAGAAATTCCAGCATATTTTTCGAGGGTTGAAGATGATGGTTGCGTCTTCCGGGTAGAATTCACACCATTGGTTTATAGATTCTTCATATTGTTTGCCTTGGAATAATGAGGCTGTCCCATTTTCAATCATAAAGATGAATTGTGAGAAGCCGAGTAGTTGGAAGTTGTTGGAAAGAAGGTAGTAGGTTTGTCCGTCCTTTTGTAAGGTGAATATTTTCTCGATCTTTACGTATCCGGTGGTATCAATGGCTGTGGTATTCCAACCACCTTTGCCGTTTTCGTAAAGGAGGAATGAATACAAGGGGTTGTATGACCATTCTTGAAAGTTTATGACTCCGACTTTGTGGTCTGCAGAGGCTACGTCAGCTAATAAATGCACATCCGGACATAGGCGGGCTGCTTGTTCGAGAAAACGAAAGAAGAAGCCTGTTTCTTCGGTTGTCAGCTCTTCACCCCGATGGTTCTGGCGGTAGCCTAATTCATGTCGCATGAGTTCCAAGGCTGCTTGAACCTCTTCTGTTGGGTAGTATTTACGTTCTCCTATTTGATATTTTTGTAGGAGTGCTACCGTGTGTATGACTTTTTGCTGCTCGGTGGAATCTGTGTGATAGGGAATGAAGAAACCTTGTTGTTGTAAGGAATCGAAATATGCCGTGAGATTTTTAGGTGCCGTGCTTTCTTGTATTGGGCCGTGTAACAGAAAGGATTGTTCCGGTTTTTGTTTATTTTCCGAGCGATTCCGATTTGAGTTACATGAAATAATCAGGGCTGTGTTCAAGATGAATAGTAAAAGTATCAACGGTCTCATGGCTTATATCTTTTTTTAAACAAGCAGTCCGTTGTCGGACTGCTTGTTTAATGTTTGAAATGATACTTTAGTTCAATTCTGCCAGTTGTTGTTCAATGGCTTTAATTTTTGCTTCGGCATCAGCTTGTTTTTTACGTTCGTTCTCGACAACCTGTGCCGGGGCTCCACTGACAAACTTCTCGTTCGAGAGTTTTTTCATCACGGATGCCAAGAAGCCTTGGGCGTAAGCTAGATCAGCTTGCAGTTTGGCTCTGACTTCTTCTGTGTTGACTTCTCCTACTGCGGGGATGAAGTATTCAACCGTGTCGCAGATAAAGCTCCATGCTCCTTTTACCGTGTCGTTGACCATTTCTACATCTTGGATATTACCCATTTTACAGATAATACTCTCGAATAGTAGCGGGTAGCGGTCATTACTTTTCACTCTTAAAGAAATCGCATCCTTAAAGGCAATGTTGTTTTGCTTGCGAATCGTGCGGATTCCGGCGATCACTTCTTTCGTGTTTTCAAAGGTATTCAAGAAGTTTTCGTCGTATTTTCCGGGGATTGGCATCACGGAAACCATGATACTTTCTCCGTCTTTCCGCTCTCTCAAGTTCTGCCAGATCTCTTCCGTGATGAACGGCATGAACGGGTGAAGTAATTGTAACATTTCCTCGAAGAGGTAAATGGTCTTATCATAAGTGATCCGGTCAATCGGTTGCTCGAATCCCGGTTTGATGATTTCCAATAACCAAGAGGAGAACTCATCGCGGAATCCGGTGTACACGGTCATAAGAGCCTCGGAGATCCGGTATTGCTCAAATTGGGTGTTCAAGGTTTCTTTGCACTTGTTCAAGTATTGTTCGAACCATTCAAGAGCTAATTTAGAATGCAAGGGTTGTTCCAAGTCTGCGACTTTCCAGTTGCTGACTAGGCGGAATGCATTCCATATTTTAGTCGTGAAATTACGTCCTTGTTCCGGAAGACTTTCATCAAAAAGAAGGTCTCCCCCGGCGGGTGCGCACAATAACATGCCAACCCGTACACCGTCTGCCCCGTATTGGTTGATCAGGTCAATTGGGTCCGGAGAGTTACCAAGAGATTTGGACATCTTGCGATGCAGTTTATCTCGAACGATTCCAGTGAGGTACAGGTTCGAGAACGGTTTCTCGTGGCGATATTCATAACCGGCCATGATCATTCTTGCCATCCAGAAGAACAGAATATCAGGTCCGGAAACTAGGTCATTTGTCGGGTAGTAATAGTTAATATCTTCATTGTCCGGTTCCAAAATGCCGTTGAACACGGAGATAGGCCACAGCCAAGAAGAGAACCAAGTGTCCAAACAATCTTCATCTTGACGTAACTGATCTGCCGGGATGTCTTTGCCGAATTTCTCCTTCACCAGTTGTACTGCTTCCGTGGGTGTTGCGGCAACCACATAGTCGTTGCTATCCGGCAGGTAGTATACCGGAATCTGGTGGCCCCACCACAATTGGCGGCTGATACACCAATCTTTCACGTTCTCCATCCAGTAGCGATACGTGTTCTTGTATTTTGTCGGAGTTAGGAGAATGTCATCGTTCATCACGGCATCCAATGCTGGTTTGGCCAGCTCCTTCATTTTCAGGAACCATTGCATGGATAGCTTGGGTTCTATAACCACGTTAGTCCGCTCGGAATACCCCACCTTGTTATTATAGTCTTCTATTTTTACAAGGTTACCCGCTTTTTCCAGTTCGGGAATGATTTCTTGACGTACAACAAAACGATCTTTCCCCACGAAAAGTTGAGCATTCTCGTTTAATGTACCGTCATCGTTGAAAATATCGATGGTTTCCAGATGGTGTTTATAACCGATCTCGTAGTCATTGATGTCGTGGGCCGGGGTGATTTTTAATGCTCCGGTACCGAATTCCATATCCACGTATTCGTCCTGAATAATCGGGATCACACGGTTTACCAAGGGAACAATACATTTCTTGCCGGCCAGATGACGGAAACGCTCGTCATTGGGATTCACGCACACGGCACTATCACCCAAGATCGTTTCCGGGCGGGTCGTGGCAATGATGATATATTCATCCTCCGTCCCTTCAATACGGTAACGTAGGTAATATAATTTGCTATGCTCTTCTTTGTAAACAACCTCTTCATCGGATACGGCTGTTTTGGCCGATGGATCCCAGTTAACCATCCGGACTCCTTTATAGATAAGTCCTTTGTTATACAGGTCGATAAATACTTTTATCACGCTGGCGGAACGAATCTCGTCCATCGTGAAGCAAGTTCTGTCCCAATCGCAGGATGCTCCCAATCGCTTTAATTGTTCGAGGATGATCCCCCCGTGCTTTTCAGTCCATGCCCAAGCGTGTTTTAAAAACTCATCCCGGGAAAGGTCCCTTTTCTCGATGCCTTCACTTTTAAGTTTGGCTACCACTTTGGCTTCCGTGGCAATGGAGGCATGGTCGGTTCCCGGAACCCAACAAGCATTTTTACCCAGTAAACGGGCGCGTCTGACGAGTACGTCCTGTATCGTGTTGTTCAGCATGTGTCCCATGTGCAGGACTCCCGTGACGTTAGGTGGCGGGATTACAATACAATACGGAGTTCTCTTTTTATCAACAGTGGAATGGAAAAATCTATGTTCCATCCAATATTGATACCATTTCTCTTCGCTCGTTCGCGGATCATAGTTTGTTGGGATCATTTTAATTCAGATTAAAATTATATATTCGTAAAAAGGCTGCTTTGTCGAGCAGCCTTGTTTTTTATTCTTCTGATTTTCTAAGTCTTCTTCCTTTTTTCTTTTGTGCATCAAGGAGAGCTTCAAGGTCTGCTTTTTGTTGCGAACCGTCGTAGTCACAGATGTATTTATCGATGAGAATACGACCACAGTACTCGCAGACGATGATTTTCTTCCGAGAACGGATGTCTAACTGTCTCTGTGGCGGGATTTTGTTGAAACATCCACCACACGCATCACGGTCAACGGTAACAACGGCTAATCCATTGCGGGCGTTGGAGCGGATACGGCGATATGCCGTCAATAGACGTTCGTCGATGGTAGCAGCAAGTTCTTCTGATTTTGTCTGTAAAGACTCTTCATCTTTGTGTGTTTCATTGATGATGTCATTCAGTTCGCCTTTTTTAGCTTCTAGATCAGATACTTTATCTTCATAACGCTTTTTGGATTCTTCCATCAGCGCTTCTTTTTCTGCTTTTGCTTTTTGAGCCTCCCGGATTCTCTTTTCCTGTAATTCAATTTCCAGTTTCTGGAATTCGATTTCCTTGCTTAAAGCATCGTATTCGCGATTGTTGCGAACGTTATCCAATTGTTCACTGTATTTTTTGATCGCTTCCTCGGCTTTCTTGATGTCCATTTTCCGAGTGGAAGAGGTTTTGTCAAGTTCACCTAATTCAACCTTCAAGTTTTCGATACGTGTTTCCAATCCCGCGATCTCGTCTTCAAGGTCTTGAACTTCTAACGGTAATTCTCCCCGTAGAGTCTTGATTTTATCGATCTCGGTGTCAATTCTTTGTAATTCATACAGGTTCTGCAGTTTTTCTTCAACTGTCAGTTCTTGCATTTTCTCATTGTTATTCGTCACCATATATTATAAATACTTAATCGGATTTGTATTAATCTCAGAAAACTGAACCGCAAATTTAGATATTTTTTTTGTAAGTATCTCATAAAATATCTCTTTTGTGAATTGTTCGCTTTCGTAATGGCCAATATCGGCAATCATAATGCGGTTTTCCGTGAGGAAAAAGTCGTGATATTTGAAATCCCCGGAGATGTATATGTCGGCCTGTCCGGCTAGGGCCTGCTTGAAAAAGGAGGCTCCGGCTCCGCCACAAACAGCCACCCGTTGTATGGAGGGCGTGTGAGGTGTCGTGTGACGTAACCTATCACACCGGAATATTTCTTTTACTTGCTGCAAAAAAGCCATGCTTTCAACGGGTTGTTGTAACTTGCCGATAATCCCGAAGCCGTTACCGGCCATCGGGTCCCCTTCCGGTTGAAGAACCTGCCGATGGTACAGGTCTAGTTTATCTGCCATACGTCCGCTTACACCGTTGGCTACCACGTCCATGTTCGTGTGTGCGGCGTAAATAGTGATGTCGTGTTTGATGGCATCGATCACGCAACGCTCCACGTAAGTTGCCGGAGTGATATGTTTTAGCCCGCTGAAAATGAGTGGATGGTGGGAAATAATTAAATTGTGTCCCTTATCAATCGCTTCCTTTACAACCTCTTCGGTAACATCAATACATAGTAGTATGGATGTTAATTCCCGTTCCGGGTCCCCGCAAAGTAATCCGGAATTATCGAAACTTGCCTGAAGTTTTAACGGGGCATAGTCTTCTATGAGCGAAATAATCTCTTTTATATACATATTTGGAATTTAAAATTTAGAATTTAAAATCTAAATTATTACGGTAGCTGGTTTTTGATGGATAACAGCTCGTCCTTAATTCCTTTCAGGCGTTTTATGACCTCGAAGTGTAATTCCGTTTCGTCTTTCCGGTTCTTGAGTTGTTGCTGGGCTCCTTTTAGTGTCATTCCTTTTTCCTTGACCAAATGGTAGATCAGATGGAAATTATCGACATCCGCTTTCGTAAATTGACGATTCCCTTTTTTGTTTTTGTGGGGTTTAATCACGTCGAATTCTTTTTCCCAGAACCGGATCAGTGAAGTATTGACTCCGAACATCTCGGCTACTTCTCCGATAGAATAATACAACTTTAATGATTCTTCAGCCACCATGGTTTAATTGAAAATTGAAAATTGAAAATTGAAAATTAGCTTTTCAAGTTTCGTTTTTCGGTGTTATACATTCATTTAGAATTCTAAATCTAAAATTTAAATTGGATCAGTCCATGCTTTGTCCCGTGTTATTTGCGGTCTCCACTAACAACTCGAACTCGTCGGGGGTGAGATCGTTGAAATAAAAGTTTATGGGATCTATCGGCTTGTCATTTTTCCGTACTTCATAGTGTAGGTGAGGTCCCGTGGATAGTCCGGTGTTGCCCAAATATCCGATAACGTCCCCTCGCTTGATTTTTTGGCCTTTTTTAGCCAAGATTTTATCCATGTGGGCATATAGCGTTTTGTAACTGAATCCGTGGTCGATAACCACGTGACGGCCATATCCCTTATCAAATTTACTTTCGATAACTACACCGTTACCTGTTGCGTAGATTGGGGTCCCGATGGTACCCGTGAAGTCCATGCCAGCATGGAATTTCGGGGTCTTGTAAATAGGGTGCATCCGGTAGCCGAATGAAGAGGTTACCTGATGTGTATTTTTGTCTTTTAACGATACCGGAAGGATAGCTGGAATGGAGGCTAACATGTCGATTTTGTTTTTGGCCAGTTCTTCAATCTTGTCAAAGGATTTGCTTTGAATATAGATTGCTTTTGATAATTCATCTATTTTCTTGGCAGTCCCGATAATCAGATCCGCATTGTCGATTTGTCTCAGATGTTCGTACTGGTCGACCCCCCCGGAACCTGCCCGGCGAATGGATGATGGGATGGGATCGGTTTCGAAAATAACCCGATAGATGTTGTCATCCCGTGATTCCATGTCTTTTAGGACGTTGTCCAGATGTTCTACTTTGTTACTTAATAGGCTATATTGAGTAAGAACTTCCTCGTATTTCCGTTTTAAAAGTTTTTCTTTTGGGGAATCAATGAAAGCATATACCAAGTATAGCATGACAATAGCCAAGGAGAAACTGGAAAAGAATTTCTTGAATAATCTCCAAAGCCTTTTTCTTAAAGATGATTCTATTTTATCAAAAGATAATGTGTCCGAATTAAAATGATACCCTGCTTTTCGCATAGTTGCTAATAAAAAATAGTGTTTGCGATGCAAAGTTAAAGAAATAATCTAAATTTGCAACTTGGTAAACAAGGCAGATCAAAGTGATAGCATGATCATCCCGGTTGAAATGCGCTTGGTAGGAAAGATGTCAGAAAGGGATCTGAATTTCTTTTCGAGCGAGGATTTGGGCAATAAGCATGGAGTTGATAGAGAGTGAAAGACAGAATCTGCGTATGTCATTTTTAAATTTAGAAGGTATGAAATCAGCAGAAATCAGACAGAGATTTTTAGATTTTTTTGAGAAGAAATCACATACAATAGTACCATCGGCACCGATGGTGATCAAGGGGGACCCTACTTTGATGTTCACGAATGCTGGAATGAATCAATTTAAAGATATAATTTTGGGAAATGTGCGTCCGAAGGCAACCCGGGTGGCAGATTCTCAGAAATGTTTACGTGTTTCCGGAAAGCACAATGATTTGGAGGAGGTGGGACATGATACCTATCATCACACGATGTTTGAGATGTTGGGCAACTGGTCGTTCGGTGATTATTTCAAGAAGGAGGCGATTGCTTACGCTTGGGAGTTCCTTACGGGAGAGATGGGGTTGGATAAAAATCGATTGTATGCAACCGTTTTTGAGGGAAGTAAGGATGATCGTTTAGAAGAAGATAAAGAGGCGTTGGAGTATTGGAAATTGTACTTGCCTGAAGATCGGATTCTGTACGGGAATAAAAAAGATAATTTCTGGGAAATGGGAGATATGGGACCTTGTGGACCTTGTTCGGAGATTCACATAGACTTGCGCTCGGAGGCAGAACGGGCATTGAAACCGGGACGTGAACTAGTGAATAAGGATAACCCGTTAGTGATCGAGATCTGGAATCTGGTGTTTATGCAGTATAACCGTAAGGCGGATGGTAGTTTGGAGAATTTGCCCAGCCATCACGTGGACACGGGGATGGGATTCGAGCGTTTGTGTATGGCCGTACAGGGAAAGACGTCCAATTATGACACGGATGTATTTACTCCGATCATCGGGGAGATTGCTCGATTGAGTGGAAAAGAATACGGGAAGGATGCGGCTGCGGATGTCGCAATGCGGGTGATTGCAGATCACTTGCGTACGATCGCATTTTCAATTACAGACGGGCAGTTGCCTTCGAACGTGAAAGCCGGTTACGTGATCCGGAGAATCTTACGTCGGGCTGTTCGTTATGCTTATACATTCTTGGATCAGAAGGATGCATTCATGTATAAGTTGGTGCCGGTGTTGATTGAGGTTATGGGGCAACATTATCCGGAACTCTCTTCCCAGCGGGTATTGATTGAGCGGGTAATACAAGAAGAGGAAAATGCCTTCTTGCGTACATTAGATAAAGGTATTAAGTTGTTGGATAAGATTATTGAGAAGACCAAGGCGGAAGATTTTTTGACTGTACCGGGGAATGTGGCCTTCGAGTTGTATGATACTTATGGGTTCCCGTTGGATTTAACCGAGTTGATTTTGAAGGAAAACGGATTGGTGGTAAATCGTCGAGAGTTCAAGGCCGAGATGGAAGCTCAGAAAGAACGTTCTCGTTCGGCTGCAGCTGTAAGCACAGATGATTGGGTGGAATTGATTGCTGATGATACTCAGGAGTTCGTGGGATATGACTACACGGAGACGGAAGTGCAGATTACCCGTTATCGTCGGGTGAATACGAAGGGGAAAACGCTTTATCAACTGGTGTTTAATATAACCCCATTCTACGGAGAGAGTGGAGGACAGGTCGGTGATCGTGGCTGGTTGATTTCAGAAACAGAAAAGATTAATGTTTTAGATACCCATAAAGAAAACGGGTTGACTGTTCATATAACAGATCGTTTGCCGGAGGATTTGACGCAAGTGTTTACGGCCAAGGTGGATTTGGACAAGCGGATTGCCACGGAAAACAATCATACGTCAACCCACTTGTTGCATTACGCTTTGCGGAAAGTGCTGGGAACACACGTGGAACAAAAAGGATCATACGTGAGTGATGAGTATTTGCGTTTCGACTTTTCACATTTCCAAAAGGTGACCGACGAGGAGTTGGAGCAAGTGGCTGCCATCGTGAACCAGGAAGTTCGTAAAAACTACCCATTAGAAGAAAGTCGAGCTATACCTATCGGGCAAGCCAAGAAAATGGGCGCAATGGCCATCTTTGGAGAGAAGTATGGAGATTTGGTGCGTGTGGTGAAATTTGGGGAATCTGTGGAATTGTGTGGAGGTACACATGCCCATGCCACGGGGCAAATCGGGTTTTTCAAGATTATTTCAGAGAGTTCCGTTTCAGCCGGGGTCCGTCGTATAGAAGCCATTACGGCAGCGAAGGCGGAAGAATATATCTTGAATTATTTCAAGATGATGAAGGAAATCGACAGTATGTTTAAATCTAATCGTGGTGTATTAGAGAATGTTAGAGAATTGTTGAACGAAAACGAGGGGTTGAAGAAAGATGTGGAAAAATTCACGCAAGAGAGTTTACGAATCATGAAAGAAGGGTGGAAGAACGAAAAGTGTGTTATCCGTGATATTAACATGATTGTGAAGACGGTTATGATGCCTCCGGCCAACGTGAAAGATATTGCATTCCAGTTAAAAGGAGAGTTGAATAACCTTATCTTGGTGATCGGTGGCGTATTTAACAACAAACCTCATTTGACCGTGATGTTCAGCGATTCTCTGGTGAAAGATTTCGGATTACACGCCGGACAAATCGTTAAAGATGCGGCAGTGGAAATTAAAGGTGGTGGTGGTGGACAACCATTTTTCGCAACTGCCGGAGGATCAAATCCCGATGGGGTTAGTAAAGCTTTGGAAAGAGCCGAGAAATTGATTTTGGATAAAATTCATTAGTTTTTGGTACAAAATTTGTGTAGCCTTTTATATATTAATAAAAAATTATACATTTGTTTTGTGAAAAAGGAAGTGAACTAATTTGAGTATTACAATAAAAATTAAGACGAGTATGAAAAAAACATTAGGTTTTGTTGCCGTTGTTGCCTTATCTGGGTTAATAACTGTGTCCTGTTCTTCATTGAATAAAATGAAGAAACGTGCAGGAGAAATCACGTATTCTGTTACTCCGGAGACATTAGTGGCTAAAGGAGGAATGGTTGATTTGAAGATAGACGTAACTTTCCCGGCTAAATATTTTAACAAAAAAGTGGCTATTGAGGCTACCCCTGTATTGCGTTTCAAAGGAGGAGAGAAAGCTTATGAAATGAAAGCTATCCAAGGTGAGAAAGTTCAGGGTAATGCAGAAGTGATTCCTTACGAAACTGGTAAGACCGTTTCTTACATGAGCCGTATTCCTTACGAGGATGCAATGAGACTTTCTGATTTGGAAATCGATATTACCGGGGCAAAAGGCGCTAAAACCGTGAAATTCGATCCGAGAAAAATTGGTGATGGTGTGATTGCTACTGAAACTTTAGTAGTAAATGCTCCTGCAACTTCAGTCGGAGAGGATAAATTCCAACGGATTATCAAACAACAAGAAGAGGCTGCTATCTATTATTTGATTAACTCTGCAAACATTCGTTCTAAAGAAATGACTTCTGAGGAAATGAAAAAGTTAGAGGCTTACATCAAAGAAGCTGCAGCTAAAGAAAATATGAACTTGAACGGAATTGATGTTAGATCATACGCTTCTCCTGATGGTGCTTATGACTTCAACGAGAAATTAGCTAACCAACGTGAAAAGAGTTCTTCTACTTTCTTGAAAAAACAAATGAAGAAAGGTAAAGTTGATCAGTATAAAGACGAGAACTTCTTCAAGAATTTCGTTGTAGCTGAAGACTGGGACGGATTCAAAAAAGCTATGGAGGAATCAAATATCCAAGATAAAGAATTGATTCTTCGCGTTTTGTCTATGCACTCTGATCCGGAAGTAAGAGAAAGAGAAATCAAGAATATCGCCTCTGCTTTCGCAGTTGTTGCTGATCAGATCCTTCCGAAATTAAGAAGATCTTTGTTTGTTGTAAATACTGAATTGATTGGTAAGTCAGATGATGAATTGAAAGCTTTAGCTAAATCAAGTCCTGCAGAATTGAATGTTGAGGAATTGCTTTATTCTGCAACTTTATTCGATAACAACAATGACAAATTGGCTATCTATGAAACTTGCATGAGACAATTCCCGAATGACTGGAGAGGTTTCAATGATGCTGGTATGATTCAATTTGAAATGGGTAATATCGCTGCTGCTCAATCTAATTTCAATAAAGCTAACTCTATGTCAGCTAACAATCCGGTTGTTCAAAACAACTTGGGTGCAGTAGCTTTGAAGAATGGTGATTTGAAACAAGCTGAAATTTATTTCGGTGCTGCTACCGGTGCTGGTGACGAAGTTAACTATAACAAAGGTATCGTGGCTATTAAGAGTGGTGACTATGCTGCTGCTGTAAATTATTTCGGTCAATGCAATTGCGTGAATGCTGCTTTAGCTAACGTGCTTGCTGGAAATAATAACGAGGCATTGAAGAAATTGAATGCTGAAAACAAAGAATGTCCGATGTCTTATTACTTGAAAGCTGTTATTGGTGCTAGAACCAATGATGCTACTGCAGTAATCGAGAACTTGAGAAAAGCATGTTCTTTGGATGGTTCATTCAAACAATTGGCTGCAACCGATATGGAATTTGCAAAATTCTTTGAAAACAACGACTTCATTGCAATAACAAAATAATTATCTGTTAAGATATGCAAAAAGGCAACCATGCGGTTGCCTTTTTTATTTACCTTTTTTTTAACACATAGTTTTTTGCTGAATATATATCTTTGTATTCTAAAAATTAATGTGTTGACGCATGAGGAGTTTTGTAGGTATAATAATTATTATTCTTTTCGTTGCTTGTACCCGTAATAAAAGCGTACAAGTGTCGGGCCGGGTAGAGACGGGTGATACTGTTGTTTATTTTCAAGTAAATGATAGCCTTCATAAGTTTCGCTTGGATGAGAAACATTATTTTTCCGGTAAGATAGAACTGGAAAAGGGTACCTATGCTCGTTTCATTCCTTATTCAATTCAAGTTTTTTTAACACCCGGAGAAGATTTAGAAATCAGTATGAATAACGTGAGGAATGTGTCCAATTCCTTGCAGTTTAAAGGTACGTTGAGTGCGATCAATACTTATTTGAAGGAACAACAAAATCGATATCATATTTATGATCCTAATTTATATAAACTGAACGAAAAGGATTTTGTGAATAGGATGCGGGAAAATATTAATACTAGTATCGTTTTGTTAGAGGCAAAGAACTTGGGAGAAGAATTCACAAAGCAGGAACGGGAACGGATTAGGTATCGTGTTGCAGAACAGGCAATACATTATCCCCGTAGTCATGTGGCTTTTGATACATTGTATAAACCGGGAGCATTGTATGATAATTTCGTGTCCGAGTTTGACATTAATAACGAAGATATGTTAGCTTTTGATAGCTATCAACGTTTTGTTTTGACTTATATTTATTACAAGGGACAAAACTTCAGTATGCGTCGCTTGGTTAATTATATCCGCTCAAATGTCAATAGTGTAAAGGTTCGGGATTATTTATTATCCGAGGTTGTTTATAATTATTTTCAGGAAAACGGGTTAAAAGATGCCGATTATTTATTGGCAGTATGTTGGAATGAAGTGTCTGACACCAGTAAAATGGTGAAGATAAAACAACTGGTAGATCGCTGGCGTAAGCTGTCTCCGGGGGCTACCGCTCCGAATATTTCTTTACAGGATAGTGACGGGAAAGCATTGTATTTAAAAGATTTGAGGGGTAAATTCCTATATATATATGTTTGGGCTTCTAGCTATGGAGAGATGGATAAGGAGGTTCAGGCTGAGTGGACAAAGCTTGTTGAAGAGTATAAGGATAAGAATATTCTTTTCGCTACTTTTTGCATGGGGCCTTCCCAATGGCTGGGACAAGTAAAAAGTCTCCCCGGAGAACATTATGTCGTAAACAACACGTATGCTTTCTATTCTCGCTATATGGTTACTGTAATGCCCCGCTATATGCTGATTGATCCGGAGGGGCGAATTGTCGATGTTGATGCACCGAAACCATCAAGCTCTGCTAAATTACTTTTAAGAAGTGTGGGGTTATAAATTTTTTTGTATATTTGTCCATGTTTACAGGGGGTAATATTGCTCGCTGTGATGTATGGTTTATTATAAGAGCTTGATAAAATAACAGATGAAATTTACATTCATGGTAAAACATGGATGGGAGATAAAACTTATTTATTATGAAAAGATTTAGTTTATTTTTAGTACTTGCCACACTTTTGTTCTGTGCATGCGATAGTGATACGGTAAAAGTACGGGGAGAAGTAGAAGGACTGAACGGAACTGTAAAATTACTGGCAGAGATGCCGGGCGAACCGGGTTTGACGATTTTGGCTCAACAAGAGGTGAAAGATGGTAAAATAGATTTAAGAACAGATCAGTTTAAAATCCCGGGAAGAGTATGGGTTGATATTGATGGAAAGGCTACGGTTGAGGCTATTCTGGATACAAAAGATATGATCTGGATCAAAGGTAAAATCAAATTCCCGGATCAAATCGAAGCTGATGGTTCTGGTTTGATGGATGAGTACAAGGAAATCAAGAAAATGTACAAGGAAAGATTTGGTGAAGATATTGCCAAGATCGACAAGCGTATCGAGAAGATCAGCAAGAAAGAGAAACTTTCCAAGGATGACGAGGTTATGTTGGGTATTCACCAGTTGCAAAAACAACGTTTCCTGAAAAAACAAGCCAATTGGACAAGAGATTTGATTGTTGCTAACCCGCGTAAAGAAATTTCTTTATTTTTGATTAAAGACCAGTTAGTGGATAGTTTGGATTTGCAAAAGAAACTGTTCAACAAAATGACTGTTGAAAATAAAGAAAGTAACATTTATAAAGTGTTAGAGAGCAAACTGAAATAAAGCATAAAACCATTATGGTGGTTTTAATTTTCCCGTTTTTATTACTTAGTTGTTTTTTAGAGGTACCTTACCCGGGTACCTCTTTTTCATGATATTTTCTTTTCAAGTCATTGCATGATGAAATAAAAAATGCTATTTTCGCTGATTGTATATGGCAGCTTATGATTAAAAAAATAATAATCAGAATATTATCTATCATTATGCTTATCGCTTTTATTGCGGTGGTGAGCGTGCAATGGATTTGGATGAAATACAGTATGCGGGAAGGTGAGGCTCGTTTCACCTCAAAGGTGTACGATGTTTTAGGGAAAGCTGTCAATCTGGTCGAGCAAACCAATAATATCCGTCTTTTTAATGATTTGAAAGAACGCTACACGCAGGTGGAGGAAGTTATTTCTACAATGAATCATGCTCAGGATTCTGTATTGGCGGATGAAGACCCGGGCAATAATGGAATCTCTCTTTTTTCGCTTGCCTTCTCTAAAGGTAAAGTTGGAGAAGGGCAGGGAGGGAATATCTCTAGTATGTTGAGGATTTTTATGAATCCGGGAGGACGGATGGGTCCCGGTTATATCTTGGAAACTGACCGGGATAATAATATCCTTTATCAAGTGATGCGTTCTGCGACATCGGAGGCCGAAAGATTAGCCGATTCATTAGAGCGCCAGCGAATGATGGATCTGGTACGGGAGTTTGTAATTCGTTATTTGAGGGAGAAAGATCCGCAGATGGCGCAGGTGGAGAAACGCTTGGAGAATGTTGATTTGAATCCTTACTTGAAAGAGGAAATGATCAACACGGGAATTGATAACCCGTTCACGTGGAAGATTATGACCCGGGAGCAGATCGTACAATATATCAAGGAAAAGGGAACAAAAGGATTCTATTACGTGGAGTTGTTCCCCAATGACCAGACCACGAAAGATGCTAACCTGTGTGTGATGTTTGATACGAGAGATTCTCTTTTCTATAATAATATGGGATGGATGTTTATCGCTTCGGGTTTTTGTATTATCGGTTTGATGAGTGTGTTTATTATCACTATCGTGATTATCATGCGGCAACAGAAATTGTCCGTGATCAAGAATGATTTTATCAATAACATGACACACGAGTTTAAGACCCCTTTGGCAACGATTTCACTGGCCACGTCAGCCATTGAAAAAGAGAAGGTGTTGAACGATCGAACCCAGATATTGAAGTTTAATTCGATGATCCGTAACGAGAATGAACGGATGAATAAATACGTGGAAAGAATCTTGTTGCAGGCTAAGTTGGACAGGAGAGAAGTACATTTGAAAAAAGTTCCTGTAAACTTGAACGTGCTGGTAGATGAGGCCGTAGAACATTTCAGACTACAAGTCGAAGAGAAGGGAGGAGTAATTCGAGCTGAGCTAGACCCGGAAGGTTATGTAATATCTGCGGACGAGGTACATATGTTGAATGTTGTCTGTAATTTGATTGATAATGCCATCAAATATTCCCATGATTCGTTGAATATATACATATACACGAAACAGGAGGGTAACCGTTTTATTATTGGAGTTCGGGACACAGGAATCGGAATTCCGAAAGAGGCGCAGGACAAGGTGTTCAAACGTTTCTATCGGGTGCCTAGCGGGAACGTGCATAACGTGAAAGGGTTCGGATTGGGGTTGAGCTATGCGAAATCGATCGTGGAATTGCATGGTGGAGAGATCCAGTTAACCTCAAAGAAGAATAAGGGGACTCAAGTAGAGATTATTTTTAAAATGGAGAGTTGAAATAGTAAATATATAAATAAATAGATATGGGACATAAAATACTCTTGGTAGAAGACGATCCTTGCTTCGGGTCGGTTCTGAAATCTTATTTGGAGTTATCCGATTACGATGTGATACACTGCACGAACGGAGTCGATGGCTTTGAAGCATTTCGTAAGGAAAAGTTCGATTTGTGTCTATTGGATGTGATGATGCCCGAGATGGATGGTTTTACTTTAGGAAAGAAAATCCGGGAATTGGATGTTACAGTACCTTTCGTGTACATCACCGCTAAAAGTATGAAGGATGACATGAAATTGGGGTATGAGATTGGGGCAGATGATTATATTGTTAAGCCATTTGATTCTGAGTTGCTGATCTTTAAAATTAAAGCTATTCTCAGCCGTTGCGAGCACGAGGAAACGGAAGTGAAACCTAAATTGATAGAATTGGGAGCTTACCTGTTTAACACGGAGTTGCGTACGATTACAAAAGGTGATGAAGTTATCAAGTTGACCCCGAAAGAGTCTCGTTTGCTGGAATTATTATACTATCATCGGGATGGCCTGTTACAACGGGATAAGGCGTTGAACGAGATCTGGGGAGCCAGCGATTATTTTACGGCCCGTAGTATGGATGTTTACGTGACCAAATTGAGAAAATATTTTAAGGATGATCCAGCAATCAAAATTGAGAATGTACACGGATCAGGTTTCCGTTTAATTCTGGAAGAAAAGTAAGATGATTATAAAAAGAAAAGTTGAGGATCAAATCCTCAACTTTTCTTTTTATCTATTGAATGGTGACACTTCCCGCGTCGCTGTTCGCTGAATATTGTGGAGCATAGACACATTGTAATGTGGCAATACCATCTTGATAAGTTCCTCTTTGGGCGATCCACACCGTGTACTCGAACACGTGCGTGCCTTTAGGAAGAAAATCAAAGAAGAAATTTGTTGCAACATCCGTGGTTTCTTGGTAGTAACCAAGATTATCTTGCCAGCGGTTACCCGAGAGTTGTTCCGTGGGTTCGAAGCATCCGGCTCTCAGATCTTTCAGATGTACGAATTGCATATCTTGATCATTGGTTACTGTGATACGGATGCAAATTCGGTCTCCGACCTGTAAATTCTGTCCTGTCAGTGGTGTCAATGTATTTCCATTATCACCTTCTTTCTGGATGAAGAGATCTTTCTTCACGGAGATTCCACCTGAATGACTGGTAATCTTGTCTAATTTCTCAAAGTATTGTAAATATAAACCTCCCCAACTTGCTTGTTGCCGTTTCTTTGAAAGGGTTACGTTCATCATCTTCGGGGTAATTTTTTTACCCGTGAAAGTCTGCTTGATGTAACCGAGCGTTGTTTCTTCCGGGGAGATGTTCAAGTTCTTGTTTCCGAGTTTGACGCTTAGATCTTCCGGAGAAGCTAATTGATTATTGCCAGTGAGTAACAAGGCATAAACGGCATCTACTGTGGTTGGGGTTGATCCCCAGCTTTGAGTTTGTTTCTGGCGCAGTAACCATTGTTTCATTAATTCCGTGTCCGTGGAATTACCTTCAATTTCCCGGAAGGCGCTCATGACAGCCACGTGGGTTTGAATGGCGGAATTCGTGAACAGGCTAGAACGGTTGTTTGCCCAGTACATTCCCATTTCGGGAGTTATCGTGGAATATTCTTTCAGAGAACGAATGATTTGTTTTGCAATATCCGTTTTCCCGTAACGTTCCATGGCAATGGCGGTCAAGGCCTTTTCGTAAAGGGAAAGTTGTGTCCATGACGTCTCCAGTTGATTGAGATAATACTTGTGAGCTTCCAATGCATTTGTTAATGGAATATCCCGGTATGCGCTACGTGTGTACAGGTACAATATCTGAGAATATCCGGCTGTCTTCACGTGTTTGTATGATTCCTGTATTTGTTTATCCAGAAATTGTAGTGCTTTGATCTGCATCTTTTTCACCTGCTCCGGGTGACTTGTGATATTTAGTGTTACAAGTCTTGCCATGGCTTCAAGCACGTTTTCTGTCATGAATGTGCTGGAAGTAAATCCTTTAAACCAAGACCACCCGCCATCTTCATTTTGTAGTTCGGCAAGTTTGTTGATAGCCTGTTGCGAAATGTAGTTTTGACGGTTGACATCCAAAAGTTCTCCAAGGGAACGCATCTGTTGGGTTTCATTCTGGGCTTCGGTTACCCAAGGTGAAAGTTGCAACAGGATAGATTTCAATTCCTGGTTCTTTTCTAGCGGAGAGGTCAGTGCTGCGTCTGGTTTCTGCATCCATTGCTGGATGGTATTTGTGATTTGCGGGTTTGCGTTAGCAATAGCCGTGGCAAGTGTACTGACATAATAGGATGCCGTGATCTCCGTTACGTTGTCTGTCTGGGGCGTGTTTATTGTCGGTAATGCCAATACCGCGTACCATATCGGATTGGCCGTGAGTTCCAGTGTCAGACGGTACGGGGTAAAACCTTTCGGGGCATTCAGCTTGAATGTTTGTTGCCCCTGTTGGTGCGTGAATATAGGTAAAGTCTGGGTAACTAGGGTTGCATCGGGAACCACGGGTAGTACATGCTGTTCTCCATCACTGAATTCCGAAGAAGAAGCAACAATACGGCACCCGAGTAAATCCATGTTTTTCGGGGCGGTGAATTCAAAACTGATGGTTTGATTTTCCTCAGCCTTCACGTTAAATGCAACCTGTTGTTTGCTGACTACGGCGTTCGTAGAGGGAACAAATAACTCAAGGTAAGCTTCTCCTTGTTGCTCTTCCGGTGTGAGATTGTTGATCGTGGTTTGTAACACGACTTTATCACCTGTACGTACAAAGCGTGGTAAGTTCGTGTTGACCATAAATTTCTTGCTTGTAACGACGAATTTTTCAATTTGTCCGAATTGCATGGTCGGTGTGTGTGCCAAGGCCATAAATTTCCATGTAGTGTTTGATTCCGGTACTGTAAATTTGATTACCACGTTACCGGTCGAATCTGTCAGGAGCTGAGGGAAGAAAAAGGCTGTTTCTTGGAAATTTTGTCTGATTTCCGGGGAAGCAAGTTCGCCGGCTACAAAGGCCTCGTCTCCGGATTCTTTAAAAGAAGATAAGCCTCTGAGGTAGAATCTCGTGTCGGAATTACTTAAGTTGGAAACTCCTGCTACTTTTCCGAAAGCAACAACCGCTACGTCTTCTGTCGTAGATTCTTCCGCTAAGGCTCCCGGTACTCCATCGTATCCTCTTACCATGATCTGTGCCTCGTTAGAGAATCCAAACTGATTTAGGCCATATAGATTTAATACATCATATTCAAATCTGGGGACATTTGCCCATTTGATGCGTTCGCTTAAATAACCGTTTAGCGGATAGGTAGTATATCTCCATCTGGGGGGCATGCTATAGGTGGAATAGACGGGATTGAAGTTCCAGCGATGTGAATGGATTTTATCCAGCGAGGCATCGTACATACTTGCCATCATTTCAGCTATGGCAGCTTTTCCTTGTTCTGTTTTGACCACAAATGACCATTCTTCTTGTTGTCCGGGGGTAAGGTGATCCCGGAATGTTTTCGTGGTAATATCCAGTTGTTTGCTTGTTTCTTTACGAGTTAAAGTAATGTTTTCTAGGAAGAATTTGTTATCCTTTATGTAACTGATAAAGACATCTGCTGTTGGACCGTAAGTTTCCTTGTAAGGAATAGACAGGGTTGTATTGGAATTATTCAGCATGAAGCGTTTGCGTTCCATGAATTTTTGATTGGAATATACTTCATATAATACATATACCTCTTTAGCGGACGAACCTATCAGAATTTTGGCATCTTCGCCGGGGGCACATACCGTTTTCTCTTGCACGCACCAATAGTAAGTCGGATAGGGAGGGCGTTCGTCTTGAGTGGAATACAGATAGACGATTCTTTGGTAAGTAATATCTTTATCGTTTCCTGTTCCCGCAAATTTCAACAAGTATGCACCGGAAGGCAAGGACGACAAGTTCATTTCCAGTTTTTTGTCTTCTCCAGTCGTGAACGTTCCTTCTCGAACTTTTTTGTCAATGGGTGGATTCCCTTCGTCGTATTGCTCTCCTAACTTTTGTAACGGTTTAAGAAAGAATAGTTCGTATGTGATATTTTCTGTCAAAGGATAACCGAGTTGATTTTGGGTTGTAACCAGAATCTTACTTGGAAGATCTTTATTGATTTCAGGGGTTATGAGGGAGTTTAACTGATAACGTTGATTTGTGATGATAATCGGGTATTGTGCTTCCTGAGTTTCCCCGTTGGACGTTGTAATCGTGACGGAAACTGTGTAAGTTTCGAATCCTCTGTATATTGTAGGTGTATTGGGTGATTCTTTCGTTTGGAAAGAAATTTCAAATTCTCCTTTTGCATTCGTTTGTGTTTTTCCTGTTGCAATCGTATTTTCCTGAAGGCTCCAATCAAAAGTACGGGTTTGTACGGTATAGGTAACCTTGCTATTTTCGATGTTGACACCGGAATAAGTTTTGGCAATACCGGAAACGGTAAGCCGGTCCCCTAATTTATAGGCATCCTTTAGCGGGGTAAACGTGATCTCGAATTTCGGACGTTTGTACTCTGCCACGGTGATCATTTGGCTACCTCCATCGGTAGAGATGATAAACATACCATTCAATACTTCTTTGGGCAAGGTGAACTTTCCAGCGAAGGAACCGAACTTGTTTGTCCGGACTTCTTGTTCCGCGATAACCTGTTGATTCACGTCTTGTAAAGTTACCGTGTAGTTTTTCCCGACAATCGCTTTGGATGCGTTTTGGGTGGCTTCCCAACTGATGCCGCTGAAATATACTATTTGTCCGGGGCGGTATATTGCCCTGTCCGTGAAAAGGTTTACCGATGATGATCGCTCATCCGTACGGCCAAAGTATTGGTAGGGAAGGCGATTTATCGTGCCGTGATTATCTTCTCCCAAGGTTACTTGGTAATAATTGTCAGGATTGGATTCATTCAACGTGGCAATCCCGTTTCTGTCGGAAGAAAATTCTCTCGCGAGACTGTACTTTTGTCCGTTTCTCTTGTAGATTTTTACTTTTGCGCCTTCGATGGGTTTCCCGCTGATGAGATCACAAACGAGGACATTATAAGTTGTTTCTCCCGTTTTACGGGCAATGGTAGATAGATGGCTGGAACTGAAATAGGATGAGTCCGCTTTGGAATTATTTGCGTAAGACACGGTTAACTGGTAGCGTCCCGTGTTAGGTACGGGAAGTCGTAGAATCGTGTCCTGAGAATCCAGTCGCTTGGGAAGACGATACGTGTGAGTCGATATTTTTTCCAGTTTCGGAACTCTTTTGTTCAAATTCAAGTATTCCAGAGTGGGTTCCGTGATTTTGTACAGTGAGATTGAAATCTCTGATAAGTTTTTGAAGGATAGGTTCACCTCTTGTTTGTGTCCCGGGTACACGTTGGGATTTATAGAATAAGATAGGGTAGTTTGGGTGATTTCCTTGGCTAATTGTTTTAAAATGTCTATCCGGAAATACTTGGGAAACTGACGAATACCGCTATTACATATATCTAAGGCTTTTTGAGTATCTCTATTACTTGAAATATAATTTCCTTGGTAATAATATTGGGCAAGTTTGTAAAGAATTTCAACTTTGTAAGGGTTCTTGCTATATTGTTGTGATAATTGTTCTAAAGCCTGAATGTATAAGGAATCGTTCAGACTTAAACCGATGATATTGTTTGCGTACTCCAAACGGTCCAGATCGGAAATAAGAATGGCATCCGTGCGTTGAGCCGCAATTTCAGATTGTAATAACGATTGATAAAGTTTGAGCGTGTTTGAATAAGCATCCATCTTTTTTACCTCGATGGGCATTTGGACAAATTCCTTTACCGGGGCGAACAGTAGTTGCTTGTTCGTGAGCAGTTCCTGTCTATCGTAACGAGAAATAGTGTTTAGAATGTCAATACTGCGATACACGAGAAAATCGTACATCGTTGGGCGAAGTGCCGGAGAGTTTTTCCCGAGTATAAGAATTTCTTTATAGGTAAGACAATTTACCTCGGAGAGTTGGGCTTGGGCTTTTACCGCGTCCAGTGCATGTTGGAATATTTTTTCTCTATATATGTTACCTGTCCATTCTGCCATATTGCGAGGTATGTAACCCGTGATTGGTGTCCTGCGATTGATCTTGCCTCGCTGGGTATCGAAGTACATTTGATAAAGTTCTGCCAATAACGAGTGGAGAATGCTTTTTTCAACAATATTTTGGTCTGTTTCAATGTATTCTTCCAAGTTTTGCAACATGGGAGGAATACTGTCCATGTCAATCAAAGATTGGTATTTGATCTGGCGGATTAATGATTGAATCAGTAGCAGAGAGTTTTTTTCTTTTATTGCTTTCTGATAATCCTTTTGTGCCTCGATTAAGGCTGTTTTCGGTGCTGCCTCGTTCTCTTTGTCGGAAACATCTCGTTGTCCGAAAGCGACGAGTGCGCCGAATAATAATACCGTGATAATAAGTAATCTTTTCATCATATCGTGATCTGTTTAATTATACTTTTCCTTTCTATGTTTATTCGCAATTCCCGGAGGAAATGTTATTACATAGATGCGGGGAGAACAGAAATTCCATAAATGTAAGATAAATAATTGAAGTTTTTTAGAATTATGTAATTGATATTAAGTCGAGAAATTTAAATCTTTGGATATTGGTGAATTTTACTATATATTTGTAGTGGTGGAAATAATAGCGTGATTTATTGATTATTAGTGATTTATATATATACTTTTACATTTTAGAGAATGATGAATCGGCTCACGGAAAAAGTCTTGTTTGAAAAATTGCAACAAGGAGATCAAAAGGTTCTGAAGAATTTCTTTGATGATACCTTTGCTTTGTTTGTTGCTTTTGCTCAAGATTTTTTAGGGCGAGATGATGCTTGTGAGGATATTGTACAGGATACTTTTGTTACTTTTTGGGAGCAGAAAGAGTCCTTTGAAAACATCTACTATGTAAAAGCGTTTTTTTATAAAACAATACGTCATAAATGCTTGAATCATATCCGCCATCGGAGAATTGCCTCTAAATATGCAGATTCTGTCCAAAAGGCTCAAGGGGAACTTGAAAGTACAACTTATTATGTGGATGCTGTTATTCAAGAGGAAGCATCTCGAATGGTGTATGAAGAAATTTTAAAATTGTCTGAAGTCGGTCGACAAGTGATGTTGTTGGCATTAGAAGGATATTCTAATGATGAGATTGCAGAAAAGTTGGGAATCTCGGTAAATACGGTCAGGACACACAAGGCACGAGCTTATCAATATCTTCGGGGACGTCTGAATGAATTACGAATCTTGCTTCTCTTGTTACAGCCATGGTAGCGTAATGTCGTGGTGATTTTTAGAATATTTCATATTTGATCCGTTTGTAATCCATTGATAATTACTTCTGTGTAAATAATTCTTTAAAAAAATGTCGTTTTTTTAAAGAAAGGTGTCGTCTTGTTTTTTCTTACGAGTGTTGTAGGCATTGAAAAGGAGAAATAAGATGATGAAAAAGATTGTTGATGTAATTAAATTAGGAGAGAGTGTTGGAAGAAAACTGTCTGATAATGCGACTGAAACAGATAAACGGAGAATTTCTGATTGGGATGAAACCGCATCTGGTAAAGAGGAGGTGTTAGAAAAATTATCAGACCCGGATTATATCCAGGAAAAAACATTGTATTATAAAAGTTTTGATATAGCGGGAGCCTGGAAACGGGCAAAAGTCCGGAAATTGGCTCAACAGAAGAGCATGCACTCTAAGATGCGGAAGTTGGTCTGGGGTGCTGCGGCAGCTGTGACCGTTTTGTTGAGTGCTACCGTTTATTTGTTTCAACAGGATGATATTGTAAAGGAAAATGTGGAGGTCCATCAAGCGATTGCCAATATATTACCGGGACGTGGAGTTCCTGTTTTATATCTTGATGATGATAGACAGATTGCCTTGAATGCAGACACATTAGATATTGAAGGAACAAGAGGTATAGAAGTTGGAAAGAAAATGATCACTTATTCAAAAGATCAGATCGAAAAAGAAGAAAAATACAATAAAATTGTTGTTCCTAAGGGCGGAGAATTTCATCTGGTATTGGCTGATGGCAGTGAAATCTGGTTAAATGCAGAATCTACATTGCAATATTTTGTGCATGATATAGCAAAGGAACGTGTTGTATATCTTCAAGGGGAGGCTTATTTTAAAATTGCTAAAAACGAGCAACGTCCTTTTAAGATTATTTCCGGCGAGCATGAGGTGAATGTGTTAGGGACAGAGTTTAATGTTAATGCTTATTTAGGGGCTCCGATGATCTACACCACGTTAATTGAAGGGAAAGTAAATGTGGGTGTGGTTAATCGTCCGGATATAGGGCAAGTTCTACAAGAAAATGGTAGACAGAGTGTTTATAACCCGAACAATAAGAGTATCTCTTTACGCCATGTTGATCCCCGGATTTATACGGCTTGGAAAGATGGTTATTTTATTTTTAGATATTCGACATTGAGGGAGGTTATGCAACAACTATCTCGATGGTATGATTTTGAATATGAGGTGCCTGATATGCTTTTGGATAAATACCATTTCTCCGGAGAGTTTAAACGTTTTGATAATCTTGATCGAGTGCTTGAAATTATTCGCTCGACAGGTATTCCTTTCGTTTTAGACATTAAAAATGGTAAAGTAATTATCCGGAAAGAAGCATGATAACTATTTATACTTAAATCAATTAATTCATTAACTTATGATTAAACTTTTGCGAGGGAAAAAAAGAAAGTATCCTGGAAAAAGTCGAAATAACATTTTTGTTTGGCGAGCTATTTTCGGGGTCATGATTCTGGTTGGAAGTTCTGTATTGGTGGCAGCACAGACCGGAATAAAGAAAAATGTACAAACTCGTGATGAGAAGGCAATCCTTGGAAATAGTTTCAGTGGGAATCAATTGAAACGTTTTCATCCGACTAATCTCTTGAAAGCTTTGCAGGTAGTGGAACCCTCTATGATAATAGATAGGGCTGAGGAGTGGTATGGCTCTGAGCCTAATTACGTACCGTCTGAAATTACTTTTCGAGGTGTAAAAACAATTTTGGGAAAAGAGGGAGGAGTGTTACCATTGATTATTGTTGATGGCTATGAAATATCGATGGATCGCTTGGCTGATTTCGATATAAATCGGGTGGAACGTGTAACCGTTCTCAAAGATGCAACCGGAACAGCTATTTATGGTGTCCGAGCCGGGAATGGTGTAATCGCAATTACAACTAAAAAAATGCAAGCAGGAAGTCTTCGCTTGTATTATCGTTTTGATGGAGGAATTGATGTTGCAGATCTGAGTAGTTACGATATAATGAATGCTTCTCAGAAACTGGCATTAGAGAAAAGTATGGGTATGTATGATGGGAATGATGCTCTTTATCAAGAGCGGCTGAAAAATGGTAACACGAATTGGTTGAAAGTACCTCTACAAACACCATTCCGGCATAAACATCAACTTGAAATAGAAGGAGGGGACAGTTCAATCTTGTATCGGGCCTATTTCTTGGCAACACCGGGTAATAAAGGTGTCATGAAAGGCTCTAAGCGAGATCATTATGCTATCGGAACCCGTTTAGATTATCGAAATAGTAAGTTATATGTTTCTGATGAGTTACGTATAGATGTGATTTATGGAAAAGAGTCTCCTTATGGTGTATTTCAGGATTATATGTTGATTAATCCATATTATCGTAAGGGAAGTGGGGGACAACACTCCGCATCTGTTATGGGAGAGGGAACTTTTAGTGAACAAGTATCCCCGTATTATGAGGCCTCTTTATCCAGTTTTTCAAAATCGAGAGCTACAAGGGTAATGAATACCTTGAATATGACTTGGCAGATTATGGAACATCTGGAGTTATCTGGTAATTTCACTTTTACCAAAGATTTTAATAAGTTCGATCAGTATATTTCTTTTAAATCGGAATATTTTAGTGATCTACCTTTAGATAGTGCCGAGCTAGCCGGTCAATATAAAATTCGTCGGGAAAATACCACAATTTATGAAGAAGATTTGGTTTTAAATTATTCGAATCAGTTTGATCGTCACCATTTGAACGTGTCATTAGGGATTCACGGGTATGCGGAAAAAGATTATAGTGATAATTATATAGGTGTTGGTTTGCCTAGTGATCATATGGACTATATTTCTTTTGCAAAGACTTATGCGTTTAATACAAGACCGGGAGGCCGGGAGGCATTTGATCGTCTTTTTAGCGGATATTTAAGTGGTAGCTATAATTTTGATCAGCGTTATGGGGTGGATGTTAGCCTACGGGCGGACAAGTCATCTCGTTTAGCTCCTAAAAAACGAGTTACAATGGCTTGGTCCGTGGGGGGATATTGGAATGTTCGTAACGAGAAATTCCTGCAAGAGAGCAATGTTCTAAATCAACTTGTATTGTCGGCAGGTATTGGTATGACTCCGGGATTTCAGTTCGATTACGATCAAGTGAATCCAATGTATGCTTATGATATTGATAATCCTTATTTGAATGCGACAAGTAGCTCCAATAAACTGGGTTTAGTGACATTGAATCCGATCAATGATTATAATAAAAAATTGAAATGGAGAAGTGATCATAACTTCTACGTTGGAATCCGGTTTACTCTGTTCGACCACTTATCAGCAAACGTACGTTATTACAATACGTTGAGTAAGGATGTTGTTACCCGGATAAAGGATAATGTTGTAAATGGCTCCGCTTGGAAATGGAATAATGGGGGAGAAATTCGGAATAGCGGGTTAGAGTTTGGGCTAAATGCAGACATCTTGAAAGATGTAAACGGGTTGTCTTTAGGCCTTTTATGGAATGGAACATTCAATAAAAATAAACTGGAAACTTGCCCGAATGATTTTATGGCTGAGTGGAATGAAAGTAATCAAACATCAACTCTTCAGCTAAAGGAAGGGAAAGCGGTCAATGCAATTTATGCCGTAGATTCAAAGGGAATTGATGCACAAACAGGTAAAGAAATCTTCATTACACAGAATGGAACCGAAACGAATCAATGGGAGGCAACGAACTTGGTCTATCAAGGAGATCCGACTCCTAAGTTGGTAGGTAGTTTTGGTTTATTGGGAAGTCTGAAAAATTGGAGTTTTAATTGTATGTTCCGTTATTCTTTCGGATCTAAGATATACAATATAACGGCGGTGAGATACGTGGATGAGGCCTCTATTGGACAAAACGGACCGGTTGATATGATGGATAAATGGCAAAAGACCGGGGATCAGACCGAATATTTAGGCTTTGATAATTCCATGACGTTACCAACATCTCGTTTTGTTGAATCAAGGAATATGATTTCTTTAGCATCTTTACGGGTGGATTATCAATTTGATAAAAATCTGGCAAATAAATTATATATGCAGGATTTGCATCTTGGATTAAGTTGTAATGACTTATTCCATTATTCATCGGTTAAAATGCCTAGAGGGTTGATTTATCCTTTTGCCCGCAGTTTCACGTTGTCACTTCAAGCTACCTTTTAAAAAGAAATAATTATGAAGAAATTACTATATATGGTAGTGGCGGTATTGGCGCTAAGTTCATGTAACAATTGGTTTGATGTCGCCCCGAAAGAGGAATACATAGATGAGGACGCTTTGTTCAGTAGTGAATCTGCATTTCGTAATGCACTGAATGGGATTTACACGGAATTACGTTCATCTGAGTTGTTTGGTTCAAATTTAGGTTTAGGGGGAATAGAGTTTATGGGACAAACTCTTGTGCCTGATTCAGAATTGAAACCGATTGCAGAATTTGATTACGATTCTCAGATCATGAAAGAAAAAATAGAGCAGGTTTGGGCATCCATGTACCATGCGATCTATTCATGCAATAATTTGCTCCGGTTATTCGATAAGAATCAAGATGTGATTTTTATAAAAGGAGCAAGAGAAGTCATGTTGGCAGAATTAAAAGTGTTGCGGGTGGCAATGCATTATGATTTGGTCCGTTTGTTCCATCCGGCATATACCTCTGAGTCTTCTTTTAAAGGCATATATTGGAAAGAGAGTACGGGGGATGAACTGCAACAATTGTCTACGCAAGAATTGTGTACGAAAATGTTAGCTCAATTGACAGAGGCGATTGCAATTCTGAAAAAATATGATCCTATTTATACTGGTGAATCTTTGAATTCAGATGGGTTGTTCGGAATGGCGCCTTCTAATCGGGTGTGGAAAATGAATTATTATGCAGCTTTAGGATTAAAAGCACGTATTGCATTAGCGTTAGGGACGGAAGCCGGATACCTTGATGCCCGGGCTTGTGTGGATGAAATCCTTGAAGGCGGATATTTTTCTTTTGCAACTTCTGCCGGGACTGATTTGGCATTTTCTAGAGAACATTTGTTGGGGTTACCTTCTCCGAAAGGGGGATTACAAGCATTAGGATACACCTTATTCCGAGACAAAGGGGTCGTTTTATCTCCTATTGTGCAGGTTGGGGAATGGAAACAGGAAGCTCCTGATGATATTCGTTTCAGGTCAATGAATAATACTTTACAAAACTTACTTCCTAAATATGATAGTTTAAGTATTGCCGTGTTTAGTGGGGCTCCGCAACAGATTCCCTATATCAAGTTAGGAGAGATTTATTTAATAGGTGCGGAGGCAGCTTTAAAATTGAATGACCTCTCCGGGGCGTATGCTTACTTGAGTACGTTTGTGGATAAGCGTTTCTCCAAGACTTCTATCGTGGAAACTTCAACAGCCACGGAACTTATGGAAGAGATTGAAAGACAGTATATACGGGAATTTTTGGGAGAAGGGCAGTTGTTCTATTGCTATAAACGTTGGAATTTATCCTCTATTCCGTCTTATGATGGTCGGAATATAGAGATGACAAAGGCTAAGTATGTGTGGCCGATTCCTGCGAATTAACTCTATTTATGGAATTGTAAATGGAATAAGATGATGAAGGAAAAATTAGATAATTTGATCAAGATCAGGAATAGAGAGGGATATATCCTGAAAGTTATTTTGGGTGTATGCTTGTTCCTCTTTTTGCAAGGGACAATGGTAACCCGAAGTTATGCCCAGACGACAAAGGTGAATCTGAATGTACAAAATGTGGAATTGGAATCTGTGTTTATGATGATTCAGCAACAAGTCGGATATAAAGTATTTTATAATAATGAATTGGTGGATGCCAAACAAAAAGTGTCAATACGGGTGACGGATGTATCGCTGGATAGTGCATTGCACACATTACTTACCCCTTTGGATATGACTTACAAGCTTGTAAATAAAACAATCGTTGTATCCAATTTAAAACCGGTTACGGCTAAAGCTCAGCCGGAACTTTTAGAAATTACAGGTTTTGTAAAAGATAAGAAGGGTATGCCAATACCGGGAGTAACTGTGATTTACAAGAGTACGCCTACGCTAGGGCGGGCTACTGACGAAAAAGGTTTCTACCGGATTTTAGTTCCTTCTTTGGATGGAGAATTGGTTTTCTCTTTTATCGGAATGAAAACACAAACTGTAGCAATAAAAAAACGAGTAAAGATAGATGTTACGATGGTGGAGGAAGCGACAGAGATGGATGAGGTTATCGTAACAGGGTATGTTCCGAAAGCAAAAAATAGTTTTACGGGAACAGCCGTACAAGTGAAAGGAGATGATTTACGTAAGGTTAATCCGACAAATCTATTTGCCGCTCTGAAAGTATTTGACCCGTCTTTTGCCGTTTTGGATGACGAAGGAATGTTTGGATCTGACCCTAATAGAGTTCCGGACAAAATAGAGATTCGGGGCCAGAATAGTATGCCTGACATTTCACAGGGGAATTTACAGACTTATACTTCTTTGCCGATTTTTATTATGGATGGTTTTCAGATTACCGTTCAGCAAGTATTTGACTTGGATATGAATCGGGTACAATCCGTGACGATTTTGAAAGATGCAGCGGCAGCATCTATCTATGGTTCCCGTGCTGCTAATGGTGTCATTGTGATTGAAACGAAAGTTCCGGAAGGTGGAAAATTACGTTTTTCTTACACCTTCAACGGAAGTATTCAGGTGCCTGACTTGACTTCTTATAATTTAATGAATGCGTCTGAATTATTGGAGTATTTTGAAAAAGCCCAGCTTTTCAATAATGGAAATAAAGGAGATAATACCTCTACGAATATTTATGAAGATTTAGTTGGGGGAAATCCGGGGCGTCAAAACTTGTACACCTTGCTATCTAAAGAAGTCGAGAATGGTGTGGATTCCTATTGGTTGTCTCAGCCACTTCAGACATCTGTTCAACATTCCCATTCTTTGATGTTGGAAGGTGGCGTGCGGTTTGGTGAGAAAGACCGGAGAAGTATGCGCTATCAAGTAAATTTGTCGGCAGCTCCGAGTAACGGTGTTATGAAAGGCTCAAAGCGAGATCGTTATGGGGCCGGCTTGAAGTTATTGTACAATGATCTTCATGTGCAAATAACAAGTGACATACAAGTTGCTTTAGTGAAGAATACAGACTCTCCTTATGGAAGTTTCTCAACGTATTCAAATTTGTTACCTATCTATCGGATGAAAGATGAGAATGGGAAATACTTCCCTAGACTTTCTTACGAGAATATTCCAGCCTACGAGGGACTGCCTGCCCCGGATTTTACGGGAAGTACTTTTTCAGCCCAATTGAATCCGCTTTATGAGGCGAAATATCTGAATAGTTTCAGTAGAGGGGAGACAACAAATCTGACTTACAATCTGGGCCTAAACTGGGAAGTCATAGAAGGATTACGAGTAAGAAGTACTTTCTCGATTAGTAATGTACAGGATAAAGCTGAAGTGTATCGTTCTCCTCTTTCAGCGGATTTCTTTGACTATACCTCCGTGACAGACGGGGAGGAAACGAATGACGGGTATAATTTGGAGAATATCTACAAACGGGGAACTTATACGATGACAAATTCATCCCAGTTTGATTATTATGGTAGCATAAATGTTTCATATACCAAGTCATTCGGGAGACATTTGGTACAAGGAATCGTGGGGGGAGAACTGAAAGAGACGAATTCTGAGAGTGATGTATACAAGACCGTTGGTTTCTTGGATGACCCTCTAGGATACCCTTCTTACGCCGTGCAATTTGATTCCTATACAGGACCTTCAGGAAGTAGTTCTATTTCTCGTTCAGCTGGAATGTTTGCGAACTTCAATTATTCATGGGATAATCGTTATTTGATAGACTTGACGGGACGTATAGACGGTTCATCTAATTTTGCAAGTAAACAACGTTCAGCACCTTTTTGGTCAGCCGGAGTTCGTTGGAATATTTATAATGAGAAATTTATGAAGACTCATGGTTGGTTTGAAAACTTGGCTGTTCGAGCAAATATTGGTACCGTGGGGAATCAAAATTTCCAGTTGAGTCAGATCATGACGCTTTATAATTTCTTGAAAATGTATGATGGAGTAATGGGAGCTGAGATTATGTCGATTGCAAACCCGGAATTGAAATGGCAAACTACTTTAAATCGTAACATTGGATTGGAATTTAGTTTATTACAAGGTTTAGTGAACTTGGATTTCAATTACTACTCAAATATAACAAAGAACAATTTGACGGATATTGCGATTTTACCTTCTACCGGTTTCTCTACTTATAAAGCGAATATGGGTAAAGTTCGTAACCAAGGGTATGAGTTTAGCTTGAGTATAACTCCGATCAAGAAGAATGGTTGGATTGTCAATGCTTTTGTGAATGGCGCTCATAACAAGAATAAGTTATTAAATATTTCTGATGCTTTAAGAGATTATAATGAAGTGATTAAAGAAAATCAGACAGCCCATTTGAATTATGCGGGGTACACTCAATTGGAACGAATTTTCTTATTTGAGGAAGGGCAATCTCTGAATTCGATCTTTGCCGTGCGTTCAATGGGAATTGATCCGGGAACAGGGCAGGAGATTTTTGTTACGGCAGATGGTGTTCAGACATTCCAATGGAATGCTGCAGATCAAGTTGTCGTTGGGAACACGGAACCGACCTTGAAAGGGTATTTTGGTCTTAATGTTGACTATAAGCGCTGGAGTTTCGGGGCTAATTTCCAATATTCTTTCGGGGCGGATCGTTACAACAAGACTTTATACGAAAAGATTGAAGGAGGTAATTTTGCTCAAAACGCAGATCGCCGGGCTTTAACTCAGCGTTGGACAAAACCGGGAGATGTTGCGAAGTATCGCGGGTATGGAAATACGAGTCAATTGAAACCCACGTCTCGTTTCGTTCAAAAAGATGATTTCTTGTCCATGACGTCAGCGAGATTGAGTTATACATTAAATGCAAATGATTTACAGTCGCTTGGCATTTCGTTGTTAAAGTTCACGCTTTCAACAAATGATCTGTTCTATGTTTCAACAATTAAGCAAGAACGTGGATTGTCTTACCCGTTTGCCCGTACCTTCTATTTTTCATTACAAGCTAATTTTTAAAAGAGAAAGCGTATGAAAAGAATATGTGTTTTACTAAGTATAACGTTCGGACTTCTTCTGTTTAGTTCCTGTGGAGATTGGTTGGATGTACTTCCGAAGTCTCAAATGACGGAAGAGGGGATTTTTGATAATGAAGACGGTTATTATTCTGCATTAGCCGGTATATACGTGAAAATGGCAGATAAAAGCGCCTATGGAAAACATATGACGGTTAGCTCGGTTGAAATCATGGGGCAGACATTGTCTATGTATCAGGCCTCATTTATTGAACCTTATTATGATCAGGGATGGTTTAATGGTCTGGCAACTTATTATTATGAACGGACAACCCGTTTTAATCAAGTGGAGGATGCAATAACGGGAATGTGGAAAGCGTCCTATAATGCAATTGCAAATGCCAATGAATTGATTTCTAATTTGGAGAAGCAAGATCCTTCGATTTTTGAGGAAGGAGCGAGAGATGTCGTGTTGGGAGAGGCTCTTGCTTTGCGAGCTTATATCCATTTTGATATGTTGCGTCTGTTCCAGCCTCCTTATTTGACGGAGGAAGGAAAAACTCAGAAACGAATCCCGTACAAAACGGATTTTGGAATGGAATTTACCCCTTCATCATCATCTGATGAAATATTGAGTTATTTGGTTGGGGACTTGGAGCGTGCGGAAAAGTTATTGAAAGATACCGACCCAATTTCTTCCGGGAAAACTTATAATGCAACCATTTTAAAGAGTGAACGCAAATATAAGATGAACTACTATGCAGTAAGAGCATTGCAAGCGCGGGTTTATCTTTTTAAAGGAGAGTATAAAGCTGCCTATGATGCAGCTATGGAGGTTATTGGTGCGGCAGAAGGTCTAGGTATTCGATTCTTGACAAATGCGGACTTGGGGAGTACGGATTCCGGTAATAATTACGTGAATCGGAGTTGTCCAATGGAAAATATCTTTGGCTTGCTTGTCGATGAGTTAGGGGATTATATCGAAGAGGACCACACGACAGGGAATTCTTATTATGAACGTTTCCGGTTACAATCAACCCGTTACCCGAAATTCTATTCTTCCACGGGTGACATCCGGATTACGGCATGGAAAAAAGGTTCTGGTTCAAGTATGTATTTGGCAAAATATGAACGCCCTACATTAAAGAAAGATTTGGCTCTTTTCCCGCGGCCTATTGTTTCTATGTTGAAATTAGGAGAAATGTACCTAATTGCGGCAGAAGGTGCTGCGGAATCTGTTTCTACCGGAGAGGCGATTCGTTTGTTGAACATCTTGCAACAATCTCGTAACGGAGGAATATTCACGAGTGATGATAAAGAGGCGATTATCTCGGAAATATTGAAAGAATATCGACGTGAAATGATCGGAGATGGGCAGGTGTTCTATGCGTATAAACGACGTAATGTACCGGAAATTGAAAAGGGGTATGCTACAAGTGGTGTTGTTACCATGTCGGTTGAAAAATATACTCCTGATATTCCGACGACGGAGTTTGATGGAGGAAGAACGTATTAACTTAAAAACGAGAAATGATGGAGACTATAAAACTATTGATTTTTTGTTTGTTACTCGGTGTCTGCATAAATGCATGTAGTAGAGATGAGATCATGATTTTTAAGGAAGAGCAAAATAGTTTGAATTTCCCTAAATACCAGTATCTTTCCACGACCTACAAATATGATAGCCTTCAATTTTCTTCCGTGTTCAGTGGAGGAAATGAAGTGGCTGATTTTTATATTCCTATTCGTGTGGCAGGATCGGTGTCAGATCAAGATCGTGAATATAAATTACGGGTGAATCCGGAAGAAACATTTGGTATCAAGGAGAATACTCATTATACCTTGGAAACAACACAATTATTCCGAGCCGGAAGATATATAGATTCAACCGTGGTGAAAATCAATGTACAGGCAATAAAAGATGATGCGGTTGAAGGAAGGATATATATAGAGTTGGTTCCTAATGAAAACTTTGTACGTGGTTTAGATTTTTATCAATATATGATTGTAAACGTATCTGGAGTGGGATTAAGTAGTCAGCCCACTCTCTGGCGAACAAATTCTTTAGATACCTATGGTGGAACCTATTCGTCCGTGAAAGCGGAAAAGTTCATTGAACTGAATGGTATATTGGAAGAAAACTGGAAAGCTCCTAATAAGGCAATACTCTACGCCTATGCGAAGAAAACTTACGAATGGTTTGAGAATAACCCGACGTATGACAATGGCGAGTTAGTGGTATTTAAAGGAACGATAGAATATTGAAAAAAAACAGGTCTATGAAAGTGATAAAAGATTTTATATGTATGTCCTTTGTTTTGATGCTGATCATTACGGGATGTTACGAGGATAAGGGGAGTTATAACTATTCCGAGTGGACGGGTATCGATTCCGTGACCGGAGTAGAAATTCCGGGAAGTTCTTACGGACGTATCTCTTTGTCCGAGGGAGAACTTTTAGAGATAGATCCTAAAATCACCTTTAAGGAGGGGACGAATCCTAATGATTTCGAGTATGCATGGGTTATGGGGGGTGACACTATCGGAACCAGTCTGAAACTTTCTTGGGAAGTTGCTTTTGGGAATATCGAATTCTTGAGTGGTGAGGCTTATTTCTGGTTGGCTATTCGTAATAAAGTGACCGGGGAAAGCTGGAAACATTATGCTACTTCCAATAATGGTGCTTACATGGTAAAGGTCAAGATTGTCCCGACGGCGATTCCGTTGATTGGAGTGATGATTTACGAGAAGGCCGATGGAACCCTTGAATGGGGATCTATTAAAGGAAGTAACCGGGCAGCTCCGCAACAATTTACAACGGTTTTCACCGAAATGTTTAAACGTTATAATTCGGATAAAGTAATCAAAGGCCCGTTTGTCGGGGCAACGTTTGATACAAGACAATTAAGTATTTACACGCAAGATCCGGATGGATATGGCACGATGATTCAGGCTGCGGATGGACAAACCTACCCGTTTGGTCAGGTAATGGGTTCTGTTCAAAGTCTTACTTTCACGGAGAAACCGACGGCTGTTGTAAAGGCTAAAAATGCTTATTTCAACCATATGCAGGAAATATTGATCGGAAACGAATTATTCCTTTCTACCATGAATAGTGATTATCCCTATCAGTTAATCAATCCGAATTCTCCGGGTGAAGAGACGGGAGTGGAGCAAGTAATTGGGGCTTTGCCGTATAATCGTAATGCTCCCGTGACCTTACAACGCTTAACGGATGGCAGTATCTATTATTATTTCTACAATGCCAATAAAGGATATAGTCGTCAGCCTTTGTTCGATAGCAATGGAGAGGTCGTGAGATTGGATAAAATGGTTGGGTTATACCATGAGCCGACAGGACAATCGAATACCAAATTGAAATTCTTCCTTGTGGGCAAAAAAGGCAATGAATATAAGATGTATATTTACGAATATCAACAATTTGCAAGAGCAACAGATGTTATTTCTTACCTATCGGAAAAAGATGTGACCCAATGGGCAGGTGGAATGACGGATAACGCTATTTGGTTCACCACGGTTCTGCCTGTTGGTTGGAACTATGCTTACATTGCCAAGGGTAAAGATTTGTGGCGGTATAGTTATGAAGGGTTGGAAACTCCCACTATTGTCAAGAGTTTCCCGGATGATATTGTTTCGGTTGTACCAACACCGAATGCTTCTCTTTTCGGAGATGATGAAAGTAATGAGTTATACACGGCAGTATTTACTTATAATTCAACAACTCAGACAGGATCAATGTACATTATCAACCCTCGTACAACGGTTGTGGAAGAATTCGCATCGAGCGAGAACTCCATACCGGGTAAGGTATTGATGTACCTGCCTTATTTGTCGAATTAAGTTATTCGAGTGATTGAAATTTATTGTGTTTTGGAAATAAATTAAGAGGGACAAGGCTATCGGAGGTAGCCTGTCCACCTCTAATCTTTTTCTTATGGGTATTCTATTGTTTGGAAATAGACGTTTTGTATGTAAAAATTATATATGTTTAAAAAAATGAATTATGGAAGAGAATGTGATTGAGTGTAAAAACCTGACTCATTACTATGGTTCCCGATTGATCTATGAGAACTTGAATTTTTCGGTGAAGAAAGGGCATATCATGGGATTGTTGGGGAAAAATGGGTGTGGTAAAACGACCACGATCAATATTTTGAATGGTTTTCTTCAACCTCGTTCCGGAGAATGTTTGATCTATGGTGAGAGTACACAGAATCTGAGCCCGGAAACCAAACGTCGTTTGGGATATTTGATAGAAGGGCATATTCAGTATTCGTTTATGAATATCTATCAGATCGAGAAGTTTTATTCCGGTTTTTACAAAAATTGGAATCGGGATGCTTATTTCGAACTGATGAACCGGATGAAAATATTACCCTCGCAAAAAGTATCGAGTATGTCTTGTGGACAGCGGGCTCAAGTGGCATTGGGGTTGATTCTGGCACAGGACCCTGATCTGTTGATTTTAGATGACTTCTCGTTGGGACTGGACCCCGGTTACCGTCGTTTATTTGTTGATCATATGCGAGAGTATGCAAAATCCGGGAATAAAACCGTATTTCTGACTTCTCATATTATTCAAGATATGGAACGTCTGATTGATGATGTCTTGATTATGGATTATAATCGGGTATTGATGAGGGGATCGGCATCCGAATTTATGGAAAAATTCCATCAGTTTACTTTTGATCTAGACAGGGATGATCTGGATTTTAAGTCAGACCCTCTGATTGTTGAGGCTGATCGTATAAAAAATCACTATGAAATTTACACTTATGCTTCAGAAAGTGAAGTAAAAGCAATGTTAGAAACGAAAGGATTGGCGTATCGAAATTTTGCATCCGTAGAGATGACGTTGGAAGATGCATTTATTGGTTTAACTGGAAAATATTAAAAATATGATATTACACCTTTTTTATAAGGAATGGTTAAAGACCCGGTGGGCAGCTTTTTTTGTCTCTCTCGTTGGTCTGGCAATTGTTGTCTATATATTTTTGGATGTGGATAACAACGTGCGAATGAAAGGTTCGTTCAATTATTTGATGAGTGTTTTCTACGGAATGCCTCAGGCAAACTATTATAATGCTCTGATCAAATATGTCCCTTTATTAATCGGGGTTTGTATCGGTTTGTCGCAATATGTACCGGAAGTGTTGGATAAACGAATCAAGTTGACACTTCATCTCCCTTTGCGTAACACGATGGCTTTGTACACGATGCTTTGTTATGGATTTCTTTTGTTAATCTTGTCGTATGGAGTGGTGTTTGGGACATTCTTTTATTTGAATAACAGCTATTTCCCTTTCGAGGAAAGTTGGGCGGTACTTATTTCCATGATGCCTTGGCTCTTGGGTGGAATTGCGGCTTATTTCATGATTGCCATGATCGCCATGGAACCTAATTTATTCTACCAATTTATTTATGCACTTGTGGCCTATTATCTGGTGAAACAATTCTATATCGGAGTAGAACATGCGGATACCCGCCATATCATTCCGGCGTTGGCCATCATGGCTTTCGTGCCGTGTACGGCATTATTGTATACATCATATCGGTTTATGAAAGGAGAGAGATAATTATGACAGCAAAAGTAGTACGAATCATAATGATACTATTGACGGTTTTTATAGCGTCAATAGTTCTACCGGATTTTTATAAAACCTCGTTCAGACGGAATGTAAAATATGTCTCGCTGAATTATAGTGAGGTGACTAAACAGTTTGTGATATGGGGACTAAAAGATGGAGTTCTGTTAGATACGCTTGGAAATGAATATTCTCGTCAGGAATATGAACGGATGGTACCTTTCTCCAGTATGCCGCAATTACTAAAACGGAATGAATTCCCGGATACCGTGGCCGGTGTACCGGTGACACCTCAGCTTGTGGCAGAAAATAATTATCGGCACATCGTAAATCTGACAGAGCGGGGTCGGTATTATGCCATGTCTCCGCTTGTTCACGGGGGGACGGATCGTGTCGGGTATATTTACACAAATGATATGATGCGGGTAAACCGGAACGGGATTGAATTCTATAACTGCGAGGATGGACGAGTAGATAAAGAAAAAAGTGCCCTTTTTGATCAGGAACTACGGAAATTGGGCTATTGTCCTCCGGCAAAAAAATTGTATGGTCGATCTGCTACCGGGTATAAGCGGGATGACGGTTTATTCTTTGTGGATAGTAAAGATCAGTTATTTCAAGTACGCTACCATGCTTATAAGCCGGATTGCCGTAAAATTGAACTTCCCGATCAAATCAAATTGCGAAGAGTTGAATGTGAACCCGATCATCCGGAAGTTGTGGCTTATCTTTTTGGAGATAATAACGGAGTATATATTCTGACCGTGGACAATCAGATTATCAAGTTGGATTTGGATGAGTTTAACTACGATCAATTTAAAGTTTTTGACGTGATGGGTAATCTCTTCTACCACATGATCTCTATCCAGAAAGATGGTTACGAGAAACTATATATTTTTGACCGGGACTATAAACTACTGGATAAATACGGGGTTCATTCCGACGTGTATGAAGAATCGGCTGCGGGAGTTGTTGAAGGTTTCCTCTTCCCGTTTGTAACTTCCACCTACTCTTATATTAATGGATATTATATAAGTTCCGAGGGGCAACCATTCGTCAAGTTCATTTGGTTGAATCTCGTGTTAGCTGGAGTTCTATTGTATATAAAACGACGTAAAGGTTTGAATGTGAAGAATCCGTTCCATATCATTGATCTATTCATGGTCGTGGCATTTGGAGTCTTTGGATTCATAAGCGTGTTGATTTATCCGATTCGAAAATAAATTAATCTAGATAGTAATGGAAGAAAATATAATAGAGTGTAAAAATCTGACCCACTATTATGGGAAACGGTTAATCTATGAAAATCTCAATTTTTCGGTGAAGAAAGGGCATATCATGGGATTATTGGGAAAAAACGGATGTGGTAAAACGACCACGATTAATATATTGAATGGCTTTCTGCAACCTCGTTCCGGGGAGTGTTTGATTTATGGGGAATCGACCCAGAATTTGAGTCCGGAAACAAAACGGCGTTTAGGATATTTGATCGAGGGACATATACAGTACTCGTTTATGAATATTTACCAGATCGAGAAATTTTATTCCGGTTTTTATAAAAACTGGAATCGGGATGCCTATTTTGATCTGATGAAAAGGATGAAAATACTTCCTTCTCAAAAAGTTTCCAGTATGTCATGCGGCCAGCGGGCTCAAGTGGCTTTAGGACTAATTCTTGCTCAAGATCCGGATTTGCTGATCTTGGATGACTTCTCTCTAGGATTAGATCCCGGCTATCGTCGCTTGTTCGTGGATCATATGCGTGAATATGCCAAGGCCGGAAATAAAACCGTATTCTTGACCTCTCATATTATTCAGGATATGGAGCGATTGATCGACGACGTGTTGATCATGGATTATAACCGGGTATTAATGCGAGGATCGGCATCTGAATTTATGGAAAAGTTCCACCAGTTTACATTTGATCTGAACCGGGATGATGTGAATCTTAAAGAAGAATCACTGACTGTTGAGATGGATCGAATTAAAAATCACTATGAACTTTACACGTATGCATCGGCAGAAGAAGTACAGGCCATGTTGCAGGCAAAAGGGTTGGAATATTCTGATTTTAAACCTGTAAAGATGACTTTGGAAGATGCTTTTATTGGTTTAACAGGTAAATATTAAGATTATGGCATTACATCTTTTTTATAAAGAATGGTTAAAAACGAAATGGTTTGTACTTGCTTCTCTGGTGTTGGGAGTGGGAACAATATTATATGCATTCATTGGCTTGAATAGCAATATTATAAATGCTGATGGAGGATCGAATTATGTTTTTGAATGGTTTACACAAGCCGGACAACCGCATTATGGGATTTTCAAGAATATCCCTTTTATCATTGCCTTGTTGATTGGTGGATCGCAGTATTTGCCGGAGGTCCTGCAAAAAAGAATCAAATTAACTCTGCATTTACCGTTGAATGAAATTGTGATGCTTTACACGATGGTTTTATATGGGTTTCTCATGATTCTTTCATTGATGGTCATCTTCATGATACTGTTTTTCACGATAGACCTTTATTTCTTTCCGGTGGAGATGCATGTTATGGCTATAAATGCTTTCTTGCCTTGGATATTGGGAGGATTTACGACCTATTTCTTCGTGGCAATGATTGCCATGGAACCCAGTTGGAAATTCCGGTGTTTATATGCGATCGTGGTGTATGAATTATTGGATATTTACCTGTTGGGAGGTAATATGTCGAATCTCTATGTACTAATGATTATAGTACTGGTCATCGCGAGTCTTGGAATGATATATACGGCTAATCGTTTTAAAATAGGAGAAAAATAATATGATACCAAAGATGATAAGATTAGCTCTGGTGCTATTGGCTGTATTGGTAATGGCGTTGGAGTTCCCTAAAATATATAAGAAAACATTCGAACAAAGGGAAAGACGTACTCAGCTCGTATTTAGCGAGATATTGAATGATTTTGTTACCTTGAAATATGAATACGACACGGTACAGTTACGTGAGATTCAGGTCGGAAGAGATCGAGCCGGGAATACTTACGACACGAAAGCATTGATGGATATATTCCCGATGAAGAATTGTCGGCAATTAATGTACGAGAACCGGTTCCCCGATACAATTCGCGGGCAACACGTGACCTTACAGATGATACAGGATGCGGCACGTTTCCCCTTGTTCCTTGGGGCTGGACCCGGACGAAAATCTTTGTTGTGGATGTTCGAATCCCATACGGATCGGATAAAAATGGAACTTCCTGAAGATATGTTTCGCTTGACAGATGACGGGATTGAATTTATTGAAACGGATATTAATCGGGTTAAAGGCGTGAACAAGGAAAAGAGTGAACGTTTTACCCGGGCCATGAAGAATGAAGGCATACAATTCCCGATAAAGAATATTTATGGACTTCCTTCCACTTCCAAATCAAAAGATGATGGCTATTTTATGGTGGACAATAAGGACGATTTTTTCCATTTAAAAATGTATGATGGAGAACCTCAATGTCATAAAATACCTCTTCCTGTTGGTATGCAGGTAAATGGAATGAATTGTCTCGTGGATAATGTAAATTATGGATACGTGTACGATCAGAACTATAACATCTATTTGATGCGTATCAAAGATTATAGTTTCTTTCAGCTCCCGATATATGATTACAAAGACTATGGGAGTCTGATTACGATGAGTGAGGACCTTTTCTTCTATACCTATCAATTGTACGGTTTGGATCGTGTAAAAATTTACGTGGTGGACAAGGAGCATAATTTGCTGGCTTCCGAAACATTGGTTTATCCTCTCTACGAAAATTCGAAAGTGGGACAGAGAGAGAACTATGTATTCCCCTTTAAAGCTCGTTTCACCCGTGATGGGGCCAAAAAGTTGAAAGTGGAGGCCTATGATATACAACGGTTTATTTATTTGAATATAGTGTTAACCTTATTGTTACTCTGTATCAAGTTGTACCATAAACGGAGTATGCGGAATTTATTTAATTATTTGGATCTGGCCGTGACATTGGTATGTGGAATTTATGGCTTTATTGCCGTACTTATTTTCCCGAATCGTAAATAATGACAGCATGATGAAGAAAATTATATTAAGCTTGGGTGTTTTGTTACTAACGATAGCTCTTTACGCCCAAAAACCTTTTGATCTGAAAACAGGAGATATCCTGTTTCAGACCAATAAGGCTCGAACCTCTTTTGTGAAGGCAATCGAAAACGTGACAACCAGTTTGGATGACTTGAACTTTTCCCATGTCGGGGTTGTGCTGGTTGAGGATGGACAGGTTTTCGTGTTGGAGGCCACTCAGCCCGACGTTTGTAAAACCCCGTTAGAAAAATTTCTTAAACAGGCTAAATCCGTGAACGGGAATCCGGTGGTTGTGGTCGGGAGGCTGAAACCGAAATATCAGAAGTCCATTCCCCGTGCGATAGAAATATTGAAATCATTTTTAGGGAAACCTTATGATTACGTGTTTTTACCGGATAATGATAAATATTATTGTAGTGAGATCATCTATTTGGCTTTTTTGCGTCCTAACGGGAAACCGATTTTCAAGGCGACTCCAATGTCATTTAAAGACAAGGAGACGGGGGAAACCAGTCCCTTGTGGAAGAAACATTTCGAGCGCCATAAAACTCCGATCCCGGAGGGTATTCTTGGAACAAGCCCCGGTGAGATGTCTCGTTCTAAAGCGATAAAGATCGTACACCGTTATTTTTAAACGGGATTCAATTCGCTCCGTTGTTTGAATTTCAATTTAAACCAATAAAGTATGGCACTTGATAAAATCCGACTAATTGCAAGTTATGAGAGAAAGATCATTCGGAGACATTTGTTGTTTTGGATTTTTCTTATTTGTATTGTTTTTGGAATTACAGGTGTACAATGGTATTTACAAGTAGATTCCACTGTATGGGTGGAATCTGCTTTATCTGCTACGGTACCTTACATGAATGCATGGTTGTTCAATTTGTTACAATCTTTATTGGTTATCTTTGTCGGGGTGGAATTTGTCTGGAGGGATCGGCAGTTAGGTACCAATGAAACCTTTTTAAGTCGTTCCGAGACAAACATGGAGTATATGTTTGGAAAGATATGGGGGGTAATGAAGATCTGTCTCTTGTTGAATCTTGTTTCAATAGGAATCGCTATCATGATTCATTTGTTATTCATGGAGACGGTAGCTTTTAATCCATTTCTCTATTTGTTTTATTTATTGACGTTGACTTTCCCTGCCTTGGTGTTTGTTCTTGGAATCTCGTTGTTTGTTGCGATGTTGATTCGTAATCATTATCTGGCATTATTGCTTTTGATGATTGGGTTCATCGGGTGTTATTTTACCGCTCCGTGGACATTATATGGAATGTTTGATCCATGGGCTCGTTCCCAGCCGTTGTTATTTTCTGATGCAATCGGTTTTGCCAATATCGTGATCTTCCTATTACATCGCTTGGCATACTTTTCTTGTGGAGTCGGTCTGATATTTTTGTCGATGCTGTTAATGAAACGTATGGATGATAGACGTTCTGCTTTTCGGAAAGTATTGGGAATTTTAGCGGGTGGTTTCGTCCTATTGGGAATCTTAGCGGGTACATTATATTTGAATACTTACATGGATATAAATCAACGACGTGTAAGATTCAGGATTGCCCAGGAAAAATATATGAAGAATGATCGGGTCCAGGTTGTCTTCAACCGTATGGTGTATAAACAATCCGGGAACAGGCTGAACGTTGAAAGTCTTTTACTTCTGGTGAATAAGAGCAAGCAACCGATAGACTCCCCGATACTTTATTTGAATCCCGGATTAGGCATTGTTTCTTTGACAAGTGAAGGGCAGGAGTTGGCTTATAATCGAGAAGGACACGTGGTTGTCATGAATCGGAAAATGGAGTGTGGGGAGGAATTACCTTTGCGGGTAGAGTATGAGGGAACAATTGATGAGGCTATTTGTTATTTAGAACTATCTGATGAAGAATATCATAATACCCGTATGGGAGTTCTTCCGTTTTCTGCTGATCCATTGGGGAAGATGCCTAAAACCCGGCATGAACTGTATAGTAATGGAGGACGTTTTGCCCATGTTGGGAATAAATATACAATTCTTTTGCCCGAATGTTTGTGGTATTTATCGGCAGTACCACCAGTGAACCTGCAAATGCCTTCAATGAAAGATTTCGATTTCACGGATTATCAATTGGAGGTGGAAGGGCAAGAAGGTAAGGCTGTTATTTCTCAAGGCTGCATGGAGAAAAATGAAAAAGGGATTAGTTATTCCAATGCTCATCCGTTGCCTCGTCTTAGTTTATGTATAGGGGATTATGAACAGAAGACGATAACCGTTGATTCACTTTCATTCGGGGTATATTATTTCCCGGGGCATGATTTTTGGGTTAAAGATCATCGTTTGTCGTCAGATTCCTTGAGATTATTAATATCTGATCAGTTGGGAATGTTGAAACATCAAATAGGAAATTCACTTCCAACGAATCGTTTGTCGATAGTCGAAATGCCATTGAATTTTAGAGCTTATCTTAGACAGGGCCAATTGGGAAGTAATTTCGTGCAACCTGAATTTGTGTTCTTCCCGGAGAAACTTTTTACCGAATCTTATAGGTCGATGAAGGATATTTTGAAAGTAATAAAGACCGAGAGAGTTCTTGAGAGAGAAGGGGTTGTTCTGCGGTCAAATGTGATAAATCGTTTTTTCGAACCGATTTATAATATTATGCCTATGTATCAGGAATTTCGAGCCACAATATATTCGGATAAGTTTCCTTGTATTGGAGATTTGATATACGAGATGCGGTTTTCCGGTCAGTCTAAAGATCATTTATCATTAAATGAAAAGGTGAAAATTATTCAATATTGGGATGGAAAAAGCTTGCGTGGAGCATTGATGGATAGGGATAATCCGGTTGAATACATGATGCTCAAAAAGAAAAGAGAGCATATCAATTCATTAATTGCGACTCGGGTAGAGATGATGTATATGTGGGATTTTATCGAGGATTTTGTAAAACGTCATTCTTTTCAACGAGTTGATTTTGATGTTTTTGCTCGTGAATTTAAAGATCAATTCAATGTGAATATAGATAGTCTGTTGGATCGCTACTATGATGATAATCAACTACCAATCTTGTTTGTTCAAGACTTGAAAATGGAATCTTATAATGATATTCCTTTAGGGTATTGTAAGGTATATAATCCTTCGGATGTCGATGGTATACTAAAGGTGGATGGGTATGATCAGAAATTACGTCGGCAACGGCCGAACTATTTTTTAATTCCAGCGAAAAGTTGTAAAGAGGTTCGAGTGAGGAACTATACTATACCGAGTTTTTCCGTGGAACTGGGTTTATGTTGTAATTTACCTGATAGAATTTCTATAATGTACAATGATACAGAGAAAACAGAGTGGGATTGGGAAGGAATTAGAGATGCTGATAGTAGTAGTTTTAGGTTATCGCCGAATGAAATTGTTGTGGATAATGAAGATGTCGGTTTCCGTTTGGTGGGAAAGGATAAGCGGAAGAAATGGGGCGAACATCTTCAAGAAGAACGAGAGTACCAGAGTGTGGAGGATGTGGGTGATGAATGGATTCTTTCAATTTCTTCTTCTTTATATGGGTATAAAATAAAGAGTGCTTACTGTAAAAAGGCTGGGATTGGGGAAGAGTATGCCGAGTGGATAGTGAAGATTAAAGAACCGGGAAAATATCGTGTTGTCGCTCATGTCCCGGAATCTTTGTATGCAACCTTCTTGGGTTCCTTTTTGAAAAATGCAAGGTTGTATTATCAAGTATTTTCGGAGGAAGGAGATACTTATGTAGAGCTGGATCTGAACGAGGAAACTCCGGGATGGATTGAGTTGGGAACATATGAGTTCCGTGAGGGGGATTACTTTGTACGATTAAGTGATAAGGGTGGAACTGATTTGCAACCGGTAATAAAAACAAGAATGTTAAGAAGAAATACAAATGTTACTTGTTACCAAATAATCATTGCAGATGCCGTGAAGTGGGTTAAAGTTGAATAATGATATGAAAAAAGCCGGTTTTCACCGGCTTTTTTCATATCATTATATTGATTTATTCGAAGTTAGCAAATTCTCCCTGTTTCAAGAATTCAACGGCAGCCTCAATGTCTTGGTACATTACCCGGTCTTGGCTATTGAACGGTACGATGGTACGGAATTCTGCCAAGAAGTTTTCCAGATATTCAGATGTTTTCGTCGGACGTTGCATATCGATGGCTTGTGCGGCATTCATCAATTCGATAGCTAACACGCGTTCCACGTTCTCGATCACTTTCACGGTCTTGGTTGCGGCATTACCACCCATGCTGACATGGTCTTCCTGCTCGTTGGATGACGGGATGGAGTCCACGGAACACGGGGAACATAATTGTTTGTTCTTGCTGACGATAGCGGCAGCGGCGTATTGCGGGATCATGAAACCGGAATTCAAGCCGGAATTGGCAACGAGGAATTCAGGTGTTTTACGATCTCCGGCAATCAAACGGTATACCCGTCTTTCTGAGATACTACCCAATTCGGCAATAGCGATGCTCAAGAAATCTAATACCAGTGCTAGCGGTTCACCGTGGAAATTACCCCCGGAAATGATCAAGTCATCCTCCATGAAAATCGTCGGGTTATCGGTTACCGAGTTGATTTCCCGTTCAACGACAGAGGCCACGTAAGCCACGGTGTCTTTCACTGCCCCGTGCACTTGCGGCATACAGCGGAAAGAGTACGGGTCTTGCACGTGAGTTTTTTCCATTTTCTGGAATTCTGAACCTTCCAGTAAGGTGCGGATATTGCGGGCTGTTTCAATTTGTCCCGGATGAGGACGGGCCTCGTGGATTTGCGGCAAGAACGGGTCGATACGTCCGTCGTATGCTTCCAGTGATAACGCCCCGATAATGTCAGCGTATTTTACCACTTTGAAGGCATTCAATAAAGCGTAAACAGCGTGAGAACTCATGAATTGAGTACCGTTCAACAAGGCCAATCCTTCTTTGGCTCCCAGTTGGATGGGTTCCCAGCCAAATTTGGCATTAATTTCTTTTGCTGGATAGATTTTTCCCTTGTAGAATACTTCACCCTCTCCGATCAACGGCAAGAACAAGTTTGCCAGTGGGGCCAAGTCCCCGGATGCACCCAAAGAACCCAACTCTTTCACCACGGGAAGAACGTCATGGTTGAACATATCGATAATACGTTCTACTGTCACTTGTTGTACCCCGGATTTTCCTAAAGAGAGAGCATGAGCCTTCAACAACAGCATCAAACGGATAATATCTTTATGCACGGGTTCTCCCAAGCTGCAAGCGTGAGACATTACCAAATTAGCCTGTAATTGGCTTAAGTCTTCTTGCGAGATAGAAATTTTGCATAGAGAGCCGAACCCGGTCGTGATCCCGTACAACGGTTTGTCTGAAGTTGCGATCTTGTGATCCAAGTAAGCCTTGCAATCATTGATCAGTTTTTTGCTTTCGTCTGATAAAGCTAACTTATACTTTTTAGTTAAGATTTTTTCGATTTGCTCGAAAGTTAATTTCTCTGGGGTTATATAATGAGTCATAATTAATTGAAAATTGAAAATTAGAAATTGAAAATTACGCACACACATAATAAGTTACAGGTTGAATCTTCGATTCTTCAGGTTGCAAGTGATTTAAACTTGTAACTTGTGAACTTGTAACTTGCAACCGTTAGATGCCCGATCACGGGAATCTGACATCAAATCCGTGGCTTTTCAGCGGACGTTGTTCTTTGCGATAGAGTTGCATATTTTAATTCTCGCTTTTTAGTTTGTCAACCAGGCTGGAAACGGCTACACTTTCTTGTTCTCCGGTGAGCATATTTTTCAGCGTGACCACGTTATTGTTTATTTCGTTTTCACCGACTAAGGCCACGTAGGGAATACTCTTTTTGTCGGCGTAAGTCATTTGCTTCTTCATCTTGGTGGCTTCCGGGTATATCTCGGAATTGATTCCCGCGGCCCGTAGGGTTTTCAGCACGGGAAGACAGAAAGCCTCCTCTTTTTCCCCGAAGTTCACGAAAAGTACACGGGTCGTTGCCGTGGAATCCTTGGGGAAGATGTCCAGTTGGTTCATCACGTCGAAGATGCGGTCGGCCCCGAAGGATATGCCGACACCCGACATATTTTTCATCCCGAAGATTCCGGTCAAGTCGTCATAACGTCCCCCCCCGGTGATACTCCCGATCTCCACGTCCTTGGCTTTTACCTCAAAAATGGCTCCGGTGTAGTAGCTCAAACCTCGGGCAAGTGTTAGGTCCAGTTTTACTTCTGTTTGGATGTCCAGTTGATTCAGGTAACGGAACACGGTGGAGAGTTCTGCAACTCCTTTTAATCCGGTTTCGCTGCCTTTCAGGACTTCTTGTAAGCGGGTCAATTTCTCCTCGTTGGAACCTTCCAAGTGTAGAATCGGCTGTAATTTCTCGATGGCCTCTTCTGACACTCCTTTTTCCCGGAGTTCGGCGTTCACGTTCTCGGCTCCGATCTTGTCCATCTTGTCAATGGCAACGGTGATGTCAACCAGCTTGTCGGGATGCCCGATCGTCTCGGCAATTCCGGCCAGCACTTTCCGGTTGTTGATCAATAAGCGTACGTTTATTTTCAGCCGTTTGTACACCTCGTCCACGATTTGAACCAATTCCACCTCGTTCAGTAAGGAATCGCTTCCCACGACATCCACGTCACACTGGTAGAACTCGCGATAGCGTCCCTTTTGCGGACGGTCGGCCCGCCACACGGGTTGAATCTGGTAGCGCTTGAACGGGAATGATATTTCATTTTGGTGTTGTACCACGAATCGGGCAAAAGGTACGGTCAGGTCATAACGCAATCCCTTCTCGCAAATCTTGTTGGTCAACCGGGGGATATTACGTTCCTCCACTTCGCTATTGGTGACAGGTGCCAAGAAATCCCCGGAGTTCAGTATTTTGAAAAGTAATTTATCCCCTTCCTCGCCGTATTTCCCCATAAGGGTCGAAAGATTTTCCATTGCCGGAGTTTCCAACGGCAGGTAACCATAAAGTTTGAATACGGATTTGATCGTGTCGAATATATAATTTCTTTTCACCATAACTTCCGGTGAATAGTCTCTTGTTCCTTTCGGGATAGATGGAGTCTGTGCCATGTCTTCTTTTTTAGCTTTTATCTTAATAGTGATGCAAATATAAACGATTCTGATTTCTTTTGAAACTCTTCGGTGGAATAAATATTGATGACCGATGGGGTGTTGCTGTATTTTCAGGGTAAAACCATTGAAGTGTTTGGGATATATATCTGTAATAATCTCCTCTAGGCCTTGTTTCAGGTTTTTCTCCCTCTTCATCGTGTATGGTAAAAGGGCGATGAAAGGGTGATGAAAGGGCGTGAGATGGGACATGGGAGATTATTGCTTTGTGAAAGGGCTGGTATTACGATGGCTTTAAACTATGTTTGCCCGAAATTCTATAGAGACTTTGCTATAAGTTCATTTAGACCACGAAGCATTCATCCTGCATTCATCTAGCATTCACCTTCGATAAAATTGATTTTTGATACGATTATATTTGAAACAAGGGTGTGTCGTGTACTATATTTGTTATATGGTAAAATAGGTTCGGATGTCGTGGGAAGGGGGAGAAGGGATAGTTGAAAGCGGGAGAAGGGGGAAGCGATTATATACGAATTTTCGTATTTTCCTGTCATGGGAGCGTAAAATATAAAGAGAATCATTATTTTTGCTATCAATAAGAATATGTGGTTTATGCAGGATGAGTTAGTTTTGTTCCGGAAAATGCAGGAAGGAGATTGGAGTGCGTTCAATTCTTTTTTCGAGTCTTACTCGGAACAACTGTATCTTTACGCTTTGGGTTTTGTCGGGGACCGGGCAGAGGCGGAGGACATCGTGCAGGACACGTTTATTTACCTGTGGGTGAATCGGGCGAAAATTTCCCATTCCGGTTCTCTTTATGCTTATTTAAGTCGTTCCGTCAAAAACTCTTGTATCGATCGTAAGCTTCACGCGGAGGTGGAGCGACGCTACCAGCGAGAAATGATGGCGTCCGGAGAAGAATCGAGTGAGGATTCCGAGAATTTCGAAGAGTTGTACGAGCGGCTGCAAATCGTGATGGACAGTTTGCCGCCCAAGTGCAAGGAGATTTTTATTTTGGGATGTATCGAGGGATTGAGTTACAAGGACGTGTCCGAACAATTGGGCGTGTCCGTGAATACGGTGAAGACACAGGTCAAGGTCGCTTACAAGAAAATTAAGTCCGAGTTTGGCGATCGGGATAAAAATTTCATGTTAATCCTGTGTAATTCTTTTTTCAAGGAAGAGGCGGGACAATAGGTCTTGATCATTCTTCAGGAAAAGAACAGGTCACTGATCCTTTTCCGGGGATGGCACCTTGTCGTCTTTTTCCTTTCCAAGTTTCATGCCTCTTTGACTTAGGGGTTGTGCCCAGAAGTCGATAAAATCCCATCGCCAAGCTGAATCGGCAAGATCTGTTTCAAATAAGTTTTCGTCGTCCATAGTGTTTTTAGATGATAAATTCTTTCCGGTAAAAATAGGTTAAAGAAGAAAACCGGGATGTGCAAAGTATATAAATCGACCGTTCAAATCGTTCAAAAGTGAAAAAAGATAACATGACAAATCGTTCGAAGTGGGCTTGCAGTGTGTGAATCTTGAACGAAATGCACGAATGATGATAATTAAAGTGTCTGTTATACAGGGTGCTATTGCACGTTTTTTGATATATTTGTGTGATATGAGTATGCAAACATGGATATCGATTCTCACGAACCTGTTTCCGGTAATCTCGGCCCTGACCTGTTGCTTGTTAATGCTCCTTACTTATAAGGATAGCGTGCAGGAGGAAGAGCGTTACTTGAAACGGGGGCTATTCTTTTTCTATTTCTCGGTTGCTTTCGGGTGGGCCTGTGTGATTGTCTATACGTGGTCGCCTCGTCTTTTCGTTTATTTGAATAGCTTGTGTTATTGTTCGTTTATCATGATGTCCGTGACCTTCTATCATGTTGTTTTTTGGTTGACACGGGTGGATTCTTCCGAGCATTTTTCCACGTGGCATTACGGGTTGCCCGTGCTGATCCCGTTCGCTCTTCTGGTATGGAGTCTTTTCGTGCCTTTGGACGTGCAGGTAGCGATCGTGGCCGTGGATAGTCCGCTGGAAGATGTTTATTTTTATTTTACTCGTTTTTTCACGTCCCAGTTGATGGTGGCGTTCCTGTTTTGTCTTTGTTATACTTTGCTGGGGCTGAAACGTTTGTTCCGCTACTGGCATCTTACGCGGGAGCGGTCGGGCGACATGGGAGAGCCTCCCTTGCGTTGGTTAGGGAGCGTGTTGCTTTTGTTTCTCGTTTCTTTGTGTATGCCACTATTGGAGCCTCTTTTTGCCGAAAGTTATTGGGTCGATTTTCTCCCGATCGGTATTTTGTTGTTGCAGTTCTCGATTATATCTTATAATGTTATCGTGGGGAATTACGTCTTGTGTCCTTGCGAGAGGGGGGCGTCCGGTGATCGTTTGGTTATCAAGAAACCACCGCTTTTGAATAAGGAAAGGTTCGAGAAATATATGCGAGAGGAAAAGCCTTACTTGAACCCGGAATTGAAGATAACGGACCTGACCGGGGGATTACAGACCAATCGCACGTATCTTTCCACGTTTATTAACCGCACGTACGGGATGAATTTTAATGCTTATATTAATGATTGCCGTCTTCGAGAGATGGAGTCTTTGTTGGCCGATTCGACTTACGCGGGAGAGTGCATGACGGAGTTGGCGATTCGTGCTGGTTTTGGTTGCTATCATAGCTATCGACGGGCAAAAAAGAGAAATATTACAAATTTCTAAAAAAAATCACGATTTCTTTTCACCCTAATTGATCTACTTCTCGCTTTACGTGTAGAAAGTCGGATGGGAAGGCTTTACGTTAAAAAAACGAGATAGTATGAGTACAAAAGACGAGAAAGATTGGTTACGGGCGATATTGGAGGGCAAGGTCAAGCCGGGGGATGCCGAGTGGGAGAGGATATGGAAGGAGGAGGATTTTACCGGGGTGAGGCGTGTGCTGAAAGAGGTCGGGATGCGGAAAAAAGACGAGCTGGTGGCAGACCGAGAGAAGATGTGGCGGGTCGTTAAGCAATACCGGGGAGAGGGGAAGAACCGGAGGCGTGTGTCTGCATGGCGTTGGGTGTCTGCCGCGATGTTGCCTTTGTTATTGGGCGGAATTTTATGGATAAGCTCACGGGAGAAAAAGGATGTTCTTGTGGCGGGAGTGGTCCCGGAGATAGAAGCCGGAACACCTCGTGCCGTGTTGCTTATGGAACAAGGGGAAAGGATCGATTTGTCCTTGCTTGCCGGTGACACTATCCTGAATAAAGGTGATGTTCGCATCCGGCTCGATTCTTCTAAAAGCGTGACGTATGAACGGGTGACCGGGACACCCACTAAGATCGAGTACAACACGATCATTGTCCCCCGGAAAGGGGAGTATCAATTGATTCTGGCTGATGGTTCGAAAGTGTACTTGAATTCGGAATCGAGACTTCGTTTCCCGACTCGTTTCGAGGGAAAGGAGCGGCGGGTGTATCTGGAAGGGGAAGGGTATTTCGAGGTGGCGAAGGATACTGCGAAACCTTTTATTGTGGAAGCGAAAGAGGTGGACGTGCGGGTGCTGGGAACCAGTTTTAACGTGAGTGCTTATGTTGCGGAACAGGCTATCCGGACAACGCTCGTGAGTGGTAAGGTGCGAGTGGGTGATCGGTTGACCGGGAAAGGAGAGGTTATTTTACCGGGGCAACAAGCGGAATGGAAAGACGGAACTTTTACGACAAAAGAGGTCGATACGTCCATTTATACCGCTTGGATCGACGGGAAGTTCTATTTCGAGGGAGCCACGTTGGAGGAGATCACGGTGCAACTGGAACGTTGGTATGACATTGATTTCTTCTTTACTTCTGAAAAAGTGAAACATTTTGCTTTTGCCGGGGTGATTAACAAGGAATACACGGCGAATCAGATATTTGCAATTATAGAGAAAACAACTAGAGTCCGTTTTAACGTGAATGGTCGCATTGTGACTGTAAATGAAGTAAATAAAAATAGATAGACAAAAATAAAAAAGCAAACCGGGATTTGCAGCAACAACTCCCGGTATGATAAACGTCCGACAGGAACTCGCGATCCCTGAAGGATAATTGTTTAACTCTTATTACAAAAGTATGAAAAAAAAACGAACGGGCACGTGGATTCCGTTGAAAAAATCACGTGCGAAAATTTTAATGATTATGAAACTAACTTTTTTGTTAATATGTGGTTTTGTTCTTTCTCTCTCTGCATCTGTGAAAGCGCAGGATCAGATGGTAACGTTGAAAGTGGAAGATATGCCTTTCTTGAAAGTGATTTCGGAATTAAAACGACAAACACAACTGGATTTTTTTTATAGTTTTGACGAGGTGGACATCCAAAAAACGGTGACACTGAATGTGAAGAACGTAAAAATAGGTCAAGTATTGCGTGATATTTTCGGGAAAGGATTCACGTGGGAATACGTGGATAACGTGGTTGTAATAAAGCCAGTGCAAATTGTTACGAGGGATTCCGTGAATAAATTGATAGAAGTTTCCGGTAGAGTGGTTGATGAGAGAGGAAATTCTATTCCAGGTGCTACCGTGTTGATCCAAGGAAGTACACAAGGGGTGGCAACCGACATAGAGGGACGCTATAAGATACGGGCTAAAGCGACAGATGCATTACGAGTATCATTTATCGGTTACAAAACAGAAGTTGTTGCGATTAAAGGTAAAACAAAGTTGAATATCACGTTGAATCCCACTGCCGAGAATATTGATGAGGTGACCGTGGTCGCTTTCGGTGAACAGAAGAAAGAGAGCGTGGTATCTGCCATTACCACGGTTCGTCCGATGGATTTGAAATCGTCCAGTAGTGATTTGACGTCTAGTTTTGTTGGGAAAATAGCCGGTATTATAGGCTGGCAAACGGGAGGGGCTCCCGGAGCTTTAACCGAAGAGGAGATGAACACGAAGTTTTATGTTCGAGGTATCAGTTCTTCCAGTGGTGTTTCTGAACCTTTGGTCTTGATTGATGGCGTGGAATCTTCCCGTTTGGATTTAGCACGTATGGCCCCGGAGGATATCGAGAGTTTTTCCGTCTTGAAGGATGCTTCTGCAACCGCAATGTACGGTGCACGTGGGGCAAATGGCGTTATTTTAGTTACGACGAAGAAAGGTGAAGAAGGAAGCGTTTACACTTCAGTGCGTTACGAGATGGTGGCTTCCATGCCGACGGATAACATTGAGGTTGTGGATCCCCAGACGTATATGCGTATGTACAATGAGGCATTACTAACGCGGAATCCATTGGCAAGTCCGGCTTATTCTTTGACAAAGATAGAGCGTACGGGAGATCCTCGTTTCCCATCGTGGGTGTATCCGGCGAATGATTGGTACGACATTCTGTTTAAGGATTATTCTATTAATCATCGTGTGGGATTAAATGTGCGGGGAGGTGGAAGTGTGATGCAATATTACGCGTCTGTGAATTACGTGAATGATCAGGGAATGTTGAAGACTGATCGGTTAAATCAGTTTGACGTGAATATAAAAAACTCCACGCTTTCTTCCCGTGTTAATTTGAATATTAATTTGAATGCCGGTATCCGTTTGTTGCTGAACACTTCTTTTTCTATTGATAAATATCACGGCCCTATGGCAGAAGTGCAACAGGCATACGCTATGGCGTTTAACGCTTCTCCTGTGAATTTTGCTCCCATTTATCCGGGGACAAGGAATACGGTTGGCCTCATTTACGGTTTGGGAATATTCCTGGCGGGAATGCTGTCAACCCTTATGCCACGATACAGCAAGGGTACAAAAGTCGTGGACGCTATTCGGTTACTTCTCGTGCAGAATACATTCATAATCTATCTTCATTGTTAAAAGGATTGGAACTTCGGGCTAGCGTGTCGCTTTCGAAATCAGGGTACGACGAGACAACTTACTCGACAGAACCGTTTTTCTATTATATGGATCCGGAAAACGGTGGTTATGACTTCGAAACAGGCGAACATACTTTGACGAACGTGAATTCTAAAGCGGGAAGACGGACTTTGGAAATTCCAATGGGAGGAAGTTCCTCGTCGACAAACACGCAGTGGGTGTACGAGGGGCGTTTGCTTCACACGGCAGCGTGGGGAAATCATCAAACTTCGTTGACAGGCGTGTTTCAAGCTCAACAATCTTTCGGTGCACCGAATTCTAAACTTTTTGAAAGTATCGAGCATCGGAATTTGAGTTTCTCTATGCGTGGGACGTATGGATTTATGGATCGTTATTTTGTGGAGGCCAGTTTTGGATATAATGGCTCGGAACGTTTCACGAAAAACAATCGGATGGGATTTTTCCCGGCGGCAGGAGCGGCTTGGGTGGTTTCAAAAGAAAATTTTATGCAGGGGGTCAGCAACTGGATTTCTTTCCTGAAAGTGAGAGGCTCTTGGGGGAAAGTGGGGAATGACGGTATCATAAAAAGTCCTCGTTTCGTGTATATGCCGGAAATTGGTACTACTAGCGTAGCGGCAGGAATGCACCCGGAAGCAGGAAATGAAGATAATTTCGGGCGTAAACAGATCAAAAATTACGGTGACCCTGATGTCAAATGGGAGATTTCTGAGCAAATTAACCTCGGTTTGGAAACTCGTTTCTTTAAGGATGTTTTAGAACTTAATGTTGATATTTATCAGGAAATACGCCATAACATTATTGAGCAGCGTACGGTGATTCCCGCCATTGTGGGTATAGAGATTGCCCCGCTTGACAATATGGGTAAGGTGCGTGCTCGTGGATTTGACATTGCCGCGAAAGTACAACATGCTTTTTCTTCCGATTTCTGGATTATACTGAACGGGACCTTTACTTATAACAAAGCTGTTTATAAAGAACTTGAGGAATCAACGGATAAGCCTCGCTATCAGTGGAGGAAAGGATACGAGCTTTCGCAACAGGTGGGATACATCGCTGAAGGATTATTCAATGATCAGGCCGAGATAGACAACGCTCCGGCCCAACCGGCGGCAATGCCGGGAGATATCCGTTACCGAGACATCAATGGGGATGGGGTGATTAATGCTGAGGATGCTGTGCATATCGGATTCCCCGAAACTCCGCGGATGGTGTACGGCTTTAGTGGGTTCATCAATTATAAGAATTGGGAATTTAACTTCTCGTTCCAGGGATCTGGAAATCGCGGTTTTTTCATGAATCCGGCGGCATTGTCCCCGTTTGTCGATGACCACGCCATGCTGAAAGCTATTTACGACAGTCACTGGACAGAAGAGAACATGAGCGATCGGCCTTTTTGGCCTCGTTTATCGACCCAGAGTATTACCGTTAATAACCCGCAAGAGGATTGGAATAACGTGAACAATGCGGAGGAACGCCGTTCAACCTATTTCATGCGTGAATGTCGTTTCTTGCGCTGCACGTCGTTGGAACTGGCTTACAATCTGCCCCGTTCGTTGAGGAATAAACTTCGTATGCAGAGCGTGAAGTTCTTTGCCCGGGCAAATAATCCTTTCATGTTCTCCGATTTCAAGTTGTGGGACGTGGAATTGGGACAAAACGGATTTAATTATCCGATACAGAAAACTTACGCCGTGGGCGTGAATATTAGTTTCTAAATTTAAATGAACAATAATATGAAACGTAGATTATTTTTATTATTGATACCGTTTTTCTTGTTCTCGGCTTGTGATAGTTGGTTGGATATCGTGCCGGAAGAGGACATCGCTACGATTGATACGGATTTCGAAACTCGTGATGGAGCAAATGCTTGGTTAGAGAGTTGTTATGCATTTTTGATGCGTTCTATTTCCACGATAGAAAATGCTTGGCTTTTCGGAACGGACGAAGTGATGGCGTGTGATTATGTGCTTAATCGTTGGGAGGGTTTCTTCCCCAGTTTTAGTATCACGTCCGGCTTGCAAAATTCATTGGATCCGTATGATGATGTTTGGTCGCATAAAGAGGTGATGTCGGGAAGTGTCGGTCGAACAGATTTTTACACGGCGATCAGTTTGTGTAACATTTTTATAAACAAAATCGATCAGGTGTATAACATGGAAAATCGGGAAAAGAGCGAATGGAAGGCAGAGGTAAAGGCACTGAAGGCGTATTATTATTTCGAATTGGTGCGTCATTACGGGCCTATTGTTTTACTTCCGGAAAACATCGATCCAAATCTTTCGATTAAGGAAATGAAATTGCCTCGTAATCACGTGGATAGTTGTTTCCTTGCGATAGTACGTTTGTGTGACGAGGCAGCCGAAGTTTTACCTCATTTTAATGAAAAAGCGACCAATCGACGTACTTATTTTAGCAAAGAGGCTGCTTTGGCACTTAAGGCGAGGGCTTTGCTTTATCAGGCTTCAGATCTTTTTAATGGGAATCAGGATTATGTCAATTTCACGAATAAAAACGGGGAGTTGCTGTTTAGCGCGACGAAAGATAAGAATAAATGGTTGCTTGCAGCCGAGGCTGCTGAAGCCGCGATTGAAGCTTGTAGGGAAGGCGGGAAAAAATTGGTGGATAATCAGAGTGGAATGACGGATTTACAGACACACATGCTTAATATAGAGGCTTCAACTCAGACATATAATTATGATAGCGATGAAGTATTATTTTTGGTAAAGAGAAGAACTGCTAAAGAGGAGGGTTTTTGGACATATACATTGCCTAATCTGAATTCGGATAAAAACAAATTATTACAGGGAACGACCATTAGCCCAAGCATGAAGATGGTGGAGATGTTTTACACGGATAACGGTTTACCAATTGATCAGGATCCGAGTTATGCCGGGGGAAGCATATACAATTTAACGAGGGAAAAAGATCCGAAATATACTGACGTGGTAGCGTTGGACGAGGATATTCCGGTGTTACACACCCGTCGTGAACCACGTTTCTATGCGGATATTGCTGCAGATCGTTGTTATTGGCGTTTGGGAAGGAGTTTGAACGATCTTTATAAAGTGGAAGCTTATCAAGGAGAGAATTTTGGATTGAAAGCAAGAAGGCTCACCTCGACCGTTCCTGAAAACCTGACCGGTTATTGGATGAAAAAGTGGAGTTGTTCGAAAGTGGATATTACTAATTATGAGACCGGTGAAAAAGCCATGGGGGTTGCTCCCTACCCGGTGATTCGTGTGGCTGAATTGTATCTGATTGCCGCGGAAGCTTGGAACGAGTATGAGGGACCCGGCGAGAATGTGTACCGTAATATTAACGTGATTCGTAAACGGGCCGGAATTCCTGACGTGGAAGATTCTTGGGCTATGGCAAGAGATAAAAGCAAGGTGTCAAACCAAGATGGTATGCGCGAGATTATTCACCGGGAATGGAACATCGAGTTCGCTTTCGAGGGCATGCGCTTTTGGAACTTGCGTCGCTGGAAGACGGCTCATTCGGAATTGAACGAGAAAGTGTACGGTTGGGTAGTCACTGGTAATAATACCCAAAGTTTTTATAACAATGGTAACGGGCCCGTGGTTGTGGATGCGGATCGGTCATTCGTGGCTCCGAGAGATTATTTGTGGCCTATTCGGAGTGAGGAAATCATGATTTCGGGTTGTAAACAAAATCCGGGGTGGTAAATAGGAAGTTTGGAATTTTAAATTTAAAATTATGATGCGAAAAATATTATTCTTATTATTGATACTTTCCGGTTTTGTGGCCTGCAAGGACGATGACGAGATTGGTTTTGATGTTCCTGTCGAATTCCGAAAACCTTTGGAATTTAGATCTATACCGGGAGGGGCGGTGATGAAGTACTATTTACCGGATAACGATGATGTTTTCGGTGTGCGAGTACGCTACATGAACGCATGGGGAGAGACGTTGATAAAACATGGGACGTATCTTGTTGATACGGTATTGTTAAGCGGTTTCACGGAAGCATGTAAGGGGGCCACTGCTCAAGTGTCATTTTTCAATCGCAACATGGAAGAAACAGAGCCAATAGAGGTAACCTTCAATACAGAAAAGTCTGCTACTGTGGCAGTTTTTGATAGTTTGAAAGTAAATTCCTTTTGGGGAGGTTTCAACGTGACGTATTCCTCTCCGGAGATTGTGAGTGGTATGATTCACATATTTTATATTGGGACGAATCCGCTGACGCACGAACCGGATTCAATTCTCATGTCCAGTATGCCCATCATGGAAGGCGGGGACACGCTTAATTTTACATTGAAACAGGCTTTAGATTCGGTAGATGTGATTGTTCGAACGGATGACTATAGCGGTAAGCGTGTGAAACAACGGGTGGTAACCGGATTGCCATGTTTGACGATGGACACCTTGACACCCGGTGATTTTAAATTCAAATTTATGGGTGATATCGTGGAAAATGAAACCTATGAAATCGGGTTGAAGTACCTTTTGGACGGAGATTTTAAAGGTACGAGACATCATAAACAATTATTGTCAGGCGACCGGTATAAATATGCAACATTTGTAGCTGGACCTTATGCTTTTAATAAGCGATTTATCATTGATTTGGGCAAGAAAATGGTGCCGGCTGCCGTGCGACTTTATGCTTTTTTGAATTATCGAACTAGTTATCCGTCGAATGACGACAAGCATCCTTTTGCGAGTACTATATGGAGTGGATACTATATTTCCCGGCTTCCGAGCAAAATAAAGCTTTACGGGACGAATGAAAATCCGGAAACGGTGGACATTCGTTCTTGTACACGCTTGTTTGAATTGAATGATAATCCTTCCTTCTATCAGGGGTTCAGGTATTCTTGGGCGCATGAGTCTGATCAATATACTTTTGCCACGAATGATTATTCGAAAGCAACGCCTGAAGAAGTGGAGAAAGCGGAGCCTGTTTTATTGAATATGGAATGTAATTACTCGGGAGAGTCTTTCCAATACTTGTTTTTTGTCATCGAGGACACCTACGATAGTGCCCGTTGGAATGGTTTCGAGGAAAATCCGACAGAATATGTTACGTTTAATGAATTGGAAGTGTGTGTGAAAGCAGAGTAAATTAAGAAACGGAGAAATTATGAGAAATAAATTATATTACATACTGTGGCTTTTAGCAGTGCTTTTTATGGCAAGTTGCGAGGATTTGGAAGACACGTACGATGAATTTGCCGGGGATGGCAAGATTCGTTACGTGGGTAAATGTTCAGATATGGAAGTGGCCCCGGGTTGGGAACGATTGAGAGTGACATGGCGGGACAACTTGGATGCGACAGTCAAGCGGGTAAAGATCACGTGGCAATCTGAAAAAGACACCAAACCGTTCGTGCGTTACATTGACAGGAAGGACGGCGAGGTGAACACGGGAACGATGGATACCGTTTACTTGGAAGGATTGCAAGATGCCGTTTACTCGGTACGGGTAAGTAACCTTTCAGCGGACAGTACAGAATCAATTGTGGTGGAAAAGTATGGACGACCTTACACGAAAGCGCACGAGGATTTGCGCACATTCACGCAAGGAATTGTTAATTTTTATCCGATGAAGGATCGGTTGGCTGTCATTCTGGACGAGGATAATGATAATTTGAAAGAATTGATTCTTCATTATTGGGGAACTGATGAGCAGCAACACGAGTGGAATATCAAAGAACACATGTCTGCTGAGATTAAAGCTCCGTATGGAACTTACGGGCGAGATTACATGTTCCTTATTCCGGATGTTGACGGTTTGGGAATTGATTTTTCGAAACCACTCACGGTGACCCGGAAAGGACGTCTTACGAGTTGTATCGATGAAATCGAGTTCGATGAGATGCCTTTGGCTCTCGGAGAACGGGTGTGGTCTCCCGGATTCTCCTCGTGGATGCGTAACACGTATGGGCCGGCATGGGAAAGTGAGGTAGATAGGATTACAACCGTGAAATTGGATTATGATATAACATCATTTCAGGATTTACTTTATTTCACTCGTTTGGAAAAAGTTATTCTTGGGGAGAATCGCTATATGCTACCCGGGCATACGACAGAAAATCGTAGTACGACAGATGAGTACAAAGGCTGGGTGACACTCCAGTTTTTGAGGGATGTTTATGGCGTGGAGGCCATACGTTATAACGGGTTGGCTGATCCTATGGGAGCTTATTACGGACATTATTTCTTCAACACGGTCAATGTTTCGGGTTCGGATTTGTCGTACGAATGGGTATTGCAAGATGCTGGAAAGATTGATGGCAGTTGGATGACGGGAACTCCACCCTTGTTGACGGAAAAAGGAGAAGGTGAAAATTTGCAATATATGAAGGAGGTCGTACCGTTGAACATGGATGAATGGAAGGTGACGTGTTCGGATACGACTTACAACGGGAACAAGAAGAATGGAGCTGGTTTGTTACTTGATGATGATCCGATGACTTGTTTTGAACCGGGTTTGACTCTTGGAGCAAAGGTGTTCGAGGTCAAATTTGATATGCAGGAATTGAAGGTATTGCAAGGATTCAAGGTGGTACAACCCGATCCAAGTACAATGTCTTCTAGTCAGGATATTGAAGAGGAACTCTCGTGGTTGCTTTCTTCCATAAAGATCGAACTAAGCGAGGATGGTTACATTTGGAAAAATGCGACATACGAGGATGGGGCCGTTACTATTGGTAATTCGTTTGGAGAGACAACGATGATCGTTATTCCTGAGGAGTTGCGGAGACCCGTGCGCTACGTTCGCTTGACAATGTCAAACCGTCATACGAAAGAGGTTGATAATGGAACGGCTTTGTTCAGTTTGCGGTTGGGAGATTTTGTTCCGTTCTCGGAATATAAATAATATAGTGTGCGTGCTTCATACTGCGGGCAGGAAGGAGTGTTTTCCTGCCCTGCCTGTGGTATTTTTAGTAACTAAGATTTTAATTAATATGTCTTTCCATAACAGAATTGTTGAGAGAAAACGAATAAATAAAGAGGATGAAAAAATGGATATTATTACTATTGGCGGCGGTGGATATATCTGTCGCTTATGCACAAGAGGAATTTCGGATTACGGGCAAAGCGAATGGGTTGACGGATGGTACATTGTTATTGTTAATAGATGAGGGGGGACAGGACACATTAGCAACTACTTTAATAAAAAATGGAGTATTCATGTTCACGGGTAAAGTGGATAGTCCTTCTGCAGCCTACATTATGATATCAAATGGGAAAGAAATGATTCCCTTGATTTTGGAAAACGTGCCTTTCACGATCAATTTAAGTAAGCAAGGTGCGTTGATTCAAGGAGGAGAACAGCAGGAAATTTTTGGACAATTTAACCGAATCAGTAATCGACTTTTACGGGAGCAAGGACGAATACAACAGGTATATACTCGAGCAGAACAGGCAAGAGATAAAGTGGGTGTGAAGGCAGCCATGAAACAATTTGAGGAGGCGATTGCGGTTGCCCGGGCAGAAGAGAAAGCGCTACGTGAAAAATATCCCGACTTGTACGTTATAGCCTACGTGGTGGCTCTTGGTATGCGTGGCGATACGGAAGATAGCTTGCGGGAAAAATACGAAGCGCTGGGGGAGGTTGCCCGGGGCACGGCTCCCGGTAAGGAAATCGCTGCGATGTTGGATCGTTACGCTGCCTTGGAGATGGGAAAGATTGCTCCGGACTTTACCGCAACCAAACCTGATGGCAATACGTTTACTCTGTATGGCCTTCCTGCGAAGTTGAAATTGATACACTTTTGGTCATCCGAGAATGCGGACAGTCGTCAAGAGATTCCAGAATTAGTGAAACTTTACTTGCAATATCGACCCCAAGGGTTGGAAATTATCAGTATCTCGTTGGACGAGAATATTGCTCATTGGCGCTACGCTGTGGGGCAAGACGGAATGATTTGGACGAACGGATCGGATCTCCAAGGATTCAATGGTAAGATTGCAAACTCGTATCTCGTGCGAGAGGTTCCTTATATGTATCTTGTGGATGGGGAACATTGTATTGTAGCCAAAGGATTATGCGGGAAGGAGCTTCGGCAGAAAATAGGGGATTTATTGAAGAGAGAGAAGAAAAAGTAAAAAATTAGAGTAAGAATCGTTATTGTTTCCATAAAATCGGTTTACTCGATTGGGTATTCTTTTAATCCTGGCATTGGTTTATTGTGCTGGGTGTAAACTTTTTTCGGGACAAGATACGTTGAAAACCCGTAGTTTTCCCGTTGAAGAGAGGGAGAAGGCAGGGTTCAAAGACGTATCACATTCGAATCAAAGACGTTTCAAAGGCGTTCGGGAGTGTCCTTGAAGC